>QCBY01000036.1 GCA_003279005.1 Prochlorococcus sp. AG-347-J22 | reverse complement strand
GGGTTGCGTGATGAAGATCCATCAAGAGAATTAAAAGTTTTAGGTTGGGGCACTATCGCGCAAGAAATGGTGCAAGAATTAAAAGAAGGTCAAAATATAGTTATTGAGGGACGTCTTAGGATGAACTCAGTAACCAGAAAAGATGGGACTAAAGAAAAGCAAGCTGAACTGACAGCTTCTAGAATCCATCATATAAGTCCAACGGGAAAAATAACCCAAGAGAAAAAAGAAGCTAACATTTCTAATATCAACAATAGCAATTCTTCTAACGAAAATTCAGGAAATAACGAAACCGCAAAGTGGGATAGTTCTCCCTTAGTTCCAGAGGTTGACGAAATACCTTTTTAGATTAAGTATCAAGATTTAATTCTTGAACACGTATAATAAGTTTGCTTATTTTTCTTTCAAGATCAGCAAGTTCACTCCTTATCTCTGACCATTTACCTTTATCAAGATTCTCCAAAAGCCAAGCTCTATCTTGATCAAGTTTTAAAATTAAGTCTTCTTGATTTATAGATTTATGATCTTGCATAATATTCATTAACATTTCTAATAAATAAAAATGAAGAAATACCTATCTCCTGCAAACATAATAACAGTTTTGGGAGGATTTTTAGCTTTTATTGGAATGACAGCCTATTTTACTGAATCCGTTAATCTAAGCGTTCCAACGTTCTTTTATGGAGTCCCTATTTTACTAATTGGTCTTGGTTTGAAAACTTCTGAAATACCTCCAGTTAGATTATTAAATAAAAAAGATTTTAAGGCAAATAAATTTAATAGGCCTGAGGAATTAACTGCCCTAGTTAGAGATGTAACCAGGTGGAGGTATGGAATAAAAGCACATCTAGAATCTTCATTAGAGGCATTGAATTTATGGGATGAAGATAATCCTCCTCAACTTAAAGAGGTTGAAGAAATCATAAAAGAAGAAAAGAATGGCTTTCGGATGCATTTTGAAATTAATGATGTGCCCTTTGAGCAGTGGATTGAGAAACAAGAAAGATTAAATAGGTTTTTCGTCAAAGGTCTTGAATCAGAATTTATTGTCAACGATAATAAAAAGGAATTCGATTTGATTTTCTTTTACTAGATATTGGAATATATTTAGGAAAATTCAATTTATCAATTCAATCAAATTTTAATATTCATTTCATGATGGATGATTCCCTAAGAGTATCGATATTAAGCGAAGCACTTCCTTACATACAAAGTTTTTCAGGTAGAAAAATTGTTATTAAATATGGTGGTTCTATTATGGAAGATGAAAAATTAAGAAAATCTTTCTTTCGAGATGTTGCTCTTCTGTCAAGTGTTGGAGTATGTCCCATAGTGATACATGGTGGGGGTCCAGAAATCAATACTTGGTTAAACAAACTATCAATATCGCCAAAATTTGAAAATGGGTTAAGAGTAACCGATAAGAAAACGATGGAAATTGTTGAGATGGTGCTAATGGGAAGAGTAAATAAAAAAATAGTAAGGGGCATAAATAAAACAGGCTCATTAGCTGTCGGGATTTCAGGAATTGATGGCAACCTCATTCAGTCAAGAGAATTAGGAGATGGCAGTTATGGATTAGTTGGGGAGGTTACAAAAATAAATCCTGAATTGTTAGACCCTCTTATTGAGAAAGGATATATACCTGTTATTTCCAGTATTGGTTCTACAGCAGATGGCATTATCCATAACATCAATGCTGATTTAGTGGCAGGCGAAGTTGCTGCTGCAATAAATGCTGAAAAACTTATTCTTCTAACTGATACTCCAGGAATACTCAAAGAAAGAGATAATCCAAATAGTCTCGTAAAACAAATTTACCTAAAAGAGGCTAGGAAATATATTGAAAAAAATGTTGTTTCTAATGGTATGAGGCCAAAAACGGAATGCTGTATAAGAGCCTTGGCTCAAGGAGTAAAAGCTGCCCACATAATTGATGGAAGGATTGAACATTCGTTACTTCTAGAAATTTTTACAAATTCAGGAATTGGAACTATGATTAATGCCTGAGAATGGATTCATATAAGCAAGTTGTTGAGAAGGCAGAGTTTGCTCTAATTAAAGGCGAATATAATTTATGTATTGAATATTTATATCCAATAATTGAATCTTATCCGCCCTCAAGTAAAGAGGGAGCAAACTTACGCACCATAATAATAACAGCACTATCGGGAATTAATAAAAAGGAAGAGGCAAAAATTTTTTGTAATGAACTTTTGAAATCTTATGACTATAAAGTGAGAGAAAATGCAAAATATTTAATGGAAATTATCGATTCTCCAGAAATTAAAAAACCTGAGAATTGGAATATTAATATTGAAATTAATCCTACCTTAAAAAAAACATCCCTAAATTCCTTAAAGCCAAATAAAAATAATAAAAAGGAAAAAAAGTTTATAAACATATCAAATATTCCAACTGGAGAAACAAAGCCATTTCAAAAAGGGTTTGTATTTGTAA
>QCBY01000035.1 GCA_003279005.1 Prochlorococcus sp. AG-347-J22 | reverse complement strand
TAAAAATAAAAATATTGAATATAAAATTGAGACTAAAGCAGGTTTAAAAATTGCAAAATACATGAATGATGAAATTACAGTAAAAATGGGAGTTCCAATTTTAGATAGTCAAAATATTCCAACAACAATTGAAAAAAAAATAAATTCAATTCCTTCACATGATTTTATTGAGAAAAATTTTAATAATAAAGGTTATGCCGTAGGAATGGGAAATCCTCACTTAATATTCTTTCTACAAGACTTGGAGTCAATTGCTCTTTCTAAACTTGGTCCTATATTTGAAAAAAATGAATTATTTCCTGATAAAACTAATGTTCATTTTTGTCAAATCTTAAATAGAGATAATATCAAAGTTAAAGTATGGGAAAGAGGTGCAGGACCAACCTTAGCCTGTGGAACAGGTGCATGTGCTATTCATGTGGCAGCTTACAAATTAGGCCTTTGTAATTCACAAACCATAGTAACTTTACCAGGAGGTAATCTTAAAATTTATTGGTCAAAAGACGATTGTGAAGTCATGATGACTGGTAATGCTAAAAAGGTTTTCTCAGGATCAATATTAGTAAATTAATGGAAAATAATTTTATCTATTTAGATAATGCATCCACAACTCCATTATCTGAGAATGTTTTAAATATAATAAATTCAACTTATGGGAATTATTGGCATAACCCATCATCTACATATGAGCTTGGGATAAAATGCTCTACATATCTTGAAAAAATTAGATCTAAAATTGCTTATATATTTGAAGCAGAGCCAGAGGATATAATTTTTACATCTGGTTCTTCGGAATCGACAAGTATTGTATTTAGTAATATTTATGAAACATTTAAAAATGGTAGAGTTGTTATTTCAAATGTTGAACATCAAGCAACAATTATATGTGCTAATAAATTAAAAAAACAAAACTGGGATATATGTGAATGGACAGTAAAAAATGATGGAATATTAAATATTTCTAATATTGATAAAATATTAACTAAAGAAACCAAGCTTGCATCAATTATTTGGGGACAAAGTGAAATCGGGACAATACAACCTGTACAATTTATAGGTTCAAGATGTGAAGAATTAAATGTAATGTTTCATTTAGATGGAACTCAAATATTAAGTAATGGAATATTCAGTTGGAAAGATCTGAAATGTGATTTTTTAAGTTTATCTGCTCATAAATTTGGAGGTCCAAAAGGTATCGGTATTCTTTTAACAAAAGAAAAGTCTAGACATATTTTAAAAAATAAAGACATATCACTTTCTCAGGAATATTCAATAAGACAAGGAACACAATCTTTACCATTAATCGCTGGAATGTATGAAGCATTAAAAAATATTCAAGGAAGAATAAAATTATATGATTACATAACTGAATTTCCTTCTAATAATATAGATAAACTTAAAAATTATTTTTATCAAAAAATTGAGAAAAATAATCACATAAAGATTACAGGCAGTATTAACTACAGGCTTCCCAATCATATTTCATTTCTACTACTTAATAAAAGGTTTGAACCCATAAGGTCCTACAAGATTGTTAATTTCATGTCAGAAAATAAAATAGCAATAAGTAGTGGAAGTGCTTGTTCAAGCTCATCTGGGAATCCTAGTTCAACACTTAAAAATATTGGTTTTAAAGATGATGAACTATATTCAAATATTCGTGTTACTTTAGGTTCCATAAACAATAAGTCAGAAATAGATAAATTTTTAGAACTTATTCAAATATGTATTGAAAAATTTTGATGGAAAACAATTACCGATTACCTAAAGATTTAAACGAATCTCTTAAAAATATGGAGGATTCAATTATTCCAAGTTTATCAGATTCTAATAAAAGATTTACTATAGAATTTAATTTTGAAGGATTGAAATTTAACAGAATTGGATTAACTATTTACAAGATATTAGCTAAAAATAATAATGTATTTATTACATTTGCTGATCAAGGTGCCGTAGCATTGGCTCAAAGAGACTATCCAGATATAAAAGATAAAATCTTTACTTTTAAATCATTTAATGAATCAAATAATATAAAAAATATTGATAGTGTAATAATATCGATGCTACCTCAGCCTTATGATTTCGATTCATTTGAACCAATGTCTGATAATTATCAAGGAACTCATTATTCATTAAATCCAAAATTTGAAGATGCAAATATTGGTATCGGAAGTGTTATTAGAGAGAGACGTAAAAACTTTGTTAAAACATGGAAAAATATTTATTTTCTTCAGCCTTTAAATAAAGGAGCTCTTATGCATATCTATCCAAATAACTGGTTGCTTTTCAAAGAAGAAAACAAAAAATATTTTTTCAAAAAAGAATTTGAAATTAAACCCGATAATGAATCTATTTTTGTAAATTTATAAATTGAATGTGATAAAAAAAATTTATTCATTTTTCTTAATAGTTCTTGTATTAGTAACATCTCCTTTCTTAATAAGATATTTACTTACAAATCAAAAAATAACTATTTTAAATAGTATTTATTTTAATTTCCCAGGAATAATTACTAAAAATAAAACATGTCCTGCCTATGATGCTTTATTGAATCAAACTCTTGATGATTCATTTAGTGTATCAATTATCAATAATAACGGAACAATAATTAGTTCCTATAATGATGAAGTTCCCAGATTGCCAGCATCAAATCAAAAATTATTTTCATCAGCTTATGTTTTAAGTAAATATAAATTAAATAAAAATTTAAAAACTTCTTTATTAAAAATAGATAAAAACAATTATTATTTGCTTGGTCAAGGTGATCCAGATCTGAATTATGAAGACATAATCGATCTAATTTCAAATATTAAAGAAAATAAAATTATTAATTTTAATATAGTAGAAATTGATTCAAAATTACATTGGCCTACAGGTTGGACAAATACTGATAAACTTTACGATTATGGATCTCCAATAACATCTCTTGCAATAGAAAGTAATAACAATAGATATGAAGATGTTTATGCTTTAAAGAAT
>QCBY01000034.1 GCA_003279005.1 Prochlorococcus sp. AG-347-J22 | reverse complement strand
TTTATTTTAAAACATTAATAATAGATAGTTAGAAAGTAAGAAAATAATTCAAAATCTTCTAAAAAATACTAATAAGCATGAAATTTTACACGCTTGTTGTTAAATTTATAGACATGAGGCGGGCGTCGCCAAGTGGTTAAGGCAGCGGCTTGTGGCGCCGCTATTCGGGGGTTCGAATCCCCTCGCTCGCCCTTAAAAATATTACTCCAAAATTATTTAAACTATAATTTTGAATTAACTAATCCCTTCAGAACTTTTAGCAAAGTGCTAACAAAATCAATTCAAGAAGAAAAAAAACCTCTTAAAGATTCCAACATTGGTACCTATTGGATAACAACTTTTGGTTGTCAAATGAATAAAGCTGATTCCGAAAGGATGGCTGGTACTCTTGAAAAAATAGGATATTCAAAAGCTGTAGACGAATTAAAAGCGGATTTAGTGTTATACAACACTTGTACTATAAGAGATAGTGCTCAGCAAAAGGTTTATAGTTTTTTAGGAAGGCAAGTCAAAAGAAAGCATAATTATCCGAAACTAAAGTTAGTTGTTGCAGGTTGTCTAGCGCAACAAGAGGGCGATTCTCTTTTAAGAAGAGTTCCAGAAATTGATTTAATAATTGGGCCTCAACATGTTAATAATCTTGAAAATCTTTTGGGTAGAGTTGATTCAGGCAATCAAGTTGTTGCTACTGAAGAAGCTTTTATTTCTGAAGATATTACTAATGCGAGAAGAGATAGTTCTATTTGTGGTTGGGTAAATATAATTTATGGATGCAATGAAAGATGCTCTTATTGTGTGGTCCCATCTGTTAGAGGGAAAGAGCAATCAAGATATCCTGATGCAATTAAAAACGAGATAAAAAATTTAGCACATAAAAACTATAAAGAGGTAACTCTTCTAGGTCAAAATATTGATGCCTACGGAAGAGACCTCCCTGGGACAAAAAGAGATGGTAATAATAAAAATAGCCTTACTGATCTTTTATATTTTATTCATGATGTTGAAGGAATAAGAAGAATAAGATTTGCTACAAGCCATCCAAGATATTTTTCAAAAAGGCTTATCGAAGCATGTTATGAATTAGACAAAGTGTGTGAACATTTTCATATTCCATTCCAAAGTGGAAATAATGAAATCCTGAGATTAATGGCGAGGGGTTATTCAATTGATAAATATAAAAAAATAATTGAAAATATAAGATGTTTAATGCCTGAGGCATCAATTACCGCAGATGCGATAGTTGCTTTCCCCGGAGAAACAGATCAACAATATCAAGATACTTTAAAATTAATAACTGATATTGGTTTTGATCAAGTAATGACCGCAGCTTATTCCCCAAGGCCTAACACGCCTGCAGCAATATGGGATAATCAAATTCCTGAAGAAGTTAAAAAAGAAAGATTAAAAGAAATCAACGAACTTGTTGATAAAACCTCTAGAAAAAGAAATCAAAGATACTTGAACAATATTCAAAGTGTTTTGATAGAAGGTTTGAATCCCAAAAAACCCCTCACAAATGATGGGTAGAACAAGAACAAACAGACTTACTTTTGTAGAAATCCCAAAAAACATTAAATTTAATTATTCATTTGGAGACGAAATTGATGTAAAAATAACAGCTGCAAGATCTTTTTCTTTAAGTGGTCAAATTTGTAAATAATTTTCTAAATGATAGGGAAAGAAAAAAAATGTATTGGAATAATCTTTGGAGGAAGTTCAAATGAACATTATGTATCAATATCTTCCGCGAAAACAGTTTTTAAAGCACTAATTTCCAAAACAAATAAAGAACGATTTAATGTTAGGGCTTTTTACATAAATAAATATGGAGTGTGGTTTGATAACAATCAATCTTTAGAAATTTTAAAAGACAATTGTAGAGTTGATTCAACCAATAAGTTCCAATTATTGCCTAAAAGAGAAATTAACTTTCTACACAATATTGAGTTTCATAGTATTGATATATGGTTCCCTTTATTGCATGGTTTAAATGGAGAAGATGGAGCTATTCATGGATTATTAAAATTCACCCAAAAGCCTTTGGTGGGTGGTGGAATTTTAGGCTCTGCCCTAGGAATGGATAAAATATTGATGAAAAAAATATTTTCAACTTTAGCAATTCCACAAGTAAATTATTTGGCTATCCAAAATCAAAATATAGGTGAGGATAATGTTAAAAATAATTTATCCGTCGAAATTATTGAAAAATTAAATTTACCTGTTTTTGTAAAACCTGCTAATTCAGGATCTTCTCTTGGTATTTCAAAGGCAAAGAATAAATCAGAAATAATCTATGCTTTACAAAAGGCTTGGGAAATAGATTCAAGAATCGTTATCGAAGAGGGTTTAGATGTTAGAGAACTCGAATGCGGAATAATTGGGAATATAAAACTTTCTACATCTGAAGTTGGAGAAGTTTTATATTCGACAGATTGGTACGATTATGACTCAAAATATTCATTAGATAATAAAATAATTATTCCAGCTGATATAGATTCCCAAGTCTCCAAAAAAATAAAAAAAATAGCTATTCAAAGTTGTAGAGCATTACATATTTACGGTTTTGCAAGGGTAGATTTCTTTTTAGAAAAGATTTCAAATAAAATCTTTTTGAATGAAATAAATACAACTCCTGGTTTCACCAGTAAAAGTATGTTTCCCATGCTTTGGAATGCTTCAGGTTTAAATATTGATCAACTTGTGGCTAAACTAATTGATATATCCTCAGATTCATAGTAAAAGTCAAATGCTGCATGGACTTCTTTGGTTACCATTACTTTTAATCTTCGTTCTATTAACTGCTCTTGGCTGGCTTGAAAGAAGAAGGCAGAATCTTTTTAGAAGTTGGGCTAGTGGTTCTGAAATTTGTAAATTGGATAGTTCTGGTGCAGCCTTTTTAAAAGATGGCGAATTAAAGTGGAGTGCATTTGAAGCAGGAACATTTGAAGAGAAAGATAGTTTCACAATAAAAAAACTTGAAATGGTAGAATTGATGGCTCTTACTTCAGGAGAAGCACCTTTAACTGATGAATCTCAAGGCAAGTGTAGGCTAAGGCTTGTTGGAGAAGGGAAAGAGATGGATGTTCCATTCTCAGATGCAGAAAAAGCTAGAGAATGGATGGATCAATTAATGGAAAAAGCTAGATGTGATTTGTGAAGGATCAACAAAAAGTAAAAAGAGGAAATTCTTTTACATTAATTACAAGTTTATTTTTAACAACTTTTCTAACCTTTAAAATTTTTAAAAAAGT
>QCBY01000033.1 GCA_003279005.1 Prochlorococcus sp. AG-347-J22 | reverse complement strand
AAAGTTCAGTTTCTAGAGAAACTTTTGATGATGAAGGGTTATCAAATTGAAATCGAATGTCATTCTCTTGATTTATTTGACTCATAAAATAAACAAACATGTTGTCATATAATTGACTATTTTTTTTTAAAAGTCAAAAAATTCATTTTAGAAATTATATACAATTATCAAATGAGACTCATCTTATAAATTAGATCTTGCAAAAAACATTTTTCAATCGTGCAAATTGGTAATAACCTTAAGAAAAATCAACAACTATGTTGAAGTGCTGTTATTCTTGAAACAATGCAATATAACTAATTTCATGTGGAAATGGACGTGGAAAACTAATTATTAATTGTGGAAAATATAGAGTTAAATAGTTTCCTTGTTTTTCATTAGGAAAACTTATATATGATTAGTCTATTGAGACCAAGTTAAGAAAGAGACGGTTGATTCATCAATTTTCAACTGAATTTCTTAAGATTTGATCTTTACTAGGCAAGCGAAGCGTGACAGGACCCAAAGGATGTTTTGAATTAGGGTAAGTACTATGGTGATTATGGTGATTATGGTGATTATGGTGATTATGGTGATTTTCAATAATAGTTTTTTCTAACTGATCTTGATCATCAATTACACTTTGGATATTTGTTTCACAGGCCCCATTGCATTCAGAATCACACAAATCACAACTAAGTCCTATACCCTCAACATGCTCATGATGACTTTCTTGTACCAATCCAACTTCTTTTTCAAAACCAAATAGGCTCGATCTATATTTGCACAGGGCACAATTCATAAAATTGTTGCTATCATCATTTAAAATTTCTTCGATTCTTTCTACAAACGTTTGAATAACATATTTATGAGATGAAAGATATTTTGCCTTATAGAATTCGATATGAGGATTATCAAGTGCCACTAAATCACTCTGCCTTTTTATTCTTGTTACGAGAACCCCTGAAAAAAGAAAATATGGAAAAATAATAACATTTTTATAACCAAGCCTTACAACATTTCTCAAACCAGGCTCTACTAATGGAAATGTTACTCCCGAGAATACAGTTTCTCCCCATCCTAAGCCAACTCCTTCAACTACCATTCTTGTAATTTTAGATACGTTAGAATTTGCATCAGGATCAGAAGAGCCTCTCCCAACTACTACTAATAATGATTCTTCAGGAATTAAAGAATCGTTTTTTTTGAATACTTCTTTAACTCTTTCGCAGGCTGCACTAATCATTAAATTATTAATTCCTAATTCTCTTCCATAAATTATTTCTATATCAGTCTTCTTCGCATAATTCATAAGCAAACTTGGTATGTCATTTTTTACGTGCCCAGCAGCAAAAAGCATCGCCGGAATAGCTATTACTTTTTTTATAGAGCTACTTCTTAATTTATCTAAAGCATCAGTAAGAGATGGCTTTGCAAATTCCAAGAAACCAAATTCAACTAATATTGATGGATATTTTTTTTGTATGAGCCTAGTTAATTCCCTGAATTCTGTAATAGCTAATTTATTTCTACTCCCATGACCACAAATGAGGATGCCAATTTGCTTATTTAAGTTCGAATCGAAAGTATCCAATTTTAAGCAATAACTAATAATATAATAGTAAAGAAGAATATTTAGTAGTGAAAAAAAATAATAATTTACTTGAAGTTCCAAATATTAATTCAAGTGATGCTCAAGTTAAAAACATCATTCATAAAATAAAGGACAATTTATTTAATAGCTATTACAAATCATCAAAATCAGAATATCTTTGTGTTTGCAGCGGAGGTACTACATCAGGCTGCGCTAGAAATGGTTTAATTACTCTTGATTTAAGAAAAGAATATAACCAAATTCATCTTGAGAAAGAGAAGAATTTAATAAAAATTGGAGGAGGGGTAATCATGAAGGATCTTATGAATTATTTAGAAAAACATAATATGACCTTTCCTACTGGCCTATCAAAACTTCCTGGAGCAGGTTATTTATTAACCGGAGGGATAAGTCCTATGAGTCGAAGATATGGATTAGCTATTGATAATATTGAGTCCATTAAAGGATACTTAGGAAATGGGACTTTTATTTCATTAGAACAAAATAGTCTAAATTCAGCTCAAAAACTACTATGGGAAGGACTTAAAGGTGCTGCTCCTTTTCTCGCAATAATTACTGAAATTGGCCTTAAAACTTACCAATCTTACCCTATTCAAATTATTGAAGGATTTGTAAATGATAATGAACTCTCAAAGATTATTAATTTGGCTGAAGGATTCCCAGAGAATTTAAGCCTTCAATGGATTTATGCAGAAAACATATATATTTATATCTTCGCGGAGATAAAAAATGACTCAGATAACAAAACTACTAAAAACTATTTAAAAAAACTTAAAAAATTTACTTCTCTCAAAATACAACTTTATGAAAACTATAATCAGATAAATTTTTTTCCAAAAGAACTAGATTTATTTGAATTAAATAAGAATAACCATTCAGAAGTAATTAGCCTTCTGGGAGGAAATTTAAAAGATGATATTCAAATTTTTATTAACTGTATGAGAGAAATAATTAAGAACAAACCAAATAAATCTTGTTATGTTGCTTCACAACAACTTGGGGGGAAAACAAAAGAATTTGATGATAAAACAAGTTTCTTTATTCATCGAGCATGCACTTGGAAACCTTGGATATATGCCGCATGGAAAAAAGATGACTTTAAAGAAAAGGAAATTGTTTTGAAGTGGATGAATGAATCCTGGAAAAAACTTAAAATATTTTTCCCAAAAATTCATTTAGCTCAAATTCATAATCATTTAGATTCTCATGAAGAAGAAGTCTATTTATCTTTTGGGGAAAGACTGAGTGAATTAAAAACTTTAAAGAATATTTGTGATCCAGAAAGTATTTTGCCTCCTCTATAAGGTAACTTTTTAAGTATAAGAAGAAATTAAAATGTCAAATTTCACCAAATATTTATCTAAAAATTGGTTAGATGATCCAAAATCTAATATTCTTTCAGGTTTAGTTGTGGCTTTTGCAATGATTCCTGAAGCGATTGCTTTTTCAGGCATTGCTGGAGTTGATCCTAAAGTTGGACTTTATGGCGCTTTCTGCTTATCTATAACAATTGCGATTCTTGGCGGCAGAAGGGGTATGATTACTTCCGCGACAGGCTCAACAGCACTTTTAATGACTGGGGTTGTTGCTATTGGAGAAGCTCAGGCCCCTGGAACAAATCTTGGTCTTTCCTATTTAATAGCTGCAGGATTATTAACAGGTGTTTTTCAAATACTCTGGGGATATCTAAGGCTGGCTTATCAAATGAGGTTTGTACCAACAGGTGTATTAAGCGGATTTGTAAATGCTCTTGCTTTATTAATATTTCAAGCTCAATTCCTTCAATTAGGAATTGGCATTAATGAAGGGAAACTATTAGAAAATGAACTTTTAAAATATCCGACAAATAATCAAATACCAACTGTATGGATTCTCGTAATTTTAGGATTAATCGTCATTTACGGATTTCCAAAAATAACAA
>QCBY01000032.1 GCA_003279005.1 Prochlorococcus sp. AG-347-J22 | reverse complement strand
GGATTTTTCAATAATTATATGATCCTTATTCCAAACAATTTTTAATCCTTGGGGCAAGTTGATTTGGCCTCTATCTTTTTCAAAAATAGAGGAAGCTAAATCATTTAGATTATTTGAATTTAATTGTTTTTTACAATTTTGTCTTAAAAAAACATTTAAAATTGTACACCTTGCTTCAATGCATAAGGTATTTAATAGTTCTCTTTTTATTCCATTGGCATCTTTACATGATAGGTAAGCAAGCTTAGCTAAATCTTGTTGTTCTTCATTGAATTTACTCATTTTTTTTGCAAAACTATTTATTCTTTTGGAATAACTTGGATACATAGTTTCAAAAGTTGGAATAATTTTTTTTCTGACTAAATTTCTCTTTATAGTTAGATCATAATTTGATGGGTCTTCCCAAATGGGAAGGTTCATCAAGTTACAAATTGTCTTGGTATCTTCTCTGCTAAATATTAATAATGGTCTTATTAAAAAAATATTATGATCAAGTAATCTTTTTTTGTCGATGTAGCTTAGTCCTGCATAATTGCTTCCTCTAGCTAAATTTAGTAAAAATGTTTCTGCATTATCTGTACTAGTATGACCAGTTACTAAGTAAATATCCTTATTTGTTTGCTTTTCATTTAATAATTTATTTGCTCTTTCACTTAATTTTTTATATCTCCAATCACGCGCTTTTTCTTCAGATGAAATTGTTTTTTTAGAAGCTCGGTCACAAAAAAATGTGATATTTTTATTATCACAGTATTTTTTTAATTCAAGTGCATATACCTCAGATTTGTCATGCCATTGATGATCTCCGTGCCAAACATGCACAAGCCAATTGTGCTGATTTTTCATATCATTAATTAGGCTTAACAAAGCCATTGAATCTTGTCCTCCAGAAACTGCTATCAATAGATTCGCTCCATTAGGAATAAGTTTTTTGTCCCTTAATAACTCTTTATGCATTAGATGATGCCATGATGTCCAATTTTTTTGCATTAAATTTTTATTAGACATATTGTTTAACTCAAATAATATTTTTTAAAAAATTCACTCTTTTACTAAAACAATGTCACAATCAGGTAATAATTTCATTAAGTCAATGAGTCTGATTAATCTTTTGCCACAAAAAATTCAAGAGGAGTTAAGCCATAAATCTTTACTCAAAGTTATTTCGGGATTAGATAATTTCGAGCCTAAATCTGTTCACAAAATTTCAGAAGCAGCGTTTTTAGGAGGTGCTGATTTGATTGACATAGCATGCAAACCTGCATTAGTTGAATCTGCAATTGAGATCTCATCATTACCGATTTGTGTAAGTTCCGTGGATCCTAAATTATTTATTAACTCTGTTAAAGCGGGAGCTTCTTTAATTGAGATAGGAAACTATGATAGTTTTTATGAAAAAGGAATTATTTTTTCGGAGGAGAAAGTCTTAAACCTTACAAAAGAAACTAAAGATATTTTACCTAATGTTCCTCTATCAGTTACAGTTCCCCATACAATTCCTATATATAGGCAGGTGGATCTTGCCGTTAAATTAGTATTAGAAGGCGCTGATATTATACAAACTGAAGGAGGTAAAAGTTCTAATCCAAATAATTCAGGGATACAAGGATTATTTGAAAAGTCAGTGCCTACATTGGCAGCTACTTTTGCAATATATAAAGAATTTGAAAAACAGTCTATTAATATTCCAATTATGAGTGCTTCAGGTTTAAGCGAAGTTACATGTCCCTTAGCATTATCATGCGGAGCTTCCGCAGTTGGAGTTGGATCTGTGGTTAATAGATTAGATGATTTAATATCAATGATTGCTGTTGTTAGAGGTTTAAAAGAATCTTTGGTAAATTCAATAATCAAAGAAAAAATTTCTTAGTATGTAAAAAATTAAGCTATTGGCTGAATGAATAACTATAAGCTTCAAGCACCATATGAACCTAATGGTGATCAGCCTGAGGCTATTAAAAAATTAGTTCATGGAGTTAATAACGGTAAAGAGTTTCAAACTCTTTTGGGAGCAACTGGGACCGGAAAAACTTTTACTATTGCAAATGTAATAGAACAAACTGGCAGGCCTGCACTTGTTTTAGCTCATAATAAAACTTTAGCGGCTCAATTATGCAATGAATTAAGAGAGTTCTTTCCTAATAATGCAGTTGAATACTTCATTTCTTACTATGATTATTATCAACCCGAAGCTTATGTTCCAGTAAGTGATACATACATAGCAAAAACTGCATCAATTAATGAGGAGATTGACATGCTTAGGCATTCCGCTACTCGATCATTATTTGAAAGGAAAGATGTAATAGTTGTTGCATCAATAAGCTGCATTTATGGCCTTGGAATACCAAGTGAATATTTAAAGGCTGCTGTGAAATTTGTAGTAGGAGAATCAATAAATTTACGCTCTTCTTTAAGAGCTTTAGTTGATAATCAATACACAAGGAATGATGTAGAAATTACTAGAGGCAGATTTAGAATTAAAGGGGATGTATTAGAAATTGCTCCAGCTTATGAAGATAGATTGATAAGAATTGAGTTATTTGGGGATGAGATAGAGGCTATTAGATTTGTTGATCCATTAACTGGAGAAATTCTTGAGAGTCTTGATCAAGTCAGTGTTTATCCAGCTAAGCATTTTGTTACTCCAAAAGAAAGATTAGACGCTGCTATTAGTGCTATAAAAAGTGAATTAAAAGAACAACTAGATAAATTTGCTTATGAAGGGAAGTTATTGGAGGCTCAACGTCTTGAACAGCGAACAAAATATGATTTGGAAATGCTTAGAGAAGTAGGATATTGCAATGGTGTTGAAAATTATGCTCGTCATTTGGCTGGTAGAGAGGCAGGGACTCCTCCAGAATGCTTAATAGATTATTTTCCAGAAGATTGGTTATTAGTAGTTGATGAAAGTCATGTAACATGTCCACAACTGCATGCAATGTATAACGGAGATCAAGCTAGAAAAAAAGTATTAATAGATCATGGGTTTCGGTTGCCGAGTGCTGCGGATAACAGGCCTTTAAAGTGTGAGGAATTTTGGGAAAAATCTAAACAGACATTATTTATTAGTGCAACTCCTGGTCAATGGGAGTTGGATCAATGCGAAGGCCAATTTATTGAACAAGTTATCAGACCAACTGGTGTTTTAGATCCAATTATTGATGTAAGGCCTAGTGATGGTCAAATAGATGATCTTTTATCAGAAATAAGAGTTAGAGCTAAAAAGAAACAAAGAGTACTCGTTACTACTCTCACAAAAAGGATGGCGGAAGATCTTACAGATTTTTTATCTGATAACAAAGTAAGGGTGAGGTATTTACATTCTGAAATTCATTCAATTGAAAGGATAGAAATTATACAAGATCTTAGATTAGGTGAATATGATGTATTAGTTGGAGTAAATTTGCTTAGGGAAGGACTTGATTTACCAGAAGTTTCTTTAGTAGCAATTTTAGATGCAGATAAAGAGGGCTTTTTGAGAGCAGAACGTTCGCTAATTCAAACTATTGGAAGAGCTGCGAGGCATGTGGAAGGGGTTGCTTTACTTTATGCAGATAATTTTACCGAATCTATGAAAAAAGCTATATCTGAAACTGATAGAAGGAGAACTATTCAAAAA
>QCBY01000031.1 GCA_003279005.1 Prochlorococcus sp. AG-347-J22 | reverse complement strand
TAGATTTACGCATGCAGGCATAATTGGACCAAATTTTGGAAAAAATAAATTCAGGGCCTTAAAAAAGATAAAGAGAGAACAAAAAGGATGGTTAGAAATCACATTTTTAAATAAAGATCTAAGAATTTGCAGGGGTGACAAGGGAACCTTATTTGTTCTTAGAAAAATTAATGATGAAAATTTATATAAAAAGTTTCAGGAATTTGTTAAATCTGTCTGATTCATCTTTTTATCTTTTGATCCAAATATATTTCAATAAGAAAAAAATTGGTACATATTTAAAAGTCTCTTTGGGTATCTCATAGGATAAAAATCTTAATAATTCTTCTATCCAATAACCAATGTCAAGCCCAAAAAGGTATTTCTCCAAAACAAACCAAATTTGCTTATCAAAAATAGTTCTTAAATTAATATAGATATATTCCCAATGAAAGAAGTTCCAATACTTTTGTAAATAAGAAGATATTATTAGCCAAATTGAAATAAATAAAAAACTTTGGACAAATTTATTTACCTTTTTCATTATTAGTTAAACTAAATTCAAAAAATTTTTTATTCTTATCTTATTACTATATTAATGAAGTTTTGTATTTTTCACAAAATATAAGTAAAAGAAGTAAATATGTTTTTAGTTGTATATAAATTTTTAGGACATTTAAAATTATTTTTCTTGTTTAGATATATTTTGTGCTTTTATGTTTTTATTTCTTAGTTTGAATCCTAAAAATAAAAAAGAAAGATAGATAAAAATGCTACTAAGTAAGATTATAAGTATTTTTGAAAAATCCATTATTATTTATAAAAATTGTAATTATGATAATTATATTTTAAGTTTTTGTAACCATGCTAAAAAATAATTATTACCGCGATAATAGAAAGTAATTAGTAGGCTGAATTAAATATAAAAGTTATATGCCAATTGTATTTTGTTGGAGCCTTTGCCTTTCTGTTCTTGTGGTTTTATTATCGACAATTCCTTTAACAATAGGGCGAATCAAAGCGGGTTATTCCATGGCGAATATGTCCGCACCAAGAGCATTATTTGATGAACTTCCAGATTTTGGTAAAAGGGCTGTTTGGTGTCATCAGAATTGTTGGGAAAGTATTTCTATTCATGCTCCTGCTTGCTTGCTTTGTTTAATTACTTTACCTTATTCTAATCTTTCGTTGATAGCCGCTTGGTTACATCCTCTTTTTCGTTTTTTATACATATGGGCTTATGTTTTTAATATACCTATCGCAAGGGGTTTATTGTGGGCTTCTGGTGTTTTTACGACAATAATTTTATACAAGGAGGGGATAACTCAGCTAATGTGAATTAAATTTATAATTTTATAAATCTTTTAATTCAGATTCGTTTATTAATTTCTCTTTATTAGCTCTAGCTAGTTTATAAGCTGATTTAGTAAAGCCAGATTTTGAAACTAATACAGCCTGAGTTCCCTTCCAATATTTTTTGCTGATGAAATTTCTTGCAAAGCCTTATTCCCTAAAATTTTTTTGTGGTTCTTAGATTGAATACAAATTCTTAAATTGTCAATAGAAGCTATTAAATCGACTCCTCGGTCTCCGGTATTTGGCGTTTCTTTGACTTTTCGACAATTTTGTTTAAGTATTTCCATACAATGATTTTCAAAGATGATACCTTTTTTTATAATTTTGATTATTTTTTTTTAAATAATTATTTCCCATCGTTTTTAAGTAAGATTTTTCTATTTGACTTGCTATGAATATATAGCAGTTCTTATTCCCCAAAATTCTATTAGCTCCAATTATTTCATCATTAATATCGGGATTTATTTTGCAATATGATTTCCATTTCTCAAAAAAAGAATCTAGACCTTAAAATTATTTTAAAAAAACTTTTCTCAAAAGTGTGGTATACCCTCTTTAAATCTTTTTAAATCATTATTAAGGCTCCTCTTAATTGAAATTTGATCAAGAGGAGGATTGCCTAACCACTTTTTAAAGTATTCATTTCCATAAGCATCAATCTCTTTTAATCTAATCCTTTCCTCTAATAAATTGTATATATTTTCATCAATAATTTGATTTAACGTAACTAGAAAATAATTTGCACTTAATGCATCATATAATTTATTTCTTCTTTTTATTATTAGATCAATTCTAAAAATAAATATTTAAATTATAAAAAATTAAAGAAATTAAAACGGTAAAAAAATTGTTCATCAATTTATATTTTTACTATTTAATAAAGCATTAAAAAGATTTTGTTTTTCTAATGACAAAATTATTTTTTGTAATTAATGTAGAGTTTTTTACATCAAAACCATTTATTGCTGAAATCTCCCCTTCAATACCTTCTAGTGTTAATTGTTCAATAATACCCTTAATAACTTCATCTTCAACTATTTTTCTATCAATCCTTTCAGGTGTAATATCTGTAAGCCATTTTGAGGTCTTTTTTTTTACAACTTCTGTTGAATTAGTTATCTTTAAGTAAATGGCCATTTTACAAAATATATTTACTATTATTATAAACGAATTCTTATTCCCCCTTATTTTTGTCATTACTTTCCCATTCAAAATATTGAAAAATTATAATTATGAAGATTGAAAAGAAAATGATAAAAAGACCTAACCATCCAATAAATTTATTTTCGGTAAAAAGATTAGTCATAGAAGATGTTTCTTGATAATTAGATTCCATTTGATATTGATATGAATCTAGGACTAAAAATATATACTTCATTTGCGAATAAAAATTAACTTCTTTAGGTATTTACAAAATTATCTTAAAATATGTAATTAGTTCAACTTTAAAAAAGCGTTTGATATAAAATCAGGTCTCTTCCTAATAATAGAAAAATTATTTTTATCTACTAAAACTAAATTAACCTCAGCCAGTGTTGAAACCTTATCATTCTCCTTAATGAATTTTGAACTTATTTTAATTTTAGGGCCTTTATCTATACTGAATAAACTTTCAATTCTAATATTATCCCCAATATACAAGGGTAGAATATATTTTATTGTAGATTCTATTAATGGCAGTTCAAAACCACTATTAGTTAAATCAAAATAATTTATTCCTGCTTTTGAAAGGGCATTAATTCTTCCTTCCTCAAGCCAATTAAAATATCTACCGTGCCACATAACTCCTGCATGATCTGAATGTTGAGGTAAAACTGTTTTATTAATTTTCCAAATTTTTCTTTTATTCATTAAATAAGTAAGGAAAAGTATATTTTTATATTTATAATCAAATAATTTATTACTTGTTAAAGAATTTTGTTTATCTTAATTAAAATGGAAAAAGATTTTTATAAATTATATTTTTAATATTATGTTTAAGCACAATAATAATGAGAGAAAAATGAAGAAAATATTTCAGTGGAGGGATTATTTAAATTGGAATAAAATGACCTCAGTTCAAAAAATCAATGTCAAAAGAGCGTGTTTGTTCCCTTTTTTAGCTTATGTAGTTTATTTTTTTCTATTGAAATATTCAATTGCTATTCTAATAATTATTGGAATCTATTATTTAGTTAGATTTACGAAAAGAAAAAAAATAAATAAATGATATGAATTATTTTTAAAAATTTTTTATTTAAAATTGTTTTTATTTTATAAAAATATTTTTCTTTACTTCATTTAAATAGGAAAATAGTATTTAAGTATTTTCTATTCTATGAAAAAATTCATTTCATTTCTATTTGTTTTAGTTATTTCATTATTTTTGAATATTAGTAATTGCTTAGCAGATGAAATTGTAAGTGAATTAAATAATGATGTTTCTAATGAGTTAAAACCCAATAATATTTCAAATAACAATAATGACAAAACTGATATTCCTAAAGCTTCCAATGAAGATATATTTGGGGATGAACAAGCTTTCCCATTCATAGCTGGATTAGGAAAAAATGCTGCACACTAAATCAAAACTCAAATCTTTTTTGGGTTTATTCTTAGCGTATAAATTTTGAAGGGACTAAGAGTTTTAGAGCTTTCAGAAGCACTTAATGTCGACAGTTCAGACCTGTTAGCCGTCTGTGCAATTTTAAAATTTAAGGCAAGTTCAAGATTAAGTATGCTCACGTTTGAAGAATGTAAATTAATTACTGACTATTATCAAAAAAATTGTTAGATATTATTTTATAAAGTTCAGATTTAATTAATCAATTTAATTAATTAATTCAATTTCTTTTATCATCGAAACCAGAGTTGAATGTATTTCTTCCTCTGAAATTTCATATTTAAAATTTATTATTGCAGATTTACCATCATAATTAATTTTCATAAACTGGCTTGAAATTTCTTCCAAATAAGCTTCCTTAAAGTTTGATACCTTTCCATAATGTATGAGATATTTATGAACAGAATCAATATGATCTTTATTCAT
>QCBY01000030.1 GCA_003279005.1 Prochlorococcus sp. AG-347-J22 | reverse complement strand
TTGATCCGTCTTTCCACAGTTTTATTTCTCTTTTATTTTTTGGTATTGCTCTAATAATGATCTTACTTGTATCAGGAATAATAATTGGACGGCTGGCTAAACTCATAGGACATATTGGATTGATTACAAACGCATCAATAGAAGGATGTACTATTGGACCTCCAGCAGCCAGAGAGTATGCTGTAGAACCAGTTGAAGAAGAAATAATTAAACCATCACCTTTATATTCGTTAACTTTTTCATTATTTATTTCGATTTGGATTTGATTGGTAGGAGAAATATCTTCTTCAACAGATTTAAAATAAAAATCATTTAATGCATCAAAGCTTTTTATTTTTTTTAAAACTTTATTATTTTCATTACTGTATACATCGCAATGTAGCCTGTCTCTAAAATCGATTATGAATTCCTCTTTTTCTAAGATTTCAATAAACGATTCATCAAATAAAAAATCTTTTTCTTGGGTTAAAAATCCCAAATTACCACCGATATTAAAACTTAGTAATGGAATATCATAGTTAACTAATGCATTAGCAGATTTCAGAACAGTTCCATCACCTCCAAGAACAATAACTACCTCTGGTAATAAAGCAAGATTGCAAAAGTAGCTTTCTAGTTGGTTTTTATCAAAATCACTTTGTATTCGGTACGCTTTAATGTTTTTATTTTTAAGAGCATTTTCACAGAATATGGATGCTTCTTCAGCAATTGAGCTGTTAAATCTATAAATAATAAGAACTAAAGAAAGTTTCAATAGATGCTTATTACCACTTTAACAAATTAAAACTTTCCATATCCACAGTTACTCTATTCCTATAAAGGGATAACAATATAGCTAATCCAACAGCTGCTTCAGCTGCTGCAACTGTAATGACAAAAATTGTAAAAACCTGACCTTGAATTAGGTTATTGTCTATAAAAGAAGAAAAGGCCATCAAATTTATGTTCACTGCATTCAACATTAATTCTATGCTCATCAAAACTCTTACTGCATTTCTACTATTTAATAATCCCCAAATACCAATACAAAATAATATTGAGGAAACTATTAAGAAAGCTTGAAGTGGAATCGATTCTAAGTTCATATTAATTTTTTTTCATTAGCAATGGTTCACTTGATTTTTCAATCAATTCTTGATCTACTGGTAACCCTGTAGAAATATCTTGATTCATACATCCCTTCTAGCTAAAACTATAGCTCCAATCATCGCCATTAAAAGTAATACGGATGCCACTTCAAAAGGGAGAAGATAATCACTGAATAAGTGTTCTCCAATTCTTATTGTAGATTCTTCCCCTATAGATGTATCAGGACTAGCTAATCCCCAAATTTTTGATAAATCCACTCTGATTAAAAGGCTTAGAAGAGTTAAACAAATTGATGTTGATATAACTCTCCTTGACTTAAGATTATCGATAGGTTTCAAGTCTTCCTTTTTATTAACTAACATAATTGCAAAAATTATAAGAACATTTACTGCTCCTACGTAGACTAATACTTGAGCTGCAGCTACAAAACTTGCATTCAAAAGTAGGTATAAGCCTGCAACACTCAAAAATACCCCACCAAGTAAAAATGCAGAGTAAACAATGCTTTCGAGTAGGATTACACCTAATGCACCTATTATGATGACTAGAGATAAAACTGAAAAACAAACTATTTGTGTTGTTACTGCTATGGACATAAATTATTTAGATTAATTGTTTTTTGTAACAGTAGAACCCTTTTTATCATTTACATCTTTTTTCATCCAATCATAAACCTCTTCAGGCAATTTACCAACACGAACGTCAGAATCAGGAACTTCATGAGGGTCCATGATTTGTTTAGGCAAATATGTGAGTTCTCTAAGAGGTTTTACTGATGGATCAGTAGTTACATTTGTAGGTAGTCGACCTAGTGCAATATTGTCAAAATTTAAATTATGTCTGTCAAATGTAGCTAGTTCATATTCCTCTGTCATGGATAAGCAATTTGTTGGGCAGTATTCTACACAATTCCCGCAAAAAATACAGACCCCAAAGTCTATGGAGTAATTTCTAAGTTCCTTTTTTTTTGTCTCTTTATTCATAACCCAATCAACCACTGGTAGGTTAATTGGACAAACCCTTACACAGACTTCACAAGCTATACATTTATCAAATTCATAATGAATTCTCCCTCTGTATCTTTCTGAGGGAATTAACTTCTCGTAAGGGTATTGAACAGTAACTGGTCTTCTCCGAAGATGATCAAAAGTTACAGAAAGCCCATCATATAAATATTTACCAGCACTAATTGCCTCCTTTATATAACTATTTACTTTTTGAAGAAAATCTTTCATCATTAAAAAATTAACTTTATAGGATCATTCTAGTGTATCAATTTATAATTTAAGTATATTTACTTAAATTTATCCACCAAAGAATTGAGGAAGAGCAAGTTTTAGTCCTGCTGTTAAGAGAAGATTAGCAAGAGATATGGGTAAAAGGAATTTCCATCCAAGGTCAAGTAGTTGATCTATTCTGACCCTGGGAGTTGTCCAACGCAATAAGATCGCGAGAAAAACTAAAAGATATGCTTTAAGTATAGTCATGATAATTCCTATGGAAGCTGTGAATATTTGAATTACCGGAGCATTAATTGGGAGATTGAAAACCTTAGCAATTATCTCAACGGGAATAGGAAACCCCCATCCTCCTAAATAGAGAATGGATACTAATAATGCTGATAGTATTAAATTTATGTAACTACCTAAATAAAACAAAGCAAATTTCATACCTGCATATTCTGTTTGATAACCAGCTACTAACTCTTCTTCAGCTTCAGGTAAGTCAAAAGGCAGCCTCTCACATTCAGCAAGAGCACATATCCAAAATATGATAAATCCAAAAGGTTGTCGCCATATATTCCAACTTAAAATTCCAGCGCCGCTTTGTTGATTAACAATATCAACTGTACTAAGAGAATTTGTCATTAACACAACAGCAAGTACAGATAAAGCTAGAGGTATTTCGTAACTAATAGATTGAGCTGCTGCTCTTAAACCACCTAATAATGAATATTTATTATTGGAGGCATATCCACTCATAAGAAGACCAATGGGTTGAATACTACTAAGAGCAATCCAAAGAAAAATTCCAATACCAACATTACTGATAAGTAAATTTTGACCAAAGGGCACGATTAACCAGGAAAGAATAACCGGAACTAAAACTAGTATTGGTCCAGCAGTGAACAGAATAGAATCTGCTTTTGCAGGAATGACATCTTCTTTTACAAGTAACTTTAGACCGTCTGCAATCGGTTGAAGTACTCCTAAAGCTCCAGCATACTCTGGTCCTATTCTTTGTTGAGCGGCCGCAGATATTTTTCTTTCTAACCAAACCGTTACCAATACACCAACTACCGCTGATACTAAAACCAATAACATTGGCAAAGGAATCCATATTATATGAGCAAGTTCACTGGAGAGGCCAAAACCCTTCAAGATTTCATTAAAACTGTTTTCAAGATCTAAACCGGTGTTCAAAATTTTTTTTCTATTTAATATACAGATTAACTCGCTATAAACAATATGTGTGCCTTTTATGAAAAGTCGAAAAAATTATTTGCGATTTTCTAAAGTAATCCAATCTCTTGGAGACGAACCAGTATAAATTTGCGATGGTCTAAAAATTCTATTTGCTCCTAATTGTTCCCTCCAATGAGCCAACCAACCTGCAACTCTTGAAATTGCAAAAATAGGAGTAAATAAGTCACGAGGTATACCTAATTTTCTATAAACAAGACCAGAGTAGAAATCAACATTAGGAAAAATACCTTTTGGTCCTAGCCTTGGTATAGCCTCTAACTCTAATTTTTTTGCAACTTCATACATTTCATCTTTACCGAATCTGATAAAAAGCTCCTCTGCTAATTTTTGAAGAATAATTGCCCGAGGATCTTTAACTTTATACTCTCTGTGTCCGAAACCCATAATTTTACTTTTGTTTTTAATAGCATTATCAAGAAAAGAACCTGCATTTTCTGGTGTTTTGATTTCTTCTAACATCGCTATAACATCTTCATTTGCTCCTCCATGAAGTGGACCAGCGAGTGTACCTACAGCAGACGCAATAACTGCATATGGATCTGTAAGAGTGCTTGCCGTAACTCTCGCGCTGAAAGTACTTGCATTTAAGCTATGTTCCGCGTGAAGAGTTAAGCATCTATCAAAAACTTTTGCTGCTATTGGATCTTGTTCTTTCTCAGTGAGCATGTAAAGAAAATTTGATGAATAAGATAAATCATCTCTGGGTTGAATAGGGTCCTGTCCTTTTCTAATAAGTTGAAATGCGGCAATCATTGTTGGAATTTTTGCAATTAGTCTTATTACTGCGTTATAGATGTATTTGGGATCATCTATCGCTCTTCTTGAATAGAAAAGACCCAGAGAGGCAGCGCTCGACTGTAAAGCATCCATAGGATGGCCTGAAGCAGGAAAACATTTCATCATATCTCTAACTCTGAAGCTTAATCTCCTGTGCATCTGTACTTCATTTTCGAAATCTCTTAATTCTTTTGCTGTGGGTAATTCTCCCCAAATTAATAAAAAAGCGGTTTCTAAGAAACTACTTTTCTGTGCCAATTCTTCAATTGAGTAACCCCTATATAATAATTTTCCTTTTTGACCATCAATATCACATATAGATGAATTGGCTACTGGGACACCCTCTAATCCTGGTTTTAAAATTAGTTTGTCAATGTCCAATTGTTTAATTCGATATAAATCCTATATAGGTACAAGATAGTCAAATAATTTTTAGTTAACCACAAGATATAAATCAAATTTCATTATTAAATTATTTTTAAATTAGTTTCTGAATAGTAAAGAGGAATTGTTTCTGGAATAGATTCTTTTATTACTGCTTTAAATTCTATAATCGACATATCAATTACATTTTTAAAAAAGTAATTAACGTTTTCTAAAAAAGAGACATTTTTAAATTGAGTTGAATATGCATTTTTAAGATTAATTCTTTTATCTAAAAAGTATTTAATATGATTTCCCCATTCATATTTAAAAAATTCCTTTGAAATTAAATCTATTTCATCTTCATCTATCAAACTATTACTAATAAAAACTAAGTTATCAGATTGAATTGAA
>QCBY01000029.1 GCA_003279005.1 Prochlorococcus sp. AG-347-J22 | reverse complement strand
AGTAAATTTATAATGTGATTCCCATTCTTTTTTGTTTTTAAGAGCTTCAATATTAATATTCATGCATAAGTTATAAGTTTTCATTCCTTCTTCAAGAAAATAAGTTCTATTCGATTTCCAAAGGCCAATATTCCGAGAGAACCATCTTTTTAAATTACTATTTACGCTAACTTCCGGAGAACTATATTTACCGGAATTAATGTTATCGTTTTGATTAATAACAACCATTTATAAATATCAACTATATATTTCATAGCTTATATGTAAAATAAAGATAAATATCTTAATGTGTTTATAAGCAATAACAGCTTTTCAACACTTCAGGGGAAATGATTTGAATGAAAAAAAAGAACTAAAACTAATACTTGTAGCGGCAAGAAATCATCTTTCAAGAAGTGATCTGAAATCATTATTATCTTATTTAGAATCAGATGAATGCGAATTCGAAATCTCACTTCAAATTTCTGAGCCTACGGAACAACCTGAACTACTAGAGTTGCATAGGTTAGTTGCTGTACCAGCACTAATAAAAGTATCACCTGCTCCAAAACAAATATTTGCAGGAAGTAATATTTTTGTTCAATTACAGACTTGGATGCCGAGGTGGAAGCAGGAGGGTGTTACAAAAAACTTAGGTATTAATCTCCAGCCTTCTAAAATTGACTCAATAAGAACACAAAAAGAATTCCTCCTTGAGGATGAACTATTAGTCTTAAGACAGGAAAATGAGACACTTACAAAAAGAATCGAATCACAAGAAAGACTTTTGAGAATGGTTGCACATGAATTGAGGACCCCTCTAACTGCAGCTACTCTTGCTATTCAAAGTCAAAAACTAGGTCAAATTGATATTAAAAAATTGCAAGATGTTATTAAACGACGTTTAGAAGAAATTGAACTTTTATCTCAAGATCTTCTTGAGGTTGGAACAACTAAATGGGAAGCACTTTTTAATCCTCAAAAAATTGATTTGGGAAATATAAGTGCCGAAGTAATTCTAGAATTAGAAAAGTTTTGGAGATTAAGAAAAATAGAAATTGATACAGATATACCTTCTGATCTTCCAAGCGTATTTGCAGATCAAAGAAGAATGAGACAGGTATTTTTGAATTTGATTGAAAATGCGCTCAAATTTTCTGAAGATTCTGGATCAATAAAAATTACGATGATTCATAAAACAAATCAATGGGTTGAAATAACGATTTGTGACAAAGGTACTGGAATTCCTTTAAGCGAACAAAAAAGAATATTCCTTGATAGAGTTAGACTACCACAGACATCTGAGGGAACCTCAGGATTTGGCATCGGATTATCTGTTTGCAGAAGAATTGTTGAAGTTCATGGTGGGAGAATATGGGTTGTATCTGAAATTGGTGAAGGTTCATGCTTCCATTTCACGGTTCCAGTGTGGCAAGGCCAAAATAAAGATCAACAACACTTGACGAAAGGATAGCTTTACTCTTAATTTTTTATAAGCTATTGTGCTGTTTCCTTGGCCCCATCGTCTAGAGGCCTAGGACACCTCCCTTTCACGGAGGCGACAGGGGTTCGAATCCCCTTGGGGCTATTAATTAATTTTTGAGATTTTAATTAATTATTTATTTGAATATTTTGCCTGCTTATCTACCGCAATCAAATTTTCAGAAAGATCTTTTTTTAACCTTTTTTCTATCATTCCAATAGGCATCCACTGACAACCCTGTACTGTTAAATCATAAATTAATGAGTTTTTTGAAGTGCCTTTTATGGTTTGAATTTTCCAACTTCCTTCAAATTTTCTGAAATCTCCTTTGATCAGGCTAAATTTTAATAAACCAAGATCTTTCTCTTCGAACAAATTTATAGTTACTTCGGCAGAAAATTTAATCCCGAGAAAGTCTTGAGCTCCAACTTGTTTTAAGTGAACATTATTATTATTTTTGAATATTTTTTTACTTGATAAGAGATTCGGAATATAAAGACTAAGTCGATCGTAATCAGTTAAAACATTCCACAAGGATTCAAAACTTGCAGAAGTGGTTAATTGTGCTGCAAGTCTTCTTGTGCCACCAGAAAGTTTTTCCATGGTTTGCTCAATTGTTCTGTAATCATTATTTTGTGAATGATCGCCAGATTCCTGAGGATTATTCATAAACAAATTTTTAACCAAGAAAACATTACTGAGCTACTATACCGATAAAATATAATAAAATTGATAATTAATTAAATTAATAATTATTTATTCCGATCTCAAAACGTAACCATTTTAATAAAATCAAAGCAATTTAAGATACAAATTGATAATCTTTTATTATAAATTAGTTCAAAAATGGTTTACTCTCAAGCAAAAGTTATCGCAGGTGGATTAGCTCATATTCCAATTGTTATAGCTGTTTTTTATTTTATAATGACTTTTTTTAATAAAAGAGCTTTAGAGTTTGCTGAAGCTAATAAATCCAATAAGGCCCAGGAAAAGAAAGGAGTTGAAACAAAAACAAAAACAGAACCAACCCCTTCAGCCGCAGTAAAAGTCGAAACTCCTAAACCTGTTAAAAAAAAGCATGCAGATGTCCCTGTTAATATTTACAGACCAAAGACTCCATTTGAAGGAACTGTTACTGGCAACTACAGTCTTCTTAAAGAAGGTGCTATTGGAAGAGTAAATCACATTACATTTGACCTTAAAGAAAGTGATCCTTTCCTAAATTATGTTGAAGGACAAAGTATAGGAATTATGCCTGCCGGTGAGGATGCTAACGGTAAGCCACATAAACTAAGACTTTATTCAATAGCGAGTACGAGACATGGAGATGATTTCGAAGGTAATACAGTTTCTCTTTGTGTTAGACAGTTGCAATACGAAAAAGATGGTGAGACTGTCAATGGTGTTTGCTCTACTTACCTATGTGATATAAAACCAGGCGATAAGGTAAAGATCACAGGCCCTGTCGGTAAAGAAATGCTTCTTCCTGATGAAGAAGATGCAAACATAGTTATGTTGGCTACTGGTACTGGTATCGCTCCAATGAGAGCTTATCTACGTAGGATGTTTGAAGCTACTGAGAAAGAAAAAAATAAGTGGAATTTCAAAGGAAAAGCATGGTTATTTATGGGTGCTCCAAAATCAGCAAATTTGCTTTACGAGGAGGACCTTCAAAGATATCTTGCTGATTACCCTGAAAACTTTAAATACACAAAAGCTATTAGTCGTGAAGAGCAAAATTCTAAAGGTGGAAGAATGTATATTCAGGATAGGGTTTTAGAATCTGCAAATGAACTTTTCAATATGATTGAAGATGAAAAGACTCATATATACCTTTGCGGATTAAAGGGTATGGAGCCTGGAATAGATGAAGCTATGACTAAGGCTGCAGAAGAGAAAGGTTTAAATTGGGCAGAACTAAGACCTCAACTAAAAAAAGCGGGAAGATGGCACGTGGAAACTTACTAAAATCTTATTATTTCAACTAAATATTACAACCCTGATACTTTTTGGTTTAGACACAATATGTAGCTAATTCTTAAAAAAAAGAGGATTTTAAAAATAAAATAATCAAGAATATGCAATCAACTTTAAGTAACCCTCTTCGATTAGGTTTACGACAGGAAAGAGTTATATCCCCACAATGCTTGATAATTTTTGGTGCTAGTGGAGACCTTACTCACAGAAAACTTATACCAGCATTATTTGAACTCTATTTGCAGAGAAGAATTCCTAGCGAGTTCGGTATTGTTGGTTGTGCAAGAAGACCTTGGACAGATAATGAGTTCAGGGGAAAGATGCAAGAAAAGTTATCTAAACAAATATCTGGTAAAGAAAAGGAATGGGAACAATTTTCTAGTTATCTATTCTATGAATCAGTTGATTTACAACAAGTTGATCATGTTAAGAGGCTTTCTAAAAGGTTATATGAAATTGATAGAACGCAGGCTACACATGGAAATAGGACATTTTACTTATCAGTATCTCCTAATTTCTATGCAAGCGGATGTAAAGCTCTCAAATCTGCAGGATTAATAGACGACCCTAAGAAAAGTCGTATAGTAATAGAAAAACCTTTTGGAAGAGATTATTCCAGTGCAAAAAAATTGAACAAGATTGTCCAAGGTTGTGCTGATGAAAGTCAGATCTATAGGATTGATCATTATTTAGGTAAAGAGACTGTTCAAAATATACTTGTTTTGAGATTTGCCAATACTATTTTTGAACCAATATGGAACAGAAATTATATTTCAAGTGTTCAAATAACTTCATCTGAAACTGTAGGGGTTGAAGACAGAGCTGGTTATTATGAAAGTTCTGGGGCTTTGAGAGATATGCTTCAAAATCATCTAACTCAAATGCTCGCTGTTACTGCAATGGAACCTCCTGGTAAATTTGAACCGGAGGCAATAAGAAATGAAAAAGCTAAGGTCCTTCAGGCTTCAAAGCTTGCTGATGAAAATGATCCATGGAATTGTTGTGTTAGAGGACAATACGTAGAGGGAGGAAATAGTTCAAATCGACTAAAAGGATATAGGCAAGAAGATGGGGTGAATTTAAATAGCACTACAGAAACTTATGTTGCAGCAAAAGTTTTTGTTGATAATTGGCGTTGGCAAGGAGTTCCTTTTTATTTAAGAACTGGGAAAAGACTACCTAAAAGACTTGGGGAAATAGTACTTACATTTAAAGATGTTCCAGTTCATTTATTTGAATCAACAATAATTAATCCTGCACCAAATCAACTTGTTCTAAGAATTCAACCAAATGAAGGAGCTACTTTTAAATTTGAAGTTAAGTCGCCTGGCTCTGGAATGAAATCTAGACCTGTTGAGATGGAATTCTCATATGATGAATCATTTGGTGAGCCATCTGATGAGGGTTATGTAAGATTATTAGCTGATGCAATGCTCTCTGATCCAACCTTATTTACAAGAAGTGATGAGGTTGAGGCCGCCTGGAAACTTTATACACCATTAATAGAATTGATGGATAATTCTCCCTGGAAGTTACCTTTATATAATTATGAATCGATGACCTGGGGACCTCCTGAATCTGATCAATTACTTTCAAAAGATAATTTTTTCTGGCGCAGACCCTAAATAAAATGAAACCTCAATTGACACTTCAAGCTCCATTAGAGCTTCCACATCAAGAAATTTCTAATTACCTTAATCAGTTATGGATTTCTGAAGATACAGATAATTATGGTGCTAATACTTTTACTTTAAT
>QCBY01000028.1 GCA_003279005.1 Prochlorococcus sp. AG-347-J22 | reverse complement strand
TTATTTTATTATTACTTGTATGATGAAAGTAGAGCCCGTGAGCTGATGCATAATTTGGATTTTTATCAAGGTAGTCTTTTGACTTGATAATTCCAGAGGGAATTAAAAAATCATCATCTGGACAACAGACAGCATATTTTGTTTTGATATGTTTAGAACCTTCTGCGAGTTTAGTTGTAAAGAATATCTTTGAATCAAATTTACAATAATGAAAATTTTTTCTTTGAATATAATCCAATAAAGATTCTTCCAACTCTTGGCTACTGGAATCAAGAATTAGGATGTTAAATTTTTCATTATATCGATCATAAAACTTCAATAAACGTTCTAAATATTTGTAGCGATTGTAAGTGATTATTACAATAGTTATTTCTTTAGCCGATTCAACTGAGGTTTTCATTTAATTACCCTTAACAAGTAATTCCTTAAATTTATTACAAACTTTTTTAACATCTTCTGCATTTAAATTGTTTCCATTAGGCAAGCAGATTCCATATTTTGAAAGTCGATAAGTTATAGGGTTAATCTTACTCATCTCAGCTTTAGGTAAATAACCTTGAAAAGGTGGCATTGTGCTAATTGGATAAAATAAGGGACGTAGCTCAATATTTTCATTTGCAAAATACGATATTACATCTTCCTTATTAAGTCCAAATTTTTTATCCAGTATTGCAACACTTATCCAATAGGTCGGATCTACATTTTGTGTTGCTGCACTAAGTTGAATTCCTTCAATATCTCTCAAAAATTTTTCATATTCGTGAAATAGCCATCTTTTATATTCGATAAGTTCTTCAATACGCCTTAATTGCGCCAGAGCAAGTGAGGCTTGCAAGTTCGTCCAATTATAGTTATAACCTAAAACATTTGACCAATAATATTTACCTGTCATTGCTTTATCAATGCCATGATTAGCGAGTAACTTCACCTTTTTGTATAGGATTTCATCGTTGGTGCAAAAGGCTCCTCCTTGCCCTGACATGATCAGTTTTGTAGCATTAAAGCTAAATAAACTTATGTCTCCAAAATTACCGGCTTGAGTCCCTTTGTAGGTTGCACCTAATCCCTCTGCTGCATCCTCAATAATTCGTATTTTATGACGTTTACATATATCGATAATTTCATTCCATTCCGGCATATTTCCTAAAAGATCTACAACTACAACCGCTTTTGTTTTTTTGGTGATACATTTCTTTATTGATTCAGCATTTACGCACCAACTAAGTGGATCAACATCAGCAAAGACTGGCTTTGCTCCAACATAAATAATTGGAGCAACTGAAGCGACCCAAGTCAAGTCTGGTACGATGACTTCGTCTCCAGGTCCTATTCCTAATGCAAGCATGGCCAAATGAATCGCATCAGTACAATGTGCTGTTGGTAAACAGTAACTTATTCCTACATATTCAGAAAATTCTTTAACAAATTGATCAATATGCCAGCTTAATTTTTCTTGCCAACCTTCTCTAATTGCTTCGGTGACTAAGTCAATCTCGGCTTGGGTGATAGATGGCCCAGATGAACTTATCCTATTCATGGTACAAATTGTCAAACTCAAGATTGATACTTACAAAAATCTTCTTGCCATCCTTTAAAAAATAGGCTGGGGGGTAAGGAGGGAATGTTTTTGCTCTTAAATGATTTATCAAATCCAGTGGAAAAACTTTTTCTTCTAAGTTTATCTCATTCAACTCATCAAATTCTTTATCTAGGTGAAATGTACCCTCCTCTTGGGTTTTGATTGTCTCTATTTTTTTATCCTTTAAATGAGGCCATGTATTTTTAAATAATGTTGGGAAAGCATTAATCATCTTTTCATAAATTGATTGTCCTGTATCAATAAGTTCAAGTTCAACTTTTTTTTGAGAAATTATTTCCCCAGAATCAATACCTTCATTAATATAGTGCATTGATATACCACAAGGGGAACCATCTATTATCGGCCATACATTTGGCTTCTTCCCTCGATTATAAGGCAAATATGACATATGAAAATTTACACAACCTAAAGGCGGAATTTCAAAAACCTTTTCTGGAAGAATATATCTCCAAAAAACAACCAATACTATATCAGGCATTAAAGCTTTTAATTTTTTTATAGATTCATCATTCCAATCTTTTGCTATGGGATAAATAAATTCCGCTGGTAATCCTGAAGCTTCAACAATTTCCTTGTGGAAATGTTGATGTTTGGGTGGATGTACAAACATACCAACAATATTTTCATTATATGAGTTTAGGATCTCAATAACTTTTAATCCGATATAGTTATCGGCGAATAGAACTATTCTCATATACAAAAATGATGCTGTTTTGATTGCCCCGTACTATGAAGATGATCTAGCTGTTGTAACCGATAAAAATCTCTTTGTTTAAATTTAACTTCCTCTAATTCCCATCGCTCCAAATCCTCTATGAGTTGTTTTAATCCTGTCTCCACATCCCATTTGGCATTGAAATTTGGAAGCTTATTGTGAATCCTATCGAAATTAACCTGATAGGTACGCTTATCTACGCCATCAACAATCTTACGATCCTTTAGCATTTCGTTAGATTCAGAAACTAAATTTTGATCCATAAATTCTAACTGACAACCTTTAACTTCTTGTTGGACTAACTTTGCGATATCTATTATACGCAGGTTATTATCATTGCGACCTACATTAAGTATTAGAAGTTTTCCTTCATCATAGTTCCATTCCACACAACAACGAAATGCTTCACAGACATCTTCGATATAAAGATGTGGACGCCATGCTTGTCCATTAGAGTTAAGAATAATTTTTTTTTGAGTTACAGCCAGCCCACAGAGCATATTTATTACCACATCAAAACGAATTCGGGGTGAGCAACCAAAAACAGTTGCAAGACGAAGAGCGATTGGTGAAAAATTCTTATCTGCTATTTTCTTAAGTTCCTCCTCTATCTGAATTTTATTTAAAGAATATGGGGTTTGAGGATTGGTGGGACTTTCTTCATCTAACGCTTCTCCCCCAATTCCGTAAACTGAGCAACTGGAAGGAAAAATATAATGCACACCTAATTCTTTACAGTGCTTAGCAATCTTTAAGGAGTATTCCCGTGTTGGATCATAAATTTCAGCTGGATTTAAATTTCCAAAAGGATCATTAGAAATACCCGCTAAAAGTATTACAACGTCATGGCCATTAATATCCTCTTTTGTTATTTCCTGAGCAGTCTTGCCCAAATTTTTAACAGGTTTGGGATGATAAAGTACTCCGTACTGAAAAAAACCTATATCACTACCAGTACATTCATAGCCATATTCTTGGAAATAATCCGTTAGACGGCTCCCTAAATAACCTAAAGAGCCGATAATAAGGATTTTTTTCATTTAATGATGCCAAATATTTTCATTTTAATTCTTTTTTTTAATATGCTTTGTTAAATATACTTTTAAAAATAATAACTATTCATTTTAAATAATAAACTTACGTATTTTATAAATTAATTTTATTAATAATCTAACTGATGTAAAACTCGCGACCCTCTTGGTTCATAAGATATTGGAAGATGTAATAGATGGGAAAATGTTTTTTTTATATTTTCTTTTTTTTCTTGATCACATGCGAGTAGGAGAAAACCGCCACCTCCAGCACCAGCAATTTTTCCTCCATATGCCCCTTTTGATAAGGCTAAATCATAATATGAATTTAACTTTTCGTTAGTAATTGACTTTGCTAACGTTTTCTTTTTTATCCAACCTCTATGTAGAATTCCTCCAAGATCTTTGGGATTGAATTCTTTTTTGAGAAAAATAGATTTGCATTCATCTACCAATGAGCTCATACTACTAAGGGTATCAATACTTTTGTTTAAACAATCATTTTGTTCATTCAAGATTTTATGTGAACTTTCCTTCCTAAAACCTGTCCAAAATAACATTAAAGAATTAAAAATATTTTCAATTCCATTATCAGGTGGAAAAATATGTTCTATTTCTACAACATCATTTTTTCTAAATTTGAAACAATTTAATCCCCCATAAGATGCTGCATATTGATCTTGCTTGCCAATTGGATGCTTTAAACAATTAATTTCTATTTCAGATGCCTCCTCTGCAAGTTGGCCAGCAGAAACACTTTTTCCATTCAAAGTGTGCAGTGCGTATAGTAAACCTACTGCAAAACTTGAAGATGAACCTAGCCCAGTTGATGATGGTATATCTGAAACAGTAGAGATATAAAGAGGATATTCAATATTTAGAAGTTTTAAACATTCTCTGGCAATCCCATTCTCAATTTTATCGATTGTATTTTTTTGTTCAGTTTTGGAATAGCAAATTCTATATCTTTCATCAAAAATCTCACTATGCTTTTTGACGGTTACATAAATGTATTTATCGATAGCAGTATTAAGAACAGAACCCTCATATTCTCTATAAAAATTTGGAATATCAGTTCCACCTCCTGCAAAGCTGATTCTATGAGGTGTTAATGTTGTAACTGATTTAACCATAATTATAAGCTAATTTAATTTGAGTTTATATAAATTCAAATTATATTTTTCTAAAATATATGGGACCATTTTTTCTAAATCCATAAACCTTAAAGACGTATATAAATTTTTATTAATAACTTTATCAGATATTATTAGACCCTGACAGTTTGCATTAAACGCTGCTTCACAATCTCTTAAATCATCTCCAATATAAAATGTTTTATCTAACCTTAATAAATATTTTGAGGAAGCTTCATAAAACATTCCTGGATTTGGCTTCCTTCTGAAATTATTGCTTTGCCAATGATCTTTAGAGATAAATATATCGATAATTTCAATATTCAATTCTTTAAGTCTAGAAATCATTTTTTGGTTTATATCATTTAATTTTTGATCTGTTAAATCTTGAGTTGCTATACCAGCTTGATTAGTTATTATTATAAATTTAAACCCTTTTTCGGAAAGTTTTTTAAGTCCAAGGATTGATTTTTCTATAAAAATAAAATCTTTAAGATCAGTTATATATTTTCCTACTGGCGCCTTTATATTTATTACGCCATCTCTATCAAGCAAAATAATCTTTTTGGGAGTAAGGTAATTTCTTGTTATTTCAAGTCTTTTAATATCGCCAATACTATAGTAGTTATCCTTTATTAAATAACCACATAATTTTTTACTATTTGAAGCTAGAGTTAGCACCTTAGAAAGATCAATATTTGGAGATTTATTAATTTTTTTTATCGAATCAATAATTAAATTTTTTTTGGTAAATATAAACCCTATTTCAACAAAGTTTGCATTAATATTATTTCTTTTAGGTTCATAACTGATATGTTCTTTATCTAAAAAAATAACATTTCCTTTTTTTTTATGACTTAAACTTAACCATATTTTTGAGGTATCTTTAATCCATTTTTCATATATCTTCTCCAATCTTATTTGAACAAAATTGTCTGAGTAACATAGTAAAAAATTATCATCTATTAGATCTTGTGCTTCCCATATACGCCTTCCAGTATCCCAATAATATGGGCCTTTACTGTAATTTATTATCCAGTTAAACTTTTTCCCATCTTCAAAATAACTCTGAATACTATCTCCTAAATAACCCGTTAATAGGAGAAACCTTTTAATTCCATTATCTGAAATTTTATCTAATAAATACCATAAAAAGGGAATTTTATTTATTTTTACCATAGGCTTAGGAATTGTTTCTGTTATTGGACTCAACCTAGTTCCTAAACCACCACAAAGGATTACTGCTTGCTTAATTTTATCCATATTTTTTATCAAGAAATTTTAGTGTATTAACAACTCCCTCTTCAATAGATATTTTTGGCTCCCACCTCGTAAACTTTTTAATCTTTCTATTGTCTGAATAGAAACCTATAAGCTTTTTTGTATCAATTTCTGGATAAGGGAGATCTTTTTTGTAGTAAGAATAGATTAAGTTAGCTATATATCCCACAGAACTTAATTTACCTGAACCAATATTATATATTCCTGAAGGTGATTTATTGTCTAATAATCTTAAAATTCCATTTGCTACATCATCAACATAAATAAAATCATTAGATTTAAATGGTGTTTTAATTAAATTTTTTTTGTTTAATTTTAAATTTCTCCATGTGGATGGGATTAATGAACCATTTCTTTGATTTGGTCCGTAACTAAAAAAAATTCTAGCCCACTTGAAATTTAAATCATTGGTTTTGCAAAGACTTTCAAAATAATCAAAAATAGCTAATTTTGTCG
>QCBY01000027.1 GCA_003279005.1 Prochlorococcus sp. AG-347-J22 | reverse complement strand
TTTAGCTGCTTTAATATGTTTTGATAATTTTTGCCTTTCACTTTCTTGTATTTTTTGAGCGTTAATTTTTTGGAATTCATAATTATTTTTTATTTCATCATGTAATATTTCCGTTCTAGCTATAAGTTCAGCCGCCTTTTCTGCCGAATTTTGCTGCTTTGTTCTTTCTTCTTCTAATCCTTTAATAATATTATTTATATTTTCAACTTCTTTCGGTTTCAAATAATTAGAAGCTTCATTAAGTATTTTTTCATCAATCCCAATTCTCTTTGAAATTGACAATGCGTTGCTTCTTCCAGGAATTCCCCAATTAAGAGTGTACTTAGGCTTGAAAAATTCTTCGTCGAAAGCAACTGAAACGTTTTCAAATCTATCATCGCTATATTTTAAGGCCTTTATATCTCCATAATGAGTTGTGACTAGAGTGATATCAGATATGGTTGCAAACTCTCTCAATAGCGCTATCGCTAAAGCAGTACCTTCAGATGGATCAGTACCTGAACCAATTTCATCTAACAAAACAACTGACAACCCTTTTTTATTTTTAAGAGATTCCAAAATATTTTTAATGCGAGAAATATGCCCACTGAAAGTAGATAAATTACCTTCTAAGGATTGATCATCCCCTATATCAACAAATATATGTGGGCAAAAAGGTATTACTGGATTTTTTATTGAAGGAATAAATAATCCTGATCTAGCCATCAATAATGCTATCCCAAAACCTTTTAAAGCAGCAGTTTTTCCTCCTGTATTAGGACCAGTAATAGATACTACTTTGGTGTTCCTATTGATATGAAAGTCTATAGATATAGGTTTAGGTGCTCCTTTTTTTTTATTTTCCCAAATCAAAAGAGGATGAGAAAAACCCATCAAAGTAACTACTGGATTACTTTCAACAATTGGCGCATTGCCCCCAATCCAATTTGAGTATCTTGAACGAGTTAAGGCTTGTTCAGTTCTCAATAGAATATCTGACATATCAAGAAGACTCTTATCATTATCATGAATAATATGTGACCATTCTTTTAGTAATTTAAATTCTTCTCCTGCTACCTTAGCCTCTATTGAAGCAATTTTATTGCCCTTTAAGACTATAGATTCTGGCTCCAAATATATAGTATTCCCAGACGAAGAAGAATCATGAATTATACCTTTGAATTTCTCTGCAAATTGCACTTTTATAGCTAAAACAGGTCTCCCATATCTATCTCCAATAGTGGTGTCTTGAATATAATTTATGTTTTTTTGAATAAATTTATCTACTAGTTTCTTTCTTTCTGACTTCTTAGATAATAATTCTTGCCTAAGATTAGCTAATTTCTCACTGGCTCGATCAGAAACTCTACCATTTGATTCAATACCTATTTTTAGAATTTTCTCAATTTGATTGTGATCAATTAAACGATTTACGAAAGATGAAAGAAAAGGTCTTTCCTCAAAATCCAAAAGTACTTTTTTTAAATCTCTTGAAGCAGCAATTGTTTCAGCTATTTCTAATAAATTATGAGAAGAAATTACGCCTCCTTTGGAACAAATTTCAATATTTTTTCTAATATCAAATACACCCGAAAAACTAATCGATTTATCTAAATTCTTTTCTAAATCATTTATTTCTATAGTTTCTTGCAATAATCTCTTAGAAATTTCATATTTATTGGGAATTTCAAAGTCTAATATTGCATTTTTCCCCATGTTTGTTGAAGCAAAAGAAGAAAGATGAGTTTTCAAACTATCCCACTCTAAAAGACTTATAGATTCATCTGAAAGTGATCTATTTGCAAATGCATTTTTATGATGACTTTTCTCTTTCATTTAAAGAAAATAATCAAATATTTGACTTAATCCCACCCTCAGGAACATAAAGCATTTCAAGCCAGTTACCTTCGGTATCTTGCATATAAAAAGAAGCTGTTCCATCACGATGTTCATGAATAGGTGCGACTTTCACTCCAGAATTTTTTAAATCGGAATAAATGTTTTTTACTTCCTTTTTTTCTTCAAAATGAAACGCAAAATGTGGGCCAGCAGCTTTATAACTTGGCCCTAATAAGGCAAGTCCATCTTTTCCTTTACCAGCCTCCAAATAGCACCAATCTTTGTCATCCCAAATTAATTGCATACCTAAGTTTAAATAAAAAGACTTAGCTCTATCGAGATTTTTTACTCTAAGTGCAATATGTCCAATTCTCTGAACACCTTTTGAACCTTGTAAAAGCAAAACAATTAATAATATTTATTTATTTAAGAATAAACAAAATTTTCAACTTGTATGAGTTTTTAATGCTCATGCAACCATTTTGATGCATCGCAAGCATGATAAGTGAGTATTAATTTAGCACCAGCTCTTTTGAAACTAAGCAATGTTTCTAACACAATATCCTTTTCATTAATCCAATTTTTCATAGCAGCAGCCTTTACCATTGAATATTCTCCACTAACGTTATAAGCAGCTATTGGCTTATTTGAAAAATTACTTAGTCGATAAACTATATCTAAATAAGAAACACCCGGTTTAACCATTAAAATATCTGCGCCCTCATATTGATCAAGTGCTGATTCAATTAAAGCCTCTTTAGAATTGGCAGGATCCATTTGATAAGTAAATTTATTATCTGGAATTATTTTACTTTTATTCTCTTTTGGGGCAGAATCTAAAGCTGTTCTAAAAGGTCCATAATAAGCAGAAGAAAATTTTGCAGTATAGCTAATAATTCCCACATCACTAAAACCTTCAAAATCTAAAGCATTCCTGATAGCTCCAACTCTCCCATCCATCATGTCACTTGGACCAATAAAATCAGCTCCTGCTCTTGCTTGGGTGATAGCCTGTTTTTTCAGAATATCAATAGTTTCATCATTCAATATTTTCCCATTCTCATCAACTAAACCATCATGTCCATCAGACGAATAAGGATCTAATGCTACATCAGTCATAATTGACATTTCAGGTATCTCTTTTTTTAACATTCGAATAGCTTTAGGTATTAAACCAGCTTCATTGAAACATTCTGATCCATCTTCTGTTTTTAAGCTATCGTCAACTTTTGGAAAAAGTACAATACATCTTATACCTAACTCCCAGGCTCTAGAAACTTCCTTTACCAATCCATGCATGTCCCACCTGTAAGTACCAGGCATTGCAGATATTTCTTCTTTTAGATCCTTTTCGTGAATAAATAATGGATAAATAAAATCTTCAGGATGTAGATGATTTTCTCTTACCATCTTTCTTATTGCTTCTGTCCTTCTTAATCTTCTTGGGCGAATAATAAAATTCATATGAATATTTTGAAGTTGTAAAAATAATTATTTAACTAATACGATAGTCTCTTGACTTACAAAAAAAATAGCTAAATCTCTTTTTTGTTCAGGAAAATTAACCTAATAAATTTAAAATATATTTTAAAAAGTTATTGATAAATTTTGCACAAACTTAATTTTTTAACAAATTTTGGACATAAAGAGATAATATCTTCTAGTTAATGTATTTATTTAAGGAGATTATCTTTGGAAATAATTAATGGATTTAATCTTAAGAATATTAGGGGTGACATATTAGGAGGCATAACAGCCGCAGTAGTAGCTTTACCTCTTGCACTTGCTTTCGGTAACGCAGCCTTAGGTCCTGGTGGCGCAATCTATGGTTTATATGGAGCAGTTGTTGTTGGTTTTTTAGCAGCTTTATTTGGAGGCACACCCGCACAAGTAAGCGGACCAACTGGTCCAATGAGTGTAACAGTAGCAGGAGTTGTGGCAGGTTTAGCCGCAGTTGGCGTGCCAAGAGATCTTTCGGCAGGACAAATTTTACCTCTGGTAATGGCTGCTGTTGTAATTGGCGGTTTATTACAAATTTTATTTGGAATTTTGAAGCTTGGTAAATATATAACTCTTGTCCCATACTCTGTTGTCTCAGGATTCATGTCTGGGATAGGCGTAATTATAATTGCACTTCAAATTGGTCCACTATTAGGAATTAGTACTCGAGGAGGTGTAGTCGAATCTTTATCAACCGTTTTTTCAAATTTTCAACCTAATGGGGCAGCCATAGGAGTAGCGATTATGACTCTAGGGATAGTATTCCTTACCCCTAGGAAAATCAGTCAATGGGTGCCTTCTCCTCTTTTGGCATTATTAATAGTAACCCCAATATCAATATTACTTTTCGGAGATGGTGCAATTGACAGAATTGGTGAGATTCCTAGAGGAGTTCCATCTTTAAACTTCCCAAGTTTTAATCAATATTTTCCTATTATTTTCAAAGCGGGCCTAGTACTTGCAGTACTTGGAGCCATTGACTCTCTACTTACATCATTAGTAGCAGATAATATTTCGCAAACTAAACATAATTCTGATCGAGAATTAATTGGACAAGGGATAGGAAATGCAATAGCCGGACTATTTTCAGGATTGCCTGGAGCTGGAGCAACAATGCGTACTGTTATAAATGTCAAATCTGGAGGATCTACTCCTATCTCAGGGATGGTTCACTCTATTGTTTTATTAATAGTTTTAGTTGGTGCAGGGCCATTAGCAGAGCAAATACCAACTGCTCTTTTAGCAGGTATTCTTATCAAAGTAGGCTTAGATATTATTGACTGGGGATTCTTGAGAAGAGCTCACAAATTATCACTAAAAACAGCGGTAGTTATGTATGGGGTCCTACTAATGACAGTTTTTTGGGATTTGATATGGGCAGTATTAGTTGGAGTGTTTATTGCAAATATGCTAACTATTGATTCAATTACTGAAACGCAATTAGAAGGCATGGATCAAGATAATCCTCTTTCTAATGATGAACAACAAAGTAAAGCCCTTTTACCTGCCGAGGAAAAAGCACTCCTTGATAGATGTTCTGGAGAAGTGATGTTATTTAGACTAAAAGGACCACTAAGTTTTGGTGCCGCTAAAGGTATTTCCGAGCGAATGATGTTAGTAAGAAATTATAAAATATTAATATTAGATATTACTGATGTTCCTAGACTTGGAGTCACAGCAACACTTGCTATTGAAGAAATGATGCAAGAGGCTAAAAATAATTCTAGGAAAGCATTTGTCGCAGGAGCTAATAAAAAAGTCAAAGAAAGATTATCTAAATTTGGGGTTGATGGCATTATTGAGACTAGGAAAGAAGCTTTAGAAGCTGCTTTAAATGAATTAGCCTAAGAATCTATGGAAATAAATCCCATATTACAGAATGTATTAGCTCCACCAGTACTCTTTTTTTTGATTGGTGTTATTTCAATATTTTTTAAATCTGACTTAGAAATACCTGCTCCTTTACCAAAACTTTTTTCCTTATATTTGCTTTTGGCAATTGGTTTTAAGGGAGGAATTGAAATACAGAAAAGTGGTTTTACTGATCAAGTTTTACCAACACTAAGTGCAGCAATTCTGATGTCCTTAATAATTCCACTTATTGGATTCTTTATTTTAAGGTACAAATTTGATGTTTTTAATTCAGCAGCTATTGCAGCTGCATATGGATCTATTAGTGCTGTAACTTTTATCTCAGCAGAAAGTTTCTTAGAGAGTCAAAGTATTGATTTTGATGGATTCATGGTTGGAGCTTTAGCTTTAATGGAATCTCCAGCAATCATTGTAGGCCTATTACTAGTAAAATTTGCAGCTCCTAAAAATAGGCCTAATTCAAGAAAAATGCATCTCAGCTCCATATTACATGAGTCTCTTTTAAATGGATCAGTTTATTTATTACTATCAAGTTTACTTGTCGGTTTTCTTACTTCTTTAAGTAATCCTTCAGCTATTTCAAAAATGGAACCTTTTACTGGACAATTATTTTATGGAGCAGAATGTTTTTTCCTTCTAGACATGGGAATTGTTGCAGCTCAAAGATTACCAAGATTGAAGAATGCGGGTTCATATTTAATCGGATTTGCAATCTTAATGCCATTATTCAATGCTTTAATAGGTGTTACCGTTGCAAGATTTTTATCTCTGGGACCTGGTAACGCACTTTTATTTGTGGTTTTATGTGCAAGTGCCTCTTACTTAGCAGTACCTGCAGCAATGAGAATGACTGTTCCAGAAGCACGATCAAGTTACTATATCTCCACAACATTAGGTTTGACCTTCCCATTTAATATCGTACTAGGTATTCCAATTTATATGAGTTTAGTTAATAAAATTATTCCACTTACCCCTTTATAAAAAATGAAAAGACTAGATTTAATTTTTAGTGAAAGAGAACTTGATGCAATCATCAATACATTAGAGAAGGCTAATGTCCCTGGATATACAGTAATGAAACATGCAACTGGGCGAGGTCCAGAAAGGGTTGTTACTGAAGATATGGAATTTACTGGCTTAGGCTCAAATGCTCATGTCATAGTTTTCTGTGAGCAAGACTTAATTGATAAGATGCGTGAAAATATCAAGTCTGATTTAAGTTATTACGGTGGAGTGGCTTATATCTCAGAAGCAACACCTTTATGAGAGTATTTTATCGTCTAACCTATCTAAGAGTGTATCCAATCAACTCTTATATTTTTTCTACTATTTAAATATCGGTCTATAGACATCGCTGCGATGCATCCATCTGATGCCGCTACAACAGCTTGCTTGAAAGGTGTATTTCTTATATCACCAATAGCCCATACACCATCAGAATTTGTAGACATAAAATCATCAACAATTACTCCTCCATCTTCCTTTAAGGCAATTTGATCTCCTAAAAAATCAGTAATTGGTTTGGAACCACTCATATATACAAAGACTCCATCTAAATTAAGATTGATTGGTCCTTCTTCCTGTTTATTCTTAACAACAATCCCATTTACTCCCATATCATTTCCTAATATTTCTAATAATCTCGTCCTACTCCAATGTTTAATATTGGAACTATCCATTAATTCCATAGCTTCCTGATTATCAGGTTTTGGATCACTTGATGTAATCCAATGTACAGTTGATGCAAATTTTGTAAGAACGGTAGCTTCTTCAATTGCCTCTTTATTTACCCCTACAACTGCAACCTCTCTATTTTTATAAAAAGCACCATCACAGGTAGCACAATAGCTAACACCCTTTCCTAAGTAATCTGCTTCTCCTTTGAAAGAAGCTGGTCTACCCATAGCACCACTTGCAAGTACGAGTGCCTTAGCTTTAAAAGTTCCTTCAGGGGTATAAACAGTCTTCCAATCATCAGCAACATCAATTCCAAACACTTGAGCTCTTCTATAGTCAGTTCCATATTGAACGGCTTGTTCTCTCATTAATCTAAGCAATTTTTCACCACTAATATCTACGGGAACTCCAGGATAATTAGCAATCTGGTGAGTTATAGCTAAAGCACCAACAGATGGATTTTTATCTATTATGACAGTCTTTAGGTTAGAACGAGATGTATACAATGCACAGGTACAACCAGCTGGACCACCACCAACAATAGCAACATCTGTCTCAATAATTTCCAATTTAATAAAACTCCTTTTAATCAATAATTAGATGAGTTTTGAGGTAGAAAAATATACTGTTTAAATTTCTAACCTTTTTACATAAATATAAGTTAAGAGATAAAAAAGAAAAAAGCAGAATATAGATACAAACTTACATAGGAAATCTAAGAATAGATAAATTAAAAAGAAAATCATTTTCCTGATTTGTTCTCAATTGATCTATTATTAATTCAATAAAAGTTATGAATTACTTAAAGGCATTAAATATCATTTATGACGAATTCTGATTATCTTTTAAAAGCAGCCATTAAAAAGGTAACTGAAAAATTAAACGAAATAGTAGTAGAAAAAATTGAAGAAGCTACAAATATTGCTCAAGATGCCCCAGAAATAATTAAAAAAGAATTCGATTCGCTTAAAGAAGCAATAATTGAAGAAGCTGCAAGAATGGAAAAAAAAGAAAGTAAAAATATAAATACTGATACTTCAGAATCTAATCAAGACTCAAACTTAAGTGAGGTTTTAAAAGAGATAGAAGAGATTAAAGAAAAAATTAAACAATTCAATATGAAAATGAATAGTACAAATAAATGATCAAAGATAACTTAAAAAATCGATTAAAGAAAATCAAAAGAGCCTTTCTTATTTGGAGAACACTAATTTTTCTTTTGGGAAATTTGTGGCTAGACAATTTAAAATTTAAAATTTTCAAAACTAGCAGGGATAAAAAAGATAAAGTTCAAATAAAAAGAGCTAGGTGGT
>QCBY01000026.1 GCA_003279005.1 Prochlorococcus sp. AG-347-J22 | reverse complement strand
TTACATCGTAATGATTTTGACCATTTTTATCGTAAACAATATTTTTCTTTTGAATTGCATCCTCTGCTATTGAGAGACTAATCTTGATTTCATTAGCATCATTTTCAGCAGTTATTTCTATGGCCATCTCTAGCGCATTGATTAATGTTCTTGCATCACCGCCAGAAAATTTAATTAAATGAGTTATAGCATCTTGAGTTAAATAAACCTTTTTTGAATCTTTTTTTTTAGAATAGTGAGCTATGACTTTTTTTATTATTTTCTGCAAATCATTTTCTGACAAAGGAAGTAATGTAAAAATACGAGATCGACTAACAAGCGCTTTATTAACAGCAAAGAAAGGGTTTTCAGTTGTAGCACCAATAAAAGTTATAGTTCCATTTTCTATTGAAGGTAATAGAGCATCTTGCTGAACTGATGTAAATCTATGAACCTCATCAATAAATAAAATTGTTTTTCTTTTTGAATTTATTAATCTATCTTTTGCATTAGCGATTTCATTTCTTAATTCTTTAACACTTGATAATACTGCATTTAACTTAATTAATTTTGAACGCGTATTAAAAGAAATAATTTCAATTAGAGTAGTTTTTCCAACACCAGGAGGTCCAAAAAAAATAAAGTTACTAATCTTATCGTTTAATATTGCACTTCTTAAAAGCGAATTCTTATTCAGGATTGGTTGTTGACCAAAAAAATCTTCCAAATTCTTTGGTCTTAATTGATCTGCCAAAGGTGCATTATTTTCTATTTGAGAATAATTAGCAAATAAATTTTCTGAATGCATATGAATAAAATCAAAAAATCATTACTTTCAATTCTATGTAATTACTGTAGGATTTTCCATTTGAGTAAGTTTTGAAATGTTTAATAAAGCATCTAAATCATTTATTAGAGGTTTCAAAGCGATCTGAGGATTTAACGAAAGGTTCTGTTGAGGATTGAAAAATTTCTCAAAGTAAAGTCTTAATGTTGCACCCTTGGTTCCAGTTCCAGAAAGTCGCACAATTACTCGCGAATTATCATCAAGAACCAATCTTAAACCTTGATTTTCACTCATAGAATTATCAACGGGATCTAAATATGAAAAGTTATCTGCAACTTTAACTAAATGGCCAGCAAAACTATTCCCTTTTAGATGTTCGAGCATAGAAGCTAGTTTACCAAAGATTTGATTAGCAATAGTAGATGGGATTGCTTCATAATCATGCCTTGAATAATAATTTCTTCCATATTGTTTCCAATGTTTTTGAATTAATTCGCTTACTGTACAATTTTTCACAGCTAAAATTTGAAGCCAATATAAAACCGCCCATAAACCATCTTTTTCTCGGACATGATTACTTCCAGTCCCAAAGCTTTCCTCTCCACAAATTGAAATTAAATTAGAATCTAGAAGGTTTCCAAAAAATTTCCACCCAGTTGGCGTTTCAAAACAAGGAATATTTAAAGCATTAGCGACAAAATCTACAGCTGAACTTGTAGGCATTGATCTTGCCACACCCGCAATGCCATCTTTATACCCAGGTACACAATTCGTATTTGCAGTAATAACTGCAAGGCTATCACTCGGGTTAACAAAACATCCCTTACCTAAGATCATATTTCTATCGCCATCACCATCGCATGCAGCCCCAAAACTATAAGATTTTTGGATTAATAATAAATCTGCCAGCTTTGAAGCATAAGTAAGATTTGGATCAGGATGTAAACCTCCAAAATCGTCTAATGGAACTCCGTTCATGACGCAACTATCAGCAAGACCCATTTTTTCTACGAAAATATTTGTTGCATATGGACCAGTAACTGCATTCATCGCATCAAAAATTAGTGAGAAATCTTTTTTCAAAAAATCACTAATTTGATCTAAATCAAAAATATTCTCCATTAAATCTGAATAATCCTTTACTCCATCAATTATTTCTACAGAAGTTTGACCAAAAGTGAAAATACCAAGCTTATCTAATTCAGGTGTTTTGATTTTGCTAATTTTATAACTCTTAAGTGATTGAGAACATTGAAATATTTGATTTGTAATTGACTCGGGAGCAGGTCCTCCGTTAGAAATATTTAATTTAACTCCAAAATCGCCTTCAATACCCCCAGGATTATGACTTGCTGAAAGAATAATTCCTCCGATAGCCTTTTTTATTCTAATCAAGTGAGATGTAGCAGGTGTCGATAATAAACCATTTTTTGGAACAATAACTTTCCCAATTTTATGAGCTACACATATTTGAATAATCTTTTTAATTGCATCGAAATTTCCATATCTACCATCACCTCCAACAATCAAAGTTGAACCTCGCAAATCTTTTAATGAATTAAAAATTGCCTCTATAAATATTTCTAAATAATGTTCTTCTTGAAATTTTAATGTACTTTTTCTTAAACCTGAAGTCCCTGGTTTCTGATCTTGAAAAGGATTATCTATATTTACAATATTTACTTCAGTCATGACTTTTAATTAAACTTAAAAAAATCTAACTAAATTAATGTGGCATTTCGGATGTTCTTAACATAGCGATAAACCACAAAGAAGAAATAAATATTGCACTAAGAATTCCATAATTAATTCCAAACTTTGAGATAGTAATAGGAACTATAAGAGGAAATGTTAATGCACCAAATAATGGTGTAAAAGCAACGATTTTTTTCAACATTAATTTATTTTTTAAAACCATTCTGTTTCAGCATTATCTTTAACATTTGTATCATCAATAGGAGTAGATCTATCAAATTTCATTGTGATGCTTTTTTCTTGTTCACCAGAAGCATCAACAGCTTTAATTTCATATTTTTGAGAGCCGTCCCTAAAAGGAACTTGAAGCCTAAAGGTACCATCAGCAGCTAAAGGAACTTTTTCTTCACCAATAGTTAATTTTGCTGATGGATCAGTTGCCCCATAAACTATTAATTCTGCATCAGCCACAAGCCAGAAAGATCTGTTTTTGACTATTCCACCCCCAGATTCATTTAAGCCTGAAGACCATTGGCCTGCTCCAGAGTCATTAAGTTTAGAATTTATATTTGTTGTATTGTTATCTTTCATAAACTCCTCAGAACCTATTTTTCTTCTTGTAGGAAAACTTGTTGCTGCCTGATATAAGCGCTCATGCAAACCACTATCTTCTTGGATTTGAGAGCTTGGAGATGTTGCAGGAGTATAGGGTGATGATGGTGGTGCCTCCAAATTAAAAGGAACAAATTTATCTAAAATCTTCTCAGATGGATGAGTACCTGGAACATGGCTTACAGAAGAAAACGCTAATGACATCCATTTAAAACCATATTTATAACCTAATTCAACTTTATAGTCCCTATTTGCTAGAGGAATAGGTAAATACCATTCAGTACTATAGCTATCTACATTAATTTCTCTTAAAGTTCCCTGGTTTAAATGCCCTTCTCCAACACCCGTTGCGTCAAATAAACGTAAACATAATTTATTAGCACCTAAAGCCTGAGCCTTTTCTCGATCGCTTTCTGAAATTTGCCAAAAAACATATGCCCATTCAGGGTCTCTAGGCAAAAATACAACCTTAGTATTAATTTCTTTTGAATACTGAGACTTTTGATCAGGAACATTTATTGGAGTCTTATTTACTATGGTTTTAGAAGATATATTATTGGAATTTTTTTGATATTTGACTATCAGATCAATCAATACAGATTTTGTCTTTCTGCTATATAAAGGGACAGATAATTTACTTGCCTCTTTACGCAGTTGTCTGAGGGTTAGGCTGAGTAAATATTCTTTATTCATAATCCCTTCAACCACTTTAAAATCTCCATAATTTGCATGGGATCAGTATGTTCTTTTTTTGGCCAGATTGCGGGATATAAAAGTCAGTCGTCAGGATCTTCTGACTACTTTTAAGTTTTAAAAATTTGCAAGTTTCTTATAAATTGTTGGTATAATTGCATTTTTGGCAAATTTAGAGTTCTATAAATAAGAAATTAATTTTTTTTTTTTTAAATTTTATTACCTTGAATTGTTAAGAACTCAACAAAAATATATTTTTTCTTCGGGATCGCTTCACATTAATTTGCTCGATCTTGTGCTACTAAAAGAATTAAATCCTCAAGATCCAATTCATTGAAATTTTTTTTTATTGTCTTAGAAAAAGAGTTTAATTTTTTGGCGGCAGAAGACATTTGTTCATAAAAAATTTTATTAAAACTTTTATCGTTAAATTTCTGGGATTTTTTTACACACCACTCACGCAACAATTCATCTTCTGTAAATGTAGAAGTTTCATTTTTTGAAATCTCTTTAAAAATTGCAAGACAATGGGCAAGTAACCTTATGTGTTGCTTTTGGGTTATGGGTAAATTCAATTGATCAATGTTTGTAATGATCTCATCGCTTAATGGAGTTGAAAAAGAATTACTTTGATTAGACATTAATTTTTTAATTTAATTAAGGATAAAAACTCAATATTGGGTATATATTTAGTTAAAGTATAGGAAACTAATAGTAATAGATTAATTGATAGAGATTATGGTAAGCGAAAATCTAGTTAAAGATGTTGTAACTGAACCATATAAGTATGGGTTCATTACCGATATTGAAACTGAAAAGATCTCCAAAGGACTTAATGAGGATACAATTCGATTAATTTCAGCAAAAAAAGAAGAACCTCAATATCTTCTTGATTTTAGACTTAATGCCTTTAGGAAATGGCAAAAAATGAAAGAGCCTAACTGGGCAGACCTAGGCTACAAAGAAATTGATTATCAAGACATTATTTATTATTCTGCACCAAAACAAAAAGAAAAAATTTCTAGTTTAGATGAAGTTGATCCTAAACTCTTAGAAACTTTTGATAAGCTTGGAATCCCACTTACTGAACAAAAAAAGCTTACAAACGTTGCCGTAGATGCAGTATTTGATAGTGTTTCTATAGCAACAACTTTCAGAAAAGAACTTGCTGAACAAGGAGTAATATTTTGCTCAATAAGCGAAGCAGTGAAAGATTACTCAGATTTGATAGAAAAATATTTAGGTTCTGTAGTTCCCGCTAATGATAACTATTTTGCTGCATTAAACTCTGCTGTTTTTAGTGATGGTTCATTTGTTTATATACCAAAAGGAGTTCAATGCCCTATGGATCTCTCATCTTATTTCAGGATCAATAGTGGTGACTCTGGTCAATTCGAAAGAACTCTAATTATTGCTGAAGAATCTAGCTCAGTAAGCTACCTTGAAGGATGCACAGCACCAATGTTTGATACTAATACTCTGCACGCAGCCGTAGTTGAACTTGTCGCTCTAGATAATGCCACAATTAAATATTCCACAGTACAAAATTGGTATGCTGGCAACGAAGAAGGAGTCGGTGGAATTTTTAATTTTGTCACTAAAAGGGGGAAATGTTTAGGTAAAAGAAGTAAAATAAGTTGGTCTCAAGTTGAAACAGGCTCTGCCATAACATGGAAATATCCCAGCTGTCTTCTCTTAGGAGAAGAATCAGTCGGAGAATTCTACTCTGTAGCACTTACCAATAATCTTCAACAAGCCGATACAGGTACCAAAATGATTCATATTGGTCCAAAAACTAAATCAACAATCGTCAGTAAAGGAATTAGCGCAGGAAAATCAGTCAATAGTTATAGAGGTCTTGTAAAAATGAGTTCAAAAGCTATTGGATCAAGAAACTATAGTCAATGTGATTCAATGTTAATAGGGGATCAAGCCGCTGCAAATACATTTCCTTATATTCAATCTCAACAACCAAATTCAGAAATTGAGCATGAAGCAAGTACGTGTAGAATTTCTGAAGATCAACTTTTTTATTTACAAAGCAGAGGTATTGAATTTGAAGAAGCTATATCAATGATGGTAAGTGGCTTTTGTAGAGATGTATTCAATCAACTACCAATGGAATTTGCAGCTGAAGCAGATAAGCTGCTTGCACTCAAATTGGAAGGTTCAGTAGGTTAATTAATTTATAAATTGTGATGCAAAGCAAAACGAAAGACTTGGTTCCAATATTAGAAGTAAATAATCTTTTTGCATCTACAGAAAATCTTCCAATTTTAAAAGGAGTAACCATATCAGTTAACCCTGGTGAGATTCATGCAATTATGGGACGAAATGGCTGTGGCAAAAGCACTCTCTCCAAGATTATTGCGGGTCATCCCTCATACACAATAACTAAAGGTGAAATAAAATTCACAGGAAGAGATATTCGATCTTTAGAGCCAGAAGTGAGAGCTCAATCAGGTATTTTCCTGGGTTTTCAATATCCTATTGAAATTCCAGGTGTAAGTAACCTTGAATTTCTAAGAGTTGCAACAAATGCCAGAAGAAAATTTCTTAAAAAAGAAGAACTAGATACTTTTGATTTTGAAGACTTAGTAAAAGAAAAACTAGACTTAGTAAAAATGGATTCTGCATTTTTGTCACGTAGCATTAATCAAGGTTTTTCAGGTGGGGAAAAGAAAAGAAATGAAATATTACAGATGGCATTATTAGAACCAAAAATTGCAATTCTAGATGAAACTGACTCAGGATTAGACATTGATGCCTTAAGAATAGTTGCTTCTGGTATTAAAAAGATTTCTAATGAGGAAACAGGAATTATATTAATAACTCACTATCAAAGATTATTAGATGAAATAAAACCTGATTATGTTCATGTAATGTCAGAAGGTCAAATCATAAAAACTGGAGAAAGTGACCTCGCCCTTGAACTTGAAAAACATGGATATGAATGGACTGATAATTGTTCAAAACAACTGTAGATAAATGCAAATTATCGAAGAAATCAAAAAAAACAGACTCATTAGTAATCCATCAGAGATACAAAAACTGTGTCTTGATAAATTAAAACTAAATCCGTTACCAAATATTAAAAGTGAACTATGGAGACTTTCTAATAAATCAAAATTTTCAAGTTTCTTAGATTATTCGCATAAAAAAAAAGAATCTAAGGTTAGTTTTCCATATAAAAATACTTCTCAAAATATAATTAGATTAATAATTGGCGAGAATACTTTCATTAATATCAAACAAGAAACCTATTCAATAAGACAATCAAAAGACTCAGAAATAGTTGACTATATAAAAAAAAATATCTCTGCTTTTGATCAAACTGATCATTGGAGTGATCTGCTTAATCACTGTTTAAGTTCTAAAAAAAATATCTTAGGTTTAAATATTTCTGGAAATAAAGTTCCCCCTATTGAAATATTAAGCGCTTCCTCATCTGAATCTTTTAATGCAAAAACACTGATTTTATTCTTTGAAAAAAACTGCAAGGTAGACCTATTACAAATTAATCTGGGAAACGAAAACTCTTCACTTTCTCAAACAACTTATTTATGTTTAGAAGAAGAAACATCGGTAAATCATGGAGTGGTTTCTTATGGGAAAAACAAATCTAACTTATTAAATTCCTTAAATGTTTTACAAAAAACAAAGAGTGAATACAATCTAGGATCTTTACATTGCAAATTTAATTATGCAAGATTCGAAATCCGTATTAACCAATTAGAGGGAGATGCAAAAACAATTATCAAAGGTATTCAAATAACTAAAAAAGATGAGCAAATTGCTACTTATACAAAAATGCAATTTAACGGACCTAATGGAATTTTAGAGCAACTTAATAAATCTTTGGCAGAAGATAAATCACATGCTGTATTTGAGGGTACGATAATAGTTCCAAAAATTGCTCAAAAAACCGACGCATCACAATTAAGCAGAAATTTACTTTTATCGAAACATGCAAAAATTGATACTAAGCCTCAGTTAAAAATAATCGCTGATGACGTAAAATGTAAACATGGTGCAACCATTTCTCAATTGAATGAAGAAGAAATTTTTTATATGAGATCAAGAGGTCTCACATTAGAAGAAGCTAGTAAACTACAATTAAGTTCATACCTCCAAGAAATAATTTCATGCATTCCTGTTTCAAAAGATAAATGGGATTTGCTTGATAAACTTTTAAAAGAAAACTAATGGAAACAATTCAGAATTTAACAAAAATAAATCAAAAAGACTTTCCTTTATTAGTAAATAATTTTCAAAGTAAAAATAAAATTATTTATCTTGATCATGCTGCAACAACGCAAAAACCAATTCAGGTTCTAACCAAAATTGACGAATATTATAAAAATTTTAATGCGAATGTTCATAGGGGGGCTCATCAATTAAGTGCAAAAGCAACAGAAGAATTTGAAAACGCAAGATCTCTAATTGGTAAATATGTAAATGCCTATTCAACGAAAGAAATAATTTTCACAAGAAATGCCACTGAGGCTATAAATTTAGCCGCCAGATCATGGGGGGAATTTACATTAAAAGAAAATGATGAAATTCTACTATCAATTATGGAACACCATAGTAATATTGTTCCCTGGCAAATGGTAGCCGCAAAAAATAAATGTAAACTTAAATTTGTAAGTATTGATCAAAATGGAAAATTAAATTTAGATGATTTAAAGTCAAAATTAACTACAAAGACAAAGCTAGTTAGCTTACTACATATAAGTAATACTTTAGGTTGCTGTAATCCAATAAAAAAGATAACAAAATTAGCTAAAAAACAGGGTGCCCTTGTTTTATTAGATGCTTGCCAGAGTTTAGCTCATCAAAAAGTGGATGTTCGTGATCTTGGGATAGATTTTTTGGCTGGTTCAGGACATAAATTATGTGGGCCAACAGGTATTGGATTCTTGTGGTCTAGAAAAGAAATTTTAGAAAAAATTCCTCCTTTTTTTGGTGGAGGTGAAATGATCCAAGATGTTTACGAAGAGACTAGTACTTGGGCAGAGCTTCCGCACAAATTTGAAGCTGGTACTCCAGCTATTGCAGAAGCTATAGGATTAGCAGAAGCAATAAAATATATTCAAAATATTGGATTAGATAATATTCAAAATTATGAAAAAGAGATTACTAAATATTTATTTGAAAAATTAAACCAAATAGAAGGCCTTGAAATAATAGGGCCTTCACCAAAAATAGACCCTGACAGAGCTTCCTTAGCAACATTCTATGTAAAAGGAATACATTCAAATGATATTGCTGAAATTCTTGATTCGAAAAGTATTTGTATTAGAAGTGGTCATCACTGTTGTCAACCTTTACATAGACATCTAGGAATTAATTCAACCGCCAGAGTTAGTATGAACTTCACTACTAACCTAGAGGAAATAAATATTTTTATCGAGAATCTGAAAGATACTATTAGTTTTTTAAAAATAAATTCTTAGATTTTTAAAGTTTTCTCTAAAAATTTTTGACTTTTTAAAAGAACTATTTTCTTATTATCAATATTTTTAAAACCATGTCCCTCATTATCAAAAATGATTACTTCTGAATGCTTATTACTCTTAAGCAGTTCTTCTTTGATTTTTAATGTTTGTTTGTATGAAATAACTAAATCCTCTTTTCCATGAAATAATAAGATTGGCTTTTTTAATTCATTAATTTTATTTATTGGTGATCGAAGTCGATACTCATCCGGAAATTTCGAATAATCACCAATTAACGAATTTAGATAACCTTTCTCAAATCTATGCGTTTTTTTATACATATCATTCAAATCTAAAACTGGGTATTTACAAATCGCTACTTTAAACAGATCACCTTCACATAAAGAATTAATTGCAGTAAACCCACCAGCGCTGTTACCAAAAATTGCGACCTTAGTACTATCAATAAAATTTAATTTAATCAAGCTTCGTACCAGTGCTTTACAGTCATACGAATCAACAATTCCCCATTTATAATTTAATCTCTCTCTATACTCTCTACCAAAACCAGATGAACCGCCATAATTGACTTCTGCGACAGTGAATCCTCGCGAAGTCCAATATTGAACTTCCGAATTTATGGATCCATCAAAATATGAAGTAGGACCACTATGTGCCTTAACAATTAGAGGTGACTTTTTAAATATTTCTAATATTGGCTTATAAATAAATGAATGTGTCAATTGATTATTAAAACCTTTAAACCAAAAAGACACTGGCTTTGAATAATCATTTAAAGACTCAAATAATATCTTTTTTGATAGATAGGGAGGATCCTTTTGTTTAAAATCATTCTCAATTAAATGGCCAAAAAAACTATAACTATCACCTCTAATAACCAATTTTTGCTCAAAAACATCAAAATCATTGATTGAAGTAAAAGGTAATGGGAGTTCTTGCGTGCATAAAAGGTTTTCATACTTTTGTAGTATCCAACCATTTTCTTTTTTTGCTAAACAAAATAAGTTCTTAACGTTTCCAGAAAAAAATGAAATTCCGGAAACCCACTGTGGAGATCCATATTCAGTAAATGATTTGATTATTCTTTTCTTGAGAATAATATTTTTAAAATCAGTGACATCAAGAAAAAATAAATT
>QCBY01000025.1 GCA_003279005.1 Prochlorococcus sp. AG-347-J22 | reverse complement strand
AGAAGCAGAAAACAATGTGCAACCTCTCTTAATGTTTTAGCAAAATTTTTAGAACATAAACTTCCAGAGGATTGGAAATTAATGGCAAAAGGATATGGTTTAAACAAAGCAAGTTTTAGAGACCTTCCGACAGACGAGGTTATTGAAAATCTCTGGGATAAAATACCAAACAAATCATGGAAATATGTTTTTGGACTTATGGCTACATATGGGTTAAGAAATCATGAAGTATTTTTTTGTGACTTAAGCGCATTAAACAACTATGGTGACAAGATTATTAGAGTATTACCCACCACAAAAACAGGAGAGCATCAAGTTTGGCCTTTCCATCCCGAATGGGTAAATAAATTCGAACTTTGTAAGTTGGGCAAAGATCCAAGCTTACTTCCAAATATTAATGTAAATCTTAAAAATACAACTTTGCAAAATATTGGGAAAAAAATAACTGATCAATTTAAACGTTATTCCCTCAGTATTAAGCCTTATGACCTTAGACATGCTTGGGCTGTAAGGACAATTTTTTATGATCTGCCAGATACAGTGGCAGCAAGAATGATGGGACATTCAGTTAGCCTACATACCCAAACGTATCATCACTGGATAACAAAACGTGATCAACAACAAGCAGTCAATAATGCTCTTTTAAAATATAAAAAACGGGGAAATTTATAATCACTATAATCAAAATAAAACACCCATATGACAGGTAAAGAACAATCTTCATCTAGAAAAATAACCAGTCTTGATTTTCAGGCTAAAGAACTTGGGATGGGGGGAAATTTATCTCCTGAGACTGATGAAACGCTTTATAAAAAAAGAATGCAAAAAAGAAAAGATATTCAATCAAAAAGATTAAAAATAAGGAAAGCCAAAAAAGGTTTATTAATTGTTTTTACTGGAGATGGTAAAGGGAAAACAACGGCCTCTTTAGGAATGGCTTTAAGAACCATTGGCCATGGTCACAAAGTGGCTATTATACAATTCATCAAAGGGGGATGGACTACTGGTGAAGAAAAGGCCCTTAAAATGTTATCACCAAATATTTCTTGGCATACTTTAGGAGAGGGATTTACCTGGGAAACTCAAAATAGGGTAAGAGATGAAGAATTAGTTAAAGGGGCTTGGCAAGTCGCTAAAACATTCATCAAAGATGAATCTTATAAACTAATAATCCTTGATGAAATTAATATCGCGACAAAACTTGGCTATCTTTCTCCAAAAGAAATAAGTACATTTATAGAAAGTTTAGATAATAGAAAAAATCATATTGTTTTAACTGGTAGAGGCGCGTCGGAATCTATTATTAACCAAGCAGATCTAGTAACAGAGATGAAATTAATTAAGCATCCTTTTAAAGATCAAGGTATAAAAGCCCAAGAATGTATTGAGTTTTAGAAATGTTAAACAAATTTATTTAATAAACGTACTTTTATGCGATTGAGAAATGTTTAAAGACGCAAGTAATATCATATTAAAAAAGAAATTGTTTATATTTACTTGCTAAGGTCTTAAAAGTATGATTATTGAATGACTTACAAAAGAGTACTTTTAAAACTTAGTGGTGAAGCACTAATGGGAGACAAACCGTATGGGATAGATCCCGCGATAGTCCAATCAATAGCCGAAGATGTAGAGAAGGTAATAGCAAATAACGTGCAACTTGCTATAGTTGTCGGTGGCGGAAATATATTCAGAGGGCTTAAGGGTTCTGCTGATGGTATGGACAGAGCTACAGCAGATTATGTAGGGATGTTAGCAACAGTAATGAATGCTATTTCCCTTCAAGACGGATTAGAGAGAGTTGGGGTAGAAACCAGAGTTCAAACAGCGATAGAGATGCAAGAAATTGCAGAACCTTACATTAGAAGAAGAGCAATGAGACATTTGGAGAAAGGCAGAGTGGTAGTTTTTGGAGGTGGTTGCGGAAATCCATTTTTTACCACTGATACTACTGCTGCATTAAGGGCCGCCGAGATAAATGCTGAGGTTGTTATGAAGGCTACAAAAGTGGACGGAGTTTATGATCGTGATCCCAATAAATTTAATGAAGCAAAAAAGTATTCCTCTCTAAGTTATCAACAAGTTCTTAGCGATGAAATAGCTGTAATGGACAGTACTGCTATTGCTCTATGTAAAGATAATAATATCCCCATAATGGTTTTTGACATCTTCAAAAAAGGGAACATCTCCAAAGCTGTTGCTGGAGATTCCATAGGATCTTTAATAAGTTAAAACTTATTTTAATTACTTATTTTTAATCATGAACGAACAAGAAATTCAATCAAATATGAATAAAAGCGTTGAAGCTACTCAAAGAAACTTCAATACTATTAGGACTGGGAGAGCTAATGCTTCATTACTAGACAGAATTAGTGTCGAATATTATGGGGCAGAAACCCCCATAAAATCTTTAGCTTCAATAGCAACTGTTGATTCGCAAACAATTTCAATTCAACCATTTGATATTTCTTGCTTACAAGCTATTGAAAAAGCAATATCAATGAGTGATTTAGGCATAACTCCCAATAATGACGGGAAAGTAATAAGAATAAATGTGCCCCCATTAACTGAAGAAAGAAGAAAGGAATTTTGTAAGTTAGCTTCCAAATATGCAGAGGAAGGTAAAGTAGCCCTAAGAAATATTAGAAGAGATGCTGTTGATAAAGAGAAAAGAGATGAAAAAGAAGGTTTAATATCTATAGATGAATCAAGAGATAATCAACTAGAAATACAAAAATTTACTGACAAATATATTTCTTTAATAGAATCTAAATTATCTGAAAAAGAAAAAGAGATACTAAAAGTTTGAAGGATTTTGACATCATTATAATTGGTGGGGGTCTGTCTGGATCTTCAACGGCTCTAAACCTATCAAAAAAAGGTTATAAAGTTCTAATTATAGAAAAAGAAGTATTTGGGAACATTAAGCCTTGTGCAGGAGGGATGGCATCCTCAATGAAAAAATTTCTTCCTTTAAATATTGATCAAGTAATAGAATCGAAAATCAGAAATGTTGAATTCAGATGGGAATCATCTGATAACGTTGTCGCTGACCTTTCTGGTGAATCACCTTTTTGGATAATTAGAAGAGAAAAATTAGATCAATTATTACTTAATGAAGCTCTAAAATATGGCAGTGAAATAATTAGACCAGTACAAGTTGAAGAAATAACCTCCCAAAATAAGACTTGGATAATAAAATGCAGCAATCAAGAAACATATAAATCTAAATTTCTTGTTATCGCTGACGGTTCTCAATCACATTGGGTAAGGTACTTTGATTTAGGTCCAAGAAAACCAAAATTTGCCAATACTCTAGCCTTAAGATTAAAAGGTTTAGGGAATATTCCCAAAGATGCAGTTAGATTTGAGTTTGGTTTTGTTAAATATGGATTTGCTTGGGCATTCCCATTAAAAGACAGTTTAAATATTGGCTTGGGAACTTTCATAAATAATAAAACTCTAGAAGATGAAGATCTTAATAATAAAGTTATTAAAAGTTTCGGATTTGAAGATTTATCTTTTAAAGCAGTTCATAAAAGACTAAGAATTTGGAATGGGGTACACAAGCTAAATGGTGATAGAGTATTAGCTGTTGGGGATGCAGCATCTCTTTGCGATCCATTTTTAGCGGAGGGGATTAGACCTTCTTTAATTAGTAGTTATTTTGCAGCAGAGAATATCGACCAATGTTTATCTACTAATAAAAATGATTTAAATAATTATTCAATAAGTATTAATAATGAATGGGGTAAATCTATGGCATGGGGTAAGAGAATTGCTCAAATCTTTTATAGATTCCCCAAAACCGGGTATCAATTAGGGGTTAAACGAAAAACAGCTCCAAAACGAATTGCTCAAATATTATCTGGTCAAATGAGTTATGAAGACATCGCAAAGAGAGTTATAAAAAGACTTCTTACAAAAAGTGAAGGATAAATTGAGATTTAACTGAGACGCGCATTAATTTGCTGAAATTAATTTTTGATTATTAATTTCTGAAAATCTTTTTAATAACAACTCCTCTAATTCCTCTATTGCTTTGCTGAAACCTGTTATTCCTTCACTAAGCTTCTCACTTGCCATTTGATCCTCTAACATACTTAATCTGAAGTCTTTCTCATCGAATTTATAGTCAACAAAGCTCTTAGATTTAACATTTTCATCTAACTTCTTAATAAGTACCCCTTCTTCTTTATCAAGTTCATCTAAAAATTTTGGTGCAATAGTTAGGAGATCACATCCTGCTAATTCTTTTATTTCATCAACATTTCTAAAGCTTGCTCCCATTACTTCAGTTTTAAATCCTTTTTCTTTAAAATAATTAAAAATTTTGGTAACTGAAATAACACCTGGGTCTTTATCCCCAGGAAAATTATCTTGACCTGTTTTCGCTTTATGCCAGTCCAATATTCGCCCAACAAAAGGAGAGATTAAAGTGATTTTGGCATTTGCACAGGCTACCGCTTGGCAAAAGTTAAATAGTAAGGTTAAATTACATTTTATGCCTTCTTTTTCCAAGATTTCAGCTGCTTTTATTCCTTCCCAAGTTGAAGCTATCTTAATTAAAATTCTTTTTTTATCTATTCCAAAATTTTTATAGTGATTTATTAACTTTCGAGCTTTTCTAACAGTAGCTTCAGTATCAAAACTAAGTCTTGCATCAACTTCTGTAGATACTCTTCCTGAAATAAGATTAAGAATCTCCTTACCAAAAAATACTGAGACCTGATCAATAGCTTCTTTTATGAATTCACTTTCAGAATATCCATTAGGCAAAGATTTTCTCGAACTTTCCAAAGCTTGATCTATTAACTTTATATAATCAGGATTCTTAGCTGCAGCTAATATTAGAGAAGGATTAGTAGTAGCATCTCGAGGTTGAAACTTCTTAATCGCATCTAAATCTCCAGTATCAGCAACAACTACAGTAATAGAAGATAATTGTTCTAAAATTGATTTCATTTCTAGATAGTCATACATATCTTTAAGTTAACCTCAATTCCAAATGAATTCATCAAATGATGAACTTATTAAATAAAAAAAGGTATAATTTTAGGGTTTTTTAACAATTAATCTATTCTTTTCAATTTGTGGAGGGATCTTTTCTATAACAATAAGACTTTCGATAATCTCTTTTGCAACAGGTACAGCAACTGTTGAACCATAAGCGTATGCCTTGGACGGCTCATCAATAACAACAAGGACAACATACTTAGGGTTATTTATAGGAAAAGTGGCTACAAAACTACAAACCTTCTTACTTGTATATCTTCCATTGATTGCCTTTTGAGATGTCCCTGTTTTACCTCCGATTCTATAACCCTCAATTTTTGCTCCAACTCCACTGCCCTTCTCAACTACACTTTCCATCCATTCTAGAACTATTCTCGAGACCTCTTCAGAAAAGATTTCTTCTTGAGAATTATTTGTAGCGTAATCTTTGAAATTTAAAGTCACATGGGGAATTACTTCAACCCCCCCATTAGCTAAAACAGCATGAAGTTGGGCTAACTTCAATGGTGAGATTGAAAATCCTTTTCCAAAAGAAGCCACTGCTGGCTCAATAGTTTGACTAATAAATATATCTTTTGACTTTAATTGACCTGCGGTAGATTCAAATAAATCCGTCTCCAAGTTTTTACTAATCCCTAATTTATTAAGCCAATCCCAATAAGTTTTAGGCGGCAAATTTTGCATTATTTTTACCATCCCGACATTACTTGAAACTTGCAAAACTCTAGGATAATCAATATATCCATTTCCCTTTTTATCCCAATTTGAAAGGGTCCATCCTCCAACATTAATCTTCCCACTGTCTTCAACTAAACCATCTTGTTGAATTACTTTTTCTTCTAATGCAAAGGCTAGATTTATAGGTTTAAAAGTCGAGCCAGGTTCAAATAAATCCTGTGAATACCAACCTTTAAAAATATCAGAATTATATTCCCAATATTTGTTTGGATCATAAGATGGTATTGAAGCCAATGATAAAATTTCACCATTATTTACATTCAGAACTATTGCAAATCCTTTCTTTGCATTCCACTTTAATACATGTTTACTTAAAGCTTTAAATGAGGCCTTCTGCAATCTTGAGTCAATTGTTAAACCTAAACTCTTATAGTCATTAATAAAATCTCTTGGGCCCGAATTATCTGGAAGAGGAGTTCCATCTCCTCCTATCTTTACCAAATTACTTTTATTAAGTAGTTTGATTTGATTTTCCAAATGCAGTTCTAAACCTGCTTTACCTTTGTTCTCATAATTAACAAAACCAATGAGATTTGAATATAAATTACTTTGAGGATAATATCTTTTTGAATATTTAATAAGATCCAGACCACTTATATGAAGGTTTTTGATCTTTTTTGCTTGATTCTCATTAATTTCATCCAATAATTCTATACCAACCATTTTATTTCCAAACTTTGATATAAGAATTTCATCTTTTACATTTAAAATTGGCGATAATTTATTAACCACTTCTTCAACACTCCTTGATCTGTTCGTTGAATCCCCTGGAAAATTAAAATATCTTGGATGAGCCCATAATTTATAGAGAGGTTTATCGTAAGCAATTAGTCTATTATTCCTATCAACTATTGGTCTTCTTCTAGTTAAAGAACTAATTTTAGTAAATTGAATTAACTTAGCTTTTTTTTGTAATTCTGCTGCACTAAAAACTTGTAGGTTTACAAGCCTGCCAAAAAGTCCAAAGATTAATAATAAGAAAAATAAATAAGTAATCTTAAATCTTTGAGTTTTAAGAGGAACGAGATTAACAATTTTCTTACGCCTTTTCATTAATAACCTCTTTGATATTTACTATCCTTTAATCCATCTTGAATATATTTTATGATTTTTAAAAATTTATTTTTTTTTTGCTTGGGAATTTGCTTATGAAGGTAAATTAAATCTCTTGGAGTTGTTTTCTTAAATATGTTAAGGGACTCAATTTCATTGATATAAAATTGTTCTGTCTTAGAAATATAATCTATAAGATTATTATTATGCAATCTTGTTTTAGCAATATCTCTGTATATGTTTGTCCACTTTCTTTGACTATTAAAAGAAATAAAAGAGAGAATAAAAATTAAAATTATTAATGAGGAGTTTATGCTATCAAATATTTTATGGAAAAATTTTAAGTTAAATAAAAATAAATTATTTGAATTTATTTGATTAATCTTGTATGGATTTTTATTATAAGTATTTTCATTTTCAAATATACTCATTTCTCAGTATCAGTATAAATTTAAAAAGTGTTATGCATCAAGAAAACATTTTTTAAATTTTTATGCAAGTAGTAGATATCAATCTTTATGTTCTCAACAAGAACAAATTCAAAAAAGTCATCCCATTCCATAAAGAATGCATAATAACGGAAGATGATAATCTACCTGAAATAAGTCTAGTGATTCCCAATCCAATACCTAAAGTAAATAATGGAGGCATTTCGCTTATACTCAAATGAGCCAAGGCAAAAATAAAAGCAGAAATTGAAATACCTAAGATTATTCCAAATTCTCTTGATAAAATCGGCAGCAAAACGCCTCGAAAAATAACCTCCTCAAACAATGGAGCTAAAAATGTAGTTGTCAAAAACAAAAGAATAAATGAAAGATAATTATCATTATTTAAAACGATCTCAAGCAAAGGATTACTCCCATTTTGATTTTCAATTAAAAGATTCATAATTAATGACACTAACAAAACAAAAGGTATTATCATTAAAAAACCTTTTATCCCATGAGATATCGAATCTCTGATAGGTGAAAAATTGAATTGAAAATAATCTTTTTTTAAACTAATTTGATTATCAAAAGACTTTATTTGGTAATAAATAATCAATAGGGGGGGAATTGCCATAAATAGATATCCAAAAAATATTTTTAGTGATTGTGTTAACTCGATTGATAGATTAGGAGCAACCAATTCAACTAAAGTAATTGAAAACAAAGGAGAGATCACTTCTCCTAAAACAACAAAGCCTCCTGATATCAATAAGACCATGTCTAATAAATCTAAATCTAAGGGTTTGAATTCTTTCCATCCAATTTTTTTTGAAGCCACAGCACTCCATAGTTTTTTTAGTATTAGTAACGAACCTATGACGATTGTTATTAGGGGTATTAATCTGATGGCTATTATTTTTAAAAACATTTTTTTTGAAAGTGCATTTGTTATCAATTTACTCTCATCAAAATCAAATCTTTTGCTCAACAAGTGATAAAGAAATCTATCCTTCTTAAACAAATCTAGTAAATCATCGTCAGGTTTATATGAATTATCAACATAACTTTGCCTCAAATTTTCTATTACCAATTTATAGTTTTTATTATCAAAACTATTAAGATATTTATTATTAATATTTATCTCATTTTTTTTAAAAGAGGTTATCCAAATTAATTTATTCCTTTCTGTTAATTCATCAAAAGATAATTCAGATAGAGAAGTCTGAATCTCTTCAATTGGATCATTAATAATAACTAGGTTTTTTAATTTTATTGGTATTGCAGGTAATGCCAATTCTGCAATTTCTTTTTCTTTTTGACTTATGTCAAAGCCAACGGATGGTCTATTGAGACTATCGCGAAGTCCTTGTTGCCAGACAAAAAAAGTTATAATCAAGGATATAAAAGCTAAAAATAGTTTTGTTTTAAAAAATTTCTTATTCATACATTTGATAATAAAAATTCAAAACTAAAAAAAGATTTCATTGGCATTTCTAATTATCTTATACCTATTTTTATCACGCCATGAGATGATTAAAATACTATGATCTTTGAATTTGTATAATGAGCTTTAGATTAATTTTGGTTAGACATGGTCTTAGCAGTTTTAATGAAAAGGGCTTAATTCAAGGAAGGACTGATAAATCATATTTAACCGATAAAGGTTACGATCAGGCAATGAAATCAGGGGAAGCATTATCAGAGATAAATTTTGACAAAATCTATTCCTCTCCGCTTAAAAGAGCGGCTGAAACAGCAAAGACGATCCAAAAAAGTATCAAATTAGAAAGTGATATTGTATATGATAAAAATTTACTAGAGGTAGATCTTGGTAGATGGTCTGGATTAACTATTAATGAAGTAAAAAGGAAATATCCAGAAAATTATCTTATTTGGAAAAATGATCCTGAAAATCTAAAACTAGAAGGTTATGGTAATTTAACGTATCAACCTATTAAAGAATTATATTTCCAGGCTAATAAATTTATTAAAAATATCTTAAAAATCTATTCAGAAAAAGATGAGGCTAACATTTTAGTTATTGGTCACAACGCAATTCTTAGATGTTTAATTCTCTCATTAATTGGAAGACCTAAAAAAGGTTTTAGAAGAATAAAGTTAGATAATGCCTCATTTTCAATCCTCAATATCTTAAATCAGAGAAATTCTTTTAAAACACAAGTTGAATGTCTAAATCAAACTTCTCATTTAAATAAAAAAATACCTGATCAGATTGGAGATTCCAGAATATTTATAGTAAGACATGGTGAGACCAACTGGAACAAAGAGGGTCGATTCCAAGGACAAATTAATATACCATTAAACAATAATGGGAAAGATCAAGCGAAAAAAGCTTCTGAGTATTTAAAGGAAATCAACTTTAACAAAGCTTTTTCAAGTTCAATGGATAGACCATATGAAACAGCTCAGATAATTCTTAAAAATAAGTCAGATTTAGAAATTACAAAGATTGAGAAATTAGTAGAGATAAGTCATGGATTATGGGAAGGTAAATTAGAAAATGAAATTAGGAATGAATGGCCAGAATTACTTAAAAATTGGCATGAAAAACCCGAAGAGGTAGTAATGCCTGAAGGAGAATCTATTGAAGAAGTATCTAAAAGATCAGTTAAGGCTTGGGAGGAAATTTGTTTAGCTCAAAAGAACAAAGATTTAACATTATTAGTCGCACATGATGCAGTTAATAAAACACTTATTTGCAATATATTAGGAATTGATTTCTCTAAAATCTGGATGATAAAACAAGGCAATGGTGGAATCACTGTTATTGATCTTTTTGATGATCCCGAAAAAGATCATGTAATTAGCGCTTTAAATATAACTACACATCTTGGGGGAGTATTAGACTCAACAGCATCGGGTGCTCTTTGAAAATGGGGAAAACATTTTTTTACGAAAATATAAATATTTTGATGGGCCCAAATTTTGAAGTGTACAAAGATCATCTGTTAATTATTAATGGCAAAATAGAAGCATTTGGTGATGAGGCTAAAAAAAAGGCACTTAAAAAGAATATTGCAATTTCAAAGTCTGGTAATAAATTAGTTGCGCCTATGTTGGTCGATACTCACTCATTTTTAAAAGATCCTTTGACAGGAATTAATGATAGCCTAGAAAATTTAAAGCTTAGAGCCAAAAAATCAGGCTTTGGTGTGGTTGCCTTTCTTCCAAATAGCAAAAATTGGAGAGATAAACCAGAAAAAATACCCTTTCAGAAAAATAATGATTTTGATTTAAATATTTATTTTTGGGGAAGCTTTAGTTTGAAAGATGAAGGCATTCACCTTTCTCCTCATGATGAACTTTTAAAATCAGGTTCAATAGGTCTGTCTACTAGCAACT
>QCBY01000024.1 GCA_003279005.1 Prochlorococcus sp. AG-347-J22 | reverse complement strand
TAAGTTTGAGTTTTCCATACTTATAAATTATTTACTAAGGTTGAAAAGAATTTTTAAGGCAATTTCTTTATCTTTTCTAATTTGATTAGAGAGTTCATCAATATTATGAAACTTTATTTGAGATCTTAGTTTTTCAATAGGTTCTACCCACAAATCTAACCCATATAGATTCATATCTTTATTAATTAAATGAACTTCTACTGCTGATGGTAAGAGGGGATCGATAGTTGGTTGAGAACCAAGGTTCATAACAGAGGCAATTTTATTTGGAGAATTTTTTATTTTAGTCCATGCTGCATAGACTCCCTCACCAGGTAAAATTTTTCTACCATCTATTTCAAGATTTGCTGTGGGAAATCCTAGGCTTTTGCCAACACCTTTTCCTTTAACAACTTTACCAGTAAAATTATATGGCCTGTTAAGTATTTTAAAAGCATTCTTTAAATCACCTTTTTGTAATAAATCTCTAACTCTGCTGCTGCTTATTCTTCCTTCTTTATCTTCTAGAATTGAGATTATTTTCAGCTTTATATCCCTATCTTTAGTAGCAAGTTTTATTGTGTTAATATCTCCTCTTCTTTTAAACCCAAATCTAAAGTTGGCACCTACAGAAATACTTTTTGCTTGTAATTGATTGATCAAAATATCTTTTACAAATTTCTCTGCACTTAATTTAGAGAGTTTCTTATCGAAGGGAATTAGTACTAATTGTTCAATCCCAAGATCTTCAAGGATAGGAAGTTTTTCTTCTGGAAGATCAAGCCTAAGTCTGGTTTCTCCATATAGTATTTCTCTTGGATGTGGCCAGAAACTTGCAATTGTTGGTTTGTAGTCATTCTCTTTAACAACACTTTCAATTAATTTTCTATGGCCTGCATGTAGGCCATCAAAACTACCAATAGCTATTGAGGTAGGATTCATTACTTCAGATGGTGATATTAAAGAGATCACAATATAACGTGCAATTTTATGATTTAGATGGCAAATTTGAATAGATTATAGTTTATTCAATCAAATGAATGTCTGACAAAATTGATTTTCAGTCGCTTTCATTTGGAATAAGGCGCATTGGCTGGGTACGCTTTTGGATTCAATCCATTTTAGGTGTTGTAGTGACAGCTGTTTTGCTTTTTTCAAATGTTGTTAATGATAGTGAAGGACAGCTAAGTCTGACTCCTGGACTGTCATTAACAACAGTATCTCTAATTTTACTACTTTTTAGTCTGTGGCAAAGTTGGTTAATAGTCAGAACCGGTAGAGCAATTGCAAGTAATGCTAGACCTTCTAGAGGACAAACAAGCAAACTAATAAAAAGAGGTTTAATAAATGATTTGTTAGGAATATTATTTGGTTTAATTGGATATCAAGCACTTATGGGTGCACTTTTTATTCAGGCATCCTCTCAAACAACTGGTCAACTTATAACTGCGTCATCTGATATCCCTATTACTGGTCTTGAAATTTTATCAGTTTTAAGCAATACGCAAGTTATCGCAGCTCATTTCTTTGGACTTTGCTTTTCATTATGGTTGTTAAGAAGCATTTATAAATGAAGTATTGATTTTAGGTAATAAGTCTAAACCGCCTCTCCAAAACAAGTCTGGTTCTACAGGGGTAAGAGAAATTTTATTTTCTTGTATTTGAGAAACGTCACTAGGCCAATTCTTAGGGCCATAACCTTTTGATTTCAAATCTAAAACAGCCTCGCCAGCTAACCAATAATAATCATCACCTCTTGGATCTTCCCTTTTAGAAAATTGGTTTTTATATTTCCTTATTGATAATCTTGTCCAGGATAATTCTTTTATTTTATTCTTCTCACAAGGGGGTATATTTAAGTTCAAAAGAAGTGACTTTGGCCAACTATCTTTGATTGATTGTTCTGCAATATTAATTGCAATTTCACTGGCGACTTCAAAATTTCTATATTTAAAACTCGCAACACTAATTGCCATAGATGGAACATTTTCTAAAGTACCTTCCATTGCTGCAGCAACTGTTCCAGAACAAAATATATCTGTTCCTAAATTTGGACCATGATTTACTCCAGAAAGAACTAAATCAGGTTTTTTATCTAATAATTCTGATAGTGCTAATTTCACACAATCAGCAGGAGTGCCTGAACAACCCCAAGCTTTAATACCTGGTTCGAATAATTCATCTGCTCTTTCAACTCTCAAAGGTGATTGTAAGGTAAGTCCATGACCAGTAGCCGATCTCTCTTGGTCGGGACAAACCACATTTACTTTATGCCCTTTTTTCAACGCGGTTTTAGCTAATGATCTTATCCCTTCAGCAAAAACTCCGTCATCATTACTTATTAAAATATTTAACGATTCCATTAATCAATTAATAATATTGTGGACGATGTTTAAGTAAAATAAAACTATACTTATTTTTACTATATCAGTGAGTCAAATTGAATCATTAAGACAAATAGAGGAAAAATTAAATAATCTTTCTCTCTTAGCGAATGAAAATATCAAAAATGCTAATAATGGTGATGAATTGGACCAATTAAGGATCTCTTTATTAGGAAAGAAAGGAGAATTATCAATTATATTAAAAAGTATGGGTAAATTATCCTCTGTCGATAGACCTATCGTTGGTCAGAAGGCAAACTTGATAAAAATCAAATTGCAAAATTTAATAACTGAAAGAAAAGATCAACTTATTATTGAGTCTATAGATCAACAGATTGAAGATGAAAAAATTGATGTAACTATTCCTTCTACAGGAACCCCTTCAGGTAAAAAACATCCTCTAATTTCAACTCAAGATGAGATAGTAGATATTTTTTGCGGACTTGGTTACTCTGTTGAAAATGGGCCTGAAATAGAGAGTGATTTTTATAACTTTGAGTCACTTAATATACCAAAAGATCATCCTGCAAGAGATATGCAGGATACTTTTTACTTGGATGAAAATCGTCTACTACGAACTCATACATCACCTGTTCAGATTAGATTTCTTGAAGATAATCCTCCTCCAGTAAGAATTATTGCACCAGGGAGAGTTTACAGGAGAGACGCTGTAGATGCGACTCATTCACCTGTTTTCAATCAAGTAGAGGTTTTATGTATCGATCAAAATATAAATTTTAGTCATTTGAGAGGGACTGTACTTTCTTTTTTAAAAACTTTCTTTGGAGATATTCCTGTTAGATTCAGGGCTAGTTATTTCCCTTTTACTGAACCTTCTGCAGAAGTTGATGTTCAATGGAAAGGTAAATGGCTAGAAGTAATGGGTTGTGGAATGGTAGATCCAAAGGTTTTAGAAAAATTAGGAATTGATTCTGAGAAATGGACTGGATTTGCAGCTGGATTAGGTGTAGAGAGATTTTGTATGGTGAGACATCAGATTGATGATATAAGAAGGTTTTATACTAATGATCTAAGATTTTTAGAACAATTTTAAATATCTTTAGTATTTTAAATTAGGTTTCTTTATCGATTTGGTTTAAAATATTAATAGCTTCTAATTTATCGATTGGTACGTAAAGCTGGACTAATCGTCAATGATGGGAAAGAACTGGCTGTTCAAACGGCAATCTCTGTTCAAAAAAAATTGGAAAAATCCAATTATGAAATTGTTAGAGTAAGTAGTTCTGGAGGTTTGGTTGGTTTTGCCAATCCCGATCAACATGTACGTCCTTTGGGATATTCTAATTGTGTGCCCGAAGGTTTTGATTCATCTATGGAGTTTGCGATTGTTCTTGGAGGAGATGGAACAGTCCTTTCTGCTGCGAGACAAACAGCGCCTGCAAAAATTCCAATCCTTACAATAAATACAGGGCATTTAGGTTTTCTTGCTGAAGCATATCTTTCCAATCTAGAGGAAGCAATTGATAAACTCATAACGGGTAATTGGGATATAGAAGAAAGAAAAAGTTTAATAATTAGCGTAATGAGAAATGAGCAAAGAAGATGGGAGTCTCTTTGCTTAAACGAAATGGCCCTTCATAGAGAACCTTTGACAAGTATGTGTCATTTTGAAGTCTCAATAGGAAGACATGCTCCAGTTGATATATCTGCTGATGGAGTTATTCTCTCAACGCCAACTGGCTCAACTGCATATTCTTTAAGTGCAGGGGGCCCTGTTATAACACCCGATTGTCCAGTTGTTCAATTGACTCCAATTGCACCTCATTCTTTAGCATCAAGAGCGTTAGTTTTTAATGATTCAGAACCAGTCACAGTTTTCCCTGCAACACCTGAAAGACTTGTTATGGTCGTTGATGGAAATGCAGGTTGTTACGTTTGGCCAGAAGATAGAGTCTTAATAAGAAAAAGTAAGCATTCCGTCAAGTTTATACGACTTGAGGATCATGAGTTTTTTCAGGTTTTAAGAAATAAATTAGGTTGGGGCCTGCCGCATGTCGGTAAACCAGATAAGTAAATTTGAGTTAAATTACTTTTCTCCCTTTAAGCAAAAAAACGGGATTGTTTGGCTCTAATCTTATTCCGTCCGAAATAGTTAAACTTTTATAAGTCTGAATTAAATTTAAACTTACAGAGAAATTATTTTCTTTTAAGGCCTCTTTTAAATCCTTAATGATTTGAATATCAATAAGCGGAATAACAAAAATATCTCCAGAATTCATTTTTTTTGATAATACATTAATAATTTTAAGCTTAGTATTTTTGTTACAGCCACCGATAATCACTCTATTTATATTTATTAGGGAATTAATATAGTTTGAATGCAATAAATTATTTATATCTTCTTCAAAAATATCTAAAGGACTAACACTTAGTCTTTTTGAATTTTCTATAATTAATTCTTTAGATCCAATTCTTTTATCAATAATTAATAAATCTAAAGTAGGTCTTAATTTTAGGGCTTCTAAACCAATTGAGCCACAACCTGCACCAATATCTAAAATTATTCCACTCTCCGGTAATTCTAAATCAGCTAATATTTGAATTCTAATTTCTCTTTTAGTTAACAAATTTGGTCTGTCTTCAAAAGTTTTAAATGCACTGTCTTTTAATCCAAAAAGAGACATATCATTATCTTTTATATGCTGTTCTTTTCTTATTAGAACCACAATATTTAGTTCGGAAATATCAGAAGGAAATTTATGTTTTACATTTAATTTTCTAATCTTTTCATCTTTTAAGCCTAATTCCTCGCAAAGCCAAAATTCATAAAAATCATCGAGATTTAACTCTAATAGGTTGTTTTGAATTATTTCTAAACCTTTATTTTTTGTATCTGTAAGGACTGCTAATGTTGAGGGCTTTAATTTTAGAGTCTTGATTAATTTAGTTGAATCTCTTCCATGAATGCTTATAAAAGTAGCATCTTGCCAAGCTATTTTTAGTTTACTAAATGCTATTTGAACACAAGTTTTTGATGGATAGAAAAATAATTCTTCTTTTGAAAAATTTTCTAGAAGTATTCTCCCAATACCAAACCAAAGAGGATCACCCCTCGAAATTAAAACAACATCATTTTTTTGCGATTTAATCCAACTAATCAGATTTTTGTCACTTTTACTAGCAAACAATAATTTTTTCTGTTGGGAATTTCTATCAGCCCATAATTCAATTTCTTTAAAATACGAATCTGGAATAGCAACATTAACAGTTTCTAAAAATAAATTTTGTAAATTAATTGGTAATTCTTGAAATTCAAAAGAATTAATTCCTATTACGTGTATTTTCCTTTTTATTTCAGTCATAAATTTTTAAGATGAAACACGTAATTTATTTGTATGTTTAATTAAATTATCCTATTATTAATCGAGTCATAATAGTAAATTATTTGTACGACAGAAGAAAGCGATTACACGAATTATTGTTAACTCTAATTAATAAAGAAAGTAATTTTGAGTTAATAGAGGAAGACTCTAGTGATTTATCATCTAGTTATTCTGAGAAAGATGCTGCAAATTTATCCCGAGTTATTGAAAAAAATCGTAAAATTATAAGAAAATATCAATCTATAGTTAGAACAGCAGTCACTTTAGATGCCCTAATGGATTCTGAAAATGAAGAAAATTACAAAATTAAATAAAAATATAAAGCAAAATATTTTTTTCAGAGGTTTATTGCCTCTTGTAATTTTTCTTTGTCTGGTTTTTAACCCAATCAAAGTTCATGCAGAAATAGCAGAAATTGAAATTAATGGAGAATTAATTAATGCAAGTAGTGAGTTCCTTAGAGATTTAGATTTTGAAACATGGCAATTAGTTGCTTATAATTCTCCACTTTTTGAAGATAAATTGATTTTAAGGGTAATAGGATATCCTGGTAATCTTAGGATTGATCATCCAACAAGCTTGCAAGTAGACTCTGGAAGAAAAAAGTGGTTTTTAACTGACAAAACATTAATAAATGTTGCATTGGCAAATGATGGAAGACAAGCTGCTGCAGAGTTTGATCTTAACGAACTAATAAATTCCATTGATAAAAATAGACCACTAAGATTATCTTTATCAGGTGTTTTTTCAGATTTGCCAGTTCCTCCTTTTTTAGTAAAAGAATGGAGATCTTTAACTTAATGATTTCTTGAGAAATGATTGATAGCGATAAAAGAGATCTTAAATGGATGAAAAGAGCTATTTTTTTAGCTTCATTAGGTAAAGGTAGAACAAGTCCTAATCCTATGGTAGGAGCTGTGATTTTAGATAAATATGGAAATTTAATATCAGAGGGGTTTCATTGTAAATCAGGAATGCCGCATGCGGAGGCAATGGCTTTTAAAAACCTAAAAAAAGATGCAAGTGGTGGAAGCATATATGTGAATCTAGAACCTTGTTGCCATCAAGGTAAAACTCCTCCATGTGTAGATCAAATAATTTCCTTTGGAATAAAAAAAGTATATATTTCAATTGAAGATCCTGACAAAAGAGTTTCAGGTAAAGGTATTAAATTACTTAAAGATGCTGGGATAAAAGTACATCAAGGCCTTTGCGAGAGGGAATCACTAGAACTCAATAAGTCTTTTATTCATAGAAATATTACCGGTAGTGCTTTTGGTGTTCTGAAATGGGCAATGAGTTTGGATGGAAGGGTTGGACTTAAAAATGGCAAAAGTAAATGGCTTACAAATAAATATTCAAGATCTTTAGTCCATTCTTATAGATCAAGCTTTGATGCAATAGTCATTGGTGGTAATACATTAAGAAAAGACAATCCTCTTCTCACTTCGCGAGGGCTAAGGCAGCCAGAACCCTTAAGAGTAGTTTTCACAAAAACTTTAGATCTACCAAAAAAATCAAATTTGTGGGATTGCAACTTAGCTAGGACCCTTGTTGTTTATGATGCTTCTAAAGCAAATAAAAATTATCTTAAGAGAATTCCAGAATGTGTAGAAATTGAAGAAATACCCTCTGATAATCCTAAATTGATTTCTAATTTACTAGCCAAAAAAGGTTGTAATAATGTGTTCTGGGAATGTGGCCCAAAGTTGGCAACTTCAGCAATTAAGGCGGGATGTATCCAAGAACTTATGACTTTTATTGCTCCAAAAATATTAGGTGGCGTTTGTAGCATGAATCCCTTTGCTGATTTTGAATTTACAGATATGAATGATGTTCTTAATCTAAAATCTTCTGAAATTAATCTTATTGGTGATGATATTTTTGTAAAGAGTGATTTTTATTAAAGCGGAAGTATTCCTTGATTAAAATACCGTACGGTTCTTACCCAAAAAAACTTAAACAAGTACGGAACTCTTTAGTTTAGTTTATAATATATTCACAAACGACAATAATCATGCCAATAAGACAAGACGATAATCAACCTAATAGAAGATTTGGAATAGTAAATATTATTTTAATTGGTGTAGGTGCACTACTTTTATTTAGTAGTTTGTTCCCTAATCAAAACATGCAAATACCTCGAGTCCCTTACTCTTTATTTATTGATCAGGTTAATGATGGCGAAGTGAAAAGAGCTTATATTACTCAAGAACAAATTAGATATGAATTAAATGGAGCAGAAGAAGGAGCCCCTTCAGTATTAGCTACTACTCCAATTTTTGATATGGATTTACCTCAAAGATTAGAGAGTAAAGGTGTTGAATTTGCAGCTGCTCCCCCTAAAAAACCAAATTTCTTTTCAACCATTTTGAGCTGGGTGGTACCACCTTTGATTTTTATTTTAGTATTACAATTTTTCGCCAGAAGAAGTATGGGTGGTGGGGGAGCTCAAGGAGCTTTAAGTTTTACAAAAAGCAAGGCTAAAGTATATGTACCTGATGATGAATCAAAAATAACTTTTGATGATGTTGCTGGTGTAGATGAAGCAAAGGATGAATTAACTGAAATAGTTGACTTTTTAAAAAAACCTGAAAGATACACAGATATTGGTGCGAGAATTCCGAAGGGTGTTCTTTTGGTAGGGCCTCCAGGAACAGGAAAAACTTTATTATCAAAAGCTGTTGCTGGAGAAGCAGAGGTTCCTTTTTTCATTATTTCAGGCTCTGAATTTGTTGAGCTTTTTGTAGGGGCTGGAGCAGCCAGAGTAAGAGATTTGTTTGAACAAGCTAAGAAGAAAGCACCTTGTATTATTTTCATAGATGAACTTGATGCTATTGGTAAGAGCCGTTCTGGTTCTATGGGTGTTGTTGGTGGCAATGATGAAAGAGAACAAACTTTAAACCAATTACTTACTGAGATGGATGGGTTTGCTTCTGCTGATAAACCTGTAATAGTTCTAGCGGCAACAAACCAGCCTGAAGTTCTTGATGCTGCTTTATTAAGACCTGGCAGATTCGATAGGCAAGTTTTAGTAGATAGACCAGACTTATCAGGCAGAAAAACAATTCTTGAAATTTATACAAAGAAAGTAAAATTATCAGAATCTATTGACTTAGATTCCATAGCCCAAGCTACAAGTGGTTTTGCAGGTGCAGATTTAGCAAATATGGTTAATGAGGCTGCTTTATTAGCTGCTAGAGCCAAAAGAAAAAGCGTTGAGCAACAAGATTTGAGTGAAGCTATAGAAAGAGTAGTAGCAGGATTAGAGAAAAAAAGTAGAATTCTTCAGGATGATGAGAAAAAAGTTGTTGCTTACCATGAAGTAGGCCACGCCATTGTTGGCCATCTAATGCCAGGAGGATCAAAAGTTGCGAAGATATCTATCGTACCCAGAGGTATGAGCGCTTTAGGGTACACACTCCAACTCCCAACTGAAGAAAGATTCCTTAATTCTAAAGAAGAATTAAAAGGTCAAATAGCAACACTATTAGGAGGTCGTTCAGCAGAAGAGGTTGTTTTTGGAAAAATCACTACTGGTGCTTCCAATGATCTTCAAAGAGCAACTGATATAGCAGAACAAATGGTAGGTACTTTCGGAATGAGTGATATACTTGGACCTCTTGCTTACGACAAACAAGGTGGTGGGCAATTTTTAGGAAACGGAAACAACCCAAGAAGATCTGTTAGTGACGCAACAGCTCAAGCAATAGATAAAGAAGTAAGAGATCTAGTTGATGATGCCCATGAAACGGCACTGAACATTTTAAGGAATAACTTACCTTTGCTTGAATCTATTTCCCAAAAAATTCTTAAAGAAGAAGTTATTGAAGGTGAAGATCTAAAAAATCTACTTGCAGAAACTAAAATGCCTGCATAGTAAAATTTGAATCTTATTAGAAATATTTATGCTTAAATCTAATAAGCTTGGTAATAGCAACTTTTTATCAAGTTTGGACATATCATCTGAAGAAGTTTTTCATATCTTAGAACTTGCAAAAAAATTAAAAAATAATGATATAAATATTGAATTTAAAAATAAAGTTTTAGGTTTGATTTTTGATAAGTCATCTACTCGCACAAGAGTAAGTTTTCAAGTGGCTATGTCAAGACTAGGAGGAACTACTATTGATCTAAATCCAACAACTTCTCAAATAGTGAGAGGTGAACCAATTAAAGATACAGCAAGAGTTCTTAGCAGATATTGCGATGTCATTGCAATTAGAACTTATAATCATTCAGATTTGGAAGAATATTCAAGGTGGTCTGCGAAACCAGTAATTAATGCTCTTACAGATTTAGAGCACCCATGCCAGGCATTAGCTGATTTTTTAACTATTAAGGAGGAATTTATTGATTTTAAAAATGTAGTTTTGACTTTTATAGGTGATGGCAATAATGTTGCGAATTCTCTTATTCTTTGTGGGGCATTATTAGGAGTGGAAGTTAGAATTGCTTGTCCTAAAGGCTATGAACCTAATTCATCTGTAATCAAAAAGGCATTTGAAATATATAAAGATAAGAGTTTATTGAAAATTACTAATGATCCAAACAAAGCTGTTGTAGGAGCAAATGTTTTATATACGGATGTATGGTCTTCTATGGGGGAAGAAAATTTTAAGGAAAATAAGGATAAAGATTTTGATGGATTTACTATTGATAGGAATTTAGTTAACAAAGCCAATCAAGATGCAATTATTCTTCATTGCCTTCCCGCTTATAGGTCTAAAGAAATTACCGATGATGTAATTGATAGTAGTAAAAGTAGAATTTTTGATCAAGCAGAAAATAGAATGCATGCGCAACAAGCTCTTCTGGCGTGTTTGCTTTCATAAAGGTTACTTGCACTGTTATCTGAAAAGAGGTACAAATGTATTAGCGAACATTTGTATTTTGGTTAATTCTTCCGAAAATCTAACAGAGGCTCAAAACGAGCTTTATGGATGGATAAAAGATTATATGAAACACTTTCAACATAGCCCATCAATAAGACAGATGATGCAGGCGATGGGATTGAAATCCCCTGCCCCAATACAAAGTCGTTTAAAACACTTGCAAGAAAAAGGTTATATTTCCTGGCAAGAGGGTAAAGCTAGAACACTTCAACTAATTGATGAAGTTATGGAAGGCATTCCTGTGATGGGATCAGTAGCAGCTGGAGGTTTAATTGAAACTTATTCTGATGTTAATGAAAACTTAGATATTTCTGATGTTTTAAAAAAGAAAGATGTTTTTGCTCTATCAGTTAATGGTGATTCAATGAAAGATGCAT
>QCBY01000023.1 GCA_003279005.1 Prochlorococcus sp. AG-347-J22 | reverse complement strand
CTTATTGACCAGAATTCTTCAATTAATGTTCTTAAGGAAGATTTACCTTCTACATGGGAATTTATTCTTAACCAAAACTTATTTTTGTTTTTAATAATCAATATTTTGGGTAAAATAACTTCTACACCAGGGACATCAAATGATAAATATTTTTTCTTAAAATTGTCCGAAAAAGAAAAAAAATAAATTATTTTTGAGAGCGAAGAGGTATCAGATTCATCAGTTAAATTTATTAGATTATTAAAGTTCTCGTAGTTAAATTCTTTCGCTACTTGAAACTTTTTAGGGCCTTCTAAAGTAAGATATTTACATTTATCAATAGCTATATATGACATTTTTTTATCCTCTTCCCAAAAAGAAGAAAAAGAATATCTATCTATAAAAAATTCATATACATCAAATAAATCAACACAGGGTATTTCAATACAAATACTGAATAATCCAGAATTTACCCCTTTCTTATCGAAATTGGAAAAAACACTTTTTAAAAAATCTGAAAAGTTTAAATTATTTTTCATCACTTATTGAAAATAACTAAAAATCATGCTTTAAAGTAAAAAATGTAACTCAATTTATAAACTATATTTAATAATTATAGTTTTTATTTACTACAAAAAAATGAAAGAAAGAAATAAAAATTTATGGAAACAAGCAATAAAATGGCCTCTTTATTCAGTAGCAATTTTACCAGTTTTTATTTCGGGAGCTTATACTCTCAACTCTTTTAAAAGTCTCAAAATAGCGAATTTTATAGCATTTACAATCGCTGCTATATTAATACTAATTTGGGAAAATCTAACTAATGATTTATTTGATTCAGAAACGGGAATTGATGAATTTAAATTTCATTCCATAGTAAATCTTGTTCGAAGTAAAAAAAAAGTTTCGATTACCGCCTATACATCTCTATTTATTGGACTATTACTAATTTCCATTATTTCAATTTCGACCAGCGTAAATGTAATGTTATTAGTTGGCGCCTGCTGTTTCTTAGGATATTTATATCAAGGTCCTCCTTTCCGTTTAGGTTACCAGGGTTTAGGAGAACCATTATGTTGGTTAGCTTTTGGACCCTTAGCTTATTCCGCTATTTTAGTTGCATTGAATCCATTAGATATATATTTGATTACTATTCCTTTGAAAGAGTCATTATTACTTGGTTCGGGCTCCTCATTGGCAACCACACTAGTACTATTTTGCTCTCATTTTCATCAAATTAAAGAAGATAAACAACATGGTAAGAATTCACCTTTAGTTCGTTTAGGAGCAAAAAAAGGAGCTGAAATAATTCCTTGGATAATTTTTGTAATTTATGTTTTCCAACTTTTAATAATTATTACTGGCTTTATCCCAATTCTTTGTATTCTTTTTCTTATTAGTTTCCCACAATCATTAAAGCTTATAACTTTGTTGAAATATTCATATAACAAACCTGAAATAATAAAAAATTGTAAATTTATTGCTATTAAATTTCAAACAATGAATGGGATCGGATTAATAGCAGGATTAATTATTGACTATTTGATTTATAAATGAACTTAACTTTTAAAAAAAAATCTTTTTTCTTTGAACTATCTTCGAAAGTGGCTAATTCAAATACAACATATAAAAACAAATCTGGATGGATTATTAAATTAAACAATATTGAAAAGGGAGTAGGTTTTGGAGAAGTAAATCCTTTAAGAAAAAAAGACTTAGATAAATGTGAAATAGAATTAAATCAGATTCCCAAATACATTAATTCAAAAAATATAACTGAGCAAATTAAGAGTTTTCACCCATGTATTCAATCAGCAATAAACTCTGCATTAGCTGAAATTGAAAGAAAAATAAATTTTAAGAAAAATTATCACTTTAATGAAATTGATCAAACAGCTATACTTTTAAATCCCTATAACGCTCTTGAAGAATTAAAAATATTGAAAGATAATAAACTTCTTGATGGAAAATCACTTACCATAAAATTGAAAGTAGGAATACAAGATAATTACTCTGAAGAGAAGACTCTAATAGAAATCCTAAATCATTTAAGAAGTAATATTAAATTAAGAATAGATGCTAATGGCTCCTGGGAAAGAGAAATTGCTAATAGGTGGGTTGATATTTTAAAGGATATTGAAAATATAGATTGGCTAGAACAACCTCTTTCTAAAGATGATATTGAGGGTTTAAGAGAACTTAATAAAAGGATGCCTATTGCTTTGGATGAATCACTATTAAAATATCCATCTTTGATCAATGAATGGGATGGTTGGCAAATTCGAAGACCTTCTCAAGAAACGAATCCTATGGATCTTTTAAAAGAGTTAAAAGATAAAAAAGGTTTTAGATCATTGAGCACTTCGTTCGAAACAGGAATAGGTAGAAGATGGCTTTTTCATTTATCCTCTCTCCAGCTATTGGGCCTTACTCCAAAAGTTCCTGGTTTGGCTTTGAATAAGAATCCTAATTCTTTCCTTTTTCTGAATGATCCTCAAAAGATATGGGATAAACTATGAAAAATAAAATTCATATTATTGAAGTTGAAAATAATGAAAAAGAATCTATAAAAAAAATTCTTGAACACATCAACGATAAAAAAATAACTTATATAAAAAATAAGTCTTATATTACTGAAAAAATATTGCAGAGTATTGATATACCAGGGCCTGCAATTATTCTAAATAGTAGTGGAAGTAGTGGAAAGCCTAGAAAATGTATTCATACTTTAGAAAATCTAAATTCATCTGCTAAAGCATCTGGGATTTGGCTTGAAAAACAAGGTTTTAAATTACAAAACTGTTTACTTTTTAATACTTTACCCTTGAATCATATCAGTGGATTAATGCCAATGATCAGAAGCAAAATATGGTGTTGTGACCTTATCAATATTTCTCCTACGTTAATTAAAAAAACCAAGGAATTATTTGTCTTTACTAATGAGATAAAAAAAGAAAGAAAACATCTCATAACTTCATTAGTTCCAACACAATTAAAAAGACTTTTATCTGAAAAAGATGGGATTAATTGGTTAAAGATTTTTGATTTAATTTGGATAGGTGGTGCATCTATATCTAGTGAAACTTCTCGAAAGTGCAGATTAGAAAAAATAAATTTAGCACCCTGTTATGGATCAACTGAAACTGCCGCTATGGTTGCAAGCTTAAAACCTAAAGAATTTTTAGAAGGACTTGATAACGTTGGAGAAATACTATGTGATATAAATTTAAGGATTAGTAAAAAAGGTTTAATTCAAATCAAATCAGAAAGAATAGGTGTTGAATTACTTGAATCTTCTAAAACTAAAAATTTCAAAGATAAAAATGGTTGGTGGGAAACCAGTGATTTAGGAGAGATCCAAGAATTGAATAATTCTTTTTATTTGAAATTTATTAGAAGAATAGATGATGCTTTTAATTCTGGAGGTGAAATCGTTTTTCCTAAAGTCATAGAGTTACGACTAACTAAATTTATCTTAAATAAAAAAATTCCAATAGAAAATTTTATGATTTCAAAAATACCTGATAAAGAATGGGAAAATAAATTTCAAATCACTATTGATTTCAAAAAACAAACTAATAAAACAAATATTGAATCTTCATTAAAACTATTAAAAAACTTTTCTAAAAGTTGGCCAAAACATGAGAGGCCTAAAAATTGGATTATTGGTAAAATTGAATGACATGATTTTTACAAATCAAATTATATATTTGAAAAATAATAAATTATGATAATTAGCATTCCTTTAAATTTCTATTTATATTAGAAGCCTCTATCCATCTTTCCAATTGATCAGGTAATTTAACTTTCAATTTAGAATCAATGTTTAAGGAGCAATGTATAATTTTCCCTTCTGCAACATTAATTTCATCCTTAGAAAAAATTGTATTTACTTGAAATAAGTGATTATTAATTTTTTTGGGTAAGATTTTTACAGTAAGTAAATCTCCAATTTTAATAGGAGATAAAAAATTTGCTTCACAATTAACTATGGGCAATATAATTTGATTTTCGTGAGAATTTTTATCAGGAAAAATATCTTTGTGCGGAATGCCATAAATATCGATGCTTTCTTCCCAACTTTCGTGAGCCCATCTCAAAAGATTATGAAAATGTATCACTCCCGCCGAGTCACATTCACCAAATCTTACTTTCCTCTTCAATATCAACCAATTATTAGGTTCCATTGAAAGGTTTACCTATCTACAGAACCCATGATGACATCAATAGAGCCAAGAATTGCCATTATATCTGCTATTTTCGCCCCCTTGAGAATGTGAGGTAATACTTGTAAATTATTTAAATCAGCAGCTCTGATTTTAAATCTCCATGGTGTAACTTCATTATTTCCTTGAATAAAAACACCAATTTCACCTTTACCAGATTCTAATCTTGTATATAATTCTCCATTGGGGATCTTGAAAGTCGGTGCAACTTTCTTAGCTACATATTGATAATCCATACCAAAAATTGGGCTTTTTTTATCCTCTGTAGCCATACGTTTCGCCTCTAAATTTTCTGTTGGACCACCTGGAATCATTTCGCAAGCTTGACGAATAATTTTTAATGATTGTCTCATTTCTTCAACTCTTACTCGATATCTGGCATAACAATCACCTTCTTTTTCTGAAGCAATTTTCCAATCAAAATCGTCATAACATTCATAACTATCAACTTTTCTTAAATCCCAAGAGACTCCAGAGGCTCTAAGCATTGGGCCAGAAAGTGACCAATTAATTGCTTGATCTCTTTCTATAGTTCCAAGACCTTCAATTCTTTTTTTGAAAATAGGATTATTTGTTATTAATTTTTCATATTCATCGATCTTTGGAGAGAACCAATCACAAAAATCAATACATTTTTCTAACCATCCGTATGGTAAATCACAAGCCACTCCTCCTATTCTAAAAAAATTATTATTTATCAATCTTTGCCCAGTAGCAGCTTCCCAAAGGTCATAAATCATCTCTCTTTCTCTAAAAATATAAAAAAATGGAGTTTGAGCGCCTACATCTGCTAAAAATGGACCTAACCATAAAAGATGGTTAGCAATTCTATTAAGCTCCAACATTAGAACTCTGATGTAACTTGCTCTTTTGGGTACATCAATATTCGCTAATCTTTCTGGCGCATTTACTACAATAGCTTCATAAAACATACCAGCCGCGTAATCCATTCTGCTTACATAAGGAACATACATAACGTTCGTCCTGTTTTCGGCTATTTTTTCCATGCCTCTATGCAGATATCCAATTACTGGTTCACAATCAATTACATTCTCTCCATCAAGGGTTACAACTAACCTCAAAACTCCATGCATAGATGGATGATGAGGACCAAAGTTGACCACCATCGGTTCTGTTCTAGTCTCTAGTTGAGCCATTAATAATTTAACCTCTTTTTAAATCTTAGTAGAAAGTTATGCAAACTGACCTTTCTGATTCATCTTTATTCAATCATAAGTCTGTGATGACAGATGAAATTTTAGTTTCCGTAGATCAATATCCATTAATATCAGGCAAGAAATTAACAGCGATAGATGCAACGTTAGGTGGTGGAGGGCACTCATATCAATTATTAAAAAAATATCCTGATTTAAAAATAATTGGACTTGATCACGATCCATACGCAAGAAAATCAGCATTGAGTAAGCTTGAAGAATTTAAATCAAGAATTGAAATAAGTCCTTTAAATTTTTCTAGCTTTGAGCCAAAAGAAAAAGTTTCTTTTGTAATAGCTGATCTTGGAGTAAATAGTAATCAAATCGATAACCCAGAAAGAGGATTTAGTTTTCAAAAAGATGGTCCTTTAGATATGCGAATGAATCCTTCACTTGAGATAAATGCTGAGAATTTACTTGAAAAGTTAAATGAAAAAGATCTGGCTGATTTAATATTTAAATATGGTGATGAAAGATTATCAAGAAAGATTTCGAGGAGAATCAAAAAAGATTTGAGAGAAAAAGGTAAATATTCGGGTACAAAAGATCTAGCATATTCCATTGCTGGTTGTTTCCCACCAAAACAAAGATATCGTAAAATTCATCCTGCAACTAAAACATTTCAAGCACTAAGAATTGCTGTTAACAACGAAATTGAATCATTAGAAAAATTTCTGGAAATTGCTCCAGATTGGCTTTTGCCTGGTGGGATAATTTCAATTATCAGTTTTCATTCAATAGAAGATAGACTAGTTAAAAATTCTTTTAAGAGCGATGAGAGACTTAAAAACCTTACAAAAAAACCCATTACACCAAATCAAAAAGAAATTGAGAACAACAAGAGATCTCGAAGCGCAAAATTAAGAATTGCTCAACTAAAGTAGTTAAGATCTTAGCGTAATGATTTAATCGTATCTGTAATTATCTGAATTGATTTTTCTATATCTTCTGTAGTGGTCATCAAACCAATACTTAATCGGAATGAGGCCTCTGCTTCTTTAAAAGATCTTCCAAGAGCTAATAATACATGAGACGGTTTTCCATTACTACACGCTGATCCACTAGAACAGATTATTTTAGATTTCAAACTTTTATGTAATTTTGAACCGTTTACATCGAGTACTGTCAGGTTTAAATTATGAGGCAATCTTTCTTTCATTGAACCATTAATTTCTATACCAGAATTATTGACTAATAAACCATTCAAAAGCTTATCTCTATGAAAAATTAATTTTTCAGTATTCTTTTTTTGATTTAAAACTGCTATTTCAATTGCTTTAGTAAAGCCTACTATCAAAGGTAATGGTAATGTTCCAGATCTCAAACCAAATTCTTGCCCGCCTCCTAAAACTAAAGGTTGGAGTTCAATGTCCCTATCAATCAAAAGTAGTCCTACTCCTTTAGGTCCATATATTTTGTGTGAGCTTATTGTTAACATATTTGCTATTGAGTCAAGGCTTTCTAACTCTAAAAAACCTAAACATTGCGCATAATCAGAATGGAGAGTAATCTCTCTTAATCTGCAAATTTCTGAAATTTTTTTTAGAGGCTGAATAACTCCTATTTCGTTATTTGCCATCATGATACTTACTAAAAATGTATCATCTCTTATAGAACTTATAAATTTTTCCTCTGAAATTAAACCCTCTTTATCTGGAAGAATTTCAGTTACATGAAATCCTTCTTTTTTTAATTGATCTAAGGGTTCTAATACAGCTTTATGCTCGGTTTTCAAAGTAATAATATGACCATATTTTTCTGTTTCTTTGTGATGATTTCTTGCAAAACCTAGCAAAGCCAAATTATTAGATTCTGTTGCCCCACTAGTAAAAATTACTTTCTTTTTTTGTAAAAATAAATATTCTTGTATTTTTTCTCTTGATACTTCTAATATGGCACTCGCTTGTATACCTGCTAAGTTTGATTTACTTGAGGGATTAGAAAATATTTCGCTCCAATAGGGGGCCATAGAATTTATAACATCCTTCAAACAAGGTGTTGAGGATTGATAATCTAGTAGTATGGGAGTTGAAAGCATGATATTTAGTATATAAAATTATCATTAGGCTAAAGAAAAATTAATTCAAAATTAAAAAAATGAATGACACTAATCAAATAAATAATGAAACTATTAGAAAATCAAAAATTTTATTGGTAGATGACGAGCCCGGTTTAAGAACAGCTGTAAAAACATTTCTCGAAGACGAAGGATTTGAGATCTTTATTGCGGTTGACGGAGAGGATGGATGGGAAAAAGCTCAAACAATTTTTCCAGATTTAATTATTAGCGATATTATGATGCCGAGATCAAATGGTTATGCCTTATTAGAAAAAATAAGAGAAGATGAAAAGCTGGGAGGTACTCCAGTTATTTTTCTTACAGCTAAGGGAATGACTTTAGATAGAACACAAGGATATCTTGCCGGTATTGATGATTATATTTCTAAACCCTTTGATCCAGATGAATTATCTGCAAGAGTAAAAAATGTAATTAATAGGCAAGAGAGATTACTCAAAGAAGCAGCACGATTTGCTGATATCGATGTTAGTAAGATGGCAAAACAAATCACTGAAATAAAATCTATGCTCACAGATCAAAATCCACTTAATCAAGAAAATTCTATAGACATTCCTAGTTTTACCCCTAGAGAAGCAAGTGTACTTCAGCTTGTTGCAGAGGGTTTAATGAACAAAGAAATTGCCAGAAAACTTGAAACATCTATCAGAAATGTTGAAAAATATGTAAGTAGACTTTTTATTAAAACTAGCACATCTAGCAGAACCGAATTAGTGCGTTATGCACTTGAAAATCATCTAGTAAAATAATTTATATAATTTTCTTAAATTCAATTAATTTAGAAAAATAAAATGGCGCTTGATTTAATTTCTTTTGAACGACAGTAAACCCTTTTTCATTAGCAGCATTAATAATACCTTTTTCTCTTAATGTATAAGCTCTAGTAGTTTTACTTGGTCCTGGAAATAACTTTCCAATATTCTTTAAAACAGCCAATATTGGTGTATAAGGAGCAAAACTAACTATAAGCTTTTCTTTACTCAAGTCACATAAATGTCTGACCATTTCTTCCGCAACTGGTTGCGGGTAATGAATAAATACATCTAGACAAATGACAACATCAAATAAACCTTTTAATTGTTCAAGATCACTTGTTAAAAATTTAATTTTTCTTTGATTTAGACCTAATTGATTAATACGATTCTTCGTTTCTTTAATCATTTCAGAAGATATATCACTTACCTGCAAATTTTTTATACCAAGTCTTAGCAAAGGAATAGCAAGACTTCCAACGCCACAACCAGCATCACAAAAAGTCTTGCTTGTTAAATCAGGATAGTTTTTTACATATGAAACAACATCATCAACAGTCTTTTGATGACCTTTTCTAATATTTTTTTGTACTATATTGATTTCCTCTGATTTACTATAAATTTTTCTCCATCGATCAAAACCAGTCCCATTGAAATACTGCCTAACTTCACTTTTTTCAAGATTTTTATTAGATGTCATAACAATTCATACAAAATTAGTCTTTTTAATACTAACTAACTAGCATACTAGTGATTGCGCGTCATTATAAGAAAAGAATTGATTTGTTATTTTGTCAGACTCGAATTCAAGCAATATTCATAAAATTGCTGTAGTAATGGGAAGCGATTCAGATTTAAAAATTTTGAAACCTGCAGTTGATATACTGAATGAGTTTGGAATAGAGACAGAAGTTTGTATACTTTCTGCACATCGAACGCCAATGGAGATGATGGAATATGCAAAAAAAGCAGAATCAGAAAATATAAAAGTTATCGTAGCCGGAGCTGGTGGAGCTGCTCACCTACCCGGAATGTTAGCTTCGCTTACATGGATTCCGATCATAGGCGTACCAGTAGAAAGTAAAACTCTGAAAGGAATTGACTCTCTTTTATCAATAGTTCAAATGCCTGCTGGGATCCCCGTAGCAACAGTGGCCATTAACGGTGCAAAAAATGCTGGTTTATTAGCAATTCAAATCCTAAGTTTATTTGATGAATCATTAAGAGTAAAAATTAAAAAATTTAGAGACAATCTCAACACAAAAGTAAGAATTAAAAATAGTAAATTATCTTCTCTAGGGACTGATAATTACCTTATTAATGAATAAAAATTTATAAATCAAACCTTTTCATTTAAAATCTGTTCTCTTATGTAACTTATCACTTTTTTAACAGAATCATTTAAATCTAAAGAGCCAGTATCAACAACTATTTCTGGATTCGCAGGCGCCTCATATGGACTAGATATCCCAGTAAATTGTTTTATTTCTCCCAAGCGCGCCTTTTTATATAAACCTTTAGTATCTCTACTCTCACATACATCAATGCTTGCAGCACAATAAACTTCAATAAAATCCTTTGATCCAATAATTTTTCTAACCTTATTTCTATCGCTTATAAAAGGAGAGACGAATGCAGTAATGGTAATAATTCCGGCATTCATAAATAAATTAGCCACTTCTCCAATTCTTCTTATATTTTCTTCTCTATCTTCATCAGAAAAGCCAAGGTCCTTGCATAAACCATGTCTAATATTATCTCCATCAAGAACATAGGTTGATAAACCTTCTAAATGTAAAACCTCATTTACTGCATTGGCTAAGGTACTTTTCCCAGACCCTGATAATCCTGTAAACCAAATGACCATTCCTTTATGTCCTCTCATTTTTTCTAACTTATTTCTATCGATTGTTATATCGTGCCATTTTATATTTTTCCCAAAATTTTTCTGATTTAATTCCGTCATTGTCTTTTCTTTCAAATATAGAAATTTATTTTAACTCTTTACTTAGAAATTTTGAAATCCTTCATTGCGAAGAAACTCCAATGATTTACCCACCATATCTCCTTGCAACTGAATATCTTCACCTATTAAAGTTCCACCTGTTCCACAAAACACCTTTATTTTTTTTAGTAATTCTTTAAATTCTTTTTCGTTTCTTAATGCTAAACCTTTTATTAAGGTAATAGTTTTTCCTTTTTTACCTTTTTTTTGTTTTGAGATATTTATTTTTGATATTTTTCTAAAATTGTCTTCTCTAGGCTTTTCTTGATAAATATTTTCCTGATTATCAAACTCAATCCAGTTTTTTTTTCCCATTATTTTTTATATAATCTATAGTTAGTTCATACATATATTATAGAAAGTTGGTTAGTACAATTTTCCATCAGGATCAAAATAATACAAATGATGATTTCAATCAACCTTCTAAAGAAGGAAGATTTGGAAAATATGGTGGTCAATATGTCCCTGAAACATTAATGCCTGCCCTTTTCGAACTAGAAAAAGCAGCATCTGATGCGTGGAAAGATAAACAATTTATAAATGAATTAAATCATTTACTGAAAACTTATGTTGGCAGAGAAACTCCATTATATGAAGCTAAAAGACTTACAGAACATTACAAAACAAAAACCTCTACTACCAGGATATGGCTCAAAAGAGAAGATCTCAATCATACTGGTGCTCACAAAATCAATAATGCATTAGGACAAGCTTTATTAGCGATAAGAATGGGTAAAAAAAGAATAATTGCAGAAACTGGTGCTGGGCAACATGGAGTTGCTACTGCCACTGTATGCGCGAGATTTGGTTTGAAATGCATTATCTATATGGGAGCGGAAGATATAAAAAGACAATCATTAAATGTCTTTCGTATGAAACTTTTAGGAGCAGAAGTAAAAGTTGTCACTTCGGGTACTGCAACACTTAAAGATGCAACTAGTGAAGCTATTAGAGATTGGGTATCCAATGTTGAGACAACACACTATATTTTAGGATCAGTTGCAGGACCGCACCCATTCCCAATGATAGTAAGAGATTTTCATGCAGTAATAGGTGAAGAAGCTAAAAAACAATGTCTAGAATCATTTGGATCATTACCTGATATTTTGCTTGCTTGTGTAGGTGGAGGATCGAATGCAATGGGTCTGTTTCATCCTTTTGTCAAAGAAAAATCAGTTCGACTAATTGGCGTTGAAGCAGCAGGAAGCGGAGTCAATACTGAAAAACATGCTGCGACTATTACTAAAGGATCAATTGGAATTTTACATGGATCAATGAGTCTTCTTTTGCAAGATAAAGATGGTCAAGTGCAAGAAGCTCACTCTATAAGTGCAGGCCTAGATTATCCTGGGGTAGGTCCTGAACATAGTTATTTGAAAGATATAGGGAGAGCAGAATATGGCTCTGTTACTGATGCAGAAGCTTTAGACGCTTTAAAATTAGTGAGTGAACTTGAAGGAATTATTCCTGCGCTCGAAACAGCTCATGCTTTTGCTTGGCTAGAAAAATTATGTCCCACTTTAGATAAAGATACGGAAATAGTAATTAATTGTTCTGGTAGAGGTGATAAGGATGTTAATACTGTCGCGTCATCCTTAGATATTAATTAATACCTAGGTATTGTTTGATCAATATACTTACTCCATCCATCTATACCTTCTTCAAGATTGTATATCTCATTTATGAGATTATTATCTAACAACCATTGTGCAAAATTATAACTCCTAATACCCGCATGACAAATAACAATAATCTTTTTATCTTTTGCATCACTAATTTTTGATTTTACGTGATCAACAGAAGCTTTACTGATTGGTAAATGTAGAAATTCCCTAGGGAAACGAGCTATTTCGAGTTCTGAATTCTCTCTAACATCAATAATTACGGGATTTTCATCTTCAGAATTAAACCATTCATTAAGATCAAAAGCATTTATATTTTTAGGAAAATTTTGCAATTTATTAGAATTAAATTTGTTATTAACAATTTAATAAGTAAAGTTGCAAGAACATCTTTATTGTTAAAAATAAAAATAAAAATGAATATCAGATTATTAACTGTAATAACTATATTATATTTATGCTTTATTTTCGGATTTGATAGAGCATCTTATAGTTTGAATAAAATAAGCGAAAATAATATTTCGGAATTATCAATTTTAAAATATTTACCTGAAAATAATAAAACATTATTCATTTCAAATTCTAAAATTTCTAAACTAACTAGTAATTTAAGAAAAAATTATGCAACAAAGGAGCAAGAAAAGCTTTTTTTAGTAAAAAATAGTTTATTAGCTTATCTGGGTATAGATTTAGGTAAAAACAAATTAGAGGATATCTATAATGACGAACTAACAATTTCTACCTATGAAAATAAAGAAAAAAAAATAGATGATCTTTTGATAATTTTCAAAATTAAGGAAAATAAAGATATAGACGATATTTTTAATCTTGCCAATAAAATTGATGAGCCTAATAAATTGATAAAAATATTTAGAGAAAATAAATTGTATTATTTAAAATATATTTATCGAACTAATGATAATTATATTCTTACATCCACTAATAAAAGTTTAATTATTAATGCTTTACAATCGAAAAATATTATTGATAAATTAGGTGTAAAAAATAGTTCACTTAGTAAATTATTAAACAATTTTAAAAAAGAACAAAATATTTTATTAACCAAAAATATTAAAACAAATGAATTATTAAATAATGAAAAATATTTTCTAACAAAGGATGACTATTTAGTAACTTTATTCGACTTTAAAGATCAAAATTTTATTTTAAAATCGTATTTAGTTAATGATACTAAAAATTTAGATATTATGTCTTATGAGGCAATAGAAACAGAGAAAATATTTGACAAAGAAAATTATCAAGTATCAATTTACAATAATCTAGGAAATTCCTCTAAGTATCTTGATCAGATTAAAATAAATACTTTTGAAAAATCTATTTTTAACGAATTAAATAAAA
>QCBY01000022.1 GCA_003279005.1 Prochlorococcus sp. AG-347-J22 | reverse complement strand
TTTTGATCACTACAGTGTTTGTAGTGGGTTTTAGCTATTTACTCATTTTTTTAACAAGTTAATATTTAAGGACTTTCATCAAGAAAATCCTACATATTTGCTCAGTGAGTTCATAATGCACCCAATACTAGTATTTGATTTTATTTAGAGATGAGCTTCGGAAACAATCCAAACTTTGATCAATCGAGAGACATCCTTCCAAGTCAGAGTGCCAAAATTGAAGTTATTGGTGTCGGCGGTGGTGGGAGTAATGCTGTAAACAGGATGATTGATAGCGATCTTGAAGGGGTTTCTTTCAGAGTTCTTAATACAGATGCTCAAGCATTATTACAGTCCTCTGCTGAAAGAAGAGTTCAATTAGGCCAAAACTTAACTAGGGGTCTTGGAGCAGGAGGGAATCCAAGTATTGGTCAAAAGGCTGCAGAAGAATCTAGAGATGATCTTCAGCAAGCATTGGAAGGATCTGACTTAGTTTTCATAGCAGCAGGAATGGGCGGAGGTACTGGCACAGGAGCCGCTCCAGTAGTAGCTGAAGTTGCAAAGCAAAGTGGTGCATTAACAATTGGAATAGTAACTAAGCCTTTTTCTTTTGAAGGAAAAAGAAGAATGCGTCAAGCAGAAGAAGGAATTGCAAGATTGGCAGAAAATGTTGACACATTGATAGTTATTCCTAATGATCGATTAAAAGAGGTTTCTGCAGGTGCCTCTATTCAAGAGGCATTCAGAAATGCTGATGATGTATTAAGAATGGGAGTTAAAGGTATAAGTGAAGTAATAACCCGCCCAGGTGAGGTTAACCTTGACTTTGCTGATGTAAGATCAGTTATGACTGAGGCTGGTACAGCGCTTCTTGGTATGGGTTTTGGATCTGGTCGATCTAGAGCTATAGAGGCTGCCCAAGCTGCAATTAACAGTCCATTACTTGAAGCAGGTAGAATTGATGGAGCAAAAGGTTGCCTTATACCCAGAAGCCTTTGTGAAATAGAAAATGCTGATAAACTTTGTGTAGATGATGAGAATTTTGCTTCTGTTTTTGTTGCTTGGGAAAAAGGTGTTGTTTCTGAACTAAAACCTCTAAATAATGAAAATAAAAAACCCAAAAAAATTCTTTTTCCCAGATTTGTTGAAACTCATTCACATTTTGATAAATCTTTTACTTTTGGAGAGTTCCCTAACTTCAAATCGAATTATCAAGAGGCATTATCAGTAAATTTAGAAGAGCATAAAACCAGGTCTTTAAATAAAGTTTTACATAGAGCTGAAAAATCATTAAATATGGCCCTTAAAAATGGTTATCGGGCTATAAGAAGTCATATCGATACATACGAAAATCAGGATCAAAATATTTGGAATGAGCTTTTTAAGCTCCAAAAAAAATATTCTTCTAAGTTAAAACTACAGTATGTGGCGTTAGCCCCTTTAGAATTTTGGGATACACCAGGTGGAGAAGAATTAGCAAAATTATTCTCCAAGAAAAACGGTATTTTAGGAGGAGTTCTTGTTCCCCCTTTTAATAGAACAAAAATAAAGAAATTACTCTCTAAAACCCTCTTGCTTGCAGATAAATATAAATTAGAAATTGATCTACACATAGATGAATCAACTATAGAGCCTGGAGCGGGAATTAAAATTCTATTGGAAACTATAGACAAATTAAATGTCAAAGTACCAATAACTTGTAGTCATTTAAGTAGCATTTTGTTTTTAGATAAAAATGAAATACTTGATCTTGCGAGCAAAATTGCGGAGAAAAATATAAAAGTGATTGCATTGCCTCTTACAAATTTCTGGTTGCTTAATCGCAAAGATAAAATTCTATCTATAAATAGACCCGTTGCACCGATCAAGCAACTTCAAAAATCATTAGTTGATGTTTCTATCGGGAGCGATAATGTCCAAGACCCTTGGTATCCATTTGGTAATTATGATCCATTTTATTTGATCTCTCTAGCAATGCCGATGCTTCAATTAAATCCTTGGGAAAGATTAACGTTATCTTCCATCCTTTTATCACCAAGTAGATTATTAAATTTAAATTGGGACGGGTTGGTTAAAAAAGGATGCCCTGTGGATTTTGTGCTTTTAAATGCTGAAAAGTGGGCTGATATCTTTTCAAGTAATTTAAAAAGAGAAGTTCTCATAAATGGCGAATTGTATGTTTAATCAATTATTTTATATTTAAAGAAAGAAATTATTAATGACATTTAGAAATTTAAAATTAATAGAAGAATTAAAAAAAGTTGATAATTTAGAAATTATTGAAAGGTCTTCCGATGTTAAAAGACTTTCAAAAGACTTTTATAATTATTCACCAATTCTCGAGAAAAGACTAGAGGGATGTATCGCTGATTTCGTTGTGAGACCTATTGATCATATTGCAGTGATGAAAGTAGCAGAAATTTGTTGGCAATTTTCCACCCCACTTACTTTAAGAGGCTCAGGTACAGGTAATTATGGACAGGCTGTCCCTTTGTTTAAGGGCATTGTCATGCAAATGAATTGTTTAAATAAATTAGAGGAATTTTATCCAGAGACAGGTTTTGTAAAGGTACAATCTGGATGCTTAATGGGAGATTTGAATAAAGAACTAGAAAAATATGGAAGAGAATTAAGGTTGCTTCCAAGTACATGGAAAACTGCAACCATAGGAGGTTTTATTGCAGGGGGCTCAGGAGGTATTGGATCAATTAGATGGGGATTTTTAAGAGATCCTGGAAATCTTATGGGCCTAGAAGCTGTAACGATAAATGAAGAGCCTAAATTACTAAGATTTGATGCCCAAGAATCAGAACCTTTAAATCATGCTTATGGAACTAATGGAATTATTACTTCTTTATTAATTGCGACTGATATTAAACGAAATTGGTATTCAATAGTAATTGATTGCGAAGAGTTAAATAAAACAATTGAAATTTTAAAAACATGTACTAGCGCAGCAATTGATCTAAAGCTTGGCGCAATTCTTGAGAAAGAAATTGTAGATGAAATGCCCATCTGGTTCAAAGGCAAATCTAAAAGTCATAAGATTTTGCTTCAGTCAACACTTGGAGGGATAAAAACTATTGAACTAATTTGTAAAAAATATCAAGTTAAATCTACTCTTCTAGGAGAAGAGGATAAATTATCAAATGGAATCTCAGAAGTCGTTTGGAATCATACAACACTTCATATGAGAGCAAAGGACAAAAATTGGACATATTTACAAATGCTTTTACCTTTGGATAAGGAATTAGAATTAATAACTTTTTTGAGAGAAAAATGGGGTCAGAATATTCTTTGGCATATTGAAGCAGTATCTCAACGAGGGGTCCCAAGATTAGCTGCTTTGCCAGTAATAAAATGGCATAGTTCAGATCAATTAAATCAAATAATTGAAAATTGTGAGAAACTTGGGGCAATTATTTTTAACCCTCATGTTTTAACTGTTGAGGGCGGTGGCTTAGGAGTTATTGACTCTGATCAAGTAAAAGCAAAATTGAAATTTGATCCTAAAGGATTATTAAATCCTGGTAAATTGGAAGGATGGCAAATAAAAGATGAGTTTAATATTTAAAACTTATGCTTTTTTGAAAATTTAATAAACTCTGCAATTAAAAAAATTGAACCTGTTATTACGGGATTACATTTTGGCCATTCTTTTAGACCCAATAGATAATTAAAAGCTAAATCAAATCTTTCAAACTCAAATATTTTAATATTATTGAAGTTTTCAATCTTAGAAAGGTCTTTTAATCTCCAACTTGCTTGATTAGGGACTGGAACAAGTAGTAGGTGATCATTTTTTTTGATAAGAACTTTAATCATTGCGGCAATATCTTTTTGTTTTTGGACTCCTAGAATCCAATGAACACCTTCCTGATTATTTTCCCAACTTTGCCTTTCCTCTGAGAGAGCTTTTGCTGCAGAGTAATTGTGTGCACAATCTAAAAGTATTTTCTTATTTAAAAATTTAATTAATTCTAGCCTTCCATTCCATTTTGCTTTTTTTAGTCCCCTCTTAATAGAGCATTCTTTAACGCTAAATCCTAAATTATTTAATGCTTCAATGACTCCAATTGCTACAGCGGCATTTTGTCTCTGAAATTTTCCTTTTAAACCAAGTTCATAATTGCTTGATAATGATTCCTTCCACATGATTTTGGCACCCACTTCTTTAGCCCTAGATTTAATTACTTCTTCAACTTGAATATCTTGATTGCAAGAGATAACAAATGCATTTTTTTTAATAACCGCAACTTTCTCTTGAGCAATTTTTATAATTGAATCTCCAAGAAACTCTTTATGATCTAGACCTATATTCCCAATAGCAATTATTGGTCTAAAATGATGAGCTGTAGTTGCATCTAATCGTCCACCTAAACCAGCTTCAAGAATTAATAAATCTACTTTCTTTAAATCAAAAAACTTTAGTGCACAGCAAATTATTTGTTCAAAAGGAGTTAATTTGTCAGTTGAAAGATTATTTTGTATTTTCTTAAAAAGTTTTTCAAATTCTTCCTTATCAATATTTTCCTTATTTACTCTAATCCTTTCACATATATCTAAAAGGTGTGGAGAAGTAGTTACCCCAATGTTCTTTTTATCTTCATAAAGAATATTTTCTAAAAAAGCTGTAATCGAACCTTTGCCATTTGTTCCAACTATTTGAATAGCAGGAATATTTTTGCATGGATCATTTAATTTTGTAAGGCATTTTTTTATTCTTGATAATCCTAATTGAATATTTTCCCTTTCAAATTTAGGTGAGAGGGAATCTAAATTCTTAAAATTCACTTTTCCAAAAACTCTAGAATTTATAGCTCCTCAAAAATTAAATCTAACTTCTTTAAAAGAATATTGATTTCATTTTTCGAAATTATTAAAGGTGGGACAAATCTAACCACATTTCCTCCTGCAGGTACAAGAAGTAAACCTTTATCAAAAGCTTTTAATGTAATTGTTTTTGCATCAGTAAAGGCCCCATTTATAACAAGCCCTTGTATTAATCCTAATCCCCTTATGCCATAAATAATATTGGGAAATTTAGCTGAAATTTTTTTGAAACCGTTTTTTAATTGAATACCTCTTTCAAAAACGTTATTAAGAATTTTTCGCCTTTTAATTTCTTCCAAAACTGTTAACGCAGCCCTACAAGCAAAGGGGTTCCCACCAAAAGTACTTGCGTGATCTCCTGGGGAAAAAATGTTTGCTTTTTGCTGTACTAATAGGGCACCAATGGCATGTCCTCCTCCTAATCCTTTAGCTAATGTGAATCCATCAGGTTCGATTTCTAGATTCTCATAACCCCACATTTTCCCGGTTCTCCCTACCCCACTCTGAACTTCATCAAAAATTAAAAGGGAATTATTCTTATTACAAATTTCTCTTAATTCTTGGAAAAATACTTTTTCGCCTGGTATTACGCCTCCTTCTCCTTGAATAGGTTCAACTAAAACTCCGGAAACTTTTTGGTCATTTTTTTTAAATTCATCAAATAATCTTTTTACTGAAGTAATATCGTTATATTTGAAAAACTTAAACCCTTTAACCATTGGCTCAAAACCTTTTTGGTATTTGGGTTGTCCAGTCGCACTTAAAGTTGCGAGTGTTCTGCCATGAAAGCTAGATTCAGCAGCAAGAATAAAAGATTCTTTCCCTGCATGTGCTGTATTACCATGCTTTTTTATTAATTTAATCGCAGACTCATTTGCCTCTGCACCACTGTTACAGAAAAAAACACTTTCAGCGCAACTATTTTTTGTTAGATATTTGCTTAAAATTTCCTGTTCTTCAATTTTATAGAGATTGGATATGTGTTGAACTTTTTTTAATTGTGCAGATAACTTTCTTCTCAAGATCCTATCGCTATGCCCAAGACTACATGTAGCTATACCAGCAACGGCATCAAGATATTTTCTCCCTTTTTCATCCCATAGCCAGCAACCATTACCTTTTTTAAAAGATATATCAAATCTTGTGTAAGTATTCATTAAAGTAGGAGCGGTCGGACTTGAACCGACATACCCGAAGGTGCCGCATTTTGAGTGCGGTGCGTCTACCAATTCCACCACGCTCCCAAAGCTTTCTACGAATAAAGAACTTTTTTCATTATAGTCATAATTCATTCATTGACTACTTTCTCTGCCTTATGGAAAACAGTTGAAGATACATAAACAATACTTAAAAGAAATCTTAAATTAAACAAATTTAATGAAAGATAACGCGAAAAAACAATAAATTCAACATAATTGACACAAAAATGTATTTATGCAGGGTTATTTTTGAGATTTTTAGGAATCAATCTTCATAAATAGTAATATTATGATATATTAATGTATATAGGAATTTAGATCATGCCTACTTTTAAAAGTAAAAGTAAAACTCAAAATTTATCATTTAAGCTAGCCCCATATCTTTTCATGGTTATAGCTTTTTTCACCGCTTTCAGTTCCAATAATGGTACATGGGTATGAATGGCTCTAATATAAATGGTTTAAATAAATATTGGTCTGTACGTTTTTTAATATTATCTTTCCTATTCATAGGTTGTATATCACTTGTTAACATTGCCTATATTTAATTTTCAGATTTAAGCTACTTTAATTTCTGCGAAACCTTTTTTATTTAAATTATCACAGTCATATTCTGATTGTGAAGTCACTTGTTTTGTTGTTTCTCTAGTTATCTCAGCACCTAACTGCGAAAGCTTTAATTCAAAATTTTCATAACCTCTATCTAAATGTTCAAGTCCATATATGTGACTAACTTTTGTAGAGACTAATGCTGCAATTACAAGAGCAGCTGATGATCTTAGGTCTGATCCAGCTAATGTGGTGCCTTTTAATTTATTAACTCCTTTAATATAAGCTACATTATTTTTTAATGTTATTGAGCTACCCATTTGATTTAGAAGCTCAACATGATTCATTCTGTTTTCAAAAATTGTTTCAGAGATCTTAGATTTTCCTTTAGCAATAGTCATTAGAGCCATAAATGGAGCCTGTAAGTCGGTTGGAAAACCTGGGAATGGAGCAGTTTTTACATTTACAGCTTTAATATTATTACCTTTTATTGAAATCGAATTTCCTTTTTTAGTTATTTTACTACCACTTTCCTCTAGCTTATTTAATACTGCCTCTAAGTGATTTGGTATTACTGGTGAAACTGTGATTGAAGAGGAAGTTGCAGCAGCAGCTATTAAAAAAGTTCCTGCCTCTATTCTGTCGGGGATTACTTTATGAGAACAACCATGCAGTTTTTTCACTCCATCTATAATTATTTTTTCTTTTCCAGAATCATAAATTTTAGCTCCCATTTTATTTAACATATGACATAAATCTTGAATTTCAGGCTCTCTTGCAGCATTCTCTATTACTGTTCGCCCCTCTGCTAAGGATGCGGCCATTATTAAAGTTTCAGTAGCTCCAACACTTGGACAATTTAATCTGATATTTGCTCCGAATAGTCTACTTTTCTTACCTACTAGTTTTGCCTTAACGATCTCTTTTTCAATAATAATTTTGGCACCTAGTGCCTTTAACCCAGTTATATGCTCGTTAATAGGTCTTTTACCAATATTGCACCCACCTGGCAAAGGTATTGAAGCCTCTCCAAACCTTGCTAATAATGCTCCAATACAAAAAAAACTAGCTCTTAATCCATTTACAAGTTCATACGGCAGTTCTTTTATGGATATATTCGTTGAATCAATTATTAATTTATGATTTTTAGTTTGTAAATTAACCCCTAAATTCTCTAGGATATTTCCCATTTTCTCAATATCTGTAAGCAAAGGAACATTATCTAATATGATTTTTTCATCAGTTAGTAATGATGCAGCAAGTAATACTAAAGCTGAATTCTTTGCACCACTTATTTTTACCTCCCCTCTTAAGGAATTTTGGCCAATAATCTTGAAATTTTGAGTTTTAAGATATGACTTCTTGTTGCCTTCGCAAACCATTAAGAATTTTTTTATTGGTTTAATAATGACAAACTAACTCTAGTAAGTCCACCCTGTGTAACGTGATGAATATTAATTAATAGTAAAAGATGTTAATTTTAAATTGCTAAGACTTAAGATTTAAAAGAAAGTAATTGAACTAAATATTTAAGTAAGTAAAATATGTTTAATATCAAAATTAATTTTAATCACTATAGATAATATCTTTCCAAAAATAACTAGTAAAACTAATGCTCTAGTTAAAAGATTTAGATCGTTTAAAAAAGGATCTAATACAAAAGATAAAGATTATTTTTGCATTGAAGGTACTCACTTGATGGAAGAATGTTTGAAGTCTGGCAATCATCCTTCAGAAATTCTAGCAACTGAAAAATGGCTTATTAATAATAAGGAACTATATCAAAAACTTAAAAAAACATTAATAACTATTGTTTCAGAAGAGGTTTTAGCTTCTGCAGTATCAACAAAAAATCCAGATGGAGTAGCAGCTTTGGTGAAGAATACATCGATAATTAATTATGACATTATTAATAAAAATGACTTTATTCTTGTACTTGATAGGATTCAAGACCCAGGAAATATGGGGAACCTTTTTAGAACAGCTTTAGCTGCTGGTGTGAACAAAATATTATTGGCTGGAGGGGCTAATCCGTTAGGGCAAAAGGTATTAAGAGCTTCTTGTGGATCTGTTTTCCATCTTCCATTTAAGAGATTTGATGGTAGTGAAGAAGAAATAATTAATTCTTTACTGTCAGTATTAAATCAATTTTCAAAGAATGGGTTTCAAATAATTTCTACAAGTAGTCACAATAGAAATCCTAATAAATTACAAAAACCTTATTGGGAAATTGATTGGTCTAAAAGAACAGCACTTATATTAGGTAACGAAGGGAAAGGTATTCATAAAAGAATTCAAGAAGCTTTTACTGAAACAATTACTATTCCGCATAGTGAGCTTGTAGAATCATTAAATGTGGCTTGTGTTGCAGTTCCAATATTACTTGAACGAAAAAGAGTCGCATATATTTCTACTTCGAGAATACAAAAGTGACTAATCAAAATTTTGACTTTGATTTAATTGTAATTGGTGCAGGGTACGGAGGATTTGATGCCGCCAAACATGCTGCTGGTAAGGGACTAAAAGTCGCTATAGTTGAATCTTCTGATATGGGAGGTACTTGTGTTAACAAGGGGTGTGTACCCTCTAAAGCTCTTTTGGCTGCAAGTGGGAAAGTTAGAGAAATGGCTGATTATGAACACTTAGCCAAATTTGGTATTCATGCGTCCCCAGTAAGATTTGAGAGATCGAAAATTGCAGATCATGCAAATAAATTAGTTTTAAATGTTAGAGAAAATTTAACAAAAACTCTAAAAAGGAGTGGAGTTGAAATTATTTTGGGTATTGGAAGACTTGAAGGAAATCAAAAAGTGGGTGTGAGAGATAAAAATGGAATCGATAAAATCTTCACATCTAAAAATATTGTTATAGCAACTGGTTCTTCTCCTTTTGTGCCTCGTGGAATAACTTTAGATAATAGAACTGTATTTACTAGTGATGATGCGGTTAAACTTGAGTGGCTCCCGAGATGGATAGCTATTATTGGCAGCGGATACATAGGATTGGAATTTGCTGATGTCTATACCGCGCTAGGTTGTGAAGTTACCATGATCGAGGCTTTGGGAAATATTATGCCAACATTTGATCCTGACATTACAAAAATTGCTAAGAAAAACCTCATTCAATCAAGAGATATAGATACAAAATCAAATGTATTTGCGACAAAAATATCACCTGGATGCCCAGTAAAAATAGAATTGACAGATGCAAAATCTAAAGAAGTTGTTGAAACTTTAGAAGTTGACGCTGTACTAGTAGCAACTGGTAGAAGTCCAAATAGTAATAACCTAAATCTTGAGTCTGTTGGGATCGAAACAGTAAAAGGTTTTATTCCTATAGATGATCAAATGAGGGTTAAAAATGGTGATCAAATAATACCTAACATTTGGGCTGTTGGAGATGTAACTGGCAAACTAATGCTTGCCCACACAGCCGCGGCGCAAGGTACGATTGCTGTTGATAATATTTGCGGTGATAATGTCGAAATTAACTATAAAAGTATCCCTGCTGCAACCTTTACTCACCCTGAGATTAGTTCAGTTGGTTTCTCTGAAGCTGAAGCTAAAGAAAAATCGGCAAAAGAAAATTTTACTTTGGGAGTTGTCAAAAGTTTTTTTAAGGCTAATTCAAAAGCATTGGCTGAATTGGAGAGTGATGGGATGCTTAAGTTGATTTTCAATAAAGATGATGGGAAAGTATTAGGTGCGCATATTTATGGGTTACATGCAGCTGATTTAATTCAAGAAATTTCGAACGCTATTGCAAGGAACCAAGATGTAATTGAATTATCTACAGAAGTACATACTCATCCCACTCTTAGCGAAGTAGTTGAGGTCGCGTATAAACAAGCGGCTTCCCAAATTAAATAGCATTTTAATAAATGGAAATAAGACGTAGGCCGCCAAATCCAACAGTTAAAGTAGAAAACTTAGAATATGCTGTACCTCATAGAGAAGCACAAGCAAAAAATATTCTCGAAGAAATAGTATGGAATAAGGATATTGAAATTAAAAATTTTAAAAAAATAGTTTCTTTGGAAGATCTAATAAAAAAGATTGATAAACTTCCTCCTCCTAAAGATTTTTATAAAAGTATCTTGGAGTCGAAAATAAAACCAGGAGTGATTGCTGAAATAAAAAAAGCTAGTCCTAGTAAAGGAGTTATTAGAGAAGATTTTAATCCTGAAGAGATAGCGCTTTGTTATGAAGGATTAGGAGCATCATGTATCTCAGTGCTTACCGATATGAGATTTTTTCAAGGAAGTTATGAAATACTTGAATCTGTAAGGAAATCAACTAATCTCCCTTTACTCTGCAAAGATTTTATTATTTCTGCTTATCAGATTTATAAAGCAAGAGTATCTGGAGCTGATGCAATATTATTAATCGCAGTAATTTTAAGCGATGACGATTTAATTTATTTAAAAAAAATTGCTGATAATTTAGGAATGAGCGTTCTTGTTGAAGTCCATAACCAGAATGAATTAGAAAGGGTATTAAAATTAAAATTATTTAATTTGATCGGAATAAATAATAGGGACTTAAAGACTTTTAAAACAGATTTAAAAACATCAATGGAATTGATGAATTTATATTCAGATATATTTTTAAAACAAAATATTCTTCCCATTAGTGAATCCGGAATTAATTGCGCAGAAGACTTAAAATCCCTTAGATCTATTGGCATCAAAGGTGTATTAATTGGTGAAACTTTTATGAAGGAGAGAGACATTAAAAAATCTTTCAAGAAATTATTTAACTCAATTTAATTTTGACTTCAAATCGTGCTATAAAATTAAATACAAGGTGTTGTACTGAAAATATATGCAGGCTGTAATATTAACCGGTATCGTTGCTGGATTTGTGCATGTAGTGAGTGGTGCGGATCATCTAATCGCAATGGCACCGGCATCGATAAATAATCCCCAAAAAGCTCTAAAAAATAGTTTTTCATGGGGCTTGGGTCACTCTTCTGGTGTTCTTTTATTAGCTTTACTAGCAATTTTTATTAAAGATATTACGCCATTAAGCAAATTATCCAATATTGCCGAATTTTTAGTTGGAATTTCTCTTCTAATTGTTGGTATATTCGCTATAAAAAGTTCTTTTCAATTAAGAATTCACTCGCACTCTCACAAGCATGAGAATGGAATTGCTCATCGTCACGTTCACTTCCATGTTAATAAGGAGCAAAAGAATAATTATAAGCACTCCCATGCTTTAACAGGTTTAGGTTTACTGCATGGTTTAGCTGGAGGTTCGCATTTTCTCGCAGTTCTTCCAGCATTAGCACTACCTTTAACAAGTGCTAGCTTTTATTTGATTTCATATTTGATTGGTTCATTAATTAGCATGAATCTATTTACCTGTTTAATATCTTTTACTACCTTTAACGCAAGTCAAAAATTTATTAAAAGATTAATAGCCTTTGCGGGAGGGCTTTCCTTTTCATTGGGATTATTTTGGGTTCAGAGAAGTGCTTCTATTTTTTTTGAATTAAGAAATTACTTAATTTAGGAATTATTAATTTAGAGGTAACAATTCCGATGATTCTTTCGTTCTTTACTAATCCAAATTTATTACTATCTTCGCTAAATTCAATATTGTCGCCAAGAACCTCAATATTATTTTGATTTACTAAATTGATCCTTTTAATAAGGTTTTTATTTTTAAGTGGGTGATTAAAAATAACTAATTTTCCAATTTTAAGATCGGATTTAACTCCCCTGTAATTTTTAAAAAATACAATGTCACCTTCTTTGAGTGAAGGCAACATAGAGTCCCCATAAATAATGGCGGTTTTTCTAAAACCTAAGAAAAATAAAATTAAGTCAAAGAAACTTTTGAAGATAATTTAGATTAACTAGCTTTTACAAAGGCGTCAGATCTTCCTTTTGATGCCCAGAATGTATTATGAATCTTTTCTACATAACTCATTAGTTCTTCAGCTTGAGCTAAATCAATATTAACCTTACAGGCACTGCATAATTTAGCTGCCTTCCAAATGGTTTCATGTAAATCAGGATAAGTCTCTAAGTGGACTGGTTTAAAGTAATCTGTCCACAAAATTAGAATTTCTTTTTTTGTTTCTTTCGCTTGCTCTTCTTTAACTGCAACATATCTAGAAAATGTATTACTGTAAGCGGCCCACTCTTCTGAGTCAGTACTAGAGGGAGGATCTAGAGCAATAAGTTTTTTAGTCATTGATAAAACTGCTTCAGCAGCAACTCTCGTAGATGCTGGATCATATACACCACAAGGCCCGTCGCAATGAGCATATACTTTCATTGAAGATTTTCTATTTAGAAGAGAATTGATGAATTTACTTAACATTTCTAATTATTTGTTGTTGTATATATATTACTTGGAGATTAACTAAATTGAAAAGTCTTAGATATTTTCCTTACTTAATTTAATTGACTTTTAATAATTCAACTTCAAATATCAAAGTTGCATTCGCTGGGATCACATTTCCTGCACCTCTTGAACCATAACCAAGTTCTGGTGGAATTGTTAATTTTCTTTTTCCTCCAACCTTCATTCCTGCAACACCTTCATCCCAACCTTTTATGACTCGTCCAGCACCCAAGGGGAAGCTAAATGGAGCTCTACCGATACTTGTATCGAACTGAGTACCGTCTTCAAGAATCCCAGTGTAATTAACAGTAACTGTCTGTCCAGCACTAGCTTCATCTCCCTCCCCGTTAACAATGTCTGCAATAATTAGACCACTTTCTGTTGTCCTTGAATTAATGTCTGATTGAGTTTCTTCTGCCATAGCGAAAAGTAGAGGATTTGGATCTGATGGGTCTAATTCAAATATATTGGTATTTGAAACATTTGTTGGTTTTGCAAGAGGTGTTTTTTGAGTTAATTGAGTTTCTGATTCAACAGCATTGACAACTTGAGCTGAATTGAATTGACTAAAAATAGTTAATGAAATACAAAAAACAAAGACTGCAAAACTAATAAAGACTTCTTTCACTTAAATTTTGAAAGTTACTAAAACTAATACTACAGAATAAAGGTACAATAAAGGGTAATTTTAAATTTAATTTTGAAATTTTAGATTGTTAATCTCAACTCAATTTAAAAGTTTAAGACAATATTTTTACCCGTGTCTAGGTGGCATCTTAGGAGGAATTTCAGTTGCAACACACCTTTGGCTGATATTTATGCCGATATCTTTATTTATTTTATGGAAGGGAAGTGGGGCTAAAATAGCAAATTTTTTGTGGGGTTTTTTCTTTATTTTAATAAGCCATTCTTGGCTTTATGATCTTCATCCATTAACTTGGCAAGGTTTTTCATGGCTTACAAGTTTAATAATCACCATTTCAATATTATTATTTTGTTCTTTAATAGGTGGTTTATTAGTTTATTTATGGGGAATTTTGGTTAAAAAAATTCTTTGGAAAGAAGATGTTTTTAAAATGAAGATTTATCCATTAACAGTAAAAGTAATTTTTTTATCTTTAACATGGGGTATTGGTGAATTGATACTTTCTCAAACTCCTTTTTTTTGGATAGGTTTAGGTGGAAGTCTTATCACAGGGGATATTTATCTTGCTGGATTAGCAAGATGGATTGGTGCTAGTGGTTTATGCACAATACAAATATTAATTGGATTTTGGATTTTTTTAAGTCATGGTAGATGGAGAAGAAAACTACACTATAAAAAAACATTTATTTTCGGAATTTTAATCATCATTCTTTGTCATTTACTTGGAGGTTTAACAAATTCAAAAAATAGAAATTATGAATATCCAGTAGCTATTTGGCAAACAAATATACCAACAAGAGAAAAACTAAAAATAAATACTGAATTTATTAAAGGAAAACTATCTATTGCTCAAAAATATGCTTTAGCAAATAAAGCAAAACTTCTAGTTGCTCCTGAAGGGACTTTGCCCAATAATTTTAATCTATCAAAAAGCAGTAAGGTCAATATTTTATCGGGAGGTTTCAGGAATTTCAAAAATGAGTTAAGAAGTTCTTTACTATTATTTCAAATTGGAGATCAATCTTTTTCGTCTTTTATAGATAAAAATAGACTTGTTCCATTGGGTGAAAAAATACCCAGATTTTTAGATAAATTTTCAAGAGGATTATCTGCCGTTGGAGGGATTCAACCAGGTTCTGATTCGCGGTTTTTTGATCCTAAATTGACACCACCTTTGGCAGTAGCTATTTGTTACGAGATTAGTGATGGATTAAAAATAAGAAAGGCTATTAACAGTGGTGCAAAGCTAATAATAACCTCAGCTAATTTAGACCCCTATCCAACTAAGCTCTATAATCAATTCCTTTCTTTGGCTAGATTAAGAAGTATTGAAAATAAAAAAGATAATCTAATTGTCTCAAACACTGGCCCTTCAGGTTTAGTGCGTGATGATGGAAAAATAATTCAACTTTTGGATTTTAATACTGAGCAAAATGAAATGGTGTTCCCTAATTTTTCATCCGAAAGGACTTTCTATACAAAACATGGAGATAAACCTATTTTGTTATTGTTTATATTTTTTATAGGATTAAATATTTTTGGAAAACTAATTAATCAATCCACCACCTAATAAAATTTCTCCTTTATAAAAAACTGCAGCTTGCCCTGGAGTAACTGAACTTTGACTTTCTTCGAAAATTAATTTAAATGATTTAGTTGGGTTTTCTGAATTTTTCAAAGGAATTAAAGTCCCTTTAACTGGATGACTTCGATATCTTATTTGAGCTTCAACCTCAATCTCCCTACTAGGTTCCTTGATTGAAACCCAGTTAACCTTACTTATTATTGCTTCTTTTTTAAAAAGGTCACTTTTCCCCGCTACATAAACTAGGTTTTTTTCTCTGTCTAAACTTTTTACATATAGTGGTTCTGCCCAAGCAATGCCTAATCCTTTTCTTTGACCTATTGTAAAGTGCTGAATGCCATGATGAGTCCCAAGGACTTCTCCATTTACATGTATGATTTTTCCTTCTTTGGGTCCAATGTGTTTATCGATAAATCTTTGCATAGATCCATAATGCTCAACTAAACATAGATCTTGACTTTCTGGTTTTTGAGCAGTTCTAAGGCCTAATCTTAGGGCCTCCTTTCTTGTATCTTCTTTTGTCATCTCGCCGAGGGGAAATTCTAATCTGCTTAATACCTCTTGTGTAAGACAATAAAGAAAATAACTTTGGTCTTTGTTTTTGTCAGCACCTCTGAGAAGTAGGAAGTCCTTAAATATAAGGCCCTCGCAATCAAGAATTTCAGTATTAGATGATTTTTTAATTCTTGCGTAATGTCCAGTTGCAATATATGTAAAACTTTTTTTATTTATTGCGTAATTAAGCATCTCTTCAAACTTCACATTCTTGTTGCACATCGAACATGGAAGGGGGGTTAATCCTTTCTCATAGCTTTCAGTAGTCTTCTTAATTACTTCCCTTTCGAAAATTTCTCTTGAGTCAATTATTTGATGATGAATTCCTAAATCTTCACAGAGGCCAGCAGCATCTACCAATCCTTCCGAACAACAAGAGCCTTGTCCTTTCATTAACCAAAGAGTTAATCCCTCAACATTCCAACCACTCTCGACAAGAAGAGCAGCCGAGAGAGAACTATCTACACCACCAGAAAGACCTACAATAATATTTTTCTTCTTATTAGTTCTATAATTAGTAGAAAAAAAGTTCTCTAATTTTTTCTTCTTTTGTGTCTTTAACATGGAAGTTTAAATTTTTGAATAGTTCTTAAATTGCTTTGTACTAATTATGAATGAAATTGGATGGCCAACAATTGATTCAAAACATTTAATTGTTGATTCAAAGCAAATGTTGATATTAGAGAAAGAAATGTTTTCTGATGGGATGCCCCAAGAAGCATTGATGGAAAAAGCTGGTATCCAAATTAGTTCATGGCTTTTTAAAAGGAAACCTCTACTAGAGAATGGAATAACTGTGGTATTAGGTCCTGGGCATAATGGTGGGGATGGCGCGGTAATAGCTAGAGAGCTTTTCTTGAAAGGATATTTAGTCAAGGTATGGTGCCCCTTCCCTATTAAAAAAACTTTAACAATTGACCACATTAATTATCTTACATCTATTGGTGTAACAAAATTAGTAGAACCTCCGGATGCAAATGAGAGAGGACTATGGATAGATGCAGTTTTTGGTAATAATCAAACAAGAAAAGTTGATAATAAATTAATTAAATTGTTTAACCAGAAATTTCATAATAAATATGGAAAGGTCGTAAGTATTGATGTCCCCACGGGGTTATGTCCTGATAAAGGAGAGCCTTTTTTAGGTAATGCAGTAAAGGCAGACTATACTTTAGTAATTGGTGTTAACAAAATTGGATTAACGCAAGATTCTGCTTTACCTTTTATTGGAGAATTGCACCACATCGATATTGGAGTGCCAATTAAAAAGTTATCTAAGATTGAAAAAAAAATTTTTAAACTTACCTATAAAGATGTAAAAAATATTCAATTACCCTCATTACCAAAAAATTCCAACAAATATAAAAGAGGCAGGACATTATTAATCGCTGGAAGCGAGAATTATCCAGGGGCTGCGTTCTTAGCATTAAAAGGCGCAATATCAAGTGGAGTTGGTTTTATCTCTGCTGTCTTGCCTGAATTAGTTGCTAAATCTATTTGGCAAGTTACCCCAGAAATAGTTTTAAAAGGAACTATGCAATCTAATCAAAATGGTAATGCATCCTTATTTAGTGCATTAAAGAATATTGATTTAGGTGCATATGATTCATTAGCTGTAGGCCCAGGAATAGGAATTGATAATGATGATTGGCAAAAATCAAAAGACTACCTTATAGGTTTTGAAGGATTACTAATTTTGGATGCAGATGCACTTAATAGAATTGCGGCATCTAAATTAGGTTCAAAATTCTTTTTAGAGAGAAAATTTCAAACATGGATTACACCCCATACTAAAGAATTTTCAAGATTATTTCCTAACATAAATTGTGAGACAAATATTGGACAAGCTCTGAGAGCCGCAAAAGATTTTAATATTAGTATTTTGTTAAAGGGAGCTAACAGCATAGTTGCTGATAACAAAAAAGCATGGCAACTTTACGGAACTGATTCTCATACTGCCCGAGCTGGATTGGGAGATCTTTTATCTGGATTTGTTGCAGGCAGTTCTGCGATTGATTTAACCTTATGCAGAAATATAACAACTGATTATTTTGCTAAATATGTACTTTTGCATTCTTATGCTGCATCAAAGTGCAAAAAAGGATCAAATGCTTCTTTAATAGCAGATCAGTTATCAAAGTTGATGAGAAAAACAAAAGTGAGACTTTTGTCATGAAAGAAACAATTATAAGTAGTTTTTTTTAGTTTTAAACACATAACTTCACAATTTGTACTTGAAATCTGAAGCGGACATTAAATAATCAGGTTTTTCCTGAAAAATATAGCAAAGTTTTAATACCTTAACATGGGTATAAATGTCTTCATCTGTAACAACATCAACTGAACCACAAAAAAGAAGGGGTAATGATCCAATTAGTTGGTACTTATCTAATATCGGCCGTGTACCTTTGTTAACTCCTGCAGAAGAAATTGAATTAGGTAACCAAGTTCAAAAAATGATGATTCTTACTGAGGATGGTCAATTAAGTGAAAAAACAAAAGAATTTACCCCTCAACAAAAAAGAATAATAAAAATTGGGAGAAGATCAAAAGAAAGAATGATGAAAGCCAATTTGAGATTAGTTGTTAGTGTTGCAAAAAAATATCAAGGAAAAGGATTAGAGTTATTGGATTTAGTTCAAGAAGGTTCTTTAGGTTTAGAGAGAGCTGTTGAAAAGTTTGACCCTACACGAGGATATAAGTTTTCCACATATGCCTTTTGGTGGATTCGTCAAAGTATGACCAGAGCTATCGCTTGCCAATCAAGAACTATTCGTTTGCCGGTACATCTAAGTGAAAGACTTGCCACTATTAGGAAGATAAGTAGAGAATTGGCTCATAAACTTGGAGCAATGCCAAGTAGGATTGAAATAGCAGAAGCAATGGAAATAGATGTTGATGAACTTGATTCAGTATTAAGGCAAGCTTTATCTACTAGTAGTTTGGACGCACCCGTAAATGGAGATGATGGGAGGAGTTTCTTGGGTGATCTTATTGCAGATAGTAATAATGAGGAGCCTTTAGACCAAGTTGAGCAGAAAATGCATCAAGAGCAGTTAGGTAAGTGGTTAACTCATTTAAGTGAACAAGAACAGCATGTTCTGAAGTTGAGATTCGGATTAGATGGAAACGAGAGGCATACTTTAGCAGAAATAGGCAGATTATTAGAAGTCTCTAGAGAAAGAGTAAGACAGGTTGAACTTAAGGCTCTAAGAAAATTAAGAAATTTAACAAGAAAATTACCTAGTGGAATTTGATTTAATCTTCAGCCCAAATATATTTAGTTAATTCTTCAGAAGGCGGTTCCGGTGCATCAAGAGCATTTTGTACAGATTCTGAGATTTCTAAATCTATTGTCTTTTCAATATTCTTCAATTCGTCTTCTTTAGCAAAATCTCCTTCTATCATCTGCTTGGCTAAATTCTTAATAGGATCTCTTTTGGCCCAGAATTCTTTTTCTTCTTCAGCTCTTAATTCATCTGGATCAGCTAAAGAATGCCCTCGAAATCTATAAGTTAAACATTCGAGTAAAGTTGGGCCCTCTCCAGCTCTTGCTCTTTCAACAGCTCTTTGTGCAGCCCCCCTTACAGCTAATACATCCATTCCATCAACCTCTTCACCATGCATCCCAAAAGCTGAAGCTTTTCTCCATATTTCTGGATTACTTGTGGCTCTGTCATGAGCCATCCCTATAGCCCATTTGTT
>QCBY01000021.1 GCA_003279005.1 Prochlorococcus sp. AG-347-J22 | reverse complement strand
TCTTACATGATCCTGTATATTTTAATTCTCTCCTTTCAATAGGAAAAGAGTGCCTTACAGATATTTGAAAATTTTTCTCTATTGAGTTTATTTCATACATCTTATCCAAAAAATTTGGACCATGTATCTCTTTTTTGTTTAATATCCTATCTACCCATAGGTGAATCATTTCATGACATAAAGTACTGTTTATTTCAGTAATAGTTAACTTACTCAAGATAGGTTTCGATAATATAATTTCAGAATCTATATGACCATTTATTATCTTCCTTTTATAAAAGCCAGCAGTAGTTTTTAATCTATTATCGCTCCATTTAACCTTTACCAAAGGTTGATTATTAACAGTCAAAGAATTTTCAAAATATTGACTATTAAATCTGTGAAATAAAGGTAAAAGAGGAATTACAGACATTATGGATTAAATTTAGTTTTATTTTGACAAAAAAAGCCATCAAAAACGATTTATTTTCTTAAAGTAAGAAAAACAACAATCAAAATGGATGCAACACTTGTTAAAGATATAGGGATTAAAGCTTTATTAGTCGGCGGAGCGTTACTAGTTTCTTTTTGGACTTTTAATGCAGTCAAATTAGTTATAAGTGCAAGAGGGATTAATCCATTGGTAAGAAAGTTTTTTGATCAAATAGCTGCTGGGAGAATTGATGCAGCTTATGGTTTGACTACAAAAACTTATAAAACGCATGTTAAGCGTCAAGACTTTCTGAAATTCTTAGCTAGTTTAAACCTTAATAAATACAGGAATTTAAAATCAGGAAGGCCTAGAGTTCAAGAAGATCAAATTATAATAACGTTAAATTTAAAATCAGAAGATAAACAAGATGAGCTTCCGTTAGACTTTACCTTCTCAAAAGCAGATAAAGATTGGAAAATAGACAGAATAGCTAAAGTTAATTAACATTATTTGTGAGGCCAAAAGAATTGCTAAAAGAAGAGATAATAGGTCAATTAGAATTAAATCCCAGTAGATTAGATAAAGAAAAAATCATCTTAGAAGCCATGGAAAAAGGCCTAGATGATTTTTTTGAAGGAATTCGAATGGCACTAGATCCATTAGTAACTTTTGGTGTAAAAATTGTTCCTGAGAAAAAGGATGAAAAAAGTCAAAGCTTTACTTGGGCAGATTTTCATAAATTAGCCAATAAGCTGATTAAAAGAGAGCTCACTGGACATGCTGCTCGTGATGCAATCCTTACAGCCATGGAATCTGCAAGAAAAACAGAATGGAATGGATTTTATAGAAGAGTGTTAATAAAAGATCTTAGATGCGGAGTTTCCGAAAAGACAATAAACAAAATAGCAAAGAAATATCCCAAATATGCGATCCCTATTTTTTCTTGCCCATTAGCCCATGACAGTGCAAATCATGAAAAAAAAATGATAGGCAAAAAACAAATTGAAATCAAATTAGATGGCGTTCGAGTTTTAACTATTATTAGGAAAAATAAAGTAGAAATGTTTTCTCGAAATGGAAAGCAATTCCATAATTTTGGTCATATTATCGCAGAAATAGAGAACGTTATAAAAGAAAATCCCACACCTCATGATTTAGTCCTAGATGGTGAAGTGATGAGCGCTAACTTTCAGGATTTAATGAAACAAGTTCATAGAAAGGATGGCAAACAAACAAAAGACGCAGTTTTACACCTATTTGACTTATGTCCCCTTGAAAACTTTCAAAAAGGGAGATGGGACACTAAACAAACAACAAGAAGTTTATTAGTAAAAGAATGGGTCGCAAAACATTCTATGCTTCTAAAACACATACAAACACTTGAATGGAAAAATGTAGATCTCGACACGATTGAGGGACAGAAAAGATTTGTAGAGCTAAATAAATCTGCCGTTGAAGGTGGATATGAAGGAGTAATGATTAAAGATCCTAATGCTATGTATGAATGTAAAAGAACACACAGTTGGTTAAAATCAAAGCCTTTTATTGAAGTCACTTTAAAAGTTATATCGGTTGAAGAAGGCACAGGTCGCAATAAAGGTAGACTGGGAGCAGTCCTGGTAGAAGGGGAAGATGATGGGTATGAATACAGTCTTAGTTGCGGAAGCGGATTTAGTGATATCCAACGTGAAGAATATTGGTCAAAACGCAATCAACTCATTGGTCAACTTGTAGAAATCAGAGCTGATGCTAAAACTAAATCCAAGGATGCAGTGGCTTTTAGTCTTAGGTTTCCTAGATTCAAATGCTTTAGAGGATTTAAAGCTGGAGAAAAAGTTTAAATTTTATAAAATAATTTTTAACAAAGTAGTCAATGAAAAATGTGGTTTTTTATTTAAAAAAACTAAAAATCTTAGCTATAAAGTAATAAGAATAACTATTAGTACTTATTACGGAACTTATGACGAAGAAAACAATTTTCAAATACATTAAAACACCTTGTGGACAGGCAAAGTACATCGAATTAGAGGCTAACGAAACTTTACTAGGCAAATTTAGACTTTTGTGGTTTATCTTAATTGCATCTATTAGAGATTGGAATATCAAAGATTAAATTCCTAGGAGTTTTCAAAGTATTCTCTGGAGTATTTAGCTAAGAAATATACAACTAAAAAAGTTGAAATAATGCCAAGGATAGTTAAATATAAATTATTTGGTGATTGCACATTTTTTAACTCTTGAAGACTTTTTGCCAAACTACCTATTGAGCAATAAAAAAAAGTTCCTGGAATTATTCCAAGAAGACCAAGTGCGAAATCTCTAAACTTAACATTATTCAAACCATAAAAATAATTAAGAATACTGAAGGGAAATATTGGTGATAATCTCGCTAAAAAAATTAATTTAAGTCCACCTTTTTCTATTACTTTTTCCATAACACTTAATTTTGGATAACGGCTAAAAAGGGTTTTAAGCTTTTTTGCAAAAAAACTTTTTGATACAAAAAATGCAACTGATGCGCCTATAAAAGCGGAAATAAAAACAATAATTGATCCTAAATACGATCCATATAAAAAACCGGATAATAAAGATAACCAAGAAGCGGGAAGTATTAATAAAACAATTAAGATATAAATGAAAATAAACGAAAAGATGCCAATTCCAGTATTAAAAAAAAAAGACAAATTATAAATATTTTCTAGGAATATATTCATTATGAATTCAAAAGTTCGATTTTTTTAGTAATTCTCTCCATTTGTACCGAACCTTCTTTTAATTTAAATCTGCATTCATCAACAATATCTTTTGGAGCCTTATTAACGAAATTTTTATTAGATAATCTCTTATTTAAATTTTCCAATTCAATAGTCACCTTTTTTAAATCCTTGGTTAACCTTTCTTTTAATGCATCTATATTTACATAATCCTGAAAAGGTAAGTAAACCTCTAAGTCACTAATTATCCCAGAGAAAGATTTTGCAAACTCTTTTTTATCAACAGCATTAGTTTTAAAAATAAATACTTCAGAAGATTTGGTTAAGGTTTGAATATCATCAACTAAAATTTTTAAAAAATCAATCAATTCATCATTATCTGAAATTAAATAAACAGGAACTTTTTCTGATGGCTTGAGGCCTAATTCAACTCTCAAATTTCTAATCAATCTAATAATTTCGAAGAGTTGCTGAAAGGAATTATCAAGCTTATTATCAACAAATTTATTTTCTTGGGTTGGCCATTTTTGAAGAGATAATAATGCTTTATCTGGTTTTACTAATAGCACATGCCAAAGTTCTTCAGTAATGTGCGGCATAAAAGGATGAATCATTACCAAAATATCATTAAGTACTTTTATTAAAACTTTTTCAGATATTTGCCTATTTTTAGTCTTTTTATTATTAAACCTTTGTTTGGAAAATTCTACATACCAGTCACAAAAATCATTCCATACAAATTCATATAGAAGTTTCGCAGATTCGCCCAATTTATATTCTTTCAACAAAGCCGCAACCTTTATATTTACCTGATTTAATTTAGATAAAATCCACCTATCACATAATTCTAAAGAAGTTTCATCACTCTCATTGAGCGAATAATTATTATTGGAAGTTTTATTAATTAATACAAATTTAGTTGCATTCCATAATTTATTCGCAAAATTTCTTGAAGCTTCGACAGTTGAAGATGTATCTTTTGTTCTATCAAAATCAAGCCGGATATCTTGCCCAGCGCCTGCAACTTCTCGAATTAGAGCAAATCGCAAAGCATCAGATCCATATTTATCAATTAAAAGTATTGGATCAATACCATTATCTGAACTTTTACTCATTTTTTTATTATTTTCATCACGAACTAGACCATGTATATACACATCCTTAAAAGGGATATTATTCGTGAAAGTATTTCCCATCATTGTCATTCTCGCCACCCAGAAGAAAATAATATCGAAACCAGTAACAAGAACGCTATTTGGATACCATTTTTTAAAATCTGGATCATTTATATTTGGCCAACCAAGGGTTGAGAAAGGCCATAAACCACTGGAAAACCAAGTATCTAAAACATCTTTATCACGAACTAATTTAATATTTAATCCAAATTTTTTATTAGCTTGGATTAAGGCATCCTTTTCATTTCTCGCAACGACATATGGGGTATTTTGTTCGATTGAGTCTTGAGAGTCATCCAAAACGTACCATGCTGGTATTTGGTGCCCCCACCATAGTTGCCTACTTATACACCAATCATTAATATTCTCTAACCAATCCTTATAAACTTTCTCCCAGCGAGGAGGGATAAACGTTGGTTTTTTAGAATCAATTTCTTCAAGACATCCTCGAGAAATATCATCCATTTTCAAAAACCATTGAGTTGACAATAAAGGTTCAATTGGCACCTTACCTCTATCAGAAAAAGGAACAGTATGTTTATAATCCTCTATCTTTGTCAAAAGACCTAAGTTATCCAATTCTTTGATAATTTTCTTTCTAGCCTCATATCTATCTAAATTTTGAAATTTGCCTGCATTGATATTTAAAGTTCCATCTTTGTTCATTACATTAATCTGTTTTAAATTATGCCTTTTTCCTATTGCAAAATCATTTGGATCGTGGGCTGGAGTAACCTTGACACAACCTGTACCAAAATCTTTATCAACATGTGAATCAGCAATAATAGGTATTTCTCTATCTACGAAAGGGACTTTTACCTTGACACCAATAAATTCTTTATATCTATCATCATGAGGATTAACTGCCACAGCAGTATCACCCAAAAGAGTTTCTGGTCTTGTTGTTGCAACCTCTAAGTACTTCTCTAACTGTTCCCCACTTTCAGAAATTAAAGGGTACTTAAAATGCCACAAATGACCATTTACTTCTTGCATTTCAACTTCAAGATCACTTACGGCTGATTGAGATTCAGGACACCAATTAACTAAATATTCACCTCTATAAATTAAATTCTTTTTATAAAGAATATTAAAAGCCTCAACAACTGCCTCATTTAATTTTTGATCCAAAGTAAATCTTTCTCTAGTCCAATCAACTGAATATCCTATCCTTTTTAATTGAGAAACTATTCTTCCACCACTTTGTTCTTTCCAGTTCCATGCTCTTTTAAGAAATTCATCTCTTCCAATATCCTCGCTTGTTTTGCCTTCACTTTTTAATTTTTTTTCGAGAATAGTTTGAACTGCTATTGAAGCATGGTCAGTTCCTGGTAAACATAAAACATTCTTGCCTAAAAGTCTTTGAAAACGTACTACAACATCTATCAAAGCAGTATTGAAAGCATGTCCCATATGTAAAGATCCAGTTACATTTGGTGGCGGAATAACAATACAAAAAGGCTCCCCATCATCATCAGGATTAGGACTAAACGCCTTTAAACTTTCCCATTTTTCTTGCCACTTTTTCTCTACTTCAAAAGGTGAATAATTCTCTAAAGATAATTGATCATTCATCTCTGTCATATGAAAATTTTTTTCAAGAAACTTTTTGTTTATTTTATCTTGGTAGCAGCCAATTAATGAAAATAATATTAGTTTGCAAAAAAAGGCACATTCATCTTACAAAAGTTTGAAGCCAGAACCACAAGAACAACGTTTTGCATTTTTTGGTGTTGAGATAAGGAATCCTCCGCCGCTTAAATCACCGTAATAATCTAATTTTAAATCTTTCAATAAATTTAAATTTTTTAAATCCGTATATAAAGTGACTCCTTCTTTTCTTGAGATAGGGGATCCATTAAATGTACCTGGCCTTAATTTAATATGCATCCATCCTTCGGAACAATTTTTATCCTCAACCAAATCAATTGACATTTCTCCAGGAGAACCTCCAAAAGAAGCTTGCCTAGATAGTTCTGAAGCAGCGCTTTGACTGATTGAAAGATTTACGATCTCAGTCATTAAAAAAAAAATAAATGGGCGATCCAGGGTTCGAACCAGGGACATCCTGCTTGTAAGGCAGGCGCTCTACCGCTGAGCTAATCGCCCTTATAATAAACTATTCTAATAGATGAAGTTGAAATATTTGTACCAAGTATTTAAATATTTCATTATTGAGGCAAAATTAAATTAATAAAATATATCCTATGTCCTCAAACGATAGATATAACTTGCAAAAAAATTCCGATTTAGAGACTATTGAGAACTTCAAAATTTTAATATCTAATGTCAAATCATTAAAAGATAAAACTTGGGGATGCCCATGGCAAAAAATACAGACTCATATATCTTTGATCCCATTTTTACATGAAGAAAGTTGTGAATTTATAGATGCGATATATGAAAAAAATGCGAATAGCATATGTGAAGAGTTAGGAGATCTTTTACTACAAGTGATGCTTCATGCTGAAATTGGATGCGATAAAAAGGAGTTTGAACTAAATGATGTTATTAAAAATCTAAATAAGAAAATTATTAATAGACATCCATATATTTTTAACAAAAAAGAAAAAGTATCTCTAAAAAAATCACAACAGATTTGGGAAAATATCAAAAATTCAGAAAAAGAAGCACCTCATAAGGAATCATCGATTAGTAAAAATTTAAATTTAAAAATCAAAAATTTTCCTCCAACAGTGAGCACAAATAAAATCACGGATGTAGTTAAAGAATATGGATTTAAATGGGAGAGTACTGATCATATTTTTGAAAAGTTAGAAGAAGAGATTAATGAATTAAAAGAAGCAATTAATAGTAGAAATGATTCAGACATAAAAAATGAATTTGGGGACATTTACTTTACCCTTCTTAATCTCTCAAACTTTTTAAAAATAAATCCTGAATCAGCACTTCAAAAAACTAATAAAAAATTTTTAGATAGATTTTCAATCATTGAACATCATGTAGGAGATAATATTAAAAAACAAACTCCTAAAGATTTTCAACGGCTTTGGCAAATAGCAAAGCAAAAACTTAAAAGAAAAAATTCTTAAGAAAGCAAATGACTCATATTTCAACATGGATAGATGAATATCACAAAGGCTCAAGATTCGGTTTAAGTGGTGAAATTCTAATTAAACAAAACTCGAAATATCAAGAAATTATTGTTATTGAAAATGAATATTATGGCAGAGCTTTAATGCTTGATGGTTGTTGGATGACATCATTAAAAGACGAAAAATATTATCATGAGTGTTTAGTGCATCCTGCATTAAGTAGCCTTGAAGAAAGATCTAATATCCTAATTATTGGTGGAGGGGACGGTGGTACTGCAAGAGAATGCGTTAAATATTCTCAAATATCAAAAATTGATCTTGTGGAAATTGATGAGGAAGTAATCAAAATATCTAAAAAATTTTTAAAAGGAATTGGAGGCAAAGCATGGAATGACAAAAGATTAAAGATTCATATTGATGATGGTGTGCAATGGGTAAAAAAAACAAGAGATAATTTTTACGACGTTATATTTATAGATTGTTCAGATCCCTCAGAATTTTCAAATTTATTATTTTCAGATTCCTTTTACATAGAATGCAAAAGAATACTTTCAAAGAAAGGTATCTTAGCAACGCAAAGCGAATCACCTGAATCCTTCAAAAATATTCATATAAATATTTTGAAAACCCTAAAAAAAATCTTTAGAGTTTCTGAAACTATGTATTCTTTTGTACCTATATATCCAAGCGGTATTTGGAGTTGGACATTCGCTTCTGAAGAAGTTCTTCATTTACCAAAGAAAAATTATAATGAAGCCCTGAGAATAGAAAAAGGTTGTGAAATTTGGAATTTAAATTTTCAAAACGCAGCATTCAAAATGATGCCAAATAAAATTGTGAAAGAACTCAATTCATAGAATGATCAAAAATTTATTTGATAACGAAAATGCGATTTTTATGGGAGCAAAAAGAAGCCCAGATGATTGCGCAATTGGTATATTTGGAGTGAATTATGATGGGACATGTTCGTTCAAACCAGGAGCTAGATTTGGTCCAGAAGCGATAAGACAAGTCAGTTCTTGTTTAGAAACATATTGTCCAAAACTAAATAAAGACTTAGAGGATATTATGTATGTTGATTTTGGATCAATACTAATTGATAAAAATGACTCAAAGTCCATAATTGAATCAGTCAAATCAGCAACAAATTTTTTAATTAATAAAAAACTTAGTCCGATTATGCTTGGAGGCGAACACTCTATTACCTCAGGTGCTATAGAAGCGTTAGTAACAAAATATCCAGACTTGATATTGGTTCAACTTGATGCTCATGCAGATTTAAGAGAATCATATTTAGGAAATAGAAATAGTCATGCTTGTGCCATGAAAAGATGCTTAGAGGTTTTACCTGAAAAGAAAATTTTGCAAGTAGGAATAAGAAGTGGGACGAAAGAAGAATTTCAAATTATGCATAATAACAAACAATTAGTTAACTTTTATCCTGGCGGAAATACACAAGAGTTAAAACAAGCTCTTCTACCCTACTCTAAGTCTCCAATCTATTTAACGATAGATTTAGATTGGTTTGATCCCAGTTTATTAGCAGGGACGGGAACTCCAGAACCGGGAGGATTTTTTTGGAATGATTTTGAAGAGGTCCTGAAAACTTTACAAGACTTTAAAATTGTGGCTTCAGATATTGTGGAATTATCTCCAGAAATTGATAAAAGCGGGGTTAGTAGCATAGTTGCAGCCAAAGTACTTAGAAGCTTAATTTTGTCATTAGAAAATATGCAATAAAAAATTTCTAAACTAGAGTGTAAAAATACATAATTAAAATAAAATATTTCATGGATTTGCTTAAAAGTCCTTTGTATTCAAAATATGTTCAATCCAATGCAAAATTAGTGGATTTTGCAGGTTGGGAAATGCCCATATCATTTTCAGGATTAATCAAAGAGCATGAATCAGTTAGATCTTCAGCAGGATTGTTTGATATTTCTCACATGGGTGTAATTTCTATTAAGGCAAGCAATCCAAAGGATTATATTCAAAAATTTTTTCCTACTAATTTATACTCCTTTTCTGAAGGTCAAGGACTTTACACAGTAATGCTCAATGAAGAAGGAGGAATAATTGATGACTTAATAATTTATGACCTTGGTTTACAAGAAAATGACACATCAGAAATATTATTAATAGTTAATGCCAGCAGATATGAAATAGATTTTCAGTGGATAAAAGATAATTTAAATAAATCTGAAATTTCTATAACAAACTTTAAAAAAAACAAAGTACTTTTAGCATTACAGGGGAAAAACTCATTTGATTTATTTGAAGAATGGATTGAATCATCGATCTCACATATCCCTAACTTTGGATGCGAATATAAAGTTTTTGAACATATTTCGCCCAAAGAAAAAATCTTCGTTTCCAAAACAGGATATACAGGAGAAAATGGTCTAGAAATACTTTTATCTAAAAAAGCAGCAATTAATTTATGGGATTTCTCAATTTCCAAAAATGTTACACCTTGTGGTTTAGGAGCTAGAGATACTCTTAGACTTGAGGCAGGCATGCATCTTTATGGCCAAGACATAAATGAAGAAACTTCCCCTTATGAAGCAGGATTAGGCTGGCTAGTACATCTAGAAAATAATCACGAATTCTTTGGAAGAAGATTTCTTGAACAGCAGTCAAGAATAGGTATTCAAAAAAAGTTAGTTGGTCTCTCGGTAGAAGGTAAAGCAATAGGAAGAAAAGGGTGCACAGTATTTAAAGGTGAAGAGAATATTGGAACTATAACTAGCGGCAGTTGGTCTCCTACAAAACAACAAGCTATAGCTTTTGCATACATCAATACTTCGCATGCCCTAATAAATAATGAAGTTGAAATATTAATAAGAGGCAAAAAATTCAAAGGGGTTATAACAAAAAGAGCGTTTTATAAAAAAAATTATTAACTAAATTTACCCTTAAAGAATTATTATAAGTTATTGATAAATAAATCAAACTTAGATGAGAAACAAAATTTGTGAAGGACTCAATAATAGTGATATTGGTAAATTAGTTAATCTATGCGGATGGGTAGATAGAAGGAGAGATCATGGTGGTGTAATTTTTATTGATTTAAGAGACCATAGTGGATTCTTACAAATAACAATTAACCCCGATGATGGAGCAAATCTATTCAAACAGGCAGAAACTCTAAGAAATGAGACGGTAATAATGGTTAGCGGAATTATTAATGCAAGACCCAAAGATTCAATAAATAAAAATTTAAGTACTGGAGAGTTAGAGCTTAAAGTAAAAGATTTGCAAATTCTCAACCAAATTAAAAAAAACTTACCTTTTCCTGTGTCCATACATGATTATGAAAATACAAAAGAGGAACTCAGATTAAAATATAGATATCTAGATTTAAGAAGAGGAAAATTACTAGAAAATTTAAAAACAAGGCATAAGATAATTAAAGTTGCTAGAGAATATCTTGATAATTTTGGGTTTACAGAAGTAGAGACTCCATTACTTACAAAATCAACTCCAGAAGGCGCTCGCGATTTTCTTGTTCCTGCACGTCTCTCTAATGGAGAATTTTTTGCTCTACCTCAATCCCCACAACTATTTAAACAACTTTTAATGGTTGGAGGCTTGGACAAGTATTATCAAATCGCAAAATGTTTCCGCGATGAAGACTTAAGAGCAGATAGACAGCCAGAGTTTACTCAATTAGATATTGAGATGAGTTTTATTGGTGAAGAAGAAATAATTTCTTTTAATGAAAGTCTCATAAAAAAAATATGGAAAGACGTGTTAAATATTAATTTTGAAAATGCCTTTCCAAGAATGTCATGGCAAGCAGCAATGGATAATTATGGCACTGATAGACCAGATACTAGATATCAAATGTTGTTAAAAGATTTAGGAGAAATATTGGGTGATATTGGCTTTAATATTTTCACCAAGGCTATTGAGACTGGAGGTTCTATAAAATCCATAACAGTCAAAGGGGGTAATTCTAGTATTAGCAATGTAAGAATAAAACCAGGAGGTGATATCTTCCAAGTAGCTCAAGATGCAGGAGCTGGTGGTTTGGCCTTTATAAGGGTCAAAGGGGATGAGCTTGAGACAATTGGGGCAATTAAAAATAATTTAAATGAAAAGCATATAGCTGATATTTTAAGAATCACAGAAGCACAAGATGGAGACTTAATCCTCCTTGGAGCTGGAGATAAACAAATTGTCCACCAGTCATTAGATAGAGTTAGACAATACATCGCAAAAGACTTAAATCTCATAGATAAAAGTAAATGGAATTTCTTATGGGTAACTGATTTCCCGATGTTTGAGAGAAATGAAGAGGAAAATAGATATGAAGCTTTACACCATCCTTTTTGCTCTCCTAAAAACATAAAATCTCTAGAATCTAAAAACTTGAAAAAAGAAATCAAGAACTCTTTAGCCAATGCTTATGACTTAGTTCTTAATGGCTTGGAATTAGGAGGTGGCTCTTTACGTATTCATGAAGCGAACTTGCAACGAGAGGTTCTGAAAACGGTAGGACTTACTGATAAAGAAATTAATGAAAAATTTGGATTTTTAATAGAAGCCTTAGAAATGGGTGCTCCTCCCCATGGTGGGATAGCGTTTGGGTTAGATCGTATTACCATGCTGATCATTGGTGCAGATTCAATCAGAGAAACCATTGCTTTTCCAAAAAATCAACAAGCAAAATGTCTTCTCACAAATGCACCTTCAAATGTCTCTGAATCACAATTAAAAGAATTAAATATTGAAATAACAATTGATGAATAAACTTTTTATGGATGATCAATAAATTTTTTGTTTAAATAAAATATAAGGAGGTTGTGATTAATTAAAAATATTTAATGTCAAAATTTGTTTTTGTTACTGGAGGAGTAGTTTCTAGCATTGGTAAAGGTATAGTTGCAGCTAGTTTAGGGAGATTATTAAAATCAAGAGGATATAGTGTTTCAATACTTAAGCTAGATCCTTATCTCAATGTTGACCCAGGAACAATGAGTCCATTTCAACATGGCGAGGTCTTCGTTACTGAAGATGGAGCTGAAACAGATTTAGATTTAGGTCACTATGAGAGATTTACTGACACTGCAATGACTCGTTTAAACAGTGTTACTACAGGATCTATCTACCAAGCTGTCATTAATAAAGAAAGAAGAGGGAGTTACAACGGAGGAACAGTGCAAGTTATTCCTCACATAACAGGAGAAATAAGAGAAAGGATTCACAGAGTAGCCGCCAACAGCAATGCTGATATTGTAATAACTGAAATTGGAGGAACAGTAGGAGATATTGAATCCTTACCTTTTTTAGAGGCAATAAGAGAATTTAAAAATGATGTTAATAAAAATGATGTCGCTTATATCCATGTAACTTTACTTCCATATATCAAAACATCTGGCGAAATAAAAACTAAACCTACTCAACATTCTGTCAAAGAGTTAAGATCCATAGGTATACAACCAGATTTACTCGTATGTAGGAGTGATAAAGAAATTAATGAGAGTCTCAAAAGAAAACTAAGTGGTTTCTGCGGAGTTAATATAAATTCTGTAATTGAAGCATTAGATGCTGATAGTATTTATTCAGTCCCTCTCTCTTTAAAAAAAGAAGGATTATGTAAAGAAACTTTAAAGTGTCTAGAACTAGAGGATAAAGAATGTGATTTAGAAAATTGGGAAAAAATTATTCATAATCTTAGAAATCCTGGTAATCCAATAAAAGTAGCTTTAGTTGGAAAATATATTGAACTTGGAGATGCATATCTATCAGTAGTAGAAGCATTAAGACATGCTTGCATTGAACAAAAAGCTTTATTAGATCTTCATTGGGTCAGTGCTGAAATGATCGAGGAGAAATCAGCGGAAAAATATTTAAAAGATGTTGATGCAATTGTGGTTCCCGGTGGATTTGGAAATAGAGGTGTGAATGGAAAGATTTCAGCAATAAAATTTGCAAGAGAAAATAAAATTCCATTCCTAGGTTTATGTTTAGGTATGCAATGTGCAGTAATAGAGTGGGCAAGAAATGTCGCTCAATTACCCGGAGCATCAAGCTCTGAATTAGAACCTGAATCTCCAAATCCTGTTATACATTTATTACCTGAACAGGAAGATATTGTTGACTTGGGAGGGACTATGAGATTAGGTGTTTATCCTTGTAGACTTCAAAAGCATACAACTGGTAAAGAACTTTATAACGAAGATGTTATTTACGAAAGACATAGACATAGATATGAATTTAATAATTATTACAAAAAAAGCTTTTTAGATTCTGGTTATAAAATCAGCGGTACATCTCCTGATGGCCGATTAGTAGAATTAATTGAGTTAGAAAATCATCCATATTTTTTAGCATGCCAATACCATCCTGAATTTTTATCAAGGCCTGGAAAACCACATCCATTATTTAAAGGCTTAATAAAAGCATCACAAGAAAAATTAGCTAAATCAAATTAATATTACTTATTTTTTTTGAATGCAATAATGACAAATTTCTTACCATTAATAGAAAAATTTCATTCCCTACAAGGAGAGGGGTTTCACACCGGTAAAAGTGCTTTTTTTATAAGACTAGCTGGATGTAACGTGGGGTGTTCATGGTGCGATACTAAACATTCCTGGAATCAAAAAAATTATCCTTTAATACCAATCGAAAAAATAGTAAATGAAATAAAAAAGGCTCGAAAAAAAGGAGCATCTTTTTTAGTCATAACAGGTGGAGAGCCATTACATCATAATTTAGATAATTTATGTCAAATCATTAACAAAGAAACTTCTAGAGGGGGGATGGATCCAATAAAAATTCACATTGAAACAAGTGGAGTAAACAAAATATCCGGTAATTACGATTGGATTACTTTATCCCCAAAAAGACACTCACCCCCCCAACACTTATTTTTTAGAGAACTTTAATGAATTAAAAATAATTATCAACGATCAAGAAGATATTGATTTTGCAATTAATATAAAGCAAAAAATAATTAACAAATATCAGCATTTATCAGAAAAAAGTAATTTGTATAAGTTGAATAAAAAATATTATTTGCAGCCCGCATGGAAGAACGATGATGGATTTTCTCTTGCAATTGATTTTGTTAAAAAAAATCCTGAATGGAAGCTAAGTCTTCAGACACATAAGTACTTAAAGATTAAATAGTTTAAATGAATTTAAAAAATAAATCTGCAGTAATTTTATTATCAGGAGGCTTAGATTCTTCTACTGTTACAGGCTTAGCGAAAGCCTCCAAAGCTAAAATATTTGGCTTATCTTTTGACTACGGACAAAGACATAAAAAAGAATTAGATTCCGCATTAACAATAGCCAAGCACTTTGAAATAGAAGAATTCAAAATAGTAAAGCTTGATTTATCTTTATGGGGCGGATCATCTCTAACAGATATAAAAAAAGATTTACCTGTTGATGGTCTTCAGCTAAATATAATTCCCAACACTTATGTACCTGGAAGAAATACAATCTTTATCTCTGTTGCGTTAAGTTATGCTGAAGCAATAAATGCTGATTTAATTGGCTTAGGAGTTAATGCCTTAGATTATTCCGGATATCCTGATTGCAGACCTGATTATATTAAAAAGTTTCAAGAGCTAGCAAACCTTGCTAACAAACGCGGTAGAGAAGAAAATCCAATTAAACTATGGACACCCTTAATAGATTTAAATAAAGAAGATATTATTCAATTAGCTTTTGATAATAATGTTCCTCTTGAAAAAACATGGAGTTGTTATTCGGGAAATTTTGAACCTTGTGGAAAATGTGATAGTTGCAGAATTAGACAAACTGCCTACAAAAAATGGGAAATGAAAAAGAATGAAAATTAAAACAAAAAAATTATCTAAGTGGCTTGACCCAGAGTTAATAGCTAATCATTTTGCATTAAAGTTCGGAGACCATGGATTGTCTTGGCTAGATAGTGATGGCAAAGATAATGGAGAATGGTCATTTTTAGGAGTTAACCCTAAAGAAATTATTTGCTCAAGAGACATAAATAATTTAGATAGTGACAATAATCCTTTTTTGAAATTAAAAAATATTAAGAAAGGATTTTGGATTGGATGGTTAAACTTTGAGGCGGGTGCATACATCGAGCCAAAAAATCCATGGAAGAATAACGAAATATCAACTTTATGGATTGCATCTTATGATCCGATTATTAAATTTAATTTAGTCTCTAATGAAATAATTCTAGAGGGAACTAATTCCGCTGAATTAATAAAATATGAAAATATCATTTTTAATATTGATACTCAAAGAGAAAAAAATTCTTTAAAAAATGACTTAAAATTCAATTTTTCAAAAATTAATTTAAAAGAATTAAGTTCTCAGTTTCAGCAAAATATTTTAAGGGTTAAACATTTAATATCAATAGGAGATATTTTTCAAGCAAATCTAACAACAAGTTGTGAAGTTGAAGCTTTAGAAACTTATAGTGCTTTAAGTATATATTTAAAAATAAGAAGCAAGTTAAATTCACCTTTTGGAGGAATAATAGTAAACAATTCAAAAGGTATAAATGAGGCAGTATTGTCAACTTCCCCTGAAAGATTTTTAAAAATAGACAAAGAAGGTTTTGTTGAATCAAGGCCTATTAAAGGCACAAGAGCCAGAGATCAAGATTTAAATCAAGATGCTTTAAATGCTCTAGATCTAATAACAAATGAAAAAGATAGAGCTGAAAATATTATGATTGTTGACCTTTTGAGAAATGATTTAAGCAAAGTATGTGAAATAGGAAGTATTGAAGTACCAGAAATATTAAAACTTGAGAGTTATTTAAAAGTGCATCATCTTACATCTGTTATTAGAGGAAAATTAGAGAAAACTAAAAGCTGGGTTGATTTACTAACAGCTTGTTGGCCGGGGGGATCTATTACAGGCGCTCCAAAATTAAGATCTTGCCAAAGACTATTTGAAATAGAAAAATGCGCACGAGGACCTTATTGTGGATCATTTATTAAGGTTAACTGGAATGGAGAATTTGATAGCAATATACTTATAAGATCATTTATATTAAAAAATAAAAAAATTAAAATATCTGCTGGATGCGGAATAGTTAGTGATTCTGATCCACAAAATGAAACAGAGGAACTAAAGTGGAAACTTTTGCCTTTAATTGATTCTTTGAAATGACACAAAGCATAGGTTGGCATAAAGATAAATGGTTAGACATTGAAAATATTTATATCTCAGCAAATGATAGAGGTCTTAAATTTGGCGATGGAATCTTCGAAACTATTTTAATAAAAAATAATAATCCAATTTTAATAGATGAACATATTCAAAGACTAGAAAATAGCAGTAGAGTTTTAAATATAAGTCTGAATTTTAACAAATCATATTTGAAAGATATTATTAGTGTAGGTATACAAAAATTATCTCTAAAAGAGAATCAATTAGGATCAATAAGGGTTAACTATAGCCGAGGTTTAAATATAGGCAGATCAATAAGAATTAATAAAAATCAGCAAGATTACGATATTAATAATTTATGGATTGAGTTTTATCATATAAAACCTGATTTTTCTCCAATAAGTACATTTATAAGTCAAACAGAAAAAAAGAATCAACATAGTTTAATTAATCAATGTAAAACTTTTTCATATAATCAATCAATTCAAGTATTAATTGAAGCTAATAAAAAATTATTTGACGACAGTTTAATGTTAAATACATCAAATGAATTATGTTGTGGCAGCACTTTTAATATCTTACTCAAAAGAGATGATATATGGACCACACCAAGAAAAGAAAGTGGATGTCTTCAGGGGATTATGGTTAAAAAAGCTATAGAATTAAAAATAATTAAAGAAGAATTAATATTACCTAAATTTTATAAAAATGATATTTTAATTGCAATTAATAGCTTATCTTGTAGGCAAATTAATAGAGTTAATGATATAGAATTTACAACAACTTTTGATCCTAAGTATTTCTGGGATTTGTTGTATAAGTAGGATTATTTTTTCTCTCTCAAAGAAGCATCAGATAGATTAGTTATATAGTTATTAATTTTAAAATCTACAATACTTCCAATAACAATTATTGATGGCGAAGTAAAACCTTTATTCCTAATTTCCTCTGCTAAACTTCCTAATTCTGATATCAAACATTTTTGATTATACAAAGTTGCTTCTTGAATAACGGCACATTTAATATGTTCACACAACCCACCTAAAATTAATTCTTTAACAATAAATTCTATATTTCTAATACCCATATAAATGACTAAACCGTCGGAGGATTTAGCTAAAGCTCTCCAATTAACACTCTTTTTATCCTTATTAATATCTTCATGACCAGTAACGAAAGTTATAGAGCTTCCTGCTTCTCGATGAGTTAATGGAATCCCGTAATATATGGGAGCAGCTATTCCAGAAGTTATACCTGGTACAATTTCAACTGAAATCCCGTTCTTCTCTAAAAAAGTTACCTCTTCACCACCTCTTGAGAAAACAAATGGATCTCCTCCTTTTAGTCTTACAACATTCTTCCCTTCCTTTGCCAATCTTACAAGAAGAGAATTAGTATCCGACTGAGGAACAGAACACTTACCAGCTCTTTTACCTACATTAAATATTTGAGTATTATTGCTAGTTTCTTTTACAACTTCAGCAGAAACTAATGCATCATGGACCAATGCATCACAAGTCTTAATCAGTCTTAAAGCTTTTAAAGTTAGCAGCTCAGGGTCTCCAGGACCTGCTCCAACTAAATAAACTGTACCGGGCACATTATTCTCCATTTACAAGTATGGTAGTAGAAGTAAATCGAAATGAATGTAAATATTGTGAATAAAATTCTATTAGAACCAAGAAGAAAATTTATTTTATTCAGTGCTTTTGTAACTCTACTAAATGATCGACTAAGCGAAAGTATTCTTTTGCCAATTTTACCCTCTTTTGTTTTACTTTTTGACTCAAGAGCAAGTACTTATGGTTTACTTTCTTGTACTTATCAATTAGCACAATTTACAGCTTCTCCTTTTATTGGTCTGATGAGCGACAAATATGGAAGAAGACCAATTACTCTTTTTTGTATAACTGGCTCAATTATCGGAATATCAGTATTATCATTTACAGTTTTATTTGATTGGTCGACTTCAATAGTTACCATCCCCTTATTTTTTTTATTCATAGCAAGACTTATAGATGGTCTTAGTGGTGGAACTGCTGCAACAGCTACTACTATTCTTGCAGATATTTCTAGTCCTGAAAAAAGGGCAAAAACATTTGGTCTTATTGGGGTAGCATTTGGTCTAAGTTTTTTTTTAGGGAATATTTTCGTTGTAGTCTTTGCTAAAAATACTAATAACAATTTCATTATCCCGGTAATAATAGCCTCAATAATTCCAATTATTAATTTTATACTTGTATTCTTTTATTTACCAGAAACAAAGCCTAAAAATGAATTAAACAAATCAAAGCAACTTTTAAAAAACCCTTTAAAACAATTATTTAAGGTATTTAAAGAAGAAAAAATTAGAAAGTTATCTCTAGCTTTCTTTATATATTTCATTGCTTTTACTGGTCTTACAAATATTTTAATATTCTTCCTTCAAGAATCTCTTAATTGGACTACTAAAGCATCCAGTGGAACTCTTGTAGTGGTTGGAGTAATAGCAATAATAGTACAAGGTGGACTAATTGGTCCTTTAGTAAAAATATTTGGAGAAATGAGATTAACCTTGATTGGTTCAGGATTTATTCTCATAGCATGTTTACTATTAATAACCACACCTCAAGAAAATGCCACAGTGAATATTTATTCTGCGGTTTCATTTTTAGCTGTTGGAGCAGGTTTAATTACACCTACCTTAAGAGCATTAATATCAAAAAAATTAGATGGTAATAACCAAGGATCAATACTTAGTAATTTACAAGGTCTTCAAAGTCTTGGTGGAGTTTTAGGTATAGCAATGGCTGGAAGAGTATATGACGAATTTGGTCCAAAAGCACCATTTATTGCAGGTTCAATTATTTTGCTTTTTATGATCTACCTTATTGCTGAAAGGAAAAATAACAAAATTTCGTATAATAAATAAAATTCCCTTAATGAAATACGAACCAAGCAACTTTATTAATAGAGAACTCAGTTGGATCGACTTTAATAAAAGAGTTCTTCTTACTGGCATGGAGAGAGAATACAAGATATTAGATAAAATTAAATTTTTTTCAATTTTTAGTAATAATCTCGATGAATTTTTTATGGTAAGAGTTGCTTCGCTAAAAGCTCAAGATGAAGCAGGAATTAGAAAAAAAAGTATTGATGGGCTAACGCCCAAAGAACAACTAAAAAACATAAACAAAGAGGTAAAATATCTCACAAACCTCCAAGAAAATTATCTTAATAATGAATTAAATGTTGAGCTTAAGAATGAGGGAATTTTCATAAAAAAATATAGTGAACTTAACGAAAATCAAAAAAATTGGTGTAATAATTATTTTCAATCTTCAATTTTTCCTTTATTAACTCCATTAGTTGTTGATCCAGCTCACCCATTCCCTTTTATAAGTAATTTAAGTCTTAATTTAGCAGCTCTTATTAATGATGGGGAAGAATCTAATAATCAATTTGTAAGAATAAAAGTTCCCACAAAAAATATTGGAAGATTTATACTTATTCCTTACGAAATAATGAAAGTTAACGATGAAAAAGAACAATACTTTATAACTGTTGAAGACTTGATTGGAAACAATATAAATTCGTTATTTAACGGTATGAAATGCCTAAGTTATTCTTTTTTTAGAGTAACAAGAGACGCAGATTTAGAATTAAAAGAACTAGAAGCTGACGATTTACTATTGGCAGTTGAACAAAGCTTGCAAAAAAGAAGATTAGGTGGAGATGTAGTCAGATTAGAAGTAGAAGAAAATATTCCAAATAATATTCTAAAATTACTTATTGAAAGTATCTCTATACCAGAAGAGTATATTTATTTCTGCAAAAGCTTATTAGGACTTGATGATTTAAATTATCTCACAAAAATTAATAGAGAGGATTTAAAAGAAAATTTATTAATTGGAGAGACACATCCATTGTTAAAATCTCTAGATTCCTCTAAAGATAAAAACTTTAACTCTATTTTCAGCATTCTTAGAAAACAAGATATTCTTCTTCATCACCCATACGATTTATTCAAAACTTCAGTTGAAGAATTTATCAATAAAGCTGCTGATGATCCTCTTGTATTAGCTATAAAAATTACTTTATATAGAGTTTCAAAAGATTCTCCTATTATTAAAGCTTTGATGAGAGCTGCTGAAAATGGAAAAGAAGTAATGACTCTTGTTGAACTTAAAGCAAGATTTGATGAAGACAATAACATCCAATGGGCAAAGCAACTTGAGCAGGCTGGGATTCATGTTGTTTATGGAATAATAGGTTTTAAAACACATACTAAAATTTCATTAGTAGTTAGAAAAGAAAAAGGAAGCTTGAGAAATTATTTTCATATTGGAACGGGAAATTACAATTCAAACACTTCTCGTTTTTATACAGATATTGGATTACTATCAACAGATCCTGATATCTCCTCAGATTTAATTGAATTATTTAATTACTTATCAGGATTCTCAAAACAAAAGAGTTATCAAAAATTGCTAGTTTCTCCAACATCATTACGAGAAAAATTTATTTTTTTGATAAATAGAGAGATTGAAAATGTCAAAAAAGGGGGGAAAGGTGAAATTATTGCAAAAATGAATTCATTAGTAGACCCAGAAATTATTCAATTACTTTATTTAGCTTCCCAAATAGGAGTCAAAATTAATCTAATTATTAGAGGGATTTGTTGTTTATATCCTCAAACAAAAAATTTAAGTGAAAACATACATGTCAAAAGCATTATTGGACATTTTTTAGAACATTCGAGGATTTTTTGGTTTTACAATAATAACGATTCAGAAGTTTTTATTGGAAGTGCAGACTGGATGAAAAGAAATTTAGATAGAAGAATAGAAGCAGTTACACCTATAGAAGATTTAAAGTTGAAGTCTCAACTCCATAATCTTTTGAAAACTTATTTAAATGATGATTATTATTCATGGGTAATGAAAAAAGATGGAAATTACGAAAAAAGGAGAGGAAATTCGAACTCAAAACGCTCACAGATTGATCTAATAAAAAATCAATAAATTTATTGATTTTTATAACATTTTAAAAAATTACTTAATATTTTTAAAAAATTTTATATTTTATAAAAACTAGTCATAGAAAGAAGTTTAAGAGAATAACGATAAAATTAATTTTATTTGTCTTTAAAGTTTCAACGCAAAAGTAGTTTTTCTCTCTATTTCAGTGCTAGTTTTCTAAAAAATCCATTTTAGGAGGCCAGGGTGATGGGGATCCCTCTGGAATCTGGAAAGAGTTCTTCAAACAATAATATTGAAGAACCTAGATTACCAAACACTGCGGGAAAAACTCGCAAAACAAAATCCAGCTTAAGTGCTAAACAAGGCCAAAAAAAATCTGCAAGACTTGCTTCAGATTCTATAGGTCATTACTTAAGTAGTATAGGAAGAGTTCCT
>QCBY01000020.1 GCA_003279005.1 Prochlorococcus sp. AG-347-J22 | reverse complement strand
AAGACTTTAGAGGACAATTCTTTGAATCCTCAATAAGTACTTTAAGTCCTAGAAGATTAATCACATTAGCACCAACTTTAAATAATGAGTCAGAAATAAAAACGTTTGTATCCGCTTATTGTCCGTTAAGTGATAGCCCTGGGGTGCAACCTATATGTGGGGATTTAGTTGTTATTAGAGGCGACTCTAATTCAATTTACAATAAAGGATTAAAAATAATTGATGAACTTTATATTAGTGAATTACCTTCTTGGTTGTGGTGGAATGGGAGTTTGGATGAATCACCCGAAATTTTTGATTATTTTACAGATCAAGGCTTAAGGTTAATTATTGATAGTGCTCTTGGATCACCAAATAGATGTTTAACTGTTTTAGATGATGTAAGAAAATCAAATAAAGCTATTAATGATTTAAATTGGGTACGTTTGAAGAATTGGAGAGAGTCATTAGCAATGATTTTTGATCCCCCATCAAGAAGACTTATATTAGATCATATCACTGATATTGATGTTGATATCGCTGGAGAACATATGCTTCAAGCATTGTTTTTGATTTCATGGATTAGTGATAAACTCGGGTGGACTTTTACTAAAGTTGAAAGGGATAATGAATCAACGAAAATAGAATTTGAGAGAGATAATGGTGATAAAATTTCTACATTTATAAATCCTTTACCCTTAGGTAATCCAGTTATTCATTTAGGTCAAGTTATTGGGTTGAGGTTGATTTCTAAAATTAGCGAGGTTCAAAAAAATAATACTTGTGTAATACTTGGATGTGAATCAGTGGAATGTATGAGACTTGAAGCAGGAGGTATGGCTGATATGCAACTAATAGAACAAGTAGTTCCAAATTCTTTTTCTTCATCAGAGTCTGATGTGAGTAAACTATTAAGAAGTTGTAGAGGCAATACTAGTCCACTTTTTGAAAACGCTATTAAGGTTGCAGTTCAAATATTTAATAGTTTTGATAAGTGAAAGTAATTAAATGCCCTGCGTAATTTCATCACCATCAACTGATAGTGGGAAAACTACCTTATCTCTTTTGATATCTTGTTGGGCATTTTCAAAAGGGATAAAAATGCAAACTTTCAAAGTCGGGCCAGATTACCTTGATCAACAACAACTTAGTTCAATTGGCCAACCAATTTGTAGGAATTTAGATATTTTTTTAAGTGGTGAAGAATGGGTTCAAAAAAGTTATTTTGAGCATTCTTTGAAATATGAACTCTCTTTAATTGAGGGAGCTATGGGGATGTTTGATGGATTAGGTGCAACTGCCTTTTCAAGTACTGCAAATGTTGCAAAACTTCTTGATGCCCCAATAATTTTTATTGTTAATGCTAGAGGACAAGTAGCCTCTCTTTTGCCAACTTTTCGAGGTTTCAGAGATTTTGATAATGACTTATCAATAAAAGGAATTATATTTAATAACGTTAATTCAGATAGACATGAAAAATTAATTAGAGAAGTTTTTAAAAATGAAGATATCGAAATATTAGGATTTTTACCTTCTGATTCAAAAATAAATATTGATAAAGCTAATTTAGGCTTAATTTCCCCAATAGATAGCGATAGAAAAATTGATGTTGATTATTTTGCGAGTTTTGCCGAGAAAAATCTTAACTTAGCTTGTTTAATCAAATTTCTTAAATCTCCACAAAAAAAAATATTAAATAATTCAAAAAATAGAGATTTTAAAGTACATAAAAGTAAACCTATCGCAATAGCAGAAGATAAAATCTTTCATTTTCAATATCCTGAAACAAAGGAGTTCCTTCATGAAATAGGAATACCGCTAATTCCATGGAGTATTTTCAATAATGAAGAAATACCCGATGAGGCTTCATCGTTAATTATTCCAGGTGGTTTTCCTGAAAAATATGCTTGTCATATTAGTAATTCTGAAAAAAGCTTAAAATCATTAAGGGAATTCCGTAAAAAAGGATTTATTTATGCAGAGTGTGGTGGGATGATGATTTTAGGGGACCAAATAAAAGATGAAAATGATAACTACTATAAAATGAGCGGGATATTGCCTTTTAAATCAAAAAAAAGTAATTTGACGTTAGGTTACAGGTATATAAAGGGTATAAAAGATACTCCAATAATTAAACAAAATCAATTAATTAGAGGACATGAATTTCATTATTGGGGAATTGAATCTTCTTTTTCAGAATTTGATTTAAGAAAATCAGAACGTAAAAATCAATTATCCTCTCCATGGGAAATCAAATCATGGGAAACTGAATTTAAAAATGAAGGTTGGTCAGATAAAAAATTACATGCGAGTTGGATACACTTACATCTACCAAGTTGCCCAGAAGTTGCAAAAAATTTTATAGAGGCTACACAAGTTAATTATTTTTAAGATTCCTAATTTATTATCAAATCAAATATGTTTAGAGGTGAGCCTATAAAAAATATTCCTGGCAATGTAATTAGTGGACCTAAAAGACTTCCTACAAAAACCTCAAATTTTGTATGACCAAGAGTTTCTTTTAATTCTACTTGAGATTTAGGATCTATTTTTTTTGATAACTTGTTAATTTCTGCAGCCTGAATACCAGCTGATTTTCTAACTCCACTAGCGTCGTACATAACAATTAATGAAACTGCAATAGCTAATGCAAATATTGGGTTATCTAATCCTAATTCAAAACCTATTCCAGATGTGGCACCAGTTATTAACGCAGAATGACTTGAAGGCATCCCACCTGTCTCGAACATAATGCCATATCTAATTTTTCCCGTTGAAAAGAAATAAAATATTATTTTAAAAAATTGAGCTAACAGACAAGAAAATAAACTCCAAAAAAGAACTGCATTGTCGATAAAAGCTGAAAATTCTGACATAATTTTAATACTCTTTAACTATCTCTGTTTGTAATAAAATCAGCTAAGGATATTAAATATTTTGCATCTGAACCCCAAGGCTCAATTGCTTTTTTTGCTTTATCCACTAGAGCGAAAGCTCTTTTCTTTGATTCTTCCATCCCAAGTAGCTTAGGGTAAGTGGTTTTATCTGCTAAAAGATCTTTACCAGCTGTTTTGCCAAGTTTCTCGCTACTTGAAGTTAAATCAAGAATATCATCTATTATTTGGAATGCCAAACCGATACCCTCTGCATATGTGGTCAGGGCTTTTAATAATTCTTCATTAGCTCCAGCAATCATCGCACCTGTTCTTACGCAAGCTTTTAGTAATGCACCAGTCTTATGTAGATGAATATACTCAAGAGTTTTAAGGTCAACTTCTTTACCTTCACATTCCAAATCAACAACCTGACCTCCAACAAGTCCGGGGGCTCCAGCTACTAAGGAAAGTTCTCCAACTACATTTAATAATCTATTTGGATCAACACCAGGGCTTCTTAGTGAGACCATCTCAAAGGCTCTAGTTAACAATGCATCCCCAGCAAGTATAGCTATTGCATCTCCATAAACTTTATGATTAGTAGGTCTACCTCTCCTCAAGTCGTCATTGTCCATAGCGGGCAAATCATCATGTATTAATGACATGGTATGAATCATTTCAATGGCAACTGCAGTTGGGACAGCTAAAGAGGGTTTTCCTCCCGCTAGTGAACAAGATGCTAAACATAAAATTGGACGTATCCTTTTACCTCCTGCTAGGAGAGAATATCTCATTGATTCCCGAAGTATTTCTGGTTTTTCTGGACCTAAGGACAAATTAAGTGCTTCTTCTACGACTTTTTTTAAGTCCTTTAGATATTTATCAAAATCTGAAATATTATTGATAACTTCTGTCATTTTTTACTTCGAGTAAAGTTTTTCTGCATCGTGAGATTTATGGCAGGAGGTCATTAAGAGTTAATGATAAAACAAATTGTTTTTGCCAACTGAAAATAGTATTTACTAGTAACATTGTTACTGTCATTGGTCCAACACCACCAGGCACCGGTGTATATGCAAATACTTTTGGGATAACATCTTCTAATAATACATCCCCACACAATTTGGTCTTACTCATATCAGAACTTGTTAATCTATGTATCCCAACATCAATAATTACCGCACCCTCTTTAACAAAACTTGAGTCAATGAGATTAGGTTTTCCTGCAGCAGCAATTAATATATCTGCTTCCTTGCATATTTTGTTTAAATTTATAGTTTTTGAATGAGTTATTGTTACTGTTCCATTTAGATTTAACAACATGAGAGATAGGGGTTTCCCAACTAAGAGACTTCTTCCAATAACAACTATCTTCTTACCTTCAATTGTTATATTTTGGGATCTTAGTAAATTAATAATCCCAGCTGGGGTGCAGGACCTCATCGCAGGTTCGTTTTTTACTAATTTGCCAATATTTTGCTCATTCAATCCATCCACGTCCTTCTCTGGATTGATAAAACTTATCAATTTTTGTTCGTCAAATTTCTCTGGTATTGGAAGTTGTAATAACATTCCATCAATATCACTATCAACGTTCAATTTATTTATTAGCTGTTCAACCTCATTTTGCTCAACTGTATCTTTTAGATGAAAAATAAAACTTTTTATCCCAACTCTTGAGCATGCTCTTTCTTTATTTTTAACATAAACACCACTAGCGGGATCTTCTCCAATTCTTATTACTGCCAAACCAGGAGGTCTTTTTGTTGAATTTAAATTTGCTTCGATATCTTTTTTTAATTTCTCTTCAATTTCCAAAGATAATTTTTTACCATCCAATTTTAAAGACATTTAGAAAAACTTCTCCTAATTTACTCCTAGCATGCCTATAATTTTATATTAATCAAACAGAAATCCTTATATTCTGTGCATAACCTTACAACTAAATTAAAAAAATTAAATTACTTTTGGAAAAGAAGTCAGGTTCCTACTCAAGAACCTGTTGAAATTTCAATAATAGATAAATTAATAATATTTCTAATATGTATTGTTATCTCAATTATTTCCTCATATAAATTACTTCTTGTCCCATTTTTACAAAGTTCAGTTGTAGTTTCTTGGTTTATCGCATTCTTTGAGATTTTAATTAGTTGCGGTTTTTTAATATTAGTTTCTAGAAAAGAAAATCCAACAATCAATTCAAGACAAATCCTTTTAATTATTTCTCTTTTGTTGATTGTTCAGGCTATAAAAAATATTTTTAGATTTACCATAAGTCCCTTATCAATAATAGTGCCCCCTGCTTTAATTATTTCTCAAGGTATGGGAACAATAACTGCTCTGGCTTGGGTATCAATAGCAAGTCTAAGCTGGCCTGATTCAATAACCGAAATAAATAAAACTCTATTACTTATAACATTAATCTGTTCTTGCATTGTTTCGGTTCTTGGAGGAAAAATAAGAAGTCGAGCACAATTACTTCAATTATCAATATTTGTTCCTTTAGGCGCATTATTTACTCAATGGTTATTAATTGGAGATGACCAATCATCTTTAGTAAATAATCAAGAGTATTTTATTTCAAATGGCAAAATATTTTCGGATTCTCTTCTATTAGCAATAATTATGCTCATCGTAATTTTATTTATTCCTATTTTCGAGTCGATATTTGGATTGTTAACAAAAGCAAGATTATTGGAATTAGCTGATAAAGAGAAACCGCTTATTAGAAGACTTTCTATTGAAGCTCCAGGAACTTTTGAACATACTTTGTTGATTTGTGGCTTAGCGGAAGAAGCAACAAGAATGATTGGTGGAGACATTGATCTTATCAAAACAGGTTCTTTATATCATGATGTAGGAAAGTTACACGCACCAAATTGGTTTATTGAAAATCAAGATGGTTCAAAAAATCCCCATGATGAAATAGATGACCCTCTAAAGAGCGCTGAGATTTTACAAGCTCACGTAGATGAAGGTCTAAAGTTTGCAAGAAAAAACAGATTACCAAAGCCAATAGCAAATTTTATTCCAGAACATCAAGGAACCTTAAAAATGGGGTACTTTCTTCATAAAGCTGAAGAAAAAAAACTAAATTTTAAAGAGAGTGATTTTAGGTATAAAGGTCCTATCCCTCAATCTAAAGAAACGGCTATATTAATGCTAGCGGACGGATGTGAAGCAGCATTAAGGGCAATGGATATAAAAGCTTCTGATAATGAAGCATTAGAAACAATATCCAAAATAGTCAATTCAAGGCAAATAGATGGGCAGTTAGATGATAGTAATTTATCAAAAGGAGAAATTTTCCTTATAAAAAAATCTTTTTTGAATGTTTGGAAAAGAATAAGACATAGAAGAATTCAATATCCAACAATAAAAAATAATACTTTTTCTTGATTTAACAATATTTATAGTCTTATTTTTCTTCTATGTTTGGGATTGCACCAATATATTAATGCCAAGAGGCAAGATAGAGCCGTTAAAAGTGTAAAACCACCAATTCCAACAAAATCTTTAAGAGTCACTAATCGAAAAATAGAATATGGAGCCGTACCAGAAATTATCATTGAAAGAGATACAAGAGTTAAGGTGACACCCCATTTCTTTTCCGCTAAAAGAGCAGAAGATGAGACTATTCCAACTATTGCGGAAGGCCATCCCAGGCTTATGGCTAAGGTAATATTAGCCACTTTTAAGGGAGGACCGTAACTTATTATTAAAGCTATTATAGGTAAAGCAATGATATTAGTTATCAAACCTAACCATGCAAGAGTCCAATATCCAAATACTCTTTCTCTCATATTTTTTTTATTAAATATTCCTTAAGGGTTCAATCTACATTATTAGGTTACTTTTTTTGTTTAAACTTAATAATCTAAAAATTAACTTAATTTTTGGGGTTGGAAATTACTTTTTTTTCAGAATTGTCTAAATTATCGAATTGGGGATGAATAGAATTTTTTTTCTCTGAAAAGACAAGTCTGTTTAAAGCATTTACAAAAGCATTCGCAGCAGCAACAACTACGTCTGTATCTGCAGAGTGTCCTGAATATATTTTATTCTTATTTCTAATCCTTATAGTAACTTCCCCTAATGCATCTATTCCTTCTGTCACAGATTTAACTGAAAACTCTATTAATTCATTTGGAACTTTAGCTAATGCATTAAGTGCCTCGCAAACTGCATCTACCGGTCCAGTACCTATTGCAACAGCTGTATTTTCAGTATGTTCTTCTGTATTTATTAAAGTGACTGTAGCTGTAGGTTTAGATGTGCTTCCGCAACTAACTTGAACGTGACTAAGTTGAAATTTAGACTCAGGAAGTTGAACCTGTTCGCTTACGATCGCTTCTAAATCTCTATCAGTAATTTCTCGTTTTCTATCAGCTAAATCTTTGAAGCGAGCAAATGCGTCGTTTAAGTCTTCCCTACTTAAATCGTATCCCATTTCTTCCAGTCTTGCTCTAACTGCACTTCTGCCGCTAAGTTTGCCTAAAGAAATTTTATTATCATTCAACCCAACAGTTTTTGCATCGATAATTTCATAAGTAAGCCTATTTTTTAATACCCCATCCTGATGTATTCCTGACTCATGAGCAAAAGCATTTGCTCCAACAATAGCCTTATTAGGCTGAACATTCATTCCAGTTAAGTTTGATACTAATCGTGAAGTTTTTGTTATTTCTTCAGTTCTTATGGCTGTAAGTGGAGTAGGTGAATCTGAACTTCTACCAAAGAAACTATTAAAAAAACTTTTTCTAACATGTAATGCCATCACAAGTTCTTCTAGAGATGCATTTCCTGCTCTTTCACCTATACCATTTATGGTACATTCTAATTGCCGTGCTCCATTTTTTGCTGCTTCTAAAAAATTTGCAACTGCCAATCCTAAATCGTTGTGACCATGGACAGAAATAATAGCTTCATCAATATTTGGTACATTTTTATTAATATCATATATAAGCTTCCCAAATTCACCGGGAGTTGTGAATCCAACAGTATCAGGGATATTAATTGTTGTTGCGCCTGATGAAATCGCTAGTTCTATTACTTCATAAAGGAATTCAGGATCGCTCCTTGATGCATCTTCACAAGAGAATTCAACATCATCGACTAAAGATTTAGCATAACTAACCATTTCTGGAACAATAGAAAGAACATCTTTTCTTGATTTCCTAAGTTTATGTTTTAGATGAATATCACTAGTAGCAATAAAAGTATGTATCCTTTTTTTTGGGGCGGGGCTTATCGATTCGTAACAAGTTTTTATATCATTTTTTGATGCCCTAGCTAAACCACAAATTATTGGACCATTTTCTCCTCCAACTACCTCAGAAATTTTATTTACTGCTTTAAAATCTCCAGGGCTAGCAAAAGGAAATCCTGCTTCAATAACATCGACGCCTAATCTGGCAAGTTGATGAGCAATTGCAAGTTTCTCCTCAAGATTTAGACTTGCACCAGGAGATTGCTCTCCATCCCTAAGAGTTGTATCAAAGATCAAAATTCTTCCTGGATCTTTTGCCATTAAATGCACTAGGTTAATCTTATATTAAGCCAATTAAAAAAAAATTACTAGTTGTGGATTATATTCATTCAATAGTATGAAAAAATAACTTCAATAATTATTGGTTAAATTATTATAAATAAAAAGTATTTATGTAAATTAAATAAAGTATTCTTTATAAAAAATAAATAACTAATTATTTGCCTATAGGTGAATTCTGATATTTTAAAAACACTTTAGTCTTAAGTCAAAAAAAAAGTATGAATGGGCCTTCTCCTAATAAAAATAACTTAGGCAGATTGGCAATTGTTTTACATGCTCATCTTCCTTATGTAAGAAAAAATGAAAAAAACTCCTTAGAAGAGGATTGGTTATTCCAAGCAATACTTGAATGTTATATTCCATTGCTTGGTGTTATGGAATCCTGTAAAAAAGAAGATACTAATAATACAAAATTAACTATTAGTTTATCTCCGACCTTATTATCTCTTCTTCAAAATAAAGAAATTCAAAAAAAATTCTCATCATGGATTAAAACAAGAATAGAATTTTTGACTGATTTGCCTCATAAAGAAAAGGTTGCTTCAAAATTTCTTATGAGGAATATAAAAAATAATTATTTATATTGGGAAGAATGTAATGGGAATTTAATCGAGAGATTTAAAAATTTACATATTACTGGAAATTTAGACATCCTTACTTGTGCTGCTACTCATGGATATTTACCAATCCTTAGAGAAAACCCCGAAACAGTATTGGGTCAAATAAATACTGCGATCAGAAGTCATGAAAATATTTTTGGAACTAAACCTTTAGGAATTTGGTTGCCCGAGTGTGCTTATTATGAAAATTTAGATGAAATCTTATTCAATTGCGGAATTAGATATGCAGTTTTAGATGGTCATGGAATTTTGAATGGATCTCCAAGACCAAGGTATGGAGTTTATGCACCCATTTGTTCTAAGAAAGGTATTGCTTTTTTTGGAAGAGATAGTGAATCAACTTTGCCAGTGTGGTCCTCAAGGGAAGGATTCCCTGGAAATCCTGTTTATAGGGAATTTCATAAAGACTTAGGGTGGGAATTATCTACCTCAGAACTACTAAAAAAAGGTATTACGACGAATAGGCCTTTAGGATTAAAATTTCATAGGATTACAAACAATAAAGCCTCATTAGATAAAAAAGAATTTTATATAGAAGATGAAGCTATAAAGAAAGTTGAAGAACATGCTGATCAATATCTTTTATCAAGATCTAAACAATTAAAGAATCTTTCATTATCTTCATCTTTTGAGCCTTTGTTGATTGCCCCATTTGATGCTGAGTTATTTGGACATTGGTGGTATGAAGGACCAAGATTTATTGAAAATATACTAAGAAAATCCATACAATATTCAATTAAGCTTACAAACCTAAAGGAAATTCTACTCAAAAAACCAAAGCTTCAAATTTGTGATCCTTCTCCATCAAGTTGGGGACAGGGGGGATATCACAACTACTGGCTTAATGATAAAAATGCATGGATAGTTCCAGAGATCACAAAAGCAGGGTCTGTTTTTGTTGAATTATCTTCAAGAAAATTTAATGATGATTTTTCTGTAAGATTATTAAAGCAAGCAGCAAGGGAATTACTTCTTTCTGAATCTTCTGACTGGAGTTTCATTTTAAGAGCGGGAACTACAACTGAACTAGCTAAAGAAAGAATTGACAGGCACCTTTTTAGATTCTGGAAATTAATTGATATGTTAGAAAAAAGATCTATGATAGATCATAAATTTCTTGAAAATATTGAAGAAGAAGATAAAATATTTCCTGAAATAAGTATTAAAGACTGGCAACTTTAAAAATCTTATTTGATCTTTAACATTCCAAGCTTAACTTTTAAGGGTGAATTGATAAACATTTTACTCATCACATAAATTAGTTTTGGTAATGGAAGTGTATTGGTAAGGAAACCAACCCATTCTTTCGTTGATAATTTGAAGAAATTAGAAAAGAAACTCCTTAATCTACCCTCATCAAAGCTCATTAATCTCCGGAGTCCATATTGATAAAGTTTATGTCTTTGGGTTAATTCATATGGCCATAAGACTGACCATCCTCTAGTTGCTAAATCTATTGAACTATAGTTTGGTTCTTTCAAAAAGTTTGCTAATTTTTCAGCAAGAAGAGGAGCTCTTCTTAATAGAGATCCAATCATATATCCAGATGCAGGATGAACCATACTTGCGGCCCCTCCAAACCCAAGAACTGATTGATTTTTATATGGTAAAGGCAAATTCATAGGGAATAAGCAATTCTCTTCATGAAAAATCTCTTCTACTTTTATACCTTTATTATTTAATCTACTTAAAAGTCTTTTTTTTAAATGATCCTGAGATAAAGCAGGAAAGCTAGCTAGTGATGTTTCCTCAACAAAATAAGTTTCACTACCAAGATCCATTGCATAAAGAAAAGAGGGAGAAGATAACAATTCTTCATGATTTAAATGGTCAGATCGAAAATCCATTAAAACAAATTGATCTTTCTTTACAGGAGGAGATGAAAATTTACCTACTATTCCATAAGCAGCTTGCTTGGCAACTTCATCTAAAAGTGGCCTTTTAATAAATTTACTATTATGTCCACTTGCATCAATTACTAATCTTGCTTTAAGTATTAAACCTGAAAAACAAATTACTTTAGTAATTTTGTTTTCTGATTTGATAAATTTTGCAGTTTCGTTTAACCATTGAATACCTTTGCATGATTTTAATAGTTCATTCTGAAAAGCTTCCTGATTTATTAGTCCATAATCATAAAAATGTTTTGTGGGTTTATTACCTTTGTTATTTAATCCATCTCCAAAGTAGCTCAAAGTGTCTGACCATCTATGAGATAGTAAAGAAGCTAAACCTAATTCCTCTAATTCAGATGCCCAAATCCCATAAGTATTCTCCCACTTTTCATAAGGTGATTTTGTTGATATCCCTTTTATATTGAGATTTTGTTTGGCTAATTCTGAAGCTAAGCATAATGCTGCAGGTCCAGAACCTAAAATTAAAATATCAAGAATTTCCATTCGAATTTTTTAACCTCCTACTTTGTTAAATATCTTCTTCTTTAGAGATTAATTGATCTGAATCATCGATTTGCTCATGTGGAACTAATACAACTTCAGATAAATGATCTCCCTCATCCAGCCTTTGTAATTTCACGCCTGTGGCTGCTCTTGATTGCTGAGATATTTTATCAGCATTCGTTCTAACGATAACTCCCCTTTCAGTAACAAAAATTAATTCTTCACCTTCTCCAAGTACTTTAAGTCCTACAAGAGAATCATCTTTGATCCTAAATTTAATTGCTCTTAAACCCATTCCCGCTCTTTTTTGCAATCTAAATTTGGTTACGGGTACTCTTTTGCCTAGGCCAAAGGCACTAGCTACTAAAACCCAGGGTCCTTTTGAAGAGTTACTCTCTATATCCTCATCATTTTCATCATTTTCATCATCAAGATTTGCTAATTGATCTACTAAATCAGACGTTAATACATCCATAGATACAAGTTTATCTCCATCTTTTAGGTTCATAGATTTAACACCTCTTGCAGTTCTGCCAAGAGGTCTTAATTCATTAACATCTAACCTAAAGTGTATTGTCATTCCTTTGCTTGATCCAATTAATACACTGTCGCCTTCTGTAGATAATCTAACCCAGGTTAATGAGTCTCCTTTCTCTAGGTTAATTGCTATCAAACCATTTGAACGTATTTTTGAAAAAGCTGATAATGGAGTTCTTTTTATGAATCCAGCTTTAGTTAGCATTAATAAATAACGCTCATTGTCAAATGACTCTACTGAAACAATAGAAGTAATTTGTTCTTCTCTTGGGATTGGAAGTAATTGAACTGAAGGTGTACCTTTGGCTATTCTGCTACTCATGGGGACTCGATATGCTGGAAGGGCATAAGCTACTCCTCTGTCACTGAAAAGTAAAAGAGTATCATGATCATTACAGCTTATAAATAATTTAACTTCATCATCCTCTTGAGTTTTTGTTCCAGCTTTACCTCTGGACCCCCTACTTGTAGATTCGAATTCGCTAACTGGCATTCTTTTTAAATATCCCGCTGAAGTTAATAAAACAACTGATCTCTCGTTAGCTATAAGGTCGATATCATCAAGACCTCCACCTAAATTAAGAATCTCAGTTTTTCTTGGAGATGAAAATCTTTCATCTATTTTACAAAGCTCTTCAAGAATTATTTCATTTATACGTTCTTTATATTGCAAAATATCTTTATAGTCTGAAATTTTTCTTGTAAGTTCATCATGCTCAGATTTAATTTTATCCGCCTCTAAAGCTGTTAATCTTCTTAATTGCATTTGTAAGATAGCATCTGCTTGAATAACAGATAATTCATGATCTTTTTGTAATTGTTCTCTAGCTGAATTAGTATCTTTTGCTGATCTTATTAAATTAATGATATTATCCATAGCCTCTAATGCTAGAAGAAGCCCTTTAATAATATGATCTCTTTCTTCAGCTTTTTTCAATAAGAAAGTTGTTCTTCTTTTAATTGTTTCAATTCTAAAATCTAGAAAAACTTCCAACATTTTTCTGAGTGAAAGAGTTGTAGGTTCTCCGTTCACAAGAGCTAGAATATTTGCACTAAAGTTATTTTGCAGAGGTGTTAACTTAAATAAATTGTTTAAAACAACTTGAGGATAAGCATCCCTTTTTAGCTCAATAACAATCCTCATTCCTTCCCTGTCACTTTCATCTCTAATATCAGATATACCCTCTAATTTTTTATCATTTACTAGATCTGCAATTCTCTCTATTAAAGCTGCTTTATTAGTTTGAAAGGGAAGCTCAGTGATTATTATCGCATCTTTTTCTGCCCTTCCGGGAGACTTGATTTGTTCAATTTCAGCAACACCTCTCATGGTTATAGAACCCCTCCCAGATTTAAAAGTCTCTTTAATTCCATCTCTACCAAGAATCTGACCCCCTGTTGGAAAATCTGGTCCTTTAATTAATTCAAAAAGTTCTTTGTCTTCAATTACAGGATTTCTTATTATTGATTTAAGACCATTAATTAATTCTCCTAAATTATGAGGGGGTATATTAGTTGCCATTCCTACAGCAATACCTGATGATCCATTTAAAAGGAGTTGAGGTATTCTGGCTGGCAAAACTGTTGGTTCTTGCTGTGATCCATCAAAATTGTCCGAAAAATCAACAGTCTCAGATTCAATATCCTCTAGTAAACTTTCATCTGTTAGGGATTGAAGACGTGACTCTGTATATCTCATTGCAGCGGGAGGATCATTATCTACTGAGCCGAAGTTTCCATGCCCATCTATCAGTGGCATTCTCATAGAAAAATCCTGCGCCATGCGTACTAATGCATCGTAAACAGCTGTATCTCCGTGAGGATGATATTTACCCAAAACTTCCCCTACAACCCTTGCACATTTTCTATATGGCCTGCCGCTTGTCAATCCAAGTTCATACATCGCGTAAAGAATCCTTCTGTGAACAGGTTTTAATCCATCTCTTGCATCTGGGAGGGCTCGACCAACAATGACGCTCATCGCGTACTCTAGGTACGATCGTGACATTTCATTTCTTAAATCAGTCTGAATGATTCGTTCGTTATTTTCACTCAAACCTGAATTCCCAGAATCAACAATATCGGACATATTAAAAACCTTTTTCTAATAATAATCCCTGATTGTCATAATGAATAAAATAAGGCTAATAATTAATTTTCAAATACTCACATTTTTGCACAAATAATAAAAAAACTCTTTTGTTTTTAAATAATTATTGGCTTATTACACCTTTAGTTGTTAATTTAATCAGAATAATTTAAAAAATCCGTGAATATTGAAATTGGTTTAAACAAAAAAGTTAGAAGAGCTTATGGCATTGATGAAATAGCGTTAGTGCCTGGAACAAGAACCATAGATTATGATTTAACCAATCCCTCTTGGTCAATTGGAAATATTGAAAGGCAAATTCCAATTATCGCAAGTGCAATGGATAGTGTTGTTGATGTGAACACAGCAGTAGAGCTTTCAAAACTAGGCGCTATTGGCGTTCTCAATATGGAGGGTATTCAAACTAGGTACGAAAATCCAAAAGAAATACTTAGTCAAATTTCTTCAGTTGGAAAAAATGAATTCGTCACTTTAATGCAAAAAATATACAAAGAGCCTATCAAAGAAGACCTTATATTAAAAAGAATTAACGAAATTAAAGAAAAAGGTGGAATAGCTGCATTAAGTGGAACGCCTCAGGCTGCTATCAAATTTAAAGATACACTTGTTAAATCTAAGATTGATTTATTCTTTCTCCAAGGGACAGTCGTTTCAACTAAACATTTAGGTATTGATGGGAATGAGACATTAAATATCCAAAAACTATGTCAGTCTTTAGGGGTTCCCGTTATTGCAGGAAATTGTGTGACCTATGAAGTTGCAGATCTCCTTATGAAAGCAGGAGTATCAGGGCTTATGGTTGGTATTGGTCCGGGTGCTGCGTGTACTTCTAGAGGAGTTTTAGGAATAGGTGTTCCCCAAGCCACAGCAATATCTGATTGCAGCTTGGCTAGAGATCATTACTACAAAGAAACTGGTCGTTATGTTCCTATAATTGGTGATGGAGGAATTATTACTGGAGGAGATATTTGTAAATGCATTGCTTGTGGTGCTGATGCTGTAATGATTGGTTCTCCAATAGCTAAATCTTCAAGTGCCCCGGGTAATGGATTTCATTGGGGAATGGCGACACCAAGTCCCATTTTACCAAGAGGTACAAGGATTGAAGTAGGTTCAACAGGTTCTTTAGAAAGAATATTAAAAGGACCCGCAATACTTGATGATGGTACACATAATTTGCTTGGAGCTATTAGGACATCAATGAGTACTCTTGGAGCTAAAAATATTAAAGAAATGCAAAATGTAGATATTGTTATTGCACCTTCTCTTTTGACAGAAGGGAAAGTTTATCAAAAAGCTCAACAACTTGGGATGGGTAAATAATTTAAAATCTTATCTATTAAAATTTTAAAAATTTCTCATAAAGAGTTATCATTTAAGAATGGGGGAAACCCCATGCTCCTCACACACAAATCGCCCGATTTATCGGGCTTTTTTAAGATATTTTGTTACTTATATGTGTTTATCTGTAATGAAATCATCACTTAAAAGAATAGCCTGCTAAATTTTCTAAAGGAATATTTAAATTATGTCATCTGCTCCCGCCGTAACAGATTCTTCATTTGACAAAGAAGTTTTGCAAAGTGATCTGCCAGTTTTAGTTGATTTTTGGGCCCCCTGGTGTGGACCTTGTAGGATGGTAGCACCGGTTGTGGAGGAGATTTTTAAAGACTTTGAGGGTAAAATTAAAGTATTTAAGTTAAATACGGATGAGAATCCAAATGTTGCAAGTCAATACGGCATCAGAAGTATTCCAACCCTGATGATATTTAAAGGTGGTCAAAAAGTCGATACTGTTGTTGGAGCCGTTCCAAAAGCTACTCTTGCAAGTACCTTGTCTAAGCATTTATAAAATAGGGTATTGTCTAAAATAGGACTCATAGATTATGGGATGGGTAACATTCACTCCGTAACGAAAGCCTTAGAGAATCTTGAAGAAGAAATAATTTTAATTAAAAATAATCAACAGACAAAAGAGTGTAAGGCATTAATACTTCCTGGGGTAGGATCATTTGATCCTGCAATTAAAAACCTTATTAATACAGATTTAATAGTTGATATTAAAAACTGGATTAAAAGTGGAAAATCATTTTTAGGTATTTGTCTTGGATTGCAATTACTTTTTGAATCTAGTGATGAAGGCTCAATTAATGGACTTGGAATAGTGAAGGGGCAAATAAAAAAAATTCCACAATTATCTGATCAAAGAATTCCTCATGTTGGATGGTGTGAACTTCTTCCGACAAGAAATAATAGCTTATTAAGAAATGATGAATTAAATAATTGGGTATATTTTGTTCATTCTTATCATGCTGTACCTTCAAATACTAATGTAATAGCGGCAAATGTAAGTTATGGTTCTGAAAAATTAACAGCAATAATAGAACAAGATAATTTGATAGCTTGCCAGTTTCATCCTGAAAAGTCAGGTAAAACAGGAGAAAAACTTTTACGTAGATGGCTTAAAAATGTTCAATAAGTCAATGTGACATATGAAAACAAATTTGAGGTTAATTGGAGGAAGAAGACTGGAGAGCCCAAATACTCTGAATACTAGACCAACTTCTTTAATGGTTAGAGAAGCTATTTTTAATATTTTAAAAAACACAGTCGAAAATTCTAATTGGTTAGATTTATTTAGTGGGACAGGTGCTATATCCTGTGAGGCATATAATCATGGTGCAAAAAAAATAGTTGCAGTTGAGAAAAATAAAAATAACTCAAAAATATGTTTAAAAAATTTATACTCATTGCAAAATATAGATAACAGAAAAAATGATATTGAAGTTATTTGCAATGATGTATTGATTTGGACGAAGCCAAACGCCTTCAGGAATGTATCTACTAAAAATGATTTTAATAAAATTAAATTTGACTTTATCTATCTAGATCCGCCATATAAAGCTGACTACCATGAATTAGTTTTAAATCAAATCTTTAATTGTAATTTTATAAGAAAAGGTACTATTGTAATCTGTGAACACTCATTAGATTTAGATATTATGAAGAATATTTTGTGGGAAATTTATGATATTAGAACTTATGGCCAAACAAAATTGACTTTTTTAATCCATATCTAACATTCCTGAACCTCTTCTATATTGATTCCAAGCGCTCACAAATAATCCAAGTAGTGTTATTGGAACTAACCCTAAAACTATTCCACATAAAAGAGGTTCAATCATTTGCTGGCATTTTTTTAACTTATCATTCACAATTGTTACACAACGACAATTTTTTGTGACAACATCTTCATCAACTGCAGCAGAAAAAAATTTAATAGTTAAATTCTGGAAACAATGCTTAATTCTGTTTTTGATTTTACTAATATGCGTTGCATTATTTTTTTTCAAAAATGAACAGAATAATGGGTATATTCTTAAAACTCTTGAACTAAGAGGGTCTGTAAATGATGGAAATACGCTATTTAAAATGAATTGCGTAGGGTGTCATGGTATTACAGCAAGAGGATTAGTTGGACCAGATTTGCATTCAATAACTCAGCGTTTAAATGACAAACAAATAATAAAACAAGTTATTGAAGGCCTAACACCTCCGATGCCAAGTTTTGAAATTGATCCTCAAAATATGTCTAATTTACTAACATATTTACATAGCTTGAAATAAATTTGAAGAAAAAAATTCTTAATTTGAATGTTGTTTTGGTCGAACCAAATGGACCCCTAAATGTTGGAAGTATCGCAAGACTATGTTCTAATTTTGAAGTAAATGAATTAAGGATTGTTTCCCCAAAATGTGATGTTTTTTCTTCAGAAGCAAAAAGGATGGCTCTAAAAGGTCAAAGTTATATAGAAAACTGTAAAAATTTTAATACTATTCAACAAGCAATTTTTGATTGTGATTTAGTTCTTGCTACCTGCGGAAGAATAGATTTAGGTAAAGATATTGAGTGTGAATCTCCTGAAATAATATCTAAATGGATTTCATCTTTTCAAGAGATTAAAAATTTAGCCATTTTATTTGGGAGAGAGGATAGAGGTTTAACTAATAATGAATTACTTTTCGCTCATAAGATTTTAAATATTAATACTTCTCAAAATTATCCCTCATTAAACCTTTCGCACTCAGTCGCAATAATTTTGTATGAATTAAGCAAATGTTTAAAAAATAATCAAAATAAAGATACAAAAGTTTTTAACCTTGCATCATCAAAACAAATTTATGAATCTTTTAAAGACTTGGAAGAAATTCTTATAAGAATTGGTTATCTATTGGAACACACATCTTTTTCAAAAATAAGTAAGTTTAAAAAATTTGTTTTAAAAGCAAAGATGTCTAGTCATGAGATCAATGTATTGAGGGGAATTGTTCACCAAATTAAATGGTTTTTAAATAATTCTAAAAGTAAGTAAAGTTTTTTTATTTAATTAAAAAAAGAAGCAAAGATTTTTATTTTTAGTTTTAATAAAAAATTCTATTTGTTTTTGAATCAAATTTGATATCAAATAGATTGTTTTAATTAATTTAGTTAAACTTGAGACTAAAGAAATAATTTAAAATCCGAAACGAATATAATTTTTTAATAGCCTAAGTGAAATCAAATTACTCTATTTGATTTGGATATTTACTAATAACATTTTCTGAAGTAACATCAACTGATCATAAGAAAATAAAGCAAAACTAAACTGTGAATACTTCAAAGAAAAGAAAAGTTTTTCCTTTTACTGCAGTAATTGGTCAAGAAGAAATGAAATTAGCTCTTTTACTAAATGTTATAGATCCAAGAATTGGTGGGGTTATGATAATGGGTGATAGAGGTACTGGTAAGTCAACAACTATTAGAGCTCTTGCAGATTTGTTACCAGCAATAGATGTGGTTAAAGATGATCCTTACAATAGTTCCCTTATAGATCCTGATTTACAAAGTAAAGAAGTTTTAGAGAGAATTGTTAAAGGAGAAAGTTTAGAAAAAGAGCAAAAACAAGTACCTATGGTTGATTTACCATTAGGGGCAACAGAAGACAGATTGTGCGGGACTATTGATATAGAAAAAGCTTTAAGCGAGGGCATAAAAGCTTTTGAACCAGGCTTATTAGCCAAAGCTAATAGAGGATTGTTATATGTAGACGAAGTGAATTTACTTGATGATCATTTGGTGGATGTTCTTTTAGATTCAGCAGCTTCTGGATGGAATACAGTTGAAAGAGAAGGAGTCTCAGTTAGACATCCTGCAAGATTTGTATTAATTGGTTCTGGCAATCCCGAAGAGGGAGAACTTAGACCCCAGTTATTAGATAGATTTGGTATGAGTGTTGAGGTTAAAACAGTAAGAGATGCAGAGTTAAGAGTTAAAGTTGTTGATCAGCGAACTTCTTTTGATGATAATCCCGATGAATTTTCAATAAGTGTTGAGAAACAGCAGGATGAACTTCAGCAAAGAGTTATTAATGCTCAGGAAATATTAAATTCAGTTCAATTAGATGATGATCTTAGATTAAATATATCTGCTATATGTGGAGAACTTGATGTGGATGGTTTAAGAGGAGATATTGTTACAAATCGATCTGCGAGGGCAATTGCTGCCTTTGAGGGAAGAACTGAAGTACAAGAAGAGGATATCGCTAGAGTAATTACTTGTTCTTTAAGGCATCGATTAAGAAAAGATCCTTTGGAGCAAGTTGATTCTGGTGAAAGGGTAATTCAGGCATTCTGCAAAGTTTTTGATCTCAATGAAAAAGATAATCTTTCTAAATTCCAATTGACATCACAAGATTAATAAAGTGAGGATTATTGGAATTGATCCTGGATTAGGAAGAGTAGGCTATGGAATAATTGAAATACAAAATGAAAAGAAAAAATTTCTTGATTGTGGTTTAATTGAAACTTTTAAAAATAAAAAAGAAGAGGACAGACTTTTTGAGATCTTTAATGATCTCAATACATTAATAGATCATTGGAAACCAGATATGGCTGCAGTAGAGAAGTTTTTCTTCTATAAATCTAGCACTACTATTAGTGTCGTTCAGGCACGGGGTGTAATAATGATGGCATTAGCTTCTAAGAAAATCCAAGTTAGTGAATACACTCCTTCTCAGGTTAAGCTTACTATTGCAGGTTCTGGGAAAGCATCAAAGAAAGAAGTTATTGAAGCAGTTATGTGTAACTTAAATCTTAACTATGCGCCAAAATATGATGACTCTGCAGATGCACTTGCCATAGCTCTAACAAAAGTAAATGAGGAATGTATAAATTAGATATAAGATCATGATTATTTCAGAAAAAAAGAACTTTGAGAGAAAAAAATTTAATAATATTAGGGCGAAAAGTACCCCATTTGAGAGAAAAAAAGTAGAAATGAATGTGAGATTATATGTTGAATCATTTTTAAAAAAAGGAAAGACAATAAATCATATTGGAATATATTGGCCTATTAAAAATGAGGTTGACATAAGGAGTCTTAATAATAAGTTTTCTTTGGCATTACCAAGATGTGATAAAGATAAAAAGCTTTTGTTTTGTAGTTGGGATGGTACTCAGTTAACTAAAGATTCGGAGGGGATTCTTTCTCCTGATTCATCTTTAAATTTAAGTTATAATCAGATAAGTATTATTTTCGCACCTTGTCTTGCCGTTGATAAAAACTTAACTAGACTAGGTTACGGTGGGGGGTACTTTGATAAATTAAGAGAAGATAAAAACTGGAGAGCTATTCCATGCATTGGAGTATTAACTTCTAATTGCGTAAGTAGTAATTCATTAATAAAGGCTGATTGGGATATCCCTCTATCTGGCTTTATTACAGAAAAAGAAATATTAGCTTAATGTGTAATTAATTTTAAATTTTTAAAAATTGTTTAAGAATGAAAAAAATAGAAACTTATATTAATTTATTTAAGCTAGTTGAGAAGCTAAAAAATTCAGACGATCCTAAAAGAAAATATGAATATATTTTATGGCTAGGTAAGAAGTTAAAAGTTCCCAATAATACTGTTTTAATTCCAGAAAATAAAGTTCAAGGATGTGTCTCTGAAGTATTTGTTAAAGCAAGTTTTCTAGAAGGAAAACTTTATTGGGAAGGCTATTCTGATGCTCTGATAACAAAGGGTTTATTAGCCTTCCTAATCTGTGGAATGAACGACTTGACACCAAAAGAAGTTATTAATATAGATAGCAAATTCATAGAAGATACTGGCTTAAAAGCAAGCTTAACCCCATCAAGGTCTAATGGTTTTTTAAATATACTTCTGAAAATGCAGTCTCAGGCACATGATTTTTTGTCGGAATAATATTATAAAATTGAATTTATAATAACAAAGTAAAAAATGCGAAAATGTAAGATTGGGATTATTGGTTTTGGAACTGTAGGTAAAGGTATTTATAGAATCTTAAAATCAAAAAATGACATTCATCCTATATTAAATCAGATTGAAATTGTAGGAATAGCAGTTAAAAATATTAATAAAAAAAGAGACATTGTATTAGAAAATAAATTATTAATAAATGATCCTTATAAATTAATTGACGATCCTAATGTTGATATAATTGTTGAGGTAATGGGTGGTACAGATATAGCCAAGGATATTATTATAAATTCATTAAAGGCTAGAAAATCTGTAGTAACTGCAAATAAAGCAGTAATTGCAAGATATGGGACTAAAATATATGCTACTGCAGCTAAGTATGGAGCTTACATATTAACAGAAGCAGCAGTTTGCGGAGGTATACCAATAATTGAACCTTTAAAAAGATCTCTTAAAAGTAATCAAATAAATAAAATGGTTGGGATAATAAATGGCACAACAAATTTCATACTTACGAAAATGACAAATGAAAAAGCCGATTATAAGGAGTCTCTA
>QCBY01000019.1 GCA_003279005.1 Prochlorococcus sp. AG-347-J22 | reverse complement strand
AATCAGACCAATTTTTGTTTGTTATCCTCTTATATCTACTGGATACAGCATTTAAATTTAAAAAATGTATGGTATTTAATCTATTAATCATTATTTCTATATTATATTTTCCCAAGAAGTATATGCTTCTTCAAGGGTCTCAGGTCGACCAATATCTAACCAATACTCATGAATAGGACATGCAATAACCTTCCTTTTTGAAGTTAATATTCTTTTAATTAATTCTGGCATATCTATTTTTTCACTTTTATTTAACAATTTAATTACTGAGGGATTTAATGCATAAACACCAGCGTTTACATTTTTTTTATATGATGGTTTTTCAGTCATACCTTTAACATCAACTCCAATAGTATCAATTACTCCAAAAGGAACATTCATAATATATTCTCTGACTGATAATGTTGCAGTTGCTTTATGTTGTGAATGAAATTCCAATAATTTCTGATAGTTAAATCTCGTTAATATATCTCCATTAATCACCAAAATGTCGTTTCTAAGATTATCTGGCAATAAAGATAATGATCCAGCTGTGCCCAAAGGTTTACTTTCTTCAAGATAATTAATATTAACTCCCCATTTCGATCCATTTTTAAAATGGTTAATAATAATTTCTTTTAAGTAATTTACTGAAAGAAAGAATTCCTTGAATCCATCCTTTATACAATTTTCGATAATTATTTCTAAGATAGGTTTTCCATTTACTTCCAACATTGGCTTTGGACAATTAGTTGTATAAGGCCTTAATCTACTTCCAGTTCCGCCCGCCATAATAACAACGGAATTAGGCAGTTTTTTCTTTGTAGATATGTTTTTAGAAATTAATAATTTAACAACTGAACCAGCCTGATCTAATACAGGTAAATGCCTTAAGCCTTTGTTTATTACATTTTCTTGAGCTTCAAAAAGATTATCTTTCTCATTGATAAAGTAAAAGTTTTTATTCATAATACTTTCGACATTAGAAGAAAGATCCTTGCCATCTAGTAATGCTCTTCTTATATCTCCATCAGTAATAGTACCAATCAGTTTATTATCATTTTTGATAACTAAAATTATACCAAGACCAGTTTTTTGTAAAGCCAATAAGGTACTTCTAATATCTACTTCATCTGTTACACAAACATTTTTAAGTTCAAAAATAGCTTTCATAATTATATAAAAAAAATATTTAGGCTTAGGATTCACTTACTGATAATTATGTCTCGAGCGTGACTTGAACACGCGACCTGCGGGCTATGAATCCGCCGCTCTAACCAGCTGAGCTACCGAGACATATATTTATTTTAAATCATGACTAGTCTTATTATCCTTTTTAAAATTTATTTGTTTATAAGCCTCATAAATTGCAATTCCGCACGCAACTGATAAATTAAGGCTCCTAACTCCCTTTTTACCATTCTTTGGCAATTCAACATTTGGCATAAATATTGATATTAATGAATCACTCTCTTTAATTACGTTATTAGGTAATCCAGTATCTTCTCTACCAAATAATAAAATATCATCTTCACGGAAAACAAAATTTTTCAAATATATTCCATTTTTTTTGCTAAAGGAGATAATTCTTTTATTATTTTTAGATTCTTTAAATTTTTTAAAATTAGGATAATTTTTTAATTTAACCAAAGGCCAATAATCTAAACCAGCTCTTTTTAAATATTTATCTTCTAATTTAAAACCTAAAGGCTCTATCAAATTTAATGTAATATCAAAAGCTGCACAAGTTCTTGCAATGCTACCAGTATTTTGAGGAATCCTCGGTTCAAAAAGAGAAATTTCCAATATTTATGAGGGTATTTCAAAACTTATGTTATCTAATTTTATTGCTCTACCATTTACTGTTAGCCAATTCTCTCGTGAAATTCTAGTTATTCTTTTTTGAAGATCACCAAGCCTCTCTATATATTTATTGCCAATTTCATATTCTGAGACTAAACTCCAACCTACTTGTTCTCCTACAATTAATGTTGTGTTGACTCTGGTTTGTAAAAGATTTAAAAGCAAAATAATCTTATTATTCCATTCTTCATCATTTTTAATTATGTTTTCCATGATAAAACCTCCAATCGAATCAATTAAAATAGAACCATTAACACTCTCTAATACATTTATAAGATTATTGGTCTCAACTAATTCCCAATTATCAGGCCTTCTTTTTTGATGATAATTGATTTTTTTTTGCCAATTTAAATCTTCCGGACGAGGATCAGACAATGCTATATATGTTATTTTTTTGATTTTTTTGCCTAAATATTCTGCAAATTCACTTTTCCCACTTTTTGTACCACCAGTTATAAATATGATTTCAGATAATCTTCGATCATTGATTTCCATAAATAAGTTTTATTTAGAGAAGTACCACCAGGTTGCCAAAGGTATAATTGTGGCAGCAATTAATAAGGCCACAACAATATAAGTAGCTGTTGAACTCTGCGTATCCTGAGTTCTCATAGTATTAAAATTGGGATCAACTACGGGGTTATCAATTGAAGATGGTTGGCTTTTTTCGTAATTAATAATTGATTTTTGCTGACCTACTATAAAAAGATTACTATTTATATTAAAACTATTTGCATAAGTTCTTGTTGGTAAGAAAATAAAAAGAAAACCTACTATTACAAATGAAAATAAGATTTTATAAAACGATTTAGTCATTTTAGTTTTTGATCATTTTATATAATAATAAACTATAACTCTAAGTTTATTTGTTATGCATTTTAAATATAATTATTAAAAGTAATTATTGAGCTCAATCATTTACATATTTATGAATTTTAATGGTAAATCGTTAATAATTATTGGCTTAATACTTTTTATCTTTCAATTAGGCAATTTTTTTTCTATAGATTCAATATCTCCAGCACTAGAAAGAGCACAGGTTTTATCCGCTATATCATCAGTAATTATTGTATTAATAGGTTTTCTATTTAAACAATTTAATTCAAATTTAGGCGAGAAAGTCGAATTAAAGGGAGAAAATAAATTTATATTTGATTCCGATATACCTTCAGAAATATTAGAAGAATTGGCCTGGGGTTCAGAGGCAATATTAACTTCTACTGCTGCGGCTTCAATATTAATTCATAATGACGGTAAAAATATTTTAAGAAGAGGTATTACATCAAATGGTTCATTTAAACCTGGCGAAACTTGTTTAAGATCTTTAAGAGATATGAAATTAGTTTCTTTAGCTAATACAAAATTTTATCCTGGGAGAGATGAATTCTTCAGTTTTTGTCCTAATGTTCCATCTATATTAATAATTCCAATAAATATAAAATCATTCATTTTAGTAGGAGGATGGAGTAATAGATGTTTTACAAAATCAGATGAAAAATGGATTAACAATTGGGCCAAGAAATTAAATAATATATTTTTAAAAAATAGTTTTTAAAAATATATTTTAGTACGAACCCTCTTTTCATTTGAACTAAAACTAACAGATTTTGTTTCAATATTATAATAAGCATTTTGAGAGTTAACTTCATATCCACTGTCTTTATTGCTATCTTTGACTTCATATTTTACCGGGTTAAAAAATTCAATAATATTGTTTTTTTTATTTAAAATTGCCTTATTTGATCTTAATGTTATTGAATTATTTATAAATTTTACATTACCAATTAATATAAACTCAAAATTATCAATATTCCATGTAAAACTGTCTGAATATAATTCATCATCATCTTTATTAAGTGTTTTGACTTCAACATTCCCATATAATTCTATTAATTTATTGTTATTAGATAATTTTGAATCATTTGATGTAATTACATATTCAACTTTATTTTCATTGTATAACTTTATTGTAGTTTTCTTAAGATTAAATATATTTTTTTCTTTTATAAAATCTGAGTATGGGCTTATGATTGAAAGCAATTTTATACCTTCATTAGAATATATATTCATATTTAAACTATTTATACTTTGAGTAATTGTTTTATCATCTATGTCTCCAGATTTACATCCCATAATTATTATCGGAATAAAGAATAAAAATATATATAATCTATTCATATTCTAGTTTTTCAATAATTGGATTTGGAATTGGTAAGATTGATTCGTGTTTTAATATACCCCAATTCAATTGTTCAATCCAAGATTTATTTTTATCGTATATAGACCCCAATTGTATATCTATTTTGGATGACAAATCTGGTAATATTGGTAGTAATAATAGACCTATTATCCTAATACTTTCTAATACATTATATATAATATTACTTACTAGAGAAATATTATTTTTGTCTTTAATTAAAGTCCATGGTTGTTTTTCGTTCAGATATAAATTTGTATTAATTGCAAGGTCAAGTAAATCATTAGCTGCCAAATCTAATGTGTAGGAATTAAAATGTTTTATATAATTATTTACTTTTTCTTTTGAGTATAATTCTAATGTATTATCAATAATTAAATCCTCATTATTTGGAACCTTATTGTTAAACCATTTTCTAGACATTGAAGAAGTCCTATTTAATAAATTACCAATTGTATTAGCCAAATCATTATTGATAATGTCTACGAATCTTCTATTTTGAAAATCACCATCATTTCCCAATGTTATATCTTTAAGTAAATACCATCTAACCGCTTCTTTTCCATATTTTGATAACAAAAGATTTGGATCTAGGACATTTCCTAAGCTTTTACCCATTTTTTGACCTTCCCTTGTTAAAAAGCCATGGCCAAATACTTTCTTAGGCACTTTCATACCAGCTGATAGAAGCATGGCAGGCCAATAGACAGAATGGAATCTCAAAATATCTTTTCCAATTAAATGAATATCAGCTGGCCAACCATTATTAATTGACGTCTCTAATGATGGATTACTAAAATTTTGGCTTATTGCACTAACATAACCAAGAAGGGCATCAAACCATACATAAAAAGTATGATTTTTTGTATCTGGTACAGGTATGCCCCATGATACATTCGTTCTAGATATTGAGAAATCTTTCAAACCTTTAGATACAAAATTTATAATTTCATTTCTTCTTTCTTTTGGTTGAATAAAAGATGGTTTATTGATAAGGTCTTCAATTTGTGATTGGTATTTTGACAACTTAAAAAAGAGGTTTTCTTCATTTTTCCACTCCAATGTTTTCTGATGTATTGGGCATTTTTGTGTTGGTGAATTCTCTGGATTATCTTTAAACTCTTCACAACCTACGCAATACCAACCTTTTTGGACTCCCATATAAATATCATCGGATTTCTTTACTCTTCTATAAAATTCATCAACTATAGATTCATGATTTTTTGAACTAGTCCTTACGAATTTGTTATAGGTTATATCCCAATCCCTCCAATTTTGTATGAATATATTTGATATTTCATCACAATGAACTTGAGGTTTAACGTTTTTATTACTTGCCGTTCTTTGTATCTTTAAACCATGCTCATCTACACCAGTAATAAAAATCACCTTCTCACCTGAGAGCCTTTTATATCTTGCTATTGAGTCACAAATGAGCGTAGTATATATACTTCCTAAATGAGGTTTATCATTTACATAATATAAAGGCGTAGTAATTACAAAACTCATGATATCTTTTTTTTTATATTAACAAATTTAATTTCTACAATAGGAAAATAATTTAATTATTTTTAGTGAATAAATTCTATAAGGTTATTATAATTTAAATTATATTTAACTTTATATATGTTATTAGTATATGCGTCGATAGATATATATAATAAAATTAGAAGTTCTAATGAATATTCTGGGAAAAAGACCAAAGCAATATTTTTCTTATAGTTAATCCATTTAATAAATATTATTTTATGAGTAGTCTTTTTTAATTTATTAAAGAATAAATTTAAATATTTTGATCGATCATTTTTATAAATATTATTATTATCTAATTGTTTAATTTTCATTAATTCTATTATTTCATTGATTTTATTATTATTTAGTAACTCAATATTATTTAAACTATTAAATACTTGCCTCTGAACAATTAAATCTAAGTATCTCCTTAGTGGCGAAGTACATTGTGTATACATAGCAAGTCCTAAAGATTCATGTTTATTAGCCTTCGTAGTAATGTAACTTTTACTCATATATTGCTTTAATATTGAATACTTTATTTCACTATCTTTGTATTTTTCAAGTATTTCTGCCGCGTTACAATTTATTTTATGCGTTCTATATGGTGTGGCTATTTTATTCCTAAATAAATATAAACTAGTAACAAAACCCATTAATATCATAGATTCAGATACGATTACTTGGGATATACTTTTATGTAAATTATTTATCTCAACATTACCGTTATTAATGTTAATTTTATAACTAGGCATATCGATGATGATCGCACCTTGACTTATACGATAATTAAGACTATTAATTAATAATTTTTTTATCTCAACTATTTCAAATTCTTCATTTGGTTCTAAGTCAATAAGTTCATCTGCCTCTTCATAAGTTAATTGATATTTAGGCTTTATTTTTGCTTCAACTATTTCATATTTATTTATCGAACCATTATCATTAAATGTAATTGATGCACTTATTGTATCTGATATTTTATTTTGATTTAAATTCGCCTTTTCAATTATTTCAGGGGGTAACATAGGAGTATATTGATCAATTAAATACAAACTGCTACTTTTACTCCTTGCTTCAATATCTATTTTTGAATCTGTTAAAAATAATTTACATGGATTACTAATATGAATCCATAATTTTTTTTTGTTTCCTTCAACTGATTCTAATGAGAGAGCATCATCAATCTCTTTTGGGTCTTTAGAATCAATTATAAAAGTTTTTAAATTAGTTAAATCTCTCAAGTACCTTAATATATTATTTAAGTCACTATTATTTTTTAAAATTATCCTTCTGGATTTACAAATGGCAACAAAGCCACTATTCTTGCTCTTTTGACAGCTAATGTAAGATCTCTTTGTTGTTTGGATGTTAATCCAGTCATTCTTCTCGGTAATATTTTTCCTCTTTCAGTTATAAATTTTTTAAGAAGTTCTACGTCCTTGTAGTCTATTGGATCTCCGGGTTTAATTGGTGATAACTGTTTTTTAAAAATTGAATTCGGCATGGTTTTTATTGTTATTTATTTGATTTCTTTATGAATTGTCATTTTATTTAAATGTGGATTAAATTTTTTTAGTTCTAATCGTTCTGTAGTATTTCTTTTGTTTTTTTCAGTTGTATATCTTGAAATACCATTAGATCTTTTTGGTTCTGAACTTGTTCTCGCTTCAGTACATTCTAAGGTTACTACAACTCTTGAACCTTTTTTAGCCATTTTGATTAATACGTTGATGTATAATTTTCTATTGTACAACTTCAAGAAACTATTTTGCATATATTTACTTTTCTTTTAGTATCATTAGACAAAAAAAATAAATGAAGGTCTCACAAAATTGGTTGAAATCCCTTGTAGAAATAAATACTACACCAGATGATTTATCTGAAAAATTATCAATAGGCGGATTCGAGGTTGACTCACTTATTGATTGCTCATTAAATGTCAAGGGTGTTGTTCTAGGAAAAGTTATATCGGTAGTAAAACATCAAAATTCTGATAAGTTATCTATATGCAATGTTGATATCGGAGGTTCTAATTATCTTCAAATAATTTGTGGAGCAAATAATATAAAACCAAATATTTATGTTTATGTTGCAACTATTGGTACTTACCTAGCTTCGATTGATTTAACTATTAAAAGAAGTGAAATAAGAGGGACTACGAGCGAAGGAATGATATGTTCATTAGAAGAATTAGGCATTGAAGATACATCTGATGGTATTGCCATCATTAATGAAGAGTTTGCTTCAAAATATAAATTAGGAACATCAGGAGCTAAATTACTTGATCTTGAAGACTACATTTATGATTTAGCTATCACTGCAAATAGACCTGATGGCATGTCAGTAATAGGTATCGCTAGAGAAATATCGGCACTTTTGGAAACAAAATTTAGCTTTCCTAGATTAGAAAATAAGTATCAAATCAATATTTGCAATAATTTTGATCTCTGCACTGAAGCTATTTCAAAAAATTGTCTTTATTCAATTACCCAAATTAACTCTGTCAATGGCAAAGAATTGTCTCCGAATTGGCTCAAAGATCGTTTAGATAAATCAGGAATTAAATCCATTAATCTTTTAGTGGACATTACAAACTACATTCTTTTAGAACAAGGACAACCATTACATGCATTTGATAAAGAAAAACTAAAAAATTTAATTGGTAGAGATGTTTTACCTGAAGATTTTGCTGTTAGAAGGGCAAGGGACAATGAAACCCTTTTGTGTTTGAATGGTGAGAATTATGAATTGAATGAAAACATAACAATAATCGCTTGTAATGATAAGCCAGTTGCTATAGCTGGTGTAATCGGCGGTCTAGAGACGTCCGTTACTGATAATACATCTTCTATTTTTCTCGAAGGAGGAGTTTTTAATCCTGTTGTAATAAGAAAATCATCAAAAGAAATTGGAATTAGAACAGAATCCAGTAGTAGATTTGAAAAAGGAATTTCATACAAAAATACACTTGCCTCGGTAACTAGAGCTATTAATATTTTAGAAGAATACTTTGATATTTCTAATCCAATAATAAATACTTCAATTGAATTTGATAAAACAAAAATATTAATACCTCTGAGAAGAAAAAGGATACATAATCTTCTTGGTCCTTTAGTAATTAGAAATGAACATTTTGATTCAAATAAAAAATTAGTAAAAAGAAATTTATCAGATACTGAAATAACAGATAAATTAAGGCTAATTGGTTGTAATTTAAGTAATAAAGAATATGGATGGGATGTAGAAGTTATTCCAAGTAGGTCACAAGATCTTCTAAGAGAAATAGATTTGATTGAGGAAATTGCAAGATTAGTAGGTTATGACATGTTTGATTTAAATTTACCTAGTCCGATAAAGCCAGGAAAGCTTACCTCTGCTCAAAACGCATTAAGAAAATTAAAAAACGGATTTATAGATGTTGGATTTAACGAAGTATTGTCATATTCACTTGTGTCGGAAAGTAATGATGATTTAATTAAGATTTCAAATCCATTATTACTCGAAACAAGCTGTTTGAGAAATAATATTTGGCAAGAACACATTAAAATATGTAATCAAAATATTAAATCTGGATTTGATTATTGTTGGATATTTGAAGTAGGAAATATTTTTCATAAAAAGCCTGATTTATCACAAGAGGAATTGTTAAATGGAGCAATATATGGAAATAATAAATTTGAAAAATGGATTAGAAATTCTAAGGCTAATCATTTAAATTATTACGAAGCAAGAGGAAAGTTAAAAGAAGCTTTAACAGTCTTAAATCTAAAAATTGAAGATAAACCAAACAATACGATTGATTTTCTTCATCCCGGGAGATCATCTAAATTATTTACTGAAGGAAATGAAATTGGATATTTTGGTGAAATTCATCCAAATTTAATTAATGAGAAAAAGGCTTTAAAAAAAATGTACATATTTAGCTTAAAAGTAAAAAAAATAACTGATGCAAGTACTAGAAAAAATAAATGGATACCAGTTTTTAATCAATATCCAACTGTCCCAAAAATGGAAAGAGATATTAATTTTATATTCAACAAAAAATATTTAGTAAGCGAAATAATATCACAAATAAAAAAATCTGGAAAAAAATTATTGGAAGATGTCAATTTAATAGATGTTTATGATGATAATAATTTTGGTAATGAATACGTAAGCTATACATTTAGATTATCTTATAGAGATTCTGAAAAAACATTACTAGATTCTGACATAATCAGTCTCCATGAAAAAATAGTAGAAATAATAGAAAAAAAATTTGATACAAAACTAAGAGATTAATGATATTACAATTCTCAAGTAAGACTAAAAACTAGTCTATAAATGATTCTCGAATAAGAGAAGTAATATTCATATAAAACTAACTGATCGTATATAATGTTAACTATGATTAATATTATTTCATTTTTAATTTCATCTGTTCTTTGGGTGCAGGTGCCTCAATGGTCTGACGATTGGTCTAAATGTGCAGTTGACGTACCTGATTCATCATGCCATTGGTACATAACAGCTCCTGATAATACCTTTGGTGAAGGGTTTGACTGGGCGAGTGCTCCATGGTTTGATGCAAATGGTTTAAGCGATGTTCCTAGTATCCAAAAGGAAACTGCAATACAAAAACTTCAAAATAGGTAGAACTGTCTATAAGGCAGTTCTATTGTTGTTTAAGATTAGTTATACAAAGGTTTTTTAGCTAACTAATTTTTTTTGGACTGACCTAGGACTGTAAGTTTTAAGTAATTACTAGAAATAGAATTATTTATCTCATATGAGAATCTGTTTCAGACTATTAACGAGTCTAATATGAGAAATCTAATACAAATATTTTTATAATGAATATAACTAAAATTCTATTAATAAATTTAGTCGCTGTTATAGGGAAATTCATAAAGGCTTAATTACTAATTTAATAATTAAATTATCAATATAAAATAAATCTTTTCAAAGTAAATTAATTTAATTTTTTTCTTCTATGAATTATTGAGTGTAAAATTTACTTTAAAAATTACATTGAGAATTTATCCTATTAATATTATATAAGACTATAAATTAGACTACTATTAAGTCTTATATTAGATAAGTGATACTATGTACGGTAGAGGTTTTTAAGTAACTGATAAGCTTCATTCAATTTTCGCATTTCGTTAGTAGAACCTCCTGAGTCAGGATGAGTTTCAAAAGCTTTAGTCTTGTATGCTTCTCTAATTTTTTTTAAAGTATGAGCTGAACCTGCAGCTGTCGATAATTTTAATAATTTTAATGCACCATGAACCGTCATAGTTGAATCTAATGCTTCAAAAGAATTTCCCTTACTTTTTCTTTTAAACCTGCTCACAAATCTTCTTACTAAGGTAGGAATCCTATTTTTTAAATCAGATGTTGCAAATGGATCTTCTAATACGCCCACCATTAAAACAACTAATTCGAGAGAAGGATTTTGTTTAACCCAAAACGAACATAAATCTGACATTAATTTATTAGCAGCACTCCAAGTGAATGGTAAATGCTCTGTCCCATCAATATTAGGCCAGATATCTCTACTGAACCAATCCATAGAGGCTTCAACTATATATTCATTTGGAACATTTCCATACAAATTTTTCCAATGACTAATTATTTCAATACGACATTTGATTAAATCTTTCTCGTTAATCGAATTAATTTGAATATCGTTAAGTTTTTGATTAGAGTTTTCAATATTTATACTTCTTTTTAAGTTTTTTACTTTTTTACCAACAAAATTAGGTAAGTTAATATTTAAATTAGTTTTTTCAATAACTTCTTCATTTATTATTGGAATATCTTTATCTGAAATTTTTTTTATTTCTTTTTCATTAACATCTTTTTTAATTAGTACTAAAGCGCTGTTTTCATCATAATTATAGAAATCATTAATGTTTTCCTTACTATTGAAATCTAAAGTTTGTTGTTGATTTTTAGGCAATAAATCTTCCTCTTGAAGAATCTCAATAAGCAACTTTTCTATTACAGGGCCTCTTGCTCTAAAACCCCATTCTTTTCGTAATTGATCAAACTTAGAAATTAATTCTTCCGGTAAATCAATTGAAATTCTTTTAGTATTTGAATTTTCAGAAATACTCAATTAATCTTTATTTTAATAATAGAACAATATTTAAACTTATTAAGAAACATATTAAATTTTAAATAAATATTTTGTCTTTAAATCATTATCAAATGATTAATTATCCACAACTCATTAAAATCAATTTTAAAATTTAATTAAAAATGTTTTTTTGCAACTTAAATTCTTCAAAAGAAAAAAAATCCTACTATCAAAGTAAGAAATTAGATATGCTCAACTACTTAAAAGATTCTCTTGAGCGTAAAATCGCATCTGTAACCGCATCTATCGAAGTTCTAGAGAATCAAATCAAAAGGGACACAATAAAAAATAATGATTAGCATTAAACAAAATCTTCAAGGAGTTTCTCTGGTCCAATTTTTTTTAGGTAATTAATATCTGATTTTTCAGTTATTAGCAAATATCCAGCGAAACCAAGGCCATTTACACTTAATCCATGAAGGTGATCAAATCTTCTTTTAATTATCGCTATCCAATTGTTAGTAATCAGAATATTATGAGGATATCTTGGTTTCTTATCATTCAATGGATCTCCCAAACCAATTTTTTTTGTTAATTCTAAATACAAATTATAAATTTTAGATGAATTTTCTAGAAAGTTAAATTTAGAGACAACGATATTTTTTTTTAATTTAGTTTTTTTATCGTTCCTTACTTCTAAATCTAAAAACCATTTTTCTCTAGGACAAGAGTCTTGATCATAAGATCTCCTTAAGAGTTGAATGTGCCTATGTGGCTGGCTAGCTCCTGCAATGGGCGAACTATTAAAAAACCATAATCCACTTGTATCTTCATTTACCTTTTGGATAGCAAGCCAATCGTTAAGTTCTAACCATCCATTTTGAGGTTTCCAATTATTTGTTATAAGCAAAATATGTCCTTTTTGTACAGGATATTTATTTAGAATTAATTGATGATAATTTCCAATTTTCTCAATTTCTAGTATTTTTTCCCAAGGATTAAATGGATTTTGTTTTGGACCGTAAAAAATATTTTTTTTAAATTTTGATGTGTCTAGTTTTCTAATTATAAAATCATTTTTGTCATAAAAATCTTTAGTAACAACTTTAGTTTCTATGGGATATAAACTATTTTTATTTATAGATAAACTAGTTTGCTCTAAAGCCTTTTTCCAATATTTTTCACTTCTCATCTAGAAATAAAAATATACTTTAATAACCATTTTAAAAAAAATCAATTTATTTTATTTCACTTTTTATTAAATTGATATTCTTTTAATTGTTCTAGTGATACAGATTCTAAAACTACTATATTTGTCGATTCTAAAATAACCTTGGGTGCTAAGCCATCAAGCAATGCTTGTCTCCATCTTTCTAAACAAATACACCAATGATCTCCATCCTTTAGCCCTGGAAAGGAATAAATGGGCATAGGAGTTATTAAATCATTACCCTGGGACTTACTATATCTTAAAAAATTATCATCCATTACGCAGCAGATTGAATGATTTCCACCATCATTTTGATCATATTTACAGAAACCATCTCGAAACCATCCAGTTAAAGGTTGGCAACTACAAACATCTAGTTTCTGTCCTAAAACATTTAAATGCTCCTTTTTTTCTGGAATTGCTTTTTTCATTGTGTGTGAATTAAATCAAATGATAATAATTAATCGTACTTTTCTTAAGAAAACTTGACGAATATAGGGGGTAAAGAGGTAATAATTTTAATAAGGTTTTTTTCAATATGGATTGGGACTTTACTGAAAACATAGCATTTAAATCATTAAATGAGGCTTTTAAAGAAAGCGATGAAACATCTGCAATTGAATTTCTATCCAGTGATGGGTCATCATATTATTTGGAATTACTGCAAGATGCTGCTGGTGAGGGAATTGATTTAAGTGATAATGAGATCATGGATGAATTACAAGAAGAAATAATAGAATTTCTAGAAAATAATTAAAATTTTAATTATGCACTAAAGTATTTTGCTTTGGAATGAAGAGAAATAATCGCAGTAGTACTTTGTTCGGGATGTAATTGTTCTGATTCATCCATTGTTAGATTAATTCTTTTTGCATCTAACAAAGATAATTGGATATTTGAATCTGAGACATTAGGGCAAGCAGGATAACCAAACGAATATCTGGCTCCCCTATATTTTTGAGCTAATATATCACGAGTATTCGAGGGTTCATAAGTTTTAAATCCACATTCAATTCTCACCAATGAATGAACATACTCAGCTAAAGCTTCTGCTAATTGAACTGTTAAGCCATGAAATAATAAATAGTCGCTATATTTATCGGATTTAAATAATTCTTGAGAATATTCACTTGCTATTGCTCCCATTGTTACAGCTTGCATTGGAAATACATCTTTCGGTTCATTATTAATAAGATCACAGTAAAAATCTGCTATGCATAGATTATTTCCTGATTTTTGTCTTGGAAAATTAAATTCGGAAATTTTTTTATTAGATTTACAATCAAAAAGGTAAATACTATTTTTTATTCTTCCACAACTAAAGTATCCATAAATTGCTTTAGGTGAAATTAGACCTTTATTTAAAATAATGTCTGCCCATTTTTCAAGTAATGGTTCTGCATATGAATCTAAATATTCATAATATTCTTCTACTGATTGGCCTTTATTTTTTTTAATCTGCCATTGACTGCTGAATAATGCTTTCTTGTCCAAATAAAAAAATAATTTTTCAAAATCAATATCTTTATCTTCAAGAACTCTTGTTCCAAGGAATGGGGCTTTAATCGGAGCCTCTTCTTCTACAAAATTAGATCTACGAAAATTCTCAATTTTTATATTATTTTCAATATTTTTAATTTCTTTATTAATATTTTCAACTTTATCAGATGATTTTGGAGAAGCTAATTTGATATTAATATCTTCACTGTTAATAAAACCGTCTTCATTAGACCAATTACCATTTTTTTTACTATCCATGTATTCATTCATAAATGCTAAATCTGTAAAAGCATCTTTCCCATAAAGTATTTTTCCTTTATATATTTGACTACAATCTTCGTTAACAAATTTTGGTGTTAAAGCTGCTCCACCAAGAATTACTGGGACATTTATTTCAGCATTGTTAAATGCCTCTAAATTATCCTTCATAAAGGCTGTTGATTTTACGAGCAAACCACTCATAGCTATACAGTCTGCATTATGTTTTTTTTGAGCTTCTATAATTGCCGAAACATCTTGCTTTATTCCAAGATTGACAACTTCGAAACCATTATTTGAAAGAATAATATCAACTAAATTTTTACCAATATCATGTACATCTCCTTTAACGGTTGCTATTAATAATTTCCCATTAGATATTGCTTCATCTACGGTTTCCATATGAGGTTCTAGTACTGAAACTGCAAATTTCATAGTTTCTGCAGATTGTAATACAAAAGGCAATTGCATTTGTCCAGATCCAAATAATTCCCCAACAACTTTCATACCATCTAATAAAAAAGTATTTATTATTTCAAGTGGTTTGTATTTTTTTAGGGCATCATTTAATTGCTCTTCCAAACCTATTTTTTCACCGTCGACAATATGGTTTTTTAGTTTTTCTTCTAAACTTAAATTTTTATTAGAAATAGAAGCCTTTTTGAAGTCACTAATTGATAAATCTTGGAATGTTTTTGTAAGTTCAACTAATGGATCATATATACATATATCATTTTCAAATATTCTTTTGTCATAAATTAAATCTAAACATAATTTCTTAGTGTTACTAGAAATTTTTGAAAGAGGTATTATTTTGTTTGGCGCGATAATGGCGGAATCTAATCCTGCCTTAATACATTCATCAAGAAAAATTGAATTAAGATTAATTCTTGATAGAGGCGAAAGCCCAAAACTTATATTAGATATGCCCAAGATAATATGAATATCTGGGAAGTTTTTCCTAATTTTTTTTATTGCATTTATAGTTTCTTTTGCATTTAATCTATCTTCCTCAATTCCTGTTGATATTGGCAATGCAAGAGGATCAAAAAACACTTCATAATCTGCAAGTTTGCTCGCTCTAGTCTTTTCTAAGGCCCTTTTGGCAATACTATATTTTTTTTCTGAAGTTCTCGCCATTCCATCCTCATCAATAGTACCAATAACTATCCCAGAACCATAATTTAAAGCAAGATTTAAAACCTGATTAAATCTTTCATCGCCGTCTTCGTAATTAGTAGAGTTTATAATGCATTTTCCACCAGCTGTCTTTAAACCACTTTCCATTTTATCTGCTTCTGTTGAATCAATCATTAGTGGAAGATTTATATTTGTTACTAATCTCGAAGTAATCTCTTTCATATCTTTAATACCATCTCTCCCTACATAATCGACATTTACATCTAGGATGTGAGCATTTTCCTTTTGTTGTTGCTTAGCAATAGAGACCAAACCATCCCAGTCATTTTCAATTAATAATTCTCTAACTTTTTTTGAACCGCTGGCATTCAAACGTTCTCCAACAATTAATATAGAATTATCTTGTTTGTATGGAACTGAATTATATATAGATGATGCCGAGGGGATAAAATTATATTTTTCACTTGATTTTCTATTATTGAATTTTCTGTTATCGTCAATTTCTTGAATTATTGATGCTAAAAACTTTATATGTTCAGGTGTAGTTCCGCAGCACCCACCAATAAGTTGAACATTGTAATCATAGATAAAATTCATCAATTGCATTTTTAATTCTAATGGAGTTAATTTGTAATGTGCAACCCCTCCAATATTTTCTGGTAAACCTGCATTAGGTATACAACTAATTGCAAAAGGTGAATTTTCGGCTAAATATTTAATATGCTCTTTCATTTGAACTGGACCAGTTGCGCAATTTAATCCCAAAATATCAATTTTGAATGGCTCTAATATTGTTAATGCTGAAGCTATATCTGATCCAACGAGCATAGTACCAGTTGTTTCCATTGTTATAGATATCATTATTGGCAAATCAATATTCTTATTTTTGATAACTTCTTGTGCGGCTAATAATGCTGATTTTATTTGTAGAACATCTTGACAAGTTTCTATTAATAAAAGGTCAATACCTCCGTCAATGAGACCATTTATCTGTTCTTTATAAGATTGATTTAAAATATCAAAATCAATATGACCTAAGGTTGGCAATTTTGTCGTTGGGCCTATTGATCCTGCGACAAATCTAGGATAATTAATTGAAGTAAATAATTTCGCACTTTTCTTTGCTATCTGAGCAGCTTTTTTGTTAATCTCATATGCTTTGTTAGAGATATTATATTCGTCCAAAACAATTGATGAAGCTCCAAATGTATTAGTTTCAATAACATGACACCCTGCTTCTAAAAAAGAATTATGCACTTGTTCTACAACTTTAGGAGAGGATAAAACTAAATTTTCATTACAACCCTCTAATTCATCACCTCCAAATTGTTCTGCGGTTAGATTTAAATTCTGAAAAGAAGTGCCTGTTCCTCCATCAAATATAATTATAGGCTTTTCTTCTCTATTCAAATATTCTCGAAATGAGTTCATGTTTGACAATTAATTCAACTAATCAATATGTATTCTTGTTATCCAATCATCATAGTCTCGAGAACGTCCTTCTGTTATTTCTATAAGCTTATTTTTCAACTTATTCATTATTGGGCGATTAACATTTAGTTTCGTTGATTCGATTTGTTTCACTGGGGTTATTTTTGCGGCTGTACCAGTTAGAAAAACTTCATCTGCAATAAATAATTCTGTTTTATCAACTGGTCTTTCAATTACAGTTATTCCAAAGGATTTTGCCAACTCAATAACGCTAACTCTTGTTATACCCTCTAGTATGTCTTGGTCAACACCAGGAGTTATTAATTCTCCATTTCTCACAATAAATAAGTTCATTCCACTTGCTTCACTTACCTTACCACTTGAGTTTAATAGCAAGGCTTCATCAAATCCTGATAAACTAGCCTCTGTTTTGGCTAATGAACTTGTAATGTATGCTCCGCTAATTTTTCCTCTCAATGGCAGCGATCTATCTTCTTGTCTAGTCCAACTACTCATCCTGCATGAAACTCCATCTGGTGATAAATAATCGCCTAATTCAAGGCAATAAATAAAGAAATCAGTTTCGATATTGTGAAGCCTTGGTGCTATACCCAAATCACTTGTATAAACAAAGGGTCTTATATAAATTGGCTTTTTAGGTTTGTTTCTTTTAATAACTTCTTCTAAAGCATTAAAAATATATTCTTCAGGTATTTCATTCAAAAGCAATTTGGAACTTTGGGACAATCTTTTTATATGCTTATCAGTTCTAAACAATAGGAATTCTTCTTTATTTGTAGGGTTAGGTATTGCACGCATTCCTCCAAATGCTGCAGTGCCGTAATGTAGTGCATGAGTAGCTATTGATATTTTTGCTTCTTTAAATGGAATACATTTACCTTCGAACCAGGCGTATGGAAGAAATTCATGCATATTTAATTTATTTAATTAAGGTAAACTTGTTTTATCCTACTTACGTATTCTAAACCTTATTTATATATAAAAATGCACAGGATATCAAATATAGCAGGAATTGAAAAGAATAAGGATGATTTAATTCAGCAACCGGTGGCAGATTTTATTTATATAACAAGTGTCAATGCAGATTTAAATCTCATATCAAACTTATTGTTAGAAAAAGAATTTTCTTCATTAAAAAATAATATAAGAGCTTTAGAAATTTCAAATTTAAATTCGTCAGCTCAAATAGATAATTATCTATTAAAAACAATTAATTATGCAAAAGTTGTCGTAGTTAGATTATTCGGAGATAAAGGTACATGGAACTATGGGATCGAACAACTTTTAAATTGGCAAGCAGTTAATAAAAAAAGAAAGCTAGTAATACTATCAGGTACATTTGACCAGGAAGTATCCTTATGTGAGATAAGCAGTATAGATAAAGATATTGCATTAAATATCTCTAGATTACTAAGATCTGGAGGATTAGAAAATTATAGAAAATTTCTTAATTGTTTAAATTATCTAAAGGAGGATGAAACTTTAATACCTCATGAGGTTTTGAACATTACTTTTTATCCAGATCCTTATTTGTTTGATTGGAAAATTGAAAAAGGCGAAAAGATAGGAATAATATCCTATAAATCGCTTTTTTTGGCTAATGAAATAGAAGTAAACCAAAAACTTAATTTGCATTTAAGAAAATGTGGACTATCCCCTAAAACATTTTTTATTTCAACTCTAAAAGATAATTTTATTCAAAAGAAACTAATAGATATTTTTAGAAAAGAAGATATTAAACTAATAATTACAACAACTGCATTTTCTTCCTCTCAAATCAAAAATAACGAATTAATTGAAAATTCAACAAATATTTTTACTTCTCTTAAAATCCCGATTTTACAGCTTCTTTCTTCTAATAGATCAAGAAAAAATTGGTTAAATTCTTCCATTGGAATGAATGCATCTGATTTATTAATGCAAATAATTATTCCCGAATTTGATGGAAGAATTACTACCTGTCCTTCAGCATTTAAAGAAATAATTTCAAAAAAAAATACACTTTATACTGAAATAACAAGTTATAAAGCTGATCAATTAGGTATCAAATGGATTTCAAAATTTGCTACAAATTATGTGAAACTTCAAAAACTTAATAATTTTGATAAAAGAATTTGTTTAGTAATAAGTAATTATCCTGTAAAGAACGGAAGAATCGGTAATGGTGTTGGTCTTAATACACCATCTTCGATAATAAATATTCTTAACTGGTTAAAAGAAGAAGGTTATGATCTTGGATTTTGCAATCATCCTAAAGATTCATCAGAATTAATGTCAATTCTTATGAAAACTAGAACTAATGATATTGAATCTCAAAATAATAAACCATTAGATTACTTACCACTTAGTGAATATTTAAAATATTGGAATTATTTAGAACTTGATGCTAAAAATATTATTGTTAATCGTTGGGGCAAACCATCTGATGCGATTGAACTTGAAAATGAAGGCTTCTCAATAAATGGTCTTAGATTTGGAAAAATAACATTATTGATTCAACCCCAACGAGGATATGACTCATACACTGATAGAGATATTCATTCGCCTGACCTTCCACCGCCACATAGATACTTAGCTCAATATTTTTGGATAGAAAAAGTTTTTAATGCAAATGCTATATGCCATATTGGTAAACACGGTACTATTGAATGGTTACCTGGCAAATCTATAGGTCTTAGCAATAAATGTTTCCCAAGGATTATTTGTCCAGCTATACCAAACATATATCCATTTATCGTAAATGATCCTGGCGAAGGATCCCAGGCTAAAAGAAGAACTGCTGCCACAATTATCGATCATTTAACTCCTCCTTTGGATAGGTCAGAATTATATGGAAAATATTCAATATTGGAAAATTATATAGACGAATATTTTGAAGCAAAATTATTAAATTCTAAACGTATTAAAATAATAGAAAAATCTATTTTTGAATTAATTAAAAAGGATTTTAGTGAAATTACTTTAAAAAATAAAAATAATCAAATAGAAGAAATTGATTACTTTCTTTGCAAAATTAAAGAATCTCAGATTAGAACAGGTTTGCATGTTTTTGGCGATAGGCAGAATGAAATTAATGAAATAAATTTATTCTTGTGTATTGCTAGAGTGCCAAATGCAAGGCGAATTGGTGTTGTTCAATATATAGCAAAACATTTAAAACTAGATTTGAATCCTTGGACAAATAAATATGATCAAAAGTTAACTGAAAAGGATAAAGAAATATTATTGACTTTTTCAAACAAAAACATTTTAAACTTTAGAATGGCTATTGAGTTTTTGGAACAACAAGCAAAGTATCTAATATATTTGTTTTTTTACAAAAAGAAAGCAAGTATAAAAAATCTAGTAAAATATAAAAATCATAAAATAATAGACTATTTCTTTAATGATAAAAAACATAATAATTATTTTTTATTATTAAAAAATGAGATCCTGAACCCAATCATTAATTCTTCATATAATGAGAAGTTATCATTTATTAATTCATTAAATGGCAAATATGTAAATAGTGGTCCATCTGGTGCTCCTACTAGAGGTAAAACAGAAGCTTTACCCACTGGTAAAAATTTCTTTTCTGTTGATTCGAGAGGACTACCAACTGAATCAGCATGGAGTGTTGGTTGTAAATCCGCGTCCCAAATACTTGATTTATACAAACAAGACAATGGAGCTGATTTAAAAAATATAGCCATATCCGTATGGGCAACATCCACAATGAGAAATGGTGGAGAAGACATTTGTCAAATACTATATTTACTAGGCGTACAACCTATTTGGGATGGACCCTCAAGAAGAGTAATTGATTTAGAAATAATCCCATTATCTGTTCTTGATAGGCCAAGGGTGGATGTTACATTAAGGATTTCCGGGATGTTTAGAGATGCATTTCCTCAGTTAGTTAAATTAACTTCTAAAGCAATAAATCTTATTTCTAATCTTAATGAGAATGATAAATTTAACCCTCTTGCTGGAGCATTAAAAGAAGGTGATCCAATTAATCGCATATTTGGGTCAGCGCCAGGTTCATATGGAGCTGGTCTACAAGAACTAATTGCAAATTCTAGTTGGGAAAATATTGATGATTTTGGAGAATCATTTCTTAATTGGAGTAAGTGGGTTTATAGTGATAATCTGGAACCTATAGAGGATAAAAAATCATTAGAAAATGCTCTTAAAAATGTGCAGTTAGTTGTTCATAACCAAGATAATAAAGAACATGATATTTTAGATTCTGATGACTATTATCAATTTCAGGGTGGCTTATCTGCAGCAGTAAAAAAAATAAGCGGTAAATTACCTGAAATATATCATGGTGATTTATCTAAATTTGGATTACCTAAAATTTCACAATTACAAGATGAAATTAATAAAGTTGTAATATCAAGAATTCTTAACCCTAAATGGAAAAATGGAATGAAGGATAATGGTTATAAAGGAGCGTTTGAATTTTCAGCGACACTAGATTACTTATATGCTTTTGATGCTACTACTGAGGTAGTCTCAGATTGGTGTTATGAGGAAGTATATAAATCATGGTTATGTGATAAGGATCTTAAGAATTTTTTTAAAGAGAATAATCCATGGGCTTTAAGAGATATTGCACAAAGATTTCTTGAAATCATCAATAGAAAAATGTGGAATAATTGTTCTTCTGAGGTCATTGAAAATTTAAAGAACATAATCAATAATACTGATTCAATAATTGAAAAGAACGAATTCTGAATTATCTACCTAATAGTGAAAGTCCATGACTATCTGTTCCGCAGGTTTTTAGCATTGAATATTTATCTGCTAATTTTTCTATTTCTGAACAGACAAATAAACTAGGTTTCCACACTTCATTAAGTTCATAATCGTACCAAACCTCTATTCCATCAATACCTTGTATTTTGGCCTCTGGAATTAATTTATAAAAGGGAATCCTATACCTCGCTGGATGTGCAAGAAATGATAAACCACCAGCTAAATTTATTGCTTTAATAACTGATTTAATATTTAAATCATTACCAATTGGAGATTCTCCAAGGATGTACGGATTAAGGTATCTACTTTTTATATCTATTCCCAATCCAATAACATGTACTAAACATCCTAGTATCAAACAATTAATTTCTATTCCAGAAATTAATTCAAAAGAATCTTTAGGATATTTTCTGAGTATATTATTTTTTTTAATATATTCATGAGCTTTAATTGTATGATGATCGGTTATTGATATAAATTTCAAATTATTTTTATATGCTTGTTCTAAAAGTTCATAAGGTTCTAGACTGCCATCACTAAATTTTGTATGACAGTGAAAATTGATATTTTTTGGACAACTATTTTTATTAATATTGGAAGTTATTTTTATTAAGTCTTCCTTATTCATTACTTAATGTATTCTCATTTTTTTTTCTAATCTTTGCATATAACTGTATAGAAGCCAACATGAAAATAACAAGGCCAATTACACTCCATGTGGCTATACCAGTAGGAAAATTATTTTTAAAAATAACTAAAAGTACAATTATAAATAATAATAAAGTTGGTAATTCATTTAATAACCTTAGGTTTTTTGCTGAAATTTTTGAAGTACCATTTTGTAATGAATACATGATTTTATAACAATAAGAATGATAAATTACTAATGCCAAAACGAAAGAAATTTTGATTTGAAACCACTTTTCACTTAACCAACTTGGCTGCATAATAACCATGCATATAGCCATACTTAAAGCTAATATCATCCCAGGAGTTGTGATTATATTAGCTAACCTTTTTTCCATCAAGATATATTGATTATTAAAGGCAATTTTTAATTCATTATCCATATTTTTAGATTCTTCATGATATATAAAAAGTCTTACTAAATAAAAAAGTCCCGAAAACCAAACGATTACACCAATTATGTGAAGTGATTTAAACCAGAGATATGCTTCGGCTGCCAAATTACTAGATTTTTTTATAGATATATATTTTTAATATAGTTATATTTAACAATATCAAGAAATCTATATTTCAAAAATTAATTAATATTTATAACTCGTGAAAATATTCATATATATCATTTACTGAATTTTTTCCAAGTCCTTTAACTTTTGATAATTCCTCTCTACTAGCTATTCTTATCGCCTCTATTGATTTAAAATGTTCAAGCAATTCTCTTATTCTTGAGGGTCCCAATCCACTGATTTGGGATAATTGTGATCTATTCATTCTCTTAGATCTTTTATCTCTATGAAAAGATAGTGCAAATCTATGTGCCTCATCTCTTATCCTTCTTAATAGAAGAACACCTTTTTGATTTTCATCAGTATCAAGAGACTTTGTAGAGCCAGGAATAAATATTTCTTCATTTTTTTTTGCCAATGAACATATAGTAACTTCTTCCTCAAGATTTAATTCTTTTAATGCTTTGATAGCTGCATTTAACTGTCCTTTGCCTCCATCAATCATTATTAAATCTGGCCAATCAGATAGAAGTTCATTACCTAATTTACTATTCGTTTTATCATTTAATATTGAAATATCTCCTCCGTCTTTTTTAAATCTTGACCATTTTCTAAACCTTCTATGTATAACTTCATATATAGAGGCAAAATCATCACTATGTCCAATAAAAACATTTGGATCTTTTATCTTATATTTCCTATAATGCTGTTTAGAAGGAATACCATCAATAAAAACCACTTGTGAAGCTACAGGGTCTGTACCTTGAATGTGGCTAATATCATAACCTTCAATTCTTTTAGGTTGTTCGCTTAATTCAAGTATTTGAGCAAGATCCTCAATTGAAGATTCATTATCTTGCATCCCATTTAATATTCTATCTAATTCTAATTTTGCATTTTTTAAAACCATCTCTACTGTTTCATGTTTTTTATTTCTTTTAGGGATAATAATTTTTACTTTCTTTTTTCTTAGCTCTGTTAACCAATCTTCTATTGTAGTTTGTCTTGGAAGGTTATATTGCATAAGAATTTCAGATGGTATTTCTACCAGTTCAACATTCATATAATGCTCTTCTAATACCCTTTGTAATATAGTATTTTCATCTTCATTATTTAATT
>QCBY01000018.1 GCA_003279005.1 Prochlorococcus sp. AG-347-J22 | reverse complement strand
AATTCTATCCCAATTGGATCAGCTTCATTAGCTCAGGTTCATAAAGCGACTTTGACAAATGGGAAAGAAGTTGTATTTAAAGTTCAAAGACCCAATTTGAAGAATTTATTCAAAATTGATTTGAACATAATGCAACAAATTGCTTTCATAATCCAAAAGAATAAGAACTGGAGTCGAGGAAGAAATTGGGTTGCAATAGCAAAGGAGTGTAGAAAAGTCCTTATGAAAGAACTAGATTTTAAATGTGAAGCTCAATATGCTGCAAGGTTTAGACAACAATTCCTTGATGATGAAAATGTAGAAGTTCCTGAGGTGATTTGGAACTTTAGCAGTGAAAGAGTTCTTTGTTTGAGTTATTTAGAAGGTACAAAAATAAGTGAAATTGAAAAATTAAAATTTGAGAATATTGACTTACCAAAGATTGCAGAAATAGGTGCAATTAGCTATTTAAAACAGCTCGTAAATTATGGTTTTTTTCATGCTGATCCACATCCAGGAAATTTAGCCGTTTCAAATTCAGGCAAATTAATCTTTTATGATTTTGGAATGATGGGGAATATTTCAAGTAGTCTACAAGCAAGCTTAGGATGCATGGTTCAATCTGCAGCATTAAGAGATGCATCATCACTAGTAACTCAACTCCAACAAGCGGGCTTGATTTCTAAAGAGATAGATGTAGGACCAGTCAGAAGATTGGTTAGATTAATGCTTAAAGAGGCTTTAACTCCACCATTCAGCCCTAACATCATCGAAAAACTATCTGGGGATTTATACGAACTAGTTTATGAAACTCCTTTTCAGCTTCCAGTTGATTTAATATTTGTAATGAGAGCTTTATCAACTTTTGAAGGTGTTGGTAGAATGTTAGACCCAGGGTTTAACCTTGTATCAATTACCAAGCCTTATCTCATTGATCTAATGACATCCAACAATCAATCACCTAATGATTTTATTAACCAATTTGGTAGGCAAGTAGGGGAATTAGGTTCAAAGGCTGTAGGTATACCAAAAAGAATTGATGAGAGTTTAGAGAGGTTAGAGCAAGGTGATTTACAACTTCAAATAAGGATGGGTGAATCTGATAGGCAATTTAAGAAAATGTTTACTGCTCAAAAATCATTAGGTCATTCTATCCTTTTAGGAAGCCTAACCATTGCATCAGCTTTACTAGTAACTAATAACCAAAATAATTTTGCGATTTTACCTTTAATTTTTGCAACGCCAATAAGTATTGATTGGATTAAGTGTCAATTGAGCATGAGAAAAGGTTCACGAATAGATAAACTTAAACAATAAAAACTAAATATTTTTTGGACCTAATCCTAAATCACCAGCAAATCTAGATTGATCCCCCAACTCTTCCTCAATCCTCAATAGTCTATTGTATTTAGCAATTCTTTCACTTCTGCTCAAAGAGCCGGTTTTAATTTGCCCAGATTTCGTTGCCACAGATAAATCAGCTATGGTTGTATCTTCTGTCTCACCGCTTCTATGACTGATAACACTTTTGAAACCTGCGCTCTTAGCTAAATCAATAGCTTCTAAGGTTTCAGTTAATGTTCCAATTTGATTAACCTTTATTAATATTGAATTTGCAGATTTTTCTATTATTCCTTTTTTTAACCTTTTAGTATTTGTTACGAATAAGTCATCCCCTACTAACTGCACCTTATTTCCAATCTCTTTATTCAAGGCTGACCAACCCTCCCAATCATCTTCCGCTAATCCATCCTCTATAGAAACTATTGGATAATTTGAAACTAAATTTGAAAGATAAGATATCATTTGAGAGCTAGATAAATTTTTCCCTTCATATTTATACATGCCATCTTTATAAAATTCAGTACTAGCAACATCCAAAGCTAATGACACTTCTTTACCCGGGATGAATCCTGCTTTCTCAATGGCTTCTAAAAGTAAATCTCCTGCTGCTTCACTAGATGATAATTCTGGAGCGAAACCACCTTCATCTCCAACTGCGGTAGATAACCCTTTTCTATCAAGCAAAAATTTGAGTGAATGAAATATTTCAGTCCCCATTCTTAGTGATTCACTAAAAGTTTTTACCCCATGCGGTACGAGCATAAATTCTTGGCAATCAAGACCATTAGGTGCATGAGCACCACCATTAATTACATTCATCAATGGTACTGGCAGAAGATTAGATAATGGATCTCCAAGATACCTATACAATGGCAAATCCAAAGCATTTGAAGCGGCTCTAGCATTAGCTAGACTCACTGCAAGAATTGAATTAGCTCCCAAATTAGATTTATTAGGAGTTCCATCAATTTCAATCATTAAGTTATCAATAATCGTTTGATCTAAAGCTGATAAACCACATAAAGCAGGAGAAATTGTCTCATGTATTTTATTAACAGCATTTAAGACTCCTTTCCCCATATATTTTTTACCCCCATCTCTTAATTCATGTGCTTCATGAGCACCAGTACTTGCTCCGCTTGGAACTATTGCTCTGCCAAAAGCACCACATTCCAAAAATACTTCAGCTTCTACAGTTGGGTTACCTCTTGAATCAAGTACTTGCCTTGCTTCAATATTGTCAATAAGGAAATCAATAGTTTCTTTCACAATTTAATTAATACTATTTAAATCCTATAAATAGCTGAAGTATTTGGCTAATATTTGAAATATAAATAAGACAATCATTTTTTTTCTGATTTCAAGACAAGTCCGGGAGGATGAACCGATACGGAAATTAATTTGAAAAATTTCATAACACATAAATACTTATATTATTTTTAAGGATAATTTTAATTTCATTTTATAATTTAAAAAAACTCAAATGATCATTCTTTTTTATCCTTATTAATATAAAAAATACAATGATTAAATATTAATTTTGTACAGTTTGTATACTTCATGAGAGAAACTCTTACATCAAATCCAGAACTTTTTAGCGATATAAGTTGGAATCTTCTTTTATCAGGAGAAGAAACTGCAAAAAAATGGGATCATAGTGAATTCAACATTGAGCATATTATTCATACTTTGTTCACTTCAAGTGATTTTTTTGCATTCATAGAAAACTTATCAATAAATCAAGATATAGTTTTAGACATAACTGAGGATTTTCTAGAAGAAACACCAATTCACGATTCAGATATTTTTACTATTGGTGAAGAATTAGAAATCTTACTAGATAATGCAAATCAAATAAAAACTCAGTGGGGTTCAAATTTAATAGAAATTCCTCATTTATTAATCGCGTTAGGTAGGGATACAAGAATAGGAAATTATGTGTTTCAAGAGGGGGACCTTTCTGTAGAAAAATTAGAGGAAGAATTAAAATTCATCCCTAATATTAATCAAAGTAAAAATTACCTTGAAAATAAAAAATACATATCTGTTAAAGATAATAAATCAGTCGATAAAAGTGATAAAAGAGAATTAACAAATGAATCAAAAGCTATCATTCCTTCACCGAATAATAAACTGAAAATTGAAACTAATGAGAATGCACTTACTCTTTATGGAAAAGATTTAACTGAATTAGCAAAAAAAGGTTTACTTGATCCTGTTATTGGAAGAGAAGATGAAATTAATAACTTAATGAGAGTTTTATCTAGGCGTAGCAAAAATAATCCTATCCTGATTGGTTATCCAGGAGTTGGGAAAACATCTATTGCCAAATTACTTGCTCAATTAATCGTAAATAAAAAAGTTCCTGATTCATTAAAAAACTTAAAAATTATTTCTCTTGACTTTGGAGCATTAGTTTCTGGAACAAAATTTAGAGGTCAGTTAGAAGAAAGACTTAGCTTGATACTTAATGAACTAAAAAACCCAAATCAGGGCATTATTTTATTTATTGATGAAATTCACACAATAATTAGTTCTGATAGATCTACAGCTGATATAAGCAATATTTTAAAGCCTTTACTTAGTGAAGGAGAACTGAGATGTATAGGAACAACAACCCCTGAAAAGTTTCGCGAAAGTATTGAAAAAGATCAAGTATTAAATAATTCTTTTCAAAAGATATTTGTTAATGAACCCTCAGTAGAATTAACAGCGGAAATTTTGAAAGGTATAAAAAAGAAATATGAATTACATCATGGCATTAGAATTACCGAAGAAGCTATAAATTCTTCTGCGAGACTTGCAGATCGATACATAAGTGATAAGTATCTTCCTGACAAAGCAATAGACTTAATTGATGAAGCGGCAGCTCAATTAAAAATCGAATCTAATATAAAACCTCAAATTATTCTTACTGAAGAAAGCAAAATCTATGATATTGAAAATAAGTTAAAAAATCTTTCACCTGAAGATATCGAAAATAGAGAAAAATTATCAGAGAAAAAAGATTTAGCCTCAAATAAATTGAATGAGATTATCAATACATGGAATAATGATAAAGAAAAAATGGAACAATTTAATTTTTTACTAAATGAAGAGGATAGACTTATACACAAAATCGAAGAATTAAGTAAAGATATCGAAGAAAAAAGTAATCTTGATAATTTAAATAATCTAAAGGAAGAACTTAGTGAAATTGAATTTGAAATAAAAACAATTGAAAGTAGCTTCAAAAAACCTCAGAGAAATAAGAAATTTAATTTTAAATATCAAGTTGAACCTAATGATATTGCTGATGTCATTTCAAAAATAACTGGTATTCCCATTACGAAGGTAGTTTCCAATGAGCGAAAAAAATTAGTTAATTTAGAGTTAGAAATAAGTGAGAAAGTTATTGGTCAGCAGAAGGCTATAGAAGTTGTATCTTCAGCAATAAGAAGAGCAAGAGTTGGAATGAAAAATCCTAAAAGACCAATTGGATCATTCTTATTTATGGGTCCTACAGGAGTAGGTAAAACAGAATTAGCAAAATCTTTGGCATCATCATTATTTGATGAAGAAGAAGCTTTATTAAGATTGGATATGAGTGAATACATGGAAAAAAATGCTGTCGCAAGACTTTTAGGAGCACCCCCAGGTTATGTTGGGTATGAAGAGGGAGGGCAATTAACTGAAGCAGTTAGAAGAAAACCTTACTCTGTAATTCTCCTTGATGAAATCGAAAAAGCGCATAGAGAAGTTTTCAATGTCCTCCTACAAGTTTTAGATGAAGGGAGGTTAACGGATTCTCAAGGAAGAACAGTTGACTTCAAAAATACTGTAATAATAATGACTAGTAATTTAGCTGGACAAATAATTTTAGAAGATTCAAAAAAAATTCCAAATGATAATGAAAACCCTGAATTAAGAAAAAAAAATTTACAAGATTCTATTAATAGATCGTTATCCTCTGTTTTTAGACCAGAATTTTTAAACAGAATCGATGAAGTAGTCAAGTTTGATCCACTATCAATTGATCAACTACAAAAAATAATTCTCCTACAAATAGAAGATTTAAAGAAATTACTTCTAGAGCAGGGAATAATAATTACTATTGATAAAAAAGTTATCTTAAAAATTGCTAACGATTCCTATGAACCTGAATATGGAGCAAGAGCTTTAAGTAGAGAACTTAGAAGACAAATAGAAAATCCGCTGGCTTCAAAAATGTTAGAGGAAAACTATAAAAATAAAAAATATATAACTGTGAAGATTAGTCCCTCAAAAAAAGATGAGATTTTATTTAAACCTAGCTGATGAGCAAATCAATAAGCTAAAATAACTTTAAGCTCTTGAAGCTTAAACTAAATTCGAATTTTGTGACAAGTCCTACTAATCCAAAACCTCTTAAAAAAGAGACTCCCAAAATAGAAGAGTCCTCTGAAATAAAAGAGGCTAAGAAAAAGAAGAATTTTTTAACTTCTACATTCGATGAATTCAAACTAGTTGTATGGCCTAACAAACAACAGTTATTTAGCGAATCTATAGCTGTTATTATTATGGTATCCTTTTCTGCAGCAGCAATTGCATCTGTAAGTAGGTTTTATGGATGGGCTGCATCACAAATTTTCCGTTAAATTAACAAATTTTTAAATATAGATTTAATCCTATAATTTTAAAAAATCATTTATCCAGTTTCCAGAGAAAGAAAAATGAGTAATGAATTAACAACAAACCTTAGTTCCCAAAAGGCAAATACTAGTATTGCTAGATGGTATGCGGTTCAAGTTGCATCAAGCTGCGAGAAGAAAGTAAAAGCTACTCTCGAACAAAGGTCAGTAACTTTAGGTGTTAATAATAGAATTATAGAAATCGAGATTCCTCAAACTCCAGGCATTAAACTGAAAAAAGATGGTTCAAGGCAAACTACAGAAGAGAAGGTTTTCCCCGGTTACGTTTTGGTTAGGATGATTCTTGATGAAGATACAATGATGGCTGTAAAAAGTACTCCAAATGTCATCAATTTTGTCGGAGCAGAAGATGGGAGAGGCACTGGAAGATCACGAGGACATATAAAACCTAGACCTTTATCCAGGCAAGAGGTAAATAGAATCTTTAAGCGTGCCTCGGAGAAGAAGGCTGTAATAAAATTAGATCTTGAGGAAAAAGATAGAATTATTGTTACTAGTGGACCTTTTAAAGATTTTCAGGGTGAAGTTATAGAAGTTTCTGGTGAAAGAAATAAATTAAAAGCATTACTTTCAATTTTTGGGCGCGAAACTCCTGTAGAATTGGAATTCTCCCAAATCAATAAACAAAATTAATTATTATTTCTGTTTATCGAGTAAAATAATCAATTTAACTCTCGTTTAAATTCACGAATCTAATGGCAAAAAAAATCGTTGCGGTTATCAAACTTGCTCTTCAAGCTGGCAAAGCAAACCCGGCACCTCCAGTGGGTCCAGCTCTAGGTCAGCATGGTGTCAATATCATGGCATTTTGCAAAGAATATAATGCGAGAACACAAGATAAAGCAGGTTTTGTTATTCCTGTTGAGATTTCAGTTTTTGAAGATAGGAGCTTTACTTTTATAACTAAAACTCCACCTGCTTCAGTTTTAATAACTAAAGCTGCTGGCATAGAAAAAGGAGCTGGTGAATCTTCAAAGGGATCTGTTGGAAATATTAGTAAATCTCAATTAGAGGAGATAGCCAAAACAAAGCTTCCTGATTTAAACTGTACAAGTATTGAATCAGCTATGAAAGTAATTGAAGGAACTGCTCGAAATATGGGTGTTTCTATTACCGAATGATTTCAATCTCAAACATTCCTTTTTTTTAGGGGAGGTTAACTCTTTAACCGTTTGAACCCAAACATATTATGAAAAAACTTTCCAAAAGAATGTCGGCTCTATCAAAAAAGATAGAAGATCACTCATATGCTCCTCTTGAAGCAATAAGTATTATCAAGGAAAATGCAAACGCTAAATTTGATGAGACTATTGAAGCTCACATTCGTTTAGGTATTGATCCAAAATATACAGATCAACAGCTAAGAACAACAGTAGCTCTACCTAATGGTACTGGCCAAAGTATTAAAATTGCCGTCATAACAAGCGGTGAGAATGTAGCAAAAGCCAAATCTGCAGGTGCGGATCTTTTTGGAGAAGAGGATCTTGTAGAGAGCATAAACAAAGGCAATATGGATTTTGATTTGCTTATTGCCACTCCTGATATGATGCCAAAGGTAGCAAAACTTGGAAGAGTTTTAGGTCCAAGGGGGTTAATGCCAAATCCTAAGGCGGGAACTGTAACTAGTGATATTACAAGTTCAATAAAAGAGTTTAAAGCAGGTAAGCTAGAGTTTAGAGCAGATAAAGCTGGTATTGTACATGTTCGCTTCGGAAAAGCTAGTTTTACCAAAAATGCATTATTTGAAAACTTAAAGACATTACAAGAATCTATTGATAAAAATAAACCTAGTGGTGCTAAGGGTAAGTATTGGAAAAGTTTTTATGTGACTTCAACGATGGGACCTTCTGTTCAAGTTGACATAAGTGCCTTACAAGATTACCAGCCTGAAAGTTAACTCTATATAGTATAATTTTAAAGCAATAATACGGCCAAAGAAAGTAGGTCTATTTAGTTTCGACTAAATAAATAAATCCTACCGAGGTTTCGTTTTAATTATTTTCTTTTTGGATCTAATGAATGCGGCCTCTTTTATAAATGGACTTTGCCGCATTTCCTGCTCTTCCTAAATTACGATCCAAAACAACAATGGGCCGAACAATAGAGAATAAGCAAAAAATCGTCACAGAAATAAAATCTCTGTTAGATGATTCGGAAATGGCTGTAGTTCTTGACTATAAAGGTTTAACGATCAAGGAGATGTCTGATTTGCGATCAAGATTGCAAACAAATAAAGGCATTTGCAAAGTTACTAAAAACTCATTAATGCGCAAAGCAATTGATGGTAATAGTAATTGGACTGATCTTGAGTCTTTACTCACAGGAACTAATGCTTTTGTTTTAATCAAAGAAGATATTGGAGGGGCTGTAAAAGCAATTCAATCTTTTCAAAAAGAAACAAAAAAATCCGAAACCAAAGGAGCTTTATTCGAGGGTAAACTTCTCAGCGACTCTGAAATTAAAGAGATCGCAAGCCTACCTACGAAAGAAGTATTAATGGCAAAAATTGCCGGCGCATTGAATGGTGTTGCCACAAAAATTGCTATTTCTATTAATGAAGTACCTTCTGGGCTTGCTAGATCACTTAAACAACATTCTGAAAAATCAGAATCTTAAACTTCACAATTAATTATCTATTTAGAAAAATGACTGCAAAAACTGAAGAAATTCTTGAATCATTAAAATCCCTCTCACTATTAGAAGCATCTGAGCTTGTTAAACAAATTGAAGAGGCATTTGGTGTTTCTGCAGCTGCATCAGCTGGTGTAGTAATGACAGCTCCAAGTGGTGGTGGTGGTGAAGGAGATGCTGGAGCCGCTGAAGAAAAAACTGAATTCGATGTAATTCTGGAAAGCTTTGATGCAGCTGCTAAAATCAAAGTTCTTAAAGTTGTAAGAAATGCAACCGGACTTGGTCTTGGTGATGCAAAAGCACTTGTAGAATCAGCTCCAAAGACAGTTAAAGAAGGTATAGCGAAAGCAGATGCTGAAACTTTAAAGAAAGAGATTGAAGAAGCTGGCGGTAAAGTTACACTAAAATAGAATAAAATTTTTCTAGCCGGTATATTTATTATCGGCTTTAAATTTATGAATAGTAAAAATAATATTGCAATTGAAGCTGCCACGGATGGAGCTTGTAGTGGGAACCCTGGACCAGGTGGTTGGGGAGGATTAATAGTTTTTAATGATGATAGTGAAATAGAAATAGGTGGTTCTGAGCAAAATACCACGAATAATAGAATGGAACTTACTGCAGCGATAAAAACTCTCGAAAAGTTAAAAAATTTTCAATTAAAAGAAAACTTTAAATTAAGAACGGATAGTAAATATGTTATTGAGGGCTATTCAAGATGGGTTATTAATTGGAAGAGGAATGGATGGAAAACAAGCACAGGAAAACCTGTTCAAAATTTAGATCTATGGCAAAAAATAGATGACTTAAGAATAAAAGGACTCGAAATGGAATTCGTAAAAGGTCATAGTGGAGATAAACAGAATGAGAGAGTTGATTTAATTGCTACAAGTTATAGTAAAGGAATACCTTTGGTTAGTAAAGTTAAAAAATCAACTGAAGCAAAGGACAATTCAAAAGAGACGGGGTCTACTGAAATTCAAAAATTATTTTCCAAAAACGAATTACTTGAAAAATTTGCTGAAAAGAAATATTTTTTAAACTCTCATGAATTGAGTGAATTACTTGGAGAAAAAAATTATATTTCCATAAAAAAACATGAATTATTTGAATGGCGTAATTGGAAATTAATTCCTAAAAATCAAAAATATTGGATAATAGTGAATACAAACACTTAACCTTTTATATTTTTATGGTTAAACAGAAAGGAATGTTAATTAATATTTATAATAACTTAGTAACTCCTCTCCTTAAAAAAGATGCTGGGATAGATGCAGAGTACCTTACAAATTTATCCTTAAGTCTTCTAGCATTCACTTCAAAGAATAGAAATAGGCCGTTAATTTCAAGAATAATAAAAGATTTAAATCAAGAATTTTGCGTTTTTGATAAAAGATTGCATCAAAAAATTTGTGGAATAGATTTTTCTAATCCAGTAGGTTTGGCAGCTGGTTTTGACAAAAATGGAGATGCCGCAAATATTTGGAAAGACTTTGGATTTGGCTTCGCTGAGATTGGTACAGTTACAAAATTTTCTCAATCTGGAAATCCTAAACCAAGATTGTTTAGATTAGCTAAGGAGGAGGCAGCACTTAATAGAATGGGATTTAATAATAATGGTGCTGAAAATCTTGTTAAGAATCTATTAAAGCAAGGAGTTGAATTTCAACAAAGTAGGCAAAATATTTGTTTAGGCATAAATTTTGGTAAATCTAAAATTACAAACTTATCAAAGGCTACTGAAGATTATTTAACTTCTTTAAAACTTTTGATTCCTTATTGTGATTACGCCGCTATAAATGTAAGTTCACCTAATACTGAAGGTCTTAGAAAGCTACAAGATCCTATTCTCCTTAAAGAACTTCTTAGAGAAGTAAAAAATTTAGATAATTGCCCACCATTATTTGTGAAAATAGCCCCGGATTTAAATTATAAAGATATTGAAGATATATGCCAATTAATAATTGATGAGAATATTGATGGAATCATTGCTACCAATACAAGTTTAGATAGATTAGGTCTTGAGCAAAGAAAGATAAAGCAAACAGGTCTATTACTTGCTGAAGAAAATGGCGGATTGAGTGGTAGACCACTTCAACTAAAAGCAAATCAAATAATTCGTCATATTCATAATATTGATAATAATATTAAGTTAATTGGGGTAGGGGGAATAGACAGTCCAGAATCTGCTTGGGAAAGAATATGTTCTGGAGCATCCTTAATTCAAATATATACTGGATGGATATACAAAGGTCCGCAATTAGTTCCCAATATTCTTAATGGGATCATAAAACAAATTAATACTCATAAATTATCAAATATAGGAGAAGCTATTGGATCAAACTTAAAATGGATTGAATGAAACCTAAAATTATTTATGGATAAATTCAATATTAATAGTTTGGATAATCAGGATGTCAAGGATATGAACCTCAAGCATGGAGGAAATATATTAACTCAAGCAAAAAAATTAAATATATTACCATCTAAAATAATTGACTCAAGTGCCTCATTAGTACCATTCAAGCCTCCAAAGATACTTTTAGACGCATTATTCTTAGAAATTAAAACGCTAGGATTTCGATATTATCCTGAAAGGAATCTACATAATTTGAAAGAAATAATTGGAAAGTTTCATCAAATAAATCCCGATAATATATTGCCAGGGAATGGAGCTTCTGAGTTAATAACTTGGGCAGGATATGAAGCTTCCAAATTTGGCACAAGTTGTATTCCGAGTCCTAGCTTCGTAGATTATGAAAGATCACTAAGTTGCTGGAATGCAAGCTTTAATTATTCAGAATTACCAAAAAATTGGAGTAATAGTTTCCCTCAATCCTTTCCAATACAACCCATTTGCGATGTAATTTGGATAACTAACCCACATAACCCCACTGGTCAATTATGGGATAAAAAGTCATTAGAAATAATTTTAAAGAAATATAAACTAGTGATTTGTGATGAAGCATTCTTAGCGATAACGCCAAACGGTGAGAAAGAATCATTAATCCCACTTACAAAAATTTATGAAAATTTATTAGTTATAAGGAGTTTAACCAAACTATTTAATATTGCAGGATTAAGATTAGGTTATGTTATTGGTTCATCTGAAAAACTTAAAAAATGGAGTATCAAGAGAGATCCTTGGCCATTAAATTGCTTTGCTATAAATGCTGGAATAAAACTATTAAGTAATAGAAATTTTTATAAGGAATGGACAAAAAAAATTCACGATTGGGTAATAGTCGAGAAAGATTGGGTTTCTAATGAATTATCTAAAATAAAAAATCTTAAAGTACATAACTCTTCAACTAACTTTTTTTTAATAGAAAGTAAATTCTCCATGACTTCCAACATTAATTATTTAGAAAAAAAAGGGATCTTAATCAGAGAATGCTCCTCATTTAGATTTCTTGATGAAAAATGGGCAAGAATAAGTTTACAGAATAGAAAAAATAATAAAATTTTATGCAGAGAAATTCAAAATTCTTTTAAAAAATAGTTTATTAATTTTTTTATCTCATATGTAGATTCCATGGAATTAATATTTTTCATATTTTCTTTCATTAAATCTAAAATTTCATATTTAGGTTTACCTTTTTGTAATTTAAATTTAAAAATATTTTTTAAAGTCTCTTCAAAAAATACTTTTGTTATTTTATCTTGATTTATTAAAATTGCACCTCCAATTGAAGATAAGATCATAGCATTTTTTTCTTGATGGTTATTTTTAGAGTTGGGGTATGGAATTAAAATTGATGGTTTTCTAGTTTGTATAAGTTCATTTATTGTTCCTGCGCCAGACCTTGATATTACTAAATCGCAGTTTTGCATAAGGGATGCAACTTGATTAGTAAATTCCTTTTGCACATAATTATTAGATTTAGTTTTTAAAGTATTTTTTGCAGTATTTTTTCCAGTAATATGGACTATTCGAAAATTTTGTTTTATTAAAAACTTGAGAGATTCATGAAAAATTTCATTAACAACCTTTGCACCTTGACTCCCTCCCATAACAACTAAAAGAGGGCCTTTTCCTCTAGGAACCCATTCTGGTAAAGAATTATTTTCATAAAACTCTGATCTAAGAGGAGTTCCCGTAAAGATAGTTTTGCAGTTTTTTAAATAAGACTTTGTATCTTTAAATCCTATAAGAACAAATTCACATAAAAAACCAAAATATTTTGTAACCGTGCCTGGTATTAAATTTGATTCATGAATTAAAACAGGTATTTTAAGTAACTTTGCAGCAAGAATTGTAGGGGCTGAAATAAATCCACCAGTTGTAAAAACTAAATTTATTTTTTTTTCTTTAAGGATTTTCATAATATTAAAAGTTGAGAATAAAATATTAAGATATTGAAAAATCAAAAAAATATTTTTTTTGGGTACCTGAAGTTTCAAAGTCAAAAGATTATATTTTCTAGGTATAAATTTAGAATCAAGTCTTTGTTCGACTCCTAACCAATTGATATTCCAATCCTTTTCAACCTTTTTAGAAACTGCTAATGCAGGAAAAATATGACCCCCAGTTCCACTGGCAGCAATTAATAAATTATTTCTTTCTTTAGACATTAAAACTTAAATAAGTACAATAAAATGAACAAGTAAGGAAAATGATTAATTTAAATTATCTTAAAAATTTAGGATTATTTCTCTATCTAAATGTTTATCTTATTTTTCCAAAATTATCAATCGCACAAAATATAAATGTTGATATAAGAAAAAATCTTGAAGATGCACTAAATACTCGAAACTTAGAATTGATAAAAAATAATTTTAATGAGGAAAAAAACTTAAAAATTCAAGAAAAATTTACGCAAATAATCAAAGATTTTCCTAATTCAAAATGGCAAATTAAAAAATTAATAGGAGAAAATTCTAAAGAAAAAATATTTGATATTACAGTTAATGGAAAGAAAAAAATTAATGGGGAAACATACTTTCTTAAATCTAACTTTAAATATATATTTTCTACTCAGAATGAAAAAATAAATAATGGAAATATAAAAAATTTATTAACCACTATTAGAAACGACCAAAGTAAATTAGACATTATTTTTAGAATTCCAGATAAAGTCCTTACTGGCACAAAATATGATATTGAGATTATTCTTAATGAACCTCTTGGGGATATTATATTAGCGGGAGGAATAATATCTTATGAGGAAGAATCTTATTTAAAACAAGACATCAATATTGAGCCTTTAGCCTCTGGAGGTATTTTTAAAACGACTAGAGCATCATCCAAACCTAATACACAGATATGGTCAGGTACCATAGCTCATCCAAAAGGAATTATTTCATTCACAAAAAGCGTAGAGATTGTTGAAAAAATTTAATTTAAGCTTCTTTTAAAGCGTCTACACCAGGTAAAGTTTTACCTTCTAAAAGTTCTAAACTAGCTCCTCCTCCTGTAGATATATGAGACATCTTTTCAGCTAGACCAGCTTTCTCAACTGCTGCCACAGAATCTCCTCCCCCAATTATTGTACAAACCTCAGAGAAAGAACTTAAATCTGCAAGAGTTTTTCCTATTGCATTTGTACCTTCCGCAAATTTATCAAATTCAAAAACACCCATAGGTCCATTCCAAATAATTGTTTTACATTCTGCAAGAGCATGTTGGAAAGCTTTAATTGATTGTGGCCCAATATCTAGACCCATCCAATCACCACTAATTGAATCTATTTGAGAGACTTTACTTTCCGCATTGGGAGAGAACTCATTTGCTAAAACTACATCAGATGGCAATAGTAGTTCAACACCTTTAGTTTTCGCTTTTGCCTCTAAATTTCTAGCTAACTCAAGTTTATCTTCTTCAACAAGACTCTTTCCTACATCAAGTCCTCTTGCCTTAAAGAAAGTAAATATCATACCTCCACCAATAATAATTTTGTCACACTTATCTAAAAGAGAATCTAAAACTCCAATTTTGCTACTAACTTTTGAACCTCCTACTATTGCTGCAAGTGGACGTTTTGGAGAATCTATAGCTCCCTGTAAATATTGCAATTCTTTCTCTAACAAAAATCCTGCCACGGAAGGCTCTAAAAATTTCGTAACTCCTTGAGTTGAAGCATGAGCTCTATGGGCGGCTCCAAATGCATCATTAACATACATCTCAGCATGTTCAGCCAGATTTTTAGCGAAATCTAAATCATTTTTTTCTTCTTCCTCATAAAACCGAACATTTTCAAGTAATAAAACATCTCCATTACTTAAATTTCTAGATTTAGCTAAAGCTTCTTCACCAATACATCTTTCAGTTAGATTAACTTTTTTTTCCAATATATCGGTTAATCTCTCAGCAACTGGAGTTAATCTCATCTTCTCATTAATTTTCCCTTTAGGTCTACCAAAATGAGCAGCTAATATAACTTTTGCAGAGTTATTTATAAGATATTTAATAGTAGGAATTGCTGCTCTTATTCGAGTATCATCAGTAATCTGACCACTCTCATCTAATGGAACATTAAAATCAACCCTTACAAGAACTTTTTTCCCTTCTAATTGAGACTTATCAAGACTGGAAAGAGACAATTTTGACATTAAAACAACCTGTTTTTTACCATGAAACCCTAACGTTTATTTGAGCTTATTGGGTAAAAAAAGTAGTAACTGTTACTTATGCCTTAATAAATTTTAAAAAATAGTCAGCAATATAAAATTTATAAAAATAAAAAAAAAATGATTTTTACATTATTATTAAAAGTAATTACTTTTGAAATTCAAAATAATTAAAAGGTATAAATGTACAGTTAATTGGATTTAATAAAGTGGATATTCCAAAAATTCAATGGTACCCAGGTCATATTGCTAAAGCTGAAAAAAAGCTATCTGAAGTAATAAATAGAGTAGATTTAATTATAGAAGTTAGAGATGCGAGAATTCCTTTATCAACTGGTCACCCTCATCTCAATCAATGGATCACAAACAAAAAACATATCCTTGTTATAAATCGCGCAGATATGATAGCCCCACAAACTATAACTAATTGGAACGAATGGTTTAAAAAAGATGATATATATCCTCTTTGGTGTGATGCAAAAAATGGAAGAGGAATAAGAGAAATTTGCAAATATGTTAGAGAATCCCGATTATCAATTGATAAAAGAAGGTTATCCAGAGGAATGAAAGTTAGACCAATTAGAGCTCTTGCCCTAGGCTTTCCTAATGTAGGAAAATCTGCATTAATAAATAGAATCGCTAAGAAAAAAGTTGTAGAAAGTGCTAGAAAGGCAGGCGTAACGAAAAATCTTAGATGGATCAGATTAGACAGTGGGATAGATTTACTTGATGCTCCCGGTGTTATACCCCCTAATTTAGAGAATCAAAAATCAGCTCTAAATCTTGCGCTTTGCGATGATATTGGAGAAGCTGCTTATGAAATAGAAAGTGTTGCGATTGAATTTATAAAAATAATTTTTAAATTAAAAAAAGATAAAAATGCGAATATTTCACTTACAAAGATATCTAATAGATATGGAGTTGATATATTAAAAAACTCTGATAGCCCTCATGAATGGATCAATCTTGCAGCATTGAAACATACCTCAGGTGATAGAAGAAGAATGGCTCAAAAATTATTAGAAGATTATCGTAACCAAATGCTTGGTAAGATTGCTTTAGAAGTGCCAATATGAAATTAAATAATGAAAACTCTTTTGGAGAAGGGGAAGGTGAGCTTTTAGAAATTATTTATGAGTTACCCCTTCCTATGAGACTAGATAGGTGGCTTGTAAGCAAAAGGCCAGAACAAAGTAGAGCAAGAATACAACATTTTATAAATGCCGGCCTAGTACTTGTAAACTACAAAACTGCAAAGGCTAAAACCCCGCTAAAAAAAGGAGATAATATTCAAATTTGGATGCCTCCTCCAGAACCTCTTGTCTATTTGAAGCCAGAAAAGATGAACTTAAATATTCTTTTTGAAGATGAGCATATCATCGTAATTAACAAACAATCAGGATTAATAGTTCATCCAGCCCCAGGGCATAAATCAGGAACTTTGGTAAATGGGCTTCTCTTTCACTGTAAAGATCTGCCAGGCATAAATGGCAAATTGAGACCCGGGATAGTTCATAGATTAGATAAGGATACCTCTGGATGCATGGTTGTAGCAAAAAACCAAGAATCACTTGTCAATCTTCAAATGCAGATTAGAGAAAAAATCGCTTCGCGAAATTATATTGCAGTTATTCACGGAGTTCCAAATAATTCAAAAGGTAAAATTGTTGGACACATAGGAAGAGATAAACTAAATAGATTAAAATATGCAGTTGTGGATGAAAACTCCGGTAGATATGCATGTACATACTGGAAAGTATTAGAAAGATTTGGTAATTACTCATTAATGAGTTTCAAATTAGAAACCGGTAGAACTCATCAAATAAGAGTTCATTGTGCACATATCAATCACCCTATTCTTGGTGATCCTTTATATGGAAGATGTAAAAAGCTTCCTTGCAGACTGAACGGTCAAGCTTTACATGCTGTGAAGCTAGGACTTTTACATCCAATTAATGGAAAGGAAATGAAATTTGAGGCGGAATTGCCACAAGAATTTCAAAAATTATTAAAAGTTTTAAAAAAAATTAATTAAGGTTTAATGAGCTATCGACTAAAGCTTTTGTAATAACATCCTTTGGATTGGAAAAAATATTACAGGAATAACCTTCTTCAACAATCTTTCCGTAATTCATAACTAATAATCTATTACAAAAATTTTTTGCAATTCCTAAATCGTGGGTGATAAAAATAATACTTAAATCCGTTTTTTCTTGTATTTTTATTAGTAAATCAAGTATTTCAATTTTTACATGCGCATCTAACATATTTACACTTTCATCACAGATAAGGATTTTTGGTTTAAGTAATAGTGATCTTGCAATTGAAATTCTTTGTAATTGACCGCCAGATAACTGGCTTGGGTAGGAATTTAAAAATTCGGCATCTGAAGGCAGATTTAAATTATTCAAAATAAAATTAATTTCATTTTGAATTTGATTATTATTGAATATTTTTTTAATTAATAATATATCCTTCAAAATATTTTTAATTTTCATTTTTGGATTCAAACTTGAAAAAGGATCTTGAAAAACTATTTGTATACTTTTTAAATTATTCGACTTTTTTTTATACAATTCTTGGTTTTTCTCATAAACTTTTATTTCGCCACCTCTGACATCTAATAGTCCTATTAAAGCTCTACATAAAGTACTCTTTCCACTCCCAGAAGGTCCTACAATTCCAAGAATCTCATTTCGATATAATTTAAAACTAACCTCTTTTAAAGCCCTATTCCATTTTGGTCGAAAAATTGAAGAATTTAATTTATACCAATGTCTTAAATTATTGACCTCTAAAATAATATTATTTGCAGAACAAATTTTTTTTATTGGCTTCAAAGGTATATTTGATGCTTTTACCAATTTTGTTCCAATTTCTGATTTAGGAGATTTGAAAACTTCCTTAATATCACCTTGTTCTTTTATTAATCCTTGATCAATTATCAGGACTTTTTTACACCACTTAGCTGCGAGATTAATATCATGACTAATCAAAACTAAAGTAGTTCCAGATTGCTCACTTAAATATTTAATTTCATTCATAACTGCAAAACTGGTCTTGGTATCAAGACTGGTTGTTGGTTCATCCGCAATTAATATTTTTGGTTTTAAAGCTAAAGCCATTGCGAGTGAAACTCTTTGCCTCATTCCTCCACTAAATTCATGAGGAAATGAATCTAATCTTTCACACGCTATTCCTACTCTTCGAAAAGTTTCTTCTACTAAATCTTTAATAAACCAAGAAGGTTTATATTCAAAATGTGTTTTGAATAATTCAGATAAATGATCACCTACGGTCATTAACGGATTAAGTTTTTTTATAGAATCTTGATAAATAAATCCAAAATTATTTCTTCTAAATAATTGAATTTCTTTCTTATCAATTTTAGTGATATCTTCACCACATATTCTTATACAACCTTCAGCAATTGATCCTTCAGGAAGCAAATTTACAATTGTTTTTGCAAATGTAGTTTTACCGCATCCAGATGGTCCTATTATGGCTAGGTGTTGACCTTTAAGAAGATCTAATTGAAAATTTTTTATGGTAAATTGCTGGTTAGGACCGTATTTGACATTTAGATTCTTGACTTCAAGAATTTTGCTTTTATCGATTTTCATAATTTTGTAGCAAATTTCTCTAGTCTTAAATAAAATATATCTAAATCAAAATTATATGTCTGAGGCAACTGCGAATTCAAAAGAAAGAAAAGAAATTAAAGTTTCAACAATCATTTTGCCTGAAAATAAAAATTTTGAAAGTGAATCTTTGAAATATGAGATAAAAATCCCAAATTGGTTACTTGAAAATATTAAAAACTACGAAGTATCAAATAATAAGAATGATTCCAATCAAAATCTAATAGTAAAAGCTTTCAAACTTGCCTATGAAGCTCATAATGGACAATTCCGAGCGAGTGGTGAGCCTTATATAATTCATCCCATTGCTGTTGCAGATCTTCTAAAGGAAATAGGTGCAAGTTCTTCTGTTATTGCTGCTGGACTATTACACGATGTTGTTGAAGACACGGGGATCTCTCTTACGGAGATAGAAATTAATTTTGGATTAGAAATAAAAGTACTTGTAGAAGGTGTAACTAAATTGGGAGGTATTCACTTTAATAATAGAACTGAAGCACAAGCTGAAAATCTCAGAAAAATGTTCTTGGCGATGGCAAGTGATATAAGAGTTGTTTTAGTTAAACTTGCAGATCGGCTTCATAATATGAGAACAATTGAATGGCTTAATGAAGAGAGAAAAGAGAGAATAGCAAAAGAAACAAGAGAAATTTATGCCCCATTGGCCAACAGGCTAGGAATAAATAGATTTAAATGGGAATTAGAGGATTTAGCTTTTAAATTTCTTGAACCAAAAGAATATAAAAATTTAAAAGACCAAATTTCCATCAAAAGAAGTGATAGAGAAAAAAGATTAAATGTTACTTTAAATTTAATGAAGGATAACTTAGTCTCTTCAGGTTTAAAAAATTTTGAAATAACAGGGAGACCAAAACATCTCTATGGAATTTGGAGCAAAATGGAAAGACAACAAAAACAATTTAGCGAGATTTATGACGTTGCTGCTCTAAGAATTATTGTTAATAATTTGGATAGTTGTTATAAAGCTTTAGCAGTAGTTCATGACACTTTTAAACCAATTCCAGGTAGATTTAAAGATTATATAGGTTTACCAAAACCTAATGGATACCAGTCGTTGCATACTTCAGTGATAGGAAGACATAGGCCTATTGAAGTGCAAATAAGAACTATTTCAATGCATCAAATTGCGGAATTCGGAATAGCTGCGCATTGGCAATATAAAGAAGGTGGTTCTCCTGCTTCTAGTAATGCAGAGAGATTTAATTGGCTTAGACAACTAGTAGAGTGGCAACAAGAAGGAAATGAAAAAGATCATAATGACTATCTGGCATCAATAAAAGAAGATTTATTCGATGAGGAGGTATTTGTTATCACACCGAAGGGAGATGTTGTTGGTTTAAGGAAAGGTTCAACTGCCATCGATTTTGCTTACAGAATACATTCTGAAATTGGAAATCATTGTAATGGAATAAGAATCAACGAAAAGCTATCTCCACTATCTACAGCATTGCAGAATGGAGATTTTATAGAAATTTTGACAAATAATAATTCAACTCCCAGTTTAGATTGGTTGAATTTTGTAGTTACTCCAACTGCCAAAAATAGGATTCGACAGTGGTATAAAAAAAGTCACCGAGAAGAGACTATAAAAAGAGGAAAAGACTTACTTGAAAAAGAGGTAGGTCGAAATGGATTTGAATCCTTACTTTCAAGTGAAGCAATGCAAAAAGTTGCCAATCGATGTAACTTAAAGAATACAGAAGATCTACTAGCATCATTAGGATTTGGAGGTTTAACTTTACATCAAGTTTTAAATAGATTAAGAGAAGAAATCAAATTACAAACAGAAGAAATCAAAAGTGAATCTAATGCTGAAATAGCAAAAACGCTAACAAATAAAAATAATGCAATAATAACTAAATCAAAATCCGCTAATAAATCGCCAATCTCTGGAGTAGAAGGACTAGATTACAGAATTGGGAAATGCTGCAGTCCACTTCCTGGGGAGGAAATCATTGGAACTGTCTCTTTAGGTAATCATGGAATCACTATTCATAGGAGAGATTGTGAAAATGTTACCCCAATACCAATAGAGAGAAGATTACCAGTGTCATGGAATCAAGAGAATAAGGTTCTTGAGAATAAGTTTCCAATTCAACTTAGAATTGAAGTAATAGATAGGGTGGGAGTCCTAAAAGATATTCTTATGAGATTGTCTGATAAAGGCATAAATGTTAGTGATGCAAATGTAAAAACGGCTTTTGGTAAACCTGCCATAATTAACTTATGCGTAGGTCTAGAAAGTTATAACCAACTTCACAAAACTATTGATCAAATTAAATCAATGACTGATGTTTTAGATATAGCAAGAGTAGGAATAAGTTAATTAAAATTTTAACAATTTAAATTTTTCTTTTTTTTCTATATAGAAAAAAAGCAAGCATACCAGATATTAAGGCTAAAAATGATCCAACTAATGCTGATCCCAAAATTAATCTTAATGAAAAAACACTTCCTTTTTCCCATAATTCTTCTATCATCAAATTTTTATCAAAAATTATATCTGGAGAATTCTTTAGTAAGGATGAGCCAACTTTATAATTGAAAAAATATAAGGGAACATAAGTAAAAGGATTGCTTATCCAAGTTCCAATGACTGCAAGAAAAAGATTTCCTCTGGCAACTCTTGCTAAAAATAATCCTAATAAAGTTTGAAAACCAAAGAAAGGAAAACATCCACAAAATACACCAACAGCTATTCCCTTTGCATTAAAAAATGGACTGCCATCTTGTTTCAAAAATAATGATAGAATTTCTTTATATCTAAGATTCTTTATCAACTTCATTCTGAAATTAAAATCAATAAATTTTTTATTAATCCTAATTAATTATTCATAATATAGTGAGAGATGGAATCAATAATCACCACTGAAGATACAATAGCAGCTATTGCTTCTGCCATAAGTTTAGGTAAAGGAGGTATTGCAGTTATAAGAGTATCAGGGAAAGAAGCAATAAATTCCTGCAAAAATATTGTTAAAACAAAATCTAAATTTGCTTGGAAAAATAATAGAATATTTCATGGCTATATAAAAGATAACTTAGAAAATAAATTAATAGATGAAATTTTAATTTCAGTTATGCATTCTCCTAATAGTTTCACTGGAGAAGATGTTGTTGAGTTGCACTGCCATGGAGGAGTAATTATTGTAAATAAAGTTTTAGAGACACTATTATCAAATAACACAGGAGTGAGAATTGCAAATCCTGGAGAATTTAGTCAAAGAGCTTTTCTAAATGGCAAAATAGATCTTACTCAAGCAGAATCAATAAACCAACTAATTAATGCAAAAAATCTTAAGTCGGCAGAAATAGCTTTTAATGGAATAAAAGGAGAAATTAAAAAAAAGATTGACGGGATAAAAAATGATTTAATCGAGCAATTATCAGAAATTGAAGCTAGAGTCGATTTTGACGAAGACATTTCAGATTTTAATTATAATGATTTTTCTAGAAATATTAAAAAAATCAAAGAAAAAATAGAAATTCTTATAGAAAATACCAAAAGAGGATCATGTATTCATAATGGAATATCAATTGCTCTAATAGGCAAAACTAATGTTGGCAAAAGTTCGCTTTTAAATCTTCTATCAAAAAAAGATAAAGCAATAGTTACTAGTATTCCAGGAACAACTAGAGATATAATTGAGGTCAATCTGACTATCAAAGATATACCAATAAAAATAATAGATACTGCTGGTATAAGAGAAACCGATGCATATATAGAAAATATTGGAATAGAGAAAAGCTTTGAAATGATTAAAAAATCAGATTATGTAATTTACTTATATAGTCTTGAAGAAGGATTTAATATAGATGACGAGAAAATTATAAGCTCAATCCCCCAAGAAAAACTAATTACGATTTTGGGAAATAAAAAAGATTTAATTGATTCAAGAAAAGTAAATAAAGAATATTTACCCAACACCATTTTAATGAGTATTAAAAATAATGAAGGTGAAAAATATTTATTAGAAAAAATTATTAAAAAATGTGGGTCAAAACAATTTGAAAATATTGATGTTTTTTTAAATGAAAGGCAAATTTCTAATCTAAATGATTGCTTAAAAAATTTAAATGATACTGATCCAATAATTACTAATCAATTACCATTCGATTTATTATCCATTGAAGTCAGAGATGGAATAAAAAACTTATCGAGAATTACAGGACAGGAATTAACCGAAGAACTACTAAATAATATTTTTTCAAAATTTTGCATAGGTAAATAAATTCTTATTCAATTACACAAATAGATAAATTAAACTTTAAAAAGTTAAAATAATATCCGTTATCTTATTAAAATTTAGTGGATTTAAACTCTCCAAAAGTATCTAGGATTATTGATGAATGGATTGAAGAAGATATCGGGAAAGGTGATCTAACATCTTCTGCCATTACCAAAAATAAAGGGAAAGCCCATTGGATAGCTAAAGAAGAAGGAATATTTTGTGGCGTTGAGATAATTAAAACTATTTTTAAGAAAATTGATGAAAAGATAGAGTATAACTTTTCAATTAATGATGGCGAAAAATTTTTGAAGAATCAGAAACTTTTAGAATTATATGGACCATCAAAAAGCTTATTGGCGAGTGAAAGATTAACTCTAAATATATGCATGCATCTATCTGGAATATCTACCTATACAAAAAATATTGTGAATTTCCTTAAGGGTACAAATATACAATTAGCAGATACAAGAAAAACTACTCCAGGTTTAAGAATATTTGAAAAGTATGCTTTTAAATGTGGTGGAGGTGTTAATCATAGAATGGGATTATATGACGCTGCAATGATTAAAGAAAACCATATTGCATGGAGCGACAACTTGAATAATGCAGTCAAGAAGATTAGATTAAATACTCCATTCACAACTCATATAATTATTGAAGCAGAAGATATCAAGCAAGCAAAAGACGCGGTATTAGCAGGCGCAGATAGTGTGTTGTTAGATGAATTCAATCCTGAATTTCTTAAAAAAGGGATTAAAGAATTAAGAGATTTATCATCAAAAAGAACTAAATCAACTAAAAATAAATTAATCATAGAGGTTTCTGGAATTAATCCAAGAGATATTAGTAAATATTTAATTGATGGAGTTGATTTAATTTCAACAAGTTCCTCAATTACTAAAAGTAATTGGATTGATTTAAGTATGCGTTATATTAATTAAATGACTAGAAAAATATTTTAATAATTTATGCAGGTAATTTTAAAAGAATTAACAAGAAGTTTTGAAGCAACACTTCTAGAAAGTCTAATAAAAAACGAAAAGAAAGAAGAATTTGAAAAAGTTCATAAAAATCTAATTAATCAATCCACGAAAGAAGAATTTGGTGATTATCAATGCAATATTTGTTTAGTTTTATCGAAAATTTATAAAAGAAACCCTAGAGAAATTGCAATTTCATTTGTTAAGGAACTTAAAGACAATAAAATAATATCTAATTTATGTGAAGATTTAGAAATTGCGGGCCCAGGATTTATAAATATAAAATTAAAAAATAATATTTTGATTGAAGAGATGCAATCTAATATTAATTGCCCCAGAGCTGGTGTTCCATTATCTAATAAAATAAATAAAAATAATTCCCAAAAAAAAGTTATCGTAGATTTTTCAAGTCCTAATATTGCTAAAGAAATGCATGTAGGACATCTAAGATCAACAATCATAGGGGATACAATTTCAAAAATTTTGGAATTTAGAGGACATAGGGTACTAAGACTAAATCATATTGGAGATTGGGGTACTCAATTTGGAATGCTAATTACACAGCTTAAAGATTTATATTCCAGCGATCTAAAAGAAATAGATAATATTAAAATTAGTGATTTAGTTGAATTCTATAAAGCTTCAAAAAAAAGATTTGATAATGAAAAAGAATTTCAAAATAAATCTAGAGAAGAAGTAGTCAAATTACAAAAAGGTGATACTAAATCAATTGAAGCATGGAAATTATTATGTAATCAATCAAGAAAAGAGTTCGATAAGATCTACAAGACATTGAATATAAAAATTAAGGAGAGAGGTGAATCATTTTATAATCCATATTTAAAATCAATTATTGAAGATTTAAATCACAAGAAAATATTAATAGAAGATCAAGGAGCTAAATGTGTTTTTCTTGATGGCATGACAAATAAAGAAGGTGATCAATTACCACTAATT
>QCBY01000017.1 GCA_003279005.1 Prochlorococcus sp. AG-347-J22 | reverse complement strand
TGCCTTATCAATGTTCCCCTACCCTTCAGGTAATCTTCACATGGGACATGTTAGGAATTATGTTATTACAGACTTAATAGCTCGCTTTCAGAGGTTTAAGGGGAAATCTGTTTTGCATCCAATGGGTTGGGACGCATTTGGTTTGCCTGCTGAGAATGCTGCGATTGAAAGAGGAATTAGTCCAAGTGTATGGACTAAAAAAAATATTTCTCATATGAAGTCACAATTAAAGCTTTTGGGATTATCAGTTGATTGGGATAGGGAATTTGCAACCTGTGATGAAAATTATTATATCTGGACACAATACCTATTTTTAGAGTTATACAATGCAGGTCTTGTATATCAAAAGGAATCAGAAGTTAATTGGGATCCTGTCGATAATACAGTTTTAGCGAATGAACAAGTTGACTCAGAGGGTAAATCTTGGAGATCAGGAGCAAAAGTTGAAAAGAAATTATTAAAACAATGGTTTTTAAGGATTACTAATTATGCAGACGAGTTATTAAAGGATTTAGAAAAATTAGATAACTGGCCAGAAAGAGTAAAAATAATGCAAGATAATTGGATTGGAAAGTCAATTGGTACAAATATTAATTTCAATATCAATACCAATCTAGAAGAGAAATTAACTGTATTTACAACAAGACCAGATACTTTATTTGGAGTTACTTATTTAGCAATTTCTGTTAATCATTCATTAATTAAAAATATTTCTGATCAGGCAATCTTACAAGATATAGAAAAACTAAAGCAATATCTGAAAAAAAATAAAAACAATGAACTTGAAAAAATTGGAATAAAAACTAGTTTAATAGCTATAAATCCAGTTAATTCTGAACCGATACCTATTTGGGTGGCAAGTTATGTTCTTGATGAATATGGTACAGGAGCTGTTATGGGCGTACCTGCTCATGATCTAAGGGATTTTGAATTTGCTAAGAAAAACAATATTGATATTAAACAAGTAATAATCAAGGATAAAAGTGAACCAATTAACGAGCTTGATAGTGCTTATGTAGAAAATGGATATCTAATTAATTCAAATCAATATGATGGTATGGCAAATAGTATTGCTAAATTAAAAATATCAGAGAAGGGAGTAAATAATGGATGGGCCGAAAATAAGATTCAATATCGTTTAAGAGATTGGTTAATATCTAGACAAAGATATTGGGGATGTCCGATACCCATAGTTAATTGCAAAAAATGTGGTTCTGTTCCTTTAAACAAATCGGCATTACCCGTTTCCTTACCAAAAGATATAAAAATCTCCGCTAACAAGATTAATGCTTTAGGTGGTAACAACAATTGGATTAATACAACATGTCCAAAATGTGGAATAGCCGCAAGAAAAGAAACTGATACTATGGACACTTTCATGTGTTCATCTTGGTATTTTTTAAGATATCCATCTTCAAAATGTTCAACTAAGCCATTTGAAAAGATTGAAATTAATAAGTGGTTGCCTGTAGATCAATATGTTGGAGGAGTAGAGCATGCAATATTGCATTTGTTGTATGCAAGATTTTTCACTAAAGCATTGCGAGATAATGAACTATTTGAAATTGATGAACCATTCAAAAAACTATTAACGCAAGGAATGGTTCAGGCCGCAGCCTATAAAAACAATAAAACGGGTAAATACGTTTCTCCTTCCGATATTACTGACCTATCAAATCCTACAGATCCAATTGACAATTCTAAACTCGAAGTTCTTTTCGAAAAGATGTCAAAGTCAAAATATAATGGAATAGACCCCGAATCAGTAATTAAAAAATATGGAGCAGATACAGCAAGAATGTTTATATTATTTAAAGCACCACCAGAAAAGGATTTGGAATGGGGAGATAGAGATGTTGAAGGACAATTTAGATTTTTAAGCAGGATTTGGAAGCTTTATATAAATTGTGCAAAAGATATAAATAGTAAAAGCAAGTCCTATCCAGATAAAGAAAAATCTTTAATAAAGTCGATGAACATTGCTATAAAAGAAATCTCAAATGACATATTAAATAACCAATTTAATACTGCGATTTCAGAACTAATGAAGTTTTATAATTCATTATCAAATTCCATTAATGACGTAAACAATAATTTAAAAAAAGACGCTTTAAAAACATTTTGCATTTTGTTGGCTCCATTTGCACCACATATTACAGAAGAAATATGGCATCTTATAGGATTTAAAAATTCTGTGCATTTAGAACACTGGCCTTCTTTTAATTCCGAAGCACTTAAGGAAGATTCATATGAACTAGTAATACAAGTGAATGGAAAAGTTAGAGACAAAGTGAATATCAATAATCATATGAAGGAAGATCAAATTAAAGAATTGACTCTTAAAAGACCTAACATATTAAAATGGACCCAAGATAAGGAAATAAGAAAAATAATTATTGTTAAAGGAAAAATAATGAATATTGTTGTTTAATAATTTATTTTTTGAAAGACTAATGAATTTGGGTTTGACCAATCGCCTTTAACTAAATAATCATCATTACCGAAACACATTTCACGGAGTATGAAAAAAATAGGTTCACTTACTGCATTATCAAATAATGATGTTAAGTCATTTATAGAATATTCTCCTCCTTCGTCTAATAAATTACTTACTTTTTGTTGATACTCAATAATATTTGCGGCTGCTTTCTTTCCCGCTTCAACTCCAGGTTGATCATATGCATTTATATTTACCAATTCAGCGTAGAAGGATACAGCCCTCTCGAACAAAGCGATTAAGGCACCTAGTGAAAAACAATTTAATTTTTCTAATGTAATAGTGATACTTTGTCTGTTTTCAGTAAAGAGTGCTGATCTGGTTCCTTGCAAAAAACCAGAGAGATATTCTTTAGGATTTTCTTTTTCATCAAAAAGGTTAGTAGATGGAGAATCTAATAATTCAATAAAAATACAAAAGAAATTATCAATACCATCTCTCAGCTGTTGAACATAAGCATGTTGATCTGTAGATCCTTTATTACCAAAAACGGATATACCTTGATTAACTACTTCACCATTCCTATTAAATTTCTTACCTAATGATTCCATTACTAATTGCTGAAGATATTTACTAAATACCTGTAACCTATCTCTATAAGGTAATACGACCATATCTCTCTTTCCAACTCCATCCCCAGTCAAATACCATGCAGATGATAATAATGCTGCGGGATTATTTTTAAAATCACTTGTACGTGTGGCCTCATCCATTAATGATGCACCTCCAATAAATTCAAAGATATTTTCATTAATAAGAGCTAATGGAAGTAATCCCACAGAGCTTGTAATACTTGTTCTTCCTCCAACCCAATCTTGTAAATTAAATATTTTTAACCAATTTTCAGAAGTGGCTTTTTTAAATAACTTACTACCTTTCATAGTTATAGCTATAGCATTAGAATTCCATGCAAGATAATTGTTTTCGCAATGACTTTTAATAATTTCCATAGCAATTTTAGGTTCAGGCGTACCACCTGATTTGCTTACTACTACAAATAATGTTGTGGATAATTTTTCAGATATCTCTTCTAACTTTTCGCTTATTAAAAAAGGATCAACATTATCGATATAAGAAAAATTTAAGCCCTTAGAGCACTTCTGCAGTGACTCTGTAATAAGCAATGGTCCTAATCCACTTCCACCAATTCCTATCCATAAAACATCAGTATATTTCTGATTTTTGTTATTCTTAATATCTCCATTTAAAATTTGTTTTCCGAATTCAGAGATATCATTAATATCTGCGCTTATCTCCTCTCTTATTTTTGAAGATGGAGAAATTGATGGATTTCTAAGCCAATAATGTCCAACTTGTCTATTTTCATCAATATTTGAGATTGCTCCATTTTCTAATTCTTTTATTGATGAAAATACATCTATAAATTTCTCTTCTAAATTTTTGATCTCTTTACTTGTGAAATTAATTTTGCTTATGTCTAACCAAATATTTAATTTTTTATCAAACCAAAGATAATTACAAAATTTATCCCAAGAGTTTAAATCTCCATTCATCTTATATATTTGTTTCTTTTATTTATTATTCAATTATATCTGTATGAATACTATATAGATTTGAAACATTTAAATTTGTTTAAATTTGTTCTTCTTCAAATAAATATGTTTTTGAATATAAACAATTAAAATTGAGGGTTTTTTTTATTTCATATGAATTTATGATTAGGGAAAAAAAACTTTGGATAAATCATTTAATTACATAATTTCGCCTGAGATATCTGAATTTAGAAGATTTTCACCAAAATTAAAAATTGGTGTACTCGCTTCTGGGAAAGGAACAAACTTTCAAGAGTTAATTAATCTCTCAGAAAAAGGAGAATTAGATATTGATATAAAGGTTCTAATAACTAACAAAGATGAAGCCGGTTGTATAAAAAGAGCTGAAAATAAAAAAATACCTCACAAAATAATAAGAGGCAAAGATTATCTGCGAAAAGAGCTATTTGAATTAGAAATTGTAAATACTTTAATAAATTTCGATGTTGAACTTGTTGTTATGGCAGGTTGGATGAAAATAATGTCATCAAAATTTGTTAATGCTTTTAAAAATAAAATAATAAATATTCATCCATCCTTACTTCCATCATTTAAAGGGAATAATGCAATAAAAGAGGCTATAAGAAGTGGATCAAAGATCACTGGTTGTTCGGTACATTTTGTAGAAACAGAAGTTGATAGTGGCTCATTAATTATGCAAGCAGCATTATCAATTTCAAATGAAGACAATGCAGAAACGATAACTAAGAAAATACATTTATTGGAACATAAAATCCTACCACTATCGATATCTCAAGCTGGATATATGCTAAGAAATGGCCTCAAGGATAATGATTAACCATTTCAAGTCCTTCATTTATTGGTATTCCAGATAAAAGATTAAGATTCTGAATAGCCTGGCCAGATTGCCCTTTAATTAAATTATCTATTGCAGATAATATAATAATTTTTCCATTTCTATTATCTACTTTGACAGATAGATGTATTTCATTTGTATATCTTACCCATTTCGTAGAAGGGTAGATATCAACAGGTAAGACTTTGATATTTGAATAATTTCTATAGAAGTTATCTAATAGAATTCTACAATCAGAGGAGGTTAAGCCAGGATCTCTCAATCTTCCGTATATAGTCGAAAGCATACCCCTTGTCATTGGTACTAAATGGGGAGTAAATAATAACTCGATATCATTTCCTGAAATTAAACTGGAAATTTGTTCTATTTCGGAGGTATGCCTATGATTTATCAATCCATATGCAGAGAGACTTTCTCCACATTCTGAAAATAGTAATTTTTGATTTGACTCTCTTCCACCACCTGAAGTGCCACTTTTTGAATCTATTACAATACCTTCATTATCAATAATTCCTTGAGAGAGGAAAGGTACAAGGGGAATTAGAGCAGACGTAGGATAACAACCAGGACAAGCGATTAATCTCGCTTCAGAAATTTCATTTTTGTTAATTTCTGGAAGACCATAAGCTGCTTCTTTACACAAATCATCATCATCTCTTTTATATATGGCAGCTTCATTAGTGTAGACTTTTTTCCATTGATCTAATGATTTATATCTATAGTCAGCTGATAAATCAATTACCTTAACCCCCTTATCTAATAACCCTCTAGTTAATGTAGAAGAGATACCATTAGGTAAGCAAAGCAAAGCGACTTTAGCCTTATCAGCAATACTTTCAATTGATATTTTTTCAATAATACTATCGAATTCTAGATTTATAAATGGAAAATGATCACTCCATTTTGATCCTGAGGTTTTGTTACCACCTAAATATGTAATTTTATAATTTTTATTGTCTTTCAAAAGATTTACTGCTTGTATCCCGCCGTAACCAGTAGCACCAAGTATTGCAACATTCATTTCTTTTTATTGGCAGTCTTTAAGTTAGGATTATAAGTGTTTAGAAAAAAAATAATTAAAACACTTTTTTCTATATTGGATAGTAATAATGAAAGAAACAAGTCCCAAATCAAATAATGGAACAATTGTGGATAATAACGATGATTTTAAAATAGAGTTTGATCCTATAAGTGATGCATTAGCTGCCATCAGAAATGGAGAATGCATAATTGTAGTTGATGATGAGAGAAGAGAGAATGAAGGCGATTTAATTTGTGCAGCCCAATTCGCAACACCTCAACAAATAAATTTTATGGCCACTGAAGGAAGAGGACTTATTTGCTTAGCAATGCAAGGAGATAAGTTAGATGATTTAGATCTTCCACTAATGGTTGATAGAAATACTGATGAAAATCAAACTGCATTTACTATTTCTATAGATGCTGGTCCAGAAAACAACGTTTCTACTGGAATATCAGCAGAAGATAGAGCTAAAACTATACAAGTAGCGATTAATCCCTCCACTAAGCCAGAGGATTTAAGAAGACCAGGACATATATTTCCATTAAGAGCAAAAAAAGGAGGGGTATTAAAAAGAGCAGGCCATACAGAAGCTGCTGTTGACATTGCATCAATGTCGGGACTTTATCCTGCGGGTGTTATTTGCGAAATTCAAAATCCTGATGGTTCTATGTCTAGACTTCCTCAACTTAAGGATTATGCAAAACAATGGGGGTTGAAGTTAATATCTATTGCAGATCTTATTAGTTATAGATTTCAGAATGAGAGATTTGTTTTTAGAAAATCTGATGCTGATCTACCAAGTATTTTTGGTAATTTCAAAGCTTATGGATACATAAATGAACTAGATGGCGCTGAACATGTTGCACTAGTAAAACAAAAGTCAAACAAATTAAGAGAACCAGTATTAGTAAGAATGCATTCAGAATGCTTAACAGGAGATGCTTTTGGATCATTAAGATGTGATTGTAGGCCACAGCTTGAAGCAGCATTATCCAGGATAGAAAAAGAAGAAGAGGGTGTTGTAGTCTATTTACGGCAGGAAGGAAGAGGTATTGGGTTGATTAATAAACTTAAGGCTTATAGTTTGCAGGATGGAGGATTAGATACTGTAGAAGCAAATGAAAGATTAGGTTTTCCCGCAGATTTAAGGAATTATGGAGTTGGAGCTCAGATATTAACTGATCTAGGAATTAAAAAACTTAAACTTCTAACAAATAATCCCAGGAAGATCGCGGGATTAGGTGGTTACGGAATAGAAGTTACGGAAAGAGTTCCTTTAGTTATATGTCCCAGCGATCATAATGCAGAATATTTGAATGTTAAAAGGGAAAAATTAGGTCATATGTTGGATGAAGAAAAAATAAATTCTATAAATATAAATCCTTACATAGCTATTTTCCTTGATGGTAACTATAAACCAATTGATTTGGTTCCTATTAAAAATAAAATATTTGAATTCTGCAAAGAAAATAAAATTCATATTATTTTGGAAAGTTCACCAAGATTATTAGCCTTTTGGTCTAGACCAAAATTAGTATGGAGAATATTACATGACAAAAATAGGGTAGATTTTACAATAAATGATAATGAAATAAATAAAATTGAAACCTTTATTCAGCTACTATTTTTATTTAGTAAGACTTCAAAAGTAGGAATAATAATATCTAAAAACCTAGAACAGGCATTACACCCAAAAAATAGTATTAAATTGATAAAGACTAAGTATTCAAAAAAAAGTGAAATTTTATATTCATCGGCTAGAAAATACAATCTGAACAAAGAAACATTCAGCATTATATTTGTTAGAAGTTTATCTTAAATTAATGTTGCTTTTATGATTTTTGAACCATTAGAAAGTTTTAAAACGACATCCATGTCATCTGTTTTTCCAAAAACAGTATGAACTCCATCTAAATGTGGCTGTGGTTCATAAACTATAAAGAATTGACTTCCACCAGTATCCTTACCTGCATGTGCCATAGAAAGAGAACCTTTGAGATGTTTATTGGAATTAATTTCACATTTAATTTTGTATCCAGGTCCACCTGTTCCAGGCATTCCTGAAGATCCAGATCGTGTGTTAGGGCAACCACCTTGGGCCATAAATCCTGGGATAACACGGTGAAATGCTAAGCCATCATAAAAACCTTCACTAATTAATTTTGTGAAATTATTAACTGTGTTAGGTGCATCATTAGAAAACAACTCAATATTTATATTCCCTGCATCAGTTTGAAATAAAGCTTTTGTCATTGTGAAATTATGTTTATTATAAAATACTAAACGTTAAAGAAGCTTTTCAAGATTCTCCTTAATGGAATTTAAATCTAAATTTGTTAAATCACTTTCCTCCGAATTCCACTTTTCGACTTCTAAATTTTTTTGAGGAGGAGAGATTAATAATCTATCTTCAGCTGTCTTCGGAACAAAGTTTTTCTCAACTAGCTTACATTCGTAGTCTAATTTATTACAAAAATCTCTGATTTCATCTATGCTAATCATCTCAACAGAGGGAAGAGGAAAATCTTGCGCTTCTAAAAGTCCGCAATAACGTTCAGCATCATCTTTTTCTTCAAACATTAAAACTATAGTTCTACCTTTTAGTTCAATTGAATGTATACCTTCCTTTTCAGTTCCTAAGTTATAAAGTAAAACAAAAACGTCCATGGGAGTATATTACATTATTTTTATATTATTTACTATTAGTCAGTTAGTGATAATTCTTGAAGCCTTGTGTATAGTGCTATCTCTTCATCTTTTATATCTGCCGGAATAACAACAAGAATTTCTACAAATTGATCACCTATATTATCTCCAGAAATCAGACCTCTTCCTTTAAGTCTTAACAATCTTCCAGTTGAAGATTTTGGAGGGACTTGAAGTGTGACATTCCCATCAAGAGTAGGAACATCTACTGCACAACCTAGAAGTGCATCTGGAGGAAATAACTCTAATTTATAAAGAACACGTAAGCCATCTATACGCAAACCACTTTCAGTTTGGACTCTAAGTTGTAAATAATGGTCCTTACCACCCTTAGCAATATTTTCTAATCTTAATCTCCATCCATCTCCAGCATACGGTGGAGTATCAACTTCAACAACTGTTTGGTCTTCTAGTTCTATCAGTATAGAAGCACCATGCAAAGCCTCTTCAGGCGTTAATTCTATAATAGTCTCAATATCTTGATGAAGTTTTACTGGTGGCGGTTCATATGGAGATGTTGCTGGATAATCGTAACTTTCAAATTCATCGTCATATATGTTTTCAAAATCTTTTTCATCATCAGAACTATAAGTAGATTTATCATTATTCCTTTTTTTATTTAATTCAGAATCGTATTCAAAACCAAATAAGTGTTTAAGGTAATCTTGATATTCTGGGAAGCCTGTACTAAAGTTATCTAAATTTTCATCATTCGGGGCATTTAAATCATCAGAATTAATTTCTTTACTATTATCACTTAAAAATTCGTAAGCTTCATTAATTAGCTTAAATCTCTCTTCAGCATTAATATCATTTCTATTTAAATCAGGATGCCATTTTCTAGCTTCCCTTCTAAAAGCTTTTTTAAGTTGTATGTCGTCGAATGAATTGGTTAAACCTAAAATCGACAAATAGTCCTTTCTAGAGGAAGTAGTCATTGTCCCATGGATCGTCGTCCCTAGAATTACCATACCTCGAATTTCTATAATTACTATTCATTTGGTTATCCCAAGGATCATCATCCCAATAATCATCTGAAAATAATTCATCTTTTAAAGAACCAAATGTATTTTTAATTCCCTGCAAAGGATTATTATCAATTTTCTTCTCAGCTGCAAATCTTCTATTTAAAGCAAAAAGAGCTTCTTGCAGAGAGCTTACAGATATTTCTAATTCCTGAGGATCATCATCATCTATAAATTCTTCAACATTTTGTATTGCAATTTCTACAGCTCTCTGTTGTCGTTCTGCACCATATGGACCAAACTCTAAAGAAGCATCTCTTAATCTTCGTTCTGCTTGCGCTATAAGTGTAAGAGCATTATTTTTTCTATCAATAACTGATCTTTTAATTCTATCTTCAGTAGCTTTTGATTTAGCCTCAGCGATCATCATATTAATTTCTTGTTCATTTAAATTCGAACCGCCAGAGATACTTACTGTTTGCTTTCTTCCTGTTGTTCTATCAGTAGCACTAACCTCTAGTAAGCCATTTGCATCAATATCAAAAGCTACTTGTACTTGAGGAATACCTCTAGGCGCAGGAGGTATACCTGACAATCTAAATTTTCCCAAAGATTTGTTCTCAGAAGCCAAGGGTCTTTCACCTTGTCTGACTTGTACAACTACAGATGATTGATTAGATTCAGATGTGCTAAAAACATCTGATTGTCTCACTGGTATAGGGGTATTGCGAGGGATAAGAACCTTCATTAAACCTCCAATAGTTTCTAAACCAAGAGATAGAGGAGTTACATCATTTAAAAGTAAATCACGTAGATCTCCACTAATAATTCCAGATTGTATGGCAGCACCAATAGCAACAACCTCATCAGGATTAACTGACTGACAAGGTTCGTTCGGCACAAGAGTTTTTACAAGTTGCTGAACCATTGGTATACGAGTACTTCCACCAACGAGAACGACTTCATCAATTTCATCAGCATCAAAACCTGAGTCCTCTAAAGCAATCTGAACAGGTTCTAGCAATCTGTCTAATAAATCTTCAGATAATGATTCAAATAATTTCCTATCAATTTCTTCTTCGATATGTAGGGGGCCATCATCACTAGTAGTGATAAAAGGTAATGAAATTTTTGTTTTTTGTAAACCTGACAATTCACATTTAGCCTTTTCTGCTGCTTCAGTGAGTCGTTGAAGAGCTTGTCTATCTCGTCTTAAATCTATTTTATACTTTTCAAAGAAACCTTCAGCAAGCCAATCAACTATCTTAGAATCAAAATTATTGCCACCAAGTTGAGTATCTCCACAAGTAGCTTTTACGTCAAAAACTCCATTTGATATTTTTAGTAAAGAAACATCAAAAGTCCCACCACCTAAATCAAAAACTAAAACATTATTAGATGAACTTTTTTCAAAACCATAAGCTAAAGCAGCAGCAGTTGGTTCATTAAGTATTCTATCGACTTTTATCCCTGCTAATAATGCTGAATCCTTGGTAGCTTGTCTTTGAGATTCATTAAAATATGCTGGAACCGTAATGACAGCAGAATCAATAGTGTCTCCCAAATAAGTTTCTGCATCATTAATTAATTTTCTTATTATTGAACTTATTAATTCTTCAGGGGCATATTCTCTCTCAGTAAAAGGGCTTAAGATTCTTACACTACCATTATCATTAGATTTAACATTGTAGGGAACAGAAATACTAATTTCATCAAGTTCGTCCCATTCTCTTCCTATAAATCTTTTTAAATTATAAAAGGTATTTTTGGGGTTTAAAACAAGCTGTCTGCGAGCTTGATCTCCAATAACAATTTCAGAGTTTTTAGTAAATCCAACTATTGAAGGTGTAGTTCTTGTACCCTCTGAACTGGCTATTACAACAGGGCGGCCAGCTTCTATAACTCCAACGACAGAGTTTGTAGTACCTAAATCAATTCCAACTATTTGCCCCATAGTATTATTTGATTAATTAAAAGTTATCCTTAACTAATAATTTAATCAATTCAATTTCTCTAATATGTATATATAATAATAAAATTTTTATTATTTCAACTTAAAATAAATAAATAATTTTTTTAATATTTTTGATATGGAAATCTTATAGTTGAAAATTTATATTTTCATAGATTAATATAATACGGAGAGAGAGGGATTCGAACCCTCGATAAAGTTGCCCCTATACAGCATTTCCAGTGCTGCGCCTTCAACCACTCGGCCACCTCTCCAAGTAATATAATTCTAGCTTTTAAAAACCCTAATTTTGAGGAAAGTTAATTGAATAAGACGTTTAAAGTCACTATAATAAATAAAGAAACTGGGAAAATATACCAGGAAGAAATAAGTAGCAACGAATATATACTTAAAGAATTTGAAAAGAAAGGTTTTAGACTTCCTTTCTCTTGTAGAAATGGTTGCTGCACAAGTTGTGCAGTTAAAATAAAATCTGGAACATTGAAACAGCCTGAAGCTATGGGTGTATCTCAAGCCTTAAAAGACAAAGGTTTTGCTCTGCTTTGTGTCGCCAAAGCCACTGCAGATCTTGAGGTGGAAACAACGTACGAAGATGAAGTTTATGATTTGCAATTTGGACAATATTTTGGAAAGGGAAATACAAGAGTTGCGCCACCTTGGGAATTTGAGGAAGATTAATTATCATGTTTGAACTTAGCGAAATAAGGGATCTTGAAAATCACATAAGCTTACAAAGGTTGTATGAAATAGCCAAGAACGCTGCTCAAATTGGGAATGAAATACTAAAAATTAATTACAATAAAATTCAAAAAATATCATCTAAAGGTAGAAAAGGAGATCTTGTAACCAATGTAGATTTGGAAGTTGAAAATAAAATAAAAGAATATTTATTAGAAGAAACATCGAATATATCTATTTGTGCAGAAGAATCTGGGAAATTAAATAAATCCTCAGATTTAACATGGTGTATAGACCCGTTAGACGGCACAACTAATTATTCCCATGGGTATCCTTTTTTTGGAACTTCTATTGGTCTTGTTTATAAAAATAAGCCAATTTTAGGAGCTATATCAGTACCATATTTAAATGAACTATATTCAGGTTGTATTGGTTTGGGATCTTTCTGCAATGAAACTGAACTTAAAGTATCTAATCCTCGTAATCTTTCTGAAAGCTTACTTGTGACTGGTTTTTCTTATGACAGGTTTGAGACTGAGGATAATAATTATTCTGAATTTTGTTACCTAACACACAAAACTAGAGGAGTAAGAAGAGGAGGAGCAGCAGCTATTGATCTGGCATTTGTTGCGGCAGGAAAGGTAGATGGATATTGGGAAAGAGGATTAGAGGTATGGGACTTAGCAGCCGGTGCTATTATTGTTAAAGAGGCAGGCGGAATTATTTCGGATTATCCACTAGGTGAATTTAACTTAAGTTCAGGAAGAATTCTTGCATGTTCTCCCAGCCTTGAGGAAGAACTAAAAAATGAACTAGATAAAGTATCTCCATTTAAAAAAAATCTTTATACCTAAAAATCTTTAAATATTAAAATGACTGATATAAAAGAAATTAAATTAGTAGATGTAAAGAATAATTCTAATATCATAAATAATTTAATTAATATTTATAAACTATGGGGTTATGAAGAGGTCTCACCTTCATTTATAAATACTCTTGAAACAACAAAAGGTTGTGGTGTTATTAATGAAAATGAGGTTGTTGGAATAGTAAGTAATAATTCATTATGTCTTAGACCAGAAATGACAACATCTATTGTCAAATTGTCTTCTACTAGATTAATAAATAAAAAAAGACCTATAAGATTATTCACTAATGGAATAGTCTTTGATAAGAAACAAAATAATAAAAATTCATTTAAGTTACAAGAGAAACTACAGAGTGGAATAGAATTAATTGGATATGATACAAAATACCCAGAAATTGAAGTTATCAATATATTGTTTGATGCAATAGATAATATTAATTTGAAGGAAAGTTGTAATTTATGTCTCCTAGTTAGTACCACAAAAATAATGGACTTGATCTTGTATAAATACAGGAATAATAATTTTGAAGAGATTAAAAAAAGTTTGGTTGACTTTGATCAAGATAAATTATTTAAATTAGGAATTAATGAAGATGATAAATATATTCTTAAAGATTTATTATTCACAAGAGGAGAACCAATTAAAATATTAGAAAAATTAAAAAATTTATACGGCTGTAGTAAAGCTTTAGATGACCTAAATGTTTTATTTGAAACATTATCAAAAATGTCAAATAAATATGGTGTCAAATTACAACTTGATCCAACTTTTCAACCACACCTGAATTTATACGAAGGTATAGTTTTTCAACTTATAGGAGATATTGGTAATAATAAAAACGTCATAGCAAAAGGTGGAAGATATGACGAACTAGTAAGGTTCTTTAGTCCGAATGAAAAAATTTTAAATGGAATTGGATTTACAATTTCAATAGATATTTTAAGAAATTTAATTAAGGAAGAAAATACACATAAGAAAAAGATTTTGTTAATGTTTAAAGATTCTTATTTGTTAGAAAAAGGTATGAATGAGCAAAAGGAATTACAGAAAAGAGGAAATATTGCTGTCTTATATTTAAATCCATGCGATGACTTGGCTAAAGCAAATCAAATAATGAAAGAAAATAATTGTACTGAGATATTGTGGGTCAAATAAAAAAATTTCTTAGTAATTAATAGATCAATCTAACTTATCTGTATATATTGTTCGGACAATACTCCTAATTAGACTTGATTAACGAGTTTTTAGGAAATAAGATTTATATGTTTAATTTTTTTATAAATGGAAAAAGGCGAAATCCGTATTAATACTGAAAATATTTTCCCAATCATTAAAAAGGCAGTATATTCCGATCATGAAATCTTTTTAAGAGAACTAGTTAGTAACGGTGTTGACGCACTTAGTAAACGAAGGATGGCCTCTATGGCAGGTGATTGCGAAAATACTGAGGAAGCTAAAGTAAAAATAACTATTGACCGTGAAAAAAATACATTAACAATTTCTGATAATGGAATTGGAATGAATGATGAAGAAATTAAAAAGTATATAAACCAAGTAGCATTCTCAAGCGCAGAAGAATTTTTAACAAAATATAAAAAGGATAATGATGAATTTATTGGTCATTTTGGACTCGGATTTTATTCAAGTTTCATGGTGGCAGAAAGAGTTGATATTTTAACTAAATCAGCGATTGGAGAATCAAAAGCTTTCAAATGGTCTTGTGATGGATCGCCAAATTTCACATTAGAGAAATCAGAAAGGGAGGAAATTGGTACCGATGTGATACTTCACTTACTTGAAGAAGAAAAAGAGTTTATTGAGCCTGAAAGGATTAAATCATTAATAAAAAAATATTGTGATTTTATGCCGATAGATGTCCTATTAGAGGGAGAGACAATTAATAAGAAAAATCCTCCTTGGAGGAAACAACCTACTGAACTAAAAGATGAAGACTACATCGATTTATATAAATACCTTTACCCTTTTCAGGGAGATCCATTGTTATGGATTCATCTAAATACAGATTATCCCTATGACATACAAGGAATATTATACTTCCCTAAGTTGTCTGGTAGAGCCGATTGGGAAAAGGGAGAAATTAAACTTTTTTGCAATCAAGTATTTGTAAGCGATTCTATTAAAGAGATAGTACCAAAATACCTATTGCCCTTAAGGGGAGTTATTGATTCAACTGATATACCACTAAATGTTAGTAGAAGTGCATTACAAACAGATAGAAAGGTAAGATCAATATCATCATTCATATCAAAAAAAATTGCTAATAAATTAAAGGATCTGATAAAAAATTCGCCAGAATTTTACGCAGAAATATGGGATTCCATCTCTGCTTTTATTAAAATTGGTGCTATCGAAGATGAAAAATTCGCTGATTTAGTCGATAACAGTATAATTTTCGAAACAATTATCAATTCAGAAATAGATATAACTAAAGATATTGAAAATAAATCCCTTATCAAATCAAATGATAAGTATTTCACAACTCTTGCAAATTACAAAGAACGAAATAAGATAAATGATTCAAAAAAAATTATTTATTGTTCAGATTTGATTGCTCAGTCGAGTGCATTAAATATCTGTTTATCTGACAACAAAGAAGTTATTAAATCAGATCCATTAATTGATGCGCAATTTCTACCATGGTTAGAAAGTAAAAATGAAGATTATCAATTCCAAAGAGTTGATTCAGAAATCAATGAACTAGATGACAAGGAATCTAAAGAGATTGTAGATAAGGATGGTAAATCAAATACAGAAAATCTTAGAGATACTATAGTTAAAGCACTTAACAATGAAAAAGTTACAGTTAAAGTTCAGTCACTTTCTAGCAAAGGTGCACCCCCAGCAATGATATTGCTTCCAGAGCAAATGAGAAGAATTAATGATATGGGTGCTTATATGGAACAAAAGATGCCTGGTTTACCTGAATATCATGTTCTTTTAATAAATAAAGAACATCCACTTATTGTTGGCCTTAACAAAATTACAGGCAATAAAATAATCATTGATAAAAAAGATCCTATTGAAAATCCATTAGCATCTAAAATTGCTAATCATGTTTACGATATGGCTAAACTATCTGTTGGTGGATTAGATCAAGAACAGATCATTAATCTACAAAATAACAATGCTGAGTTAATTTCAGAATTGCTTAATTCAACAACCTAAGTAGTGTGTTAGAATTTTAAAGATATAACATAAAGAAAATGTCAAGAGTCTGCGACCTGACTGGTGCAAAAGCTAATAATGGAATGGCTGTGAGCCATTCACATATTCGTACTAAAAAGTTGCAACAGGTTAATCTTCAAAAAAGAAGAATTTGGTGGGAAGAAGGAAAAAAATGGGTAAATATAAAAATTAGTACCAAAACACTAAAATCAATACAAAAAGTTGGTTTAGATAAATTTGCAAAATCAAAAGGAGTTAATTTAAAAAATTTCTAAATTTGATGAGAAATTTAGTTGTAAAAATATTAATATCAATTTTTCTTTTAGTTAATTTTAATCCAGCATTAGCTTTTGATTTTGCTCCTGAAATAGGAGATTTAGCTCCAAACTTTCATCTTGAAGGTTTTAATAAAAACATAAAAACAAAAACAATTTGGGAATTAAATGACTTTAATGGTAAGTGGCTCGTTATGTATTTTTATCCCAAGGATTTTACAGCAGGTTGCACTCTTGAAGCTAAAGGTTTTTCAGAATTAACGAATGATTTTTCAAAGTATAATGCAGAAATTATTGGTATTAGCGCTGATAATCAAGAATCTCATAAAAGTTTCTGTAGCGAGAAATCCATAAACTATACTTTATTATCTGATCATGACGGAATTGTAAGTGATAAATATGGTTCCTGGATTCCTCCATTCTCAGATAGAAATACTTTTTTGATTTCTCCAGACGGCAAAATCTCTTATAGATGGATAAGTGTATTGCCTATTAATCATGCTAATGAAGTACTTAACGTATTAAAGAAAAAAATATAAATTTTGCACGAATTATCATTTGGAACATGGTTAATACATATCTCCTCAGTAACTGAATGGATTTTTGCCATATTCGTCATTTACAAAATATCAACTTATAAAAAATACAATTTATTTTATTGGTTAAGCATTGCCATGGTCCCAAACTTAATTGGTGCGATGTGCGCTATTACCTATCATATTTATGACAATCAAGAAGCATTGTATGGTTTAGTAACCCTTCAAGGAATATTCACATTTATAGGAAATTCAACACTGGCTTTAGCAGCTTTTACTATTTTTAAAAAGACAGAGACTTATGAATGATTTATTTTTAAAATTCATAGAAAAATTAACATCACTAGATAACACAGCATTGTTTGCTGCATCAATAATTCCGTATGCAATCTTTTTGTTTTACTTATTTAAAATCGAATTTGTAAATAAATTTGTAAGAATTGGTTTCTCATTAACAATTCTATTTGTATTGATAACTATTGCGGCGTCTCTTTTTGCATTAAATCACTACGATAAAAGCCTTGTTGAAGTTGACTTCCTGCATGGTTCAGCAGAATTTTTCTTAACATTAAGTGATTTTGTTATTTTATTAGGATTTGTGAGGATGTTAAATAACTTAGAAGTAAACAACTCTTAAGACCTTTAACAATTTTGTGTTTTTTAGGTAAAAGTATTAGAGAATATATGAAAATAACAAATTTTTATGCTTACCACATTATTTGCAGCTGCTTCTGCTCCAGCAACATTCGAATGGTCTCCAAAGTGTGCCGTTGTAATGATTGCATGTAATGTTTTTGCTTACGCAATTGCAAGAGCAACTATAAGAAAACCTAATGAAGGATTTGCAATACCAAATTCTAAATTCTTTGGTGGTTTAAGTCATGCTTCCGTAGTAGGAGCTAATTGTCTAGGACATATTTTCGGAATTGGTGCAATACTTGGATTAGCCTCTAGAGGTGTTTTGTAAAATTATTCATTTTTTAATTTAATTTTCTAAATTAAATTTCTTAATAATATTTTCTGCCATCTGATCAGGCTTTAGACCTAATTTCTCTTTACTCTGATCAGGCGAAGCATGATCGACAAGTACATCAGGAATACCAATTCTATAAACGGATACATTGATTTCATTGTCGTTTAACATTTCAACAATGGCAGAACCAAATCCGCCAATTAAGGTTCCCTCCTCCATAGTCACAACTTTTTTAATCTTACCTACTAAAGGAATTAATAAATCTTGATCTAGTGGTCTAACAAACCTTGCATTAACAACACATACACTAAACCCTTTATTCTTAAGTAAGTTAGCAGTTGCTGTTGCGGATGCAACCATAGATCCATATGCAATTATTAAAATATCCTCTCCTTCCTCCAATATTTCACCTTTACCAATCTCTAAAGCTTCCCATCCTTCGTCCATTATTGCTACACCTAAACCAGAACCTCTGGGTATACGAAGAGCAGTAGGTCCTTTATGTTTGATAGATGTTATTAACATCCTCTGAAGCTCAGCTTCATCTTTAGGAGCCATAAGAACAAAATTTGGAATAGCTCTCATATAGCTGATATCGTATTGCCCTTGATGAGTTGGTCCATCTGCTCCTACGATTCCTGCTCTATCTAATACAAAAGAAACAGGTAGATTCTGAATGCCAACATCATGAATTAATTGATCAAATGCACGTTGCAAGAAGGTACTATATATAGCTACTACTGGCTTAAGTCCATCACAAGTCATCCCGGCTGCTAATGTTACTGCATGTTGTTCAGCTATTCCTACATCTACATATTGATCAGGAATACTTTTTTGCAATAAATCTAATCCTGTTCCAGTAGCCATTGCTGCTGTAATGCCAATAACCTTGCTATCCTGTTCACAAATTTTTAAGAGTGTTTGACCAAACACTTTACTATAACTAATAGGTTTTGGTTTGCTCGAAGGAATTGATTTACCAGTAGAAATATCGAATGATGATTGAGCGTGATAGCCAACTTGATCTGCTTCTGCATATGGATAACCCTTGCCTTTTGTTGTGACAACATGAACAAGAACAGGTTTTTTGAGTTTATGGGCTGCATTAAAAGTATTAATAAGATTAGAAATATCATGTCCATCAATTGGGCCCATATATTTAAAACCAAGCTCTTCAAAAACTGCTCCAACTTTGGGAACAGCTAAACGTCTTACACTTCCTTTGATATTATTTAATTCTTCTGGTAAATCCTTACCTATAATTGGTATATTTTTTACACTTTCTTGAACACTGTCTGACAAAAACTGCAATGGTGGACTAAGTCTTACTTTATTTAAATATGATGAAAGAGCCCCAACAGGAGGTGATATAGACATATCATTATCATTAAGGACAACAACTAAAGGGGTATTTGGCATATGTCCTGCGTGATTTATAGCTTCTAAAGCCATTCCACCAGTTAATGCTCCATCCCCTATAACTGCAACACATTTATGATTTTCTCCTTTTCTATCTCTTGCTATAGCCATTCCTAAAGCAGCTGATATAGAAGTGCTGGCATGACCTGCACCAAAATGATCAAAGTTACTTTCACTTCTTTTAAGGTAACCTGCAACACCCCCTTGCTGGCGAAGTGTGTCAAAGCTTTTAAAGCGCCCTGTTATTAACTTATGTGGATATGCTTGATGTCCTACATCCCAAATAACTTTATCAAAATTCAGATCAAGTGTTTGATATAAAGCTAGAGTTAGTTCAACAACTCCTAATCCGGGGCCAAGGTGACCCCCACTAGTGGAAACAACTTGCAAATGTCTTTCTCTTATTTGACAAGCAATTTCCTCTAATTGTGATACCGTTAAGCCGTGTAGCTCGTTAGGGTGACTTAACTCGCTTAAAAGCATTATATTAAAAAGTTTACCTATACAATCTAAAACGCGAAGGTGCAAAATGAGTGATTTTCATGAAATAGATTATGTAATGTTTTATTAGATTAATATTTAATGCTAAATATATATATATGGAAGATTATTTTAAAAAAATACTTCAGGCCAAAGTCTATGAAGTTGCAAAAAAAACACCTCTAGAAAAAGCTAATAATCTAAGTAAAACACTTAATAATAATATCTTCTTAAAAAGAGAGGATCTACAAGATGTTTTTTCATTTAAAATTAGGGGAGCATTTAATAAAATGCGAAAACTATCAAAATCTAAACTTGCTAATGGAGTCATAACCTCAAGCGCAGGCAATCATGCTCAGGGTGTAGCTCTAAGTGCATTGAAATTAAATTGTAGTGCAACTATATTAATGCCGAAAACAACCCCATTAGTAAAAGTAAAAGCAGTAAAAAATCTTAAAGCAAATGTTATCTTATTTGGTGACAATTACGATGATACATATAAAGAAGCGATACGAATAAGTAAAAAAAATAATTTATGTTTTATTCATCCTTTCGATGATCCTGAAGTAATAGCTGGACAAGGAACAATTGCTGTAGAACTTGAACAACAGTTGTCCGAACCTCCTGATGCAATATATGTTGCCGTGGGGGGAGGAGGTTTAATAGCTGGTATTTCTATATATATTAAGAATATTTGGCCTTCAGTAAAAATAATTGGAGTTGAGCCTGAAGACGCTGATGCTATGACTAAATCATTAAAAAATTTAGAAATTACAGAGTTAGCCTCAGTAGGTCAGTTTGCAGATGGGGTTGCGGTAAAAAAGGTTGGAAAAATAACATTTGAAATTGGAAAAAAATACATTGATAAAATGATTACTGTAAATACTGATGAAATATGTGCTGCCATTAAGGATGTTTTCGAAGATACCAGATCAATCCTTGAACCTGCTGGAGCATTATCTATCGCAGGTATGAAAAAAGATATATTTGAATCAGATTACAATAATAAAAATATGATTGCAATTGCATGCGGAGCAAATATGAATTTTGAGAGGCTAAGATTTGTAGCAGAACGTGCAGCTTTGGGAGAATATAAAGAAGCAATGTTCGCTGTTGAAATCCCAGAAAAAGCTGGGAGTTTAATTAATTTCTGTAGTTTGTTAAATCAAAGAAACATAACTGAATTTAGTTACAGAATGTCAAATTCTATTAATGCTCAAATTTTTGTAGGAATAGAGGTTAATGGTTTAATTGATAAGGAAAATCTTTTAAATGAATTTAAAAATTCGAATTATCGTTTTGTAGATATAAGCAAGGATGAATTATCCAAAAATCATATTAGATACATGGTAGGTGGTCGATTACCTCATAAATTTCTTAAATCAGACAAATCTAATTTAGTCGAATTGCTATATAGATTTGAGTTCCCTGAGAGACCAGGAGCATTAATAAATTTTCTGAAAAATATGAAATCCAATTGGACAATAAGCATCTTTCACTATAGAAATCATGGATCTGATGTAGGAAAAATTGTTATAGGAGTTTTAATAGATAGTAATGAAATAACAGATTGGAATCAGTTTGTTGAACTTTTAGGGTATAAATATTGGGATGAGACTAATAATCAAACATATAAATTATTCCTTGGTGCATCAGATTAAATATAGGGTAAATTGGGAAAGAATTAGGTAACAAAAAATTAATCAAGCGGATCTTAATACAAAAAAAATTCCTGATATAGAATTAGTCACTAGAGTTGAAGCCATTCTGTATCTAAAAGGTAGACCTATATCAAAAAAGAATCTTTCAGAAATAACTAATGCAAATATAAATTCCATTATACAAGCACTAAATGAATTAAAGAGAAAATACTCAAATTCAAAATCTGCCCTAGAACTCAATGAAATTAATAGTACTTATTGCTTAGAATTAAAGTCATCCCTAAATGAATTTGTAGAGGATTTATTACCCTCTGAATTAAGGACATCAGAGTTAAGGACTCTTGCAACCATTGCAATAAAGAAAAAGATTTTGCAATCAGATCTTATACTTTTAAGAGGTTCTGGAGCATACGATCATATAAAAGAGTTAATAAATAAAAAATTCATTGTTAAACGTAAGCAAAAAGACGGGAGATCTTATTGGTTATCGTTATCTGAAAAGTTTTTTCAAACCTTTGCTGTAAGCAATGAATATCTTTCGCAAATAGGCATCAATAAAAAGTAGATGTTAGAATAATGAAACATACTAGAGAATAATGTTATCTGAAATTTTTGGTGTTTTAGGTCAAACTTTATCGATTTACTCTTTCATTTTAATAATTAGGATATTGTTAACATGGTTTCCAGGAATAGATTGGAGTAATGGAGTTCTATCTGCTCTAACTTCCATAACAGATCCATATTTAAACATTTTTAGAGGAATAATTCCACCTATCGGTGGATTTGATATTTCCTCGTTATTAGCATTTTTACTCCTTAATGTTATCCAAAACCTTATCACAAATCTCCAATATGCAAGCTTAGGATACAGTTAAGGATCAACGATCATCTCCAGATCCAGATATCTTCCCCTTAGATGCTCTTAACTTTAATTTTTCTAAGTTTTGTGAAGCAACTTCTTCTAAATTAAAACCGAACTCATTGCAAAGATTAGATAAATACCATAAAACATCACCTAATTCTTTTTTAATTCCTTTTTTAGATTCTTCATCAAATATTCCGTTTTTATCTCTTATTACTTTTTTAACTTTTTCTGCAACTTCTCCAGCTTCACCTACTAGTCCAAGAGTTGGATATATATTGTTGGAACCTAAATTTGGATATTGAGCTGTTAAACGAGCTTTTTTCTGATAAGTATTAAAATCCATAGATTAAATAACTAACTTTATGTATGTTAAATTTACTTATATCTAGCAATATTATTTATATATGTCGAATATTGATTTAAAAAGAAGAACAAAAATTGTTGCAACAATAGGACCTGCAACTCAATCTGAAGAAGTTATTATTGATTTGATAAAGGCTGGAGTTACAACATTCCGATTAAATTTTTCTCATGGAGATCATAAGGATCATGAAGAAAGGATTAAAACCATAAGAAAAGTTTCAAAAAAACTTGATATAAACGTGGGAATTCTTCAGGATCTTCAGGGGCCAAAAATAAGATTAGGAAGATTTGAAGATGGTCCAGTAAAAGTAAAAAAAGGTGATAAATTCTCATTGACATCCAATGAAGTTAAATGTACAAAAAGTATTGCCAACGTAACTTATAACAAACTCGTTCAGGAAGTATCTGCCGGGAAAAGAATATTATTAGATGATGGAAAAATTGAAATGATAGTTGAGAATGTAAATATTCCAAATAATTTATTGGAGTGTAAAGTAACTGTTGGTGGCGTACTTTCTAATAATAAAGGAGTAAATTTTCCAGATGTACAATTATCTGTTAGAGCTTTAACTGATAAGGATAAAGAAGATCTAGAATTTGGTTTAACTGCTGGAGTTGATTGGATAGCTCTAAGTTTTGTTAGAAATCCATCAGATATTAATGAAATTAAAAATTTAATAAATAAAAATGGATATTCGATTCCAGTGGTGGCAAAAATAGAAAAATTTGAGGCAATAGATCAAATAGATTCAATATTACCTCTATGTGATGGAGTTATGGTTGCACGAGGTGATTTAGGAGTTGAGATGCCGGCTGAGGAGGTTCCGCTTTTACAAAAAGATTTAATTAGAAAAGCAAATACATTAGGAATACCCATAATTACTGCAACACAAATGCTTGACTCCATGGCTTCCAATCCAAGACCAACTCGGGCAGAAGTAAGTGATGTGGCTAATGCAATTCTTGATGGTACTGATGCAGTTATGCTTTCTAACGAAACAGCAGTAGGTGACTATCCTGTAGAGGCCGTAGAAACAATGGCAACAATTGCTAGAAGAATCGAAAGAGATTATCCACTAAAATCAATTGAAAGTCATCTTCCTAGTACTATTCCTAACGCAATAAGTGCTGCCGTAAGCAATATTGCAAGGCAACTTGACGCTGGTGCGATAATCCCATTAACTAAATCTGGTTCCACAGCTCGTAATGTAAGCAAATTCAGACCACCTACCCCAATTCTTGCTACTACAACAGAGAAAAGTGTGGCTAGAAGATTACAACTTGTATGGGGAGTGACTCCATTATTAGTTAAAAATGATGATAGAACTGCTAGAACATTTAGTATTGCAATGCAAATAGCACAAGAAATGGGGATTCTTAAGCAGGGTGACTTGGTAGTTCAAACTGCTGGGACTTTGACAGGAATAAGTGGTTCCACTGACCTAATAAAAGTTGGCCTGGTAAGAAAAGTTGTGACTCGCGGAATTTCAATAGGTGAGACAGGTGTTACAGGTAAAGCAAGAAATATAAAAACTAATATAGATTTATCATTAATATCTCCAGGTGAAATTTTATTTGTACCAAAAAAACTTTTAATGGATTTACCTTTCTCAAAAGCTATTACTGGAATTGTTACTGACGAAAATGTGGATAATTGCTATAAGGTATTTAAAAAAAATAATTGTAAAATTTCTACAATATGTAGTTTAAATTCAATAGATGATCTTGTTAAAAATGGTGATTTAATATCACTACAGTTAAATGAAGGAGTTATTTATATGGGACAAATAGAAAATGATGAAAATACGATAGATAAATATAAATATGTCTAGAAATATATCACTGAAAGAAGCCTTTAAAATGGCCGGTAAAACTTTAGTGTCAAATAAATTAAGAAGTTCTCTCACTATGCTTGGTATAGTTATAGGAAATGCGTCAGTAATAACACTTGTTGGACTTGGAAGAGGGGCACAAACTCTTGCAAAAAATCAATTAAGTAATTTAGGAGCGAATGTATTATTTATAGTTCCTGGAAATAACGATACAAGAAGAAGAGGAATATCGTTTCCAAAAAACCTTGTTTTAGAGGATGCAATTGCAATTAATAATCAAGTACCTAGTGTTAAAAAAGTTGCCCCACAAATCTCTGCGAATGAAATTGTTCAGTCAAATTCAAAAAGTTTAAATATTTCAATCGCTGGAGTTACACCAGAATTTCTAAAAGTAAGAAGTTTTGAAGTAGATGAAGGTAGATTTATCTCTGAAAGCGATGTTAATTCAGCCAGAAGCTTTGTTGTGATTGGACCTGATCTTAAAGAAGAATTTTTTAAAGGTAAAAAAGTAATTGGTGAAAAGATTAGAATCAAAGATCATAACTATGAAATAATTGGATTGCTAAAACCCAAAGGGGCAGTTTTTGGCAGTAATCAAGATAAAAATGCATATATACCTCTTACAACAATGGTCAATAGAGTAAGTGGAAAAGACCCTACTTATGGAGTCAGTTTAAGTTTTATAAGTGTAGAAGCAATCAATAAAAACAAAACTAATGCTGCGAAGTTCCAAATTACAAATTTATTACGTCAAAGGCATAACATTACTAGAGATGATGATTTTGCAGTGAGATCTCAAGAAGATGCCTTAAATATAGTTACTAATATCACTAGTGGGCTTACATTCTTATTGGCAGGAATAGGTGCAGTATCTCTTATTGTTGGAGGTATTGGAATAATGAATATAATGCTTGTTTCTGTTAGCGAAAGAACAGAGGAAATTGGACTAAGAAAAGCAATAGGTGCTAAACAATCTGATATTCTTATTCAATTTTTGTTTGAAGCATTAATTTTATCAACTATCGGAGGATTAGTTGGAACCACAACTGGACTTACAGGTGTATTTCTTTTAGGCGTAATAACTCCATTACCAGCATCTGTTGGATTAACCACAACTTTATCCACAATGATAATTTCAGGTTCAATAGGACTTATCTTTGGAGTATTACCAGCAAAAAGAGCCTCAAGATTAGATCCAATTGTTGCTCTGAGAAGTTTATAAAACTGAATTAGTCTATGTTCGATTTAAATAAAATACTTAAGATAATTATAAGCTTGCAAATAATTATAATTTCAACTTTTGTACCTGTTGTTATATCTATACCTTTTACAAATAAGTCTATTCAGACTTTTGAATTACCTATTTCTTGGCAAATACCAACTATTGTTTTAATTACGTTAATTTTTAAGCGTAAGGTAGTATTAATTGCATTTAGTATCTATCTATTAATAGGTTTATTTTTATTACCTGTATTTCACGACGGAGGTTCTATAGGTTATTTATTAACACCAAATTTTGGTTACTTATTGGGAATATTTCCTCTAATAAATATTATTGATAAATTAAATAAATTAAATCGTAAAATTAATTATTATGACTTACTCAAATATGGAATTTTAGGAATATTGAGTATGCATATTTTAGGTATTATTTATAACTTCATTCAAATATTAATTTTCAATCAACCAGATATTTTATTTTATAATATTTCAAAATATTCATTAGGAAAATTTGGTTATCATATAATAATATTTACGCCGATAGTGTTATTAATTAAATTTATTAAAAATACCTATAGTTACAAAAAATAATGTTAAAAATTAAATACGATAGATTTTATTTTATTTTATTATCTTCGATAATTGTTGTAACTGATCAATTATCAAAATCTTTAATAAGTTCGAATATTAAACAATTAATAAATAAAGACTTCAAAATTTTTAGTATTGACTTTGTGAAAAATTACGGAGCAGCATTTAACTTATTTAGTGGAAGTAGAATATTTTTATCTTTAATAAGTATAACAATTACAATTTTTCTTATTTATTTAATTTTAAATAAAAAAGATACAAGTAATATTGATTTATTGTGCTATAGCTTTATACTTGGTGGTACTTTGGGTAATGGAATTGATAGGATAATAAAAGGTTATGTTATCGACTTCATAAATTTAAACATTATAGAATTTCCAATATTTAATATTGCAGACATATCTATAAATATTGG
>QCBY01000016.1 GCA_003279005.1 Prochlorococcus sp. AG-347-J22 | reverse complement strand
TTAATAATGTCACCATTAGCCCTGGTAAGTGTCTCTGATAAAAAAAATATAATCCCATTTTGTACTGAATTGGTAGATAAATTTAATTATAAAATTTTATCAAGTGGAGGCACTGCTAAACACCTAATGGAGGCAAACATTCCAGTTATTAAAGTCGCAGATTTTACTAATTCTCCAGAAATACTTGGAGGAAGAGTTAAAACTTTACATCCAAAAATCCACGGGGGAATATTAGCTAAAAGAACAGATGAGGAGCATAAAAAAGATATAGAAGCTTACGATCTTGATCTAATTGAATTAGTAGTTGTCAATTTATATCCTTTTAAGAAAACTGTTGAAAAGCGATCTAAATGGGAAGATGCTATTGAAAATATTGATATCGGAGGACCATCAATGATTCGTTCTGCGGCTAAAAATCATAAAGACGTTTCCGTTTTAGTCGATCCTAGTCAATATCAAAAATTTCTTGAAGAACGCAAAAAAGGGGAGTTGAAAGAATCATATAAGGCAAAATTAGCATTTGAAGCTTTTCAACATACAGCTGACTATGACACTGCAATATCTAATTGGATAAGAAAAGAAAGAGGTTTACAATCTTTCAAATATATTGAATCTTATCCACTAATCAAAACCCTTAGATATGGGGAGAATCCTCATCAAAAAGCTTTTTGGTATGGTTTAAATAATAGTGGATGGAACTCAGCAAAACAGTTACAAGGGAAAGAATTAAGTTATAACAATCTATTAGATCTTGAGTCGGCACTTTCAACAGTTTTAGAATTTGGCTATGAAGAAAAAGATGAACTTAAAACAGACACGTTTGCATCTGTCATTTTAAAACACAATAATCCTTGTGGTGCCGCCATAGGTAATTCAGCCTCTGAAGCCTTTTTGAATGCTTTGGCATGTGACTCAGTTAGTGCATTTGGAGGAATAGTTGCTTTTAATTCAAATGTGGATAGTAAAACTGCAACCAATCTCAAAGATATTTTCTTAGAATGTGTTGTTGCTCCATCTTTTGATGCAGAGGCTCTAGAAATTTTAAAAATCAAAAAGAATTTAAGAATTTTGAAGTTTTCAAAAGATCAAATTCCAAAAAAGAGCCAAACTTCTACTAAATCAATAATGGGAGGATTACTCGTTCAAGAAACTGATAAAAGTGAAGAAAAAACTGAAAGTTGGATTTCAGTAACTAAAAATACTCCAAATGCTCAGGAATATAAAGATTTAAAATTTGCCTGGAAAATTTGTAAACATGTTAAATCAAATGCAATTGTAATTGCAAAAGATCAAAAAACTCTTGGCATCGGGGCAGGACAAATGAATAGAGTTGGCGCTTCAAAAATAGCTTTAGAAGCTGCCAAAAATTTAGATTTCGGAGGGGTTTTAGCGAGCGATGGATTTTTCCCATTCGCAGATACAGTTCAACTCGCAGATCAGTATGGAATAAAGTCTATTGTTCAGCCAGGAGGAAGTATAAGGGATGAAGATAGTATTAAAATATGTAATTCAAAGGGAATTTCTATGATATTCACCCAAAAGAGACATTTCTTACATTAAGTTAATTTGTCTTTGGATAATAAGTTATTTTATTAGTCTTACGAAGCAAAGCTAATCTTCCAGGACCTGCACATAAAAAATATAGAGATATGGCTCCATATATAAAAGAAAGCTCAAAAGCATAATTATGACCATCTACTACTGCCAATGGGAATCCTTCTAAACCGGTATCTAACATATGAAAATAAACAGCAAATGCCATTGTAGATAAGAGACCAAGTGAGCAAAGTCTTGCAAATACACCTAAAGCCAATCCTAATGGACAAACTAATTGAGTAATAGCAGCTCCAAAGGTCCAAATTACTGGATCGCCAGGCAAAAAAGGAAAATATTTTCCTACTACAAATTCTGCAAATCCTTGCGGATCTTGAAGTTTTTCTAAACCGTGATGAATCATCAATAGACTGAAACCAATCCTCAAAATAAAAATTGATAATTCTCCTAGAATATTTACTTCTGAATTAGATGAAGGATTAGCTACGACAACCTCGACTTTTTGAGGAGCCTTTGAAGAATTCATTTTAGCCGTTTGATCTTGATTAGATTGTGTTGTGTCTTCCATACTTCAAAGGTTTTTAATTATTCTAAATAATAACGTTAATAATTAGGAAATATAAACTTGATAAAGTTATAAATTAGGCAAAAAAATTAATATTTATTTAGTAATAGCAATTAATTTTTCAATAACGTCAGCAACAATCTTATCAGGAGTGGAAGCTCCGGATGTGATACCTACCTTAATTTTACCGTGAGGAATAAAATTCTTTTTTAAAACCAAATCAGACTCTAGAGGTTTATGACAAATAGAATTATTCTCAACTGAAATTCTATCTGAAATATCAATATGAAAAGATTCGATATTATTAGTTACTGCAATTTCTTGTAAATGAGTTGTATTTGAAGAGTTAAAACCTCCAATGACCACGAGAATATCCAAGTCCTCGTTGACTAAAGAAAACATAGCATCTTGCCTTTCTTCTGTGGCATCACAAATAGTATTAAAAGCTAAAAAATGATTATTAATATTTGCTGGCCCATATTTTTTTAACATAGTTTTTTCAAGAAACTTCCCAATTGCCTCAGTTTCACTTTTGAGCATTGTTGTTTGATTAGCAACTCCAATTCTCTCAAGATGAATATCTGGATCAAAACCATCTGAACAAGCTTTTGCAAACTTATTCATGAATTTATTTTTATCACCATGCCCTTGTATGTAATTGGCTACATATTCAGCCTCGGCCAAATCGAAAACTACTAAGTAATCTCCTGCAAATGATCTAGTGGCAAGAGTTTCTTCATGTTTATATTTACCGTGAATAATAGAGGTAAAAATATGCTTTTTATGCTTTTCAACAGTATGCCAAACTTTAGAAACCCAAGGACAAGTGGTATCAATTATCTGACATTTTTTTTCATGAAGTAATTGCATCTCTTGAACTGTTGCTCCAAAAGCAGGTAAAATTACAACATCGCCACAAGAGACTGAGGAAAAGTCCTTTATCCCATTTCTAGTAGAAATTATTTTTACATTCATTCTACTGAGATGATTATTAACTGATGGATTATGAATAATTTCATTTGTCATCCAAATATCCTCATTTGGATAATGTCTTCTTGTTTCATATGCCATTGCAACTGCTCTCTCAACTCCCCAACAAAAACCGAAGGATTTAGCTAGTTTTATTTTTAATCTACCTTCTTCAAAGGTAAAATCATTTTCTCTAATTGATGCTATTAAATCACTTTGATATGATTCGCCTAAAGCCTTAGCACGTTGAGTAGGCGATTCAAAACCTTTTCGGTTATATCTTCCCGAATGTTGTATTGCGTGTTTTAACGCTTGTGTATCCATAATATAAATACTACATCATTAAAATTAATTTTTTGCGAAAAAAAAAGAAACCTGACAAAAGTCAAGTTTCTAAAATTTATTTTACTTTAGTTTATTTAGCAGATGCAAAGTCTGGATATGCTTCCATTCCATGCTCTCCAATATCTAAACCTTGAGTCTCTTCTTCTTCAGATACACGAATTCCTCCGAATAATCCTCCGATTACAGACCAAGCGATCCAACAAGTTACAAGTGTCCAGATAGCATAAGCGGCTGCGCCAAGAGCTTGTACAAGAAGTAGAGTAATACCACCACCATTGAACAATCCCATACCTGCTCCATCACCTTGAACTGCTGTTCCCCAAAGACCAATAACTAGAGTACCCCATACACCACAAACTCCGTGAACAGAGAATGCACCAACGGGATCGTCAATTTCAGCTGCATCTAGTGCTGCAACAGAAAATACAACGATAATTCCACCAACAAGTCCAGCGAACCATGCTCCAGCAAGAGTCATATCGCCACAACCTGCAGTAATACTTACCAAACCTGCAAGAATACCATTAATGATCATTGTAAGATCAGGCTTTCCTGAAGTTAAAGTAGAAACAATAGTCGCTCCAATAGCACCAGCTGCAGCTGCAAGAGTAGTTGTTACAGCAACATATGGTACCCATTGATCCATAGCAAGTTGAGAACCAGGATTAAATCCATACCAACCAATCCATAGAACCAAAGCACCTAAAGTAGCAATAGCCATATTGTGTCCAGGCATAGCCTGTGGTTTTCCATCGGAGTATTTACCGATTCTTGGCCCAAGAAGCATAGCTCCAACTAAACCTGCCCATGCTCCAACCGAGTGAACAATTGAAGAACCTGCAAAGTCAACAAAACCAAGAGAATCTAGCCAACCTCCATTCCATTTCCAACTACCAGCAATTGGATAAATGAATGCTGTTAAGACAATAGCAAAAACAACAAATTCACCAAATTTAACCCTTTCAGCAACGAGACCTGAAACGATAGTAGCTGCAGTACCTGCGAAAGCGGACTGGAATAAGAAATCAACTGTTGGTACTAATCCTGCATCAGTAACCATATCAGCGGTAACTGTAGGATCAAAAAATAGGCCTCCAAAATATAGCCATCCGTCAGCAACGCTTCCTCCGTACATTAATGAGTAGCCGATAAACCAATAAGAGGTAACAGCTAGAGCAAATACGAAAAGGTTCTTAGCAAGGATGTTGACGGCGTTTTTAGACCGACACATACCAGCTTCAACCATAGCGAAACCTGCGTTCATGAAGATCACTAAAATTGTAGCGATCAAAAGCCATAAATTGTTAGCAAGAAAAGCTGCATTCAACTCAGGTAAATCAGCTGCGTGAGCTGAGAGATTAAAAATACCTAAACCAAACAAAGCCAGAGGAACAGTCGCAAGCCACAACATTGAGCGGTTTGAACTGAATCCACGAATACTCCTCAAAAGGAGCATAGGTCCATTGACAAGACTTGCATCTTGAAGTTTGGACCTAGAGCGCCTTTGAGGCGTTTGCAAAGCAGTGGTCATAAATAAAAAATTAGTCTGCAAAAAAACAGGGTGTCCTGTTTCCTTTCATATATAATTTTGCTCAGAAAACTAATGTATGTCTAGTAGTCGTTTATACCAATTTAATAGTTGCACATTAAAAAATCTTTGTTAAATTAGGGAATTTTTTTAAATCGAATCGAAATTATCAACTATTGTAATGTAATTTAAAAGGTCTAAATCCTTTCCAATTTACATGATCTAAATGGAACTCAAAGCAGCATGGAATTACCAGCATCCCTTCAATAGTTGATTCTCTAAAAAGCTTTCCGTACAAAGGATCTGATTCATCACCAGGAGCAAAATACTCTACATCTTCTCTGGTGATACAAGGCACTAAAACACTTTTACTTTCAGGAATTAATCCTTTCAATTCTACTAAATGTTTTTGTCCTCTTTTCGTCTCTGTATCAGGGAAAAGAGCTACACTATTTTTCGTCCAAGTAGTATTTTTAACCTCAACATAAATGTTACGATTATCAGGATTTGAAGATTTTGGGGTTAAAAGAAAATCAATTCTACTTTTTTTATCTTTCCCATAAGGAACTTCAGACTTTATTTTTGCTATGTCCCCGAGCTTATCATTGAGTAAATTTTGTTCAATAACTTTTTTAATTAATTTATTCGCAAATAAAGTATTAATCCCCACCCAAACTTCTTTATGGTTATTTCCTAAAACTTTTACCTGTTCCCAAGTCCAAGGTAGCTTTCTTTTAGCCGAGGAAGAAAAGCTAATTCGAACTTTAGCTCCTTTTTTTAAAAGGCCCTTCATTGGACCTGTATTTGCACAATGAGCAGTTATTATTTCTCCACTATCTATCTTGATATCTACAAGAAATCTTTTGTATCTTTTAATTAAGACTCCTTCAACTAATGGTTCAAATTCAATTATCCGATCTTTCATAAATATGTTTTACATTAAAAATAAAATATAATTGAATCTTACATAGTCTTCTTGGAAAAAAGTTTTAATTAATATCTCATGAATTCATATTTCAAAAACAATGTAGTTTCAATTTCGTTTGCTACATCTCTCAGTAAAGTAGCAGGTTTTTTAAGACAAATATTTATTGCTGCAGCTTTTGGAATAGGAATAACATACGATGCATTCAATTACGCCTACATTATTCCAGGCTTTTTACTTGTAATTATTGGAGGTATTAATGGCCCATTACATAATGCTGTTGTTGCGGTCATAACTCCTCTCAATAAAAATGATAGTAGGATTGTCCTAACAAAAGTAAGTATCAAATTAACCCTTTTATTTTTTTTATTAGGGATATTAGTATATTTTAATTCTAGCTTTCTAATAGATTTGATAGGTTTAAATTTAAGTCCCGAATCTAAATCTGTTGCAACTTACCAATTAAAAATTTTAACTCCATGCATCCCTTTATCAGCTTTTATAGGGTTAAGTTTTGGAGCTCTCAATTCGCGAAATAAATTTTTTATATCGAGTTTAAGTCCTGCTTTTACTAGTTTAATAATAATTTTATTCATTTCAATAAGTTGGATTTTAAATTATCCAAATTCAACTTCCAATTATTTTTTTTATACAGGATTACTTGCCACAGCCACCTTAACAGGCACTTGTGTACAATTTGCTATTCAATTCTGGGAAATCCATAAGATCGGCTTATTAAGTTTTAAATCCATTGGATATTCTTTTAGTAATGAAGAGAAAAGAATATTCAAATTAATTGCTCCTGCATCTATTTCATCAGGTTTAGGGCAAATAAATGTTTTTATTGATATGTTATTTGTCTCAAGCTTTCAAGGCGCAGCTTCAGGATTAGCTTACGGAAATTTTCTTATCCAGGGCCCACTTGGGGTATTATCAAACGCTTTGATTTTGCCTCTGCTCCCAAAGTTCTCAAAATTCAAACGTAATGAAGAAAGTAGAAATTTAGAACAAAGTTTAACTTCAGGGATAGAAAAATGTTTTTTAACAACATTTTATTTAACTGGTTTTTTTATTTCATTTCATAATCAAATAGTACAGTTGGTTTTTCAAAGAGGAGCCTTTGATTTCGAGGCTGTTTTTTTAGTAAAAAATATTTTAATTGCCTATGCAATGGGAATTCCTTTCTATCTTTGTAGGGATTTATTAATTAGAACTTACTACTCAATTGAGAAGCCTAATTTACCTTTTCAATTATCACTAGTTGGAATAATACTTAATGTTTTTTTTGACTGGTTTTTACTTGGAGCTCCGCTAAAAAATTTTGGAAACTTATTACCTTTTAGTTTTGGTGTTATTGGGATAATAATATCTTCAGTAATAGTAAACTTACTTATTTGTATTTTCCTTTCTGCAAATTTAAAGAATTACAAAGTCAATTTACCTATTACAATTTTATTAAAAAAAATTGTTCTTATTTCATTTGCATGCCTGATTTCAAGCATGATTTGCTATGCATTTATCAAAGATCTTGACGAATTAAACTCAAACATATTTAGTTTAGTAGTCTTAATTGTAGGTTTTTTAATATTTTCTATAATTTATTATCTGATAACAAAATTATTTAGAGTGAATAAATTCAATGTTAATTTGAGAAGAAATTAAAATTTTTTTATAAACAATCAAGAATTTCTGCAAGATCAGATATTTGTGATGAAGTAACCAATTTAGATAAGGGAATCGTTTGTTCCCCATCTCCAATTTTGACATTAATTTTATGTAAGCTTAATTTTGCTGCCTCATGGCTACCTTTATTAAAATTACTAATACATTCAATGGCAAGACTCCTTGCTAAACCAGCATCTCCAAGATAAAGATTCCATTTTTCAATTTTTATAAAAATTTTATCCGAAATAATATTTTCTAAATCACTTATTTGAATCTGAGTATCCATAATTAAAGTTTAGGTAGATTGTTTCTCATAATCCTTAGGTTTTCTTATAATTACAAAAGTTAAATGTGATGAGAGAACAAGTGCCCACATAACTACAAAATTATTAAAAAAAACTAATTCATGGTTAATCTCTTTAAAAAGCCAAGTTCCACTCACAATGGCAGTAAACACCATGCAATGAATGACAAAATTTACTATACGAGAGAAATGTTTATAAGTGGGATCCTCTGAATCGCCATTTCCATACCATTTTATGGGCATAATTATGTAATTTAGATTGTTAATATTAGATAGTTTAGCTGAAATCTAGTTGACTAAGAGACCCAGAACCAGAGATATTACATAAATATGCGCCTGTAGCTCAGTGGATTAGAGCACCTGACTACGGATCAGGGTGTCGGGAGTTCGAATCTCTCCAGGCGCGTAAAAAAATTATGAAATATTTTTTTTATATTTTTCTCTAAAAAATCGTTTATATTTAAATTAAAATATTAAACATTTTTAATGAATATACTTAAAGATCTAAAAAAAAGTGATCAGAAAATATACAACTTGATAAATTCAGAAAAAAATAGACAAGAAACTCATCTTGAATTAATTGCTAGTGAAAATTTTGCATCGATGGCAGTGATGCAAGCTCAAGGTTCAGTTCTTACAAATAAATATGCTGAAGGTCTTCCTCAAAAAAGATATTATGGCGGATGCGAATTTGTTGATGATATTGAAGAATTAGCTATCGAGAGAGCTAAAAAACTTTTTGATGCAGATTGGGCAAATGTTCAGCCTCATAGCGGCGCACAAGCTAATGCAGCTGTTTTTCTAAGTTTACTTAATCCAGGTGACACTATTTTAGGAATGGATTTATCTCATGGAGGACATTTAACTCATGGATCTCCAGTCAATTTGAGTGGGAAATGGTTTAATGCTGTGCACTATGGGGTTGATAAAGAAACTAATAGATTAAATTTTAATGTAATAAGAGATATTGCTTTAGCTACAAAACCAAAACTAATTATTTGTGGATATTCTGCTTATCCGAGAACTATTGATTTTGAATCATTCAGAAGAATTGCTGAGGAAGTCGGGGCTTTTCTAATGGCTGATATCGCTCATATAGCCGGGCTGGTAGCAAGTAAATTGCATCCTAATCCAATACCATATTGTGATGTTGTAACCACAACAACTCATAAAACATTAAGGGGTCCAAGAGGGGGATTGATATTGTGTAAAGATAAAGAATTTGGAAAGAAATTTGATAAATCTGTATTCCCTGGAACTCAAGGCGGGCCCTTAGAGCATATTATTGCAGCTAAAGCAGTTGCATTTGGAGAGGCTTTACAGCCCAACTTTATTAATTACTCAAAACAAGTTATAAATAATGCAAAAGTTCTTTCTTCATCATTAATAAAAAGAGGAATAGATATCGTCAGTGGAGGAACTGATAATCATATTGTTTTACTTGATTTAAGAAGTATTAATATGACAGGTAAAGTAGCTGACTTGCTTGTAAGTGAAGTAAATATTACAGCGAATAAAAACACTGTCCCTTTTGATCCTGAATCTCCCTTTGTTACAAGTGGTTTAAGATTAGGAACTGCAGCATTAACCACAAGAGGTTTTGACGATCAAGCATTTATTGAAGTTGGAGAAATTATCGCCGATAGATTACTTAATCCTGATGATTTATTGATAGAAAAGAAATGTAAGGAAAGAGTATTAACATTATGCAATCGTTTCCCTCTTTATGAAGGTAAACTTGAACCATCGATTAAATGAACCCTGTAATAAAGAGGTTGAAATCCTCTCTATAGGGACCGAATTACTTCTAGGAAATATAGTTAATACAAATGCTCAGTGGATTTCTGAAGAATTATCATCATTGGGAGTAAATCATTTCAGGCAGTCAACTATTGGAGATAATTCCAACAGAATCAGTAAAGTAATTAAGGAAATATCTTTAAGAAGTAGTCTTTTAATTACTACTGGAGGACTAGGCCCTACTCCAGATGACTTAACTACTGAGGCAATCGCTAAATCTTTTAATACGCCACTTTTTGAAAGAAAATATTTATGGGCCGAAATAAAAAAAAAGCTGTCAGATTCAAGCTCTATTCTCGAAACTTCTAGTTTAAAAAAACAATGTTTTTTTCCAAAAGATGCTCAAATAATTAATAATCCTAGAGGTACTGCTCCTGGAATGATATGGGAACCAAAAAAGGGATTTACCATTTTAACTTTTCCAGGAGTACCAAGCGAAATGAAAGCCATGTGGAAAGAAACAGCCGTTGATTATATTCAAAAGAATTTTTCAGATGGTTATATATTTTTCTCAAATACTCTTAAATTTTCTGGAATAGGAGAATCTACAGTTTCAGAAAAAATCTATAATCTTTTGAAGCTTAAGAACCCTACTATTGCTCCATACGCAAATTTAGGAGAGGTTAAGCTTAGAATAACTGCAAGAGCTAAAAACGAGTTTGAAGCAAAAAATTTAATCAAGCCAATTAAAGATGAATTGCAAAAAGAGTTTTCAAAGTATATTTTTGGGGAAGATGATGATAATCTATCAAGCATATTAATTAAAGAATTAATTAAAAGAAAAGAATCTTTTGGTTTCGCAGAATCCTGTACAGGCGGTCTACTATCTTCCACTATTACAAAAGTATCAGGTTCTTCTAAAGTTTTTAAAGGTAGTATTATTTCTTATAGTAATGAACTCAAACAATCATTATTAAATATTCCAGAACATCTGATAAAAAAATATGGTGCTGTATCTGAAAAGATCGCTGAAAATATGGCTATTAATGCAAGAGAAAAACTAAATACTGATTGGTCAATCGCAATTAGTGGAATTGCAGGTCCTAATGGAGGAAGTAAAGATAAGCCTGTTGGACTGGTTTATATTTCAATTGCTGGACCAAACGATCACATAACTAATATCAAAAAAATATTTAGTTCAACAAGAAATAGAATTGAAATTCAAAGACTAAGTGTAAATGTGTGTTTAAACAGTCTTAGATTGATCTTATTATCTAATAGTAATTAACTTTTTTCAAATTGAGTCAAAATACCTTATTTGATAAAGTCTGGGAATTACACAAAGTTGCAAATCTTCCTGGCGGCTCGGATCAAATCCTCATCGGTCTTCACCTCATTCATGAAGTTACTAGTCCACAAGCATTCGGAGCTTTAAGAGATAAAAATTTAAAAGTGAAGTTCCCAAATAGAACTGTTGCAACAGTTGATCATATCGTGCCAACAGATAATCAAAGCAGGCCATTTAAAGACAATCTGGCAGAACAAATGATTGATACTCTTGAAAAGAATTGTTCGAAACATAAAATTAAACTTTTTAATATTGGTAGTGGCAAACAAGGAATTGTACATGTAGTAGCTCCAGAACTTGGACTAACGCAGCCAGGAATGACAATAGCTTGTGGAGATTCTCACACATCAACACACGGAGCCTTTGGATCAATTGCTTTTGGCATTGGTACTAGTCAAGTAAGAGATGTACTTGCTAGTCAAACGATTGCTATGAATAAACTTAAAGTTAGGCAAATTTGGTGTGAAAATAAATTATCTAATGGAATCTATGCTAAAGATTTGGTACTACATATAATTAATCTTCTGGGAGTAAAAGCTGGAGTTGGGTATGCCTATGAATTTGCTGGCCCAGCCATAAGTGCACTATCAATGGAAGAGAGGATGACTATATGCAATATGTCTATTGAAGGTGGTGCAAGGTGCGGTTATATAAATCCTGATGAAAAAACTTATAACTACATTCAAAATAAATTGTGCTCGCCTAAACATAAAAATTGGAACGAGGCTATTAAGTGGTGGGAATCATTACGGAGCAATGAAAATTCTATTTTTGACGATGTTGTAAAAATAGATGCTTCTAAAGTTGAACCTACTGTTACATGGGGAATTACTCCAGGTCAAAGTATAGGAATTAGTCAAAAAATCCCTTCTTTAAAAGAAATAGATCCAAACGATCAGTTTATAGCAGGGGAAGCTTATGAATATATGGGTTTCAAACCTGGCCAATTAATAAAAGATACACCTATCGACGTTTGTTTTATAGGTAGTTGCACAAATGGAAGAATCAGTGATCTCAGAGTTGCCGCTCAAGTATTAGAGAATTATAAAATAGCAAAAAATATTAAAGCGTTTGTGGTGCCAGGATCAGAGAGCGTAGCAAAAGAAGCAAAAGAGGAAGGCCTTGATAAGGTATTTATTAATGCAGGTTTTCAGTGGAGAGAGCCAGGATGCTCAATGTGTTTAGCAATGAATTCAGACAAATTAATAGGTGATCAAGTAAGTGCGAGTTCAAGCAATAGAAATTTTAAAGGTAGACAAGGATCTCCAACCGGCAGAACACTCTTGATGAGTCCTGCGATGGTTGCTGCTGCAGCCATAAATGGAAAAGTAAGTGATGTTAGGGATTTTCTAAACAAATGAACGGTGTATTCAAGCCTCCTAAAGGAAGATTTTCTCACTTAAAAGGGAAATGTATCTCATTAGTTGGAGATGATATTGATACAGATAGGATAATACCAGCTCGTTTTTTAAAATGTGTTGATTTTAATTCTTTAGGGAAATCTGTTTTTGATGATGATCGTAAAGCTCTTAAAGGGAGGCATCCCTTTGATTTAAAGGCGAATAAAGGAGCCTCGATACTTATTGTTAACAGTAATTTTGGATGTGGTTCAAGCAGAGAACATGCTCCCCAAGCATTGATGAGGTGGGGAATAAAAGCAATTATCGGCGAAAGTTTCGCAGATATATTTTATAGTAACTGTATTGCAATTGGTATTCCATGTTTTACGCTTTCTAAGTCATTAATAAAAAGCATTCAACAATATATCGATAATAAAGAATTATTTTTTGAGATTAATTTTTTAAAATGTATTGCATCATCCACAGATTTAAAATTTAATCTTGGAATAAAAGAAACTACAAAAAAGATGTTTTTATCGGGCGAATGGGATACCACATCAATATTGATAGATAATAATGATTTAATTGAAAATAAAATGAATGATTTACCTTATATAAAATTTAATTCTAATTTCTAATTTTTATTTGAAACCAAATAAACTAAAAGAAAACCCTCCTGTTTCATTATGAGGTTGATAAAAGATTCCAAATTCATAAGATCTTTTTTTCCAATTTAATGAGATTTTTGAATTTATGAATTCAGCATAATCTTTTGCTCGAGATACTTTTAGAGTTGCAGAATTTTTTATAATAAGAGGTCCAAACAACTGTTGGTCATAAGCAATTCCTAAAGTAAACTTATCAGAAATCTGATCAAACTTAAACAAGCTATCTCCACTTTTTAATTTGTAAAAAGGTAATATACTAATCTTCGTATAGTCAAATGATTTTTTTTTGAAATCACCAAAAACATACTCTGGACCAGCGCCTATGCCCAAGTATTGTTGATTATTTCCACTACCATAAAAAGAATATAATAATTCCAATTTAGTATTAAGATTAAGTCCTTTCGTGATTGGCTCAGGAATATAATTATATGATCTATCAACAAATAAATTTGAAGGCTCAACAACATTTACTGGTATTTTTCGATCTAACGAATAAAAGAAATTACCTTTTGTGGTTTTAACCATATTTTTACTATTTAAGGCCTCTCCTTTCAAATTTGCCAAACCTAAAGACAATACCTCATTATTACTAATTCCATTAACTACCCAAGAATTTTGTTTTTCTAATTTAGAACCATATCCTCCATAAATTTCAGTTTCTCCTAAGGAGCCATTCCAAACCCTATCTCTATAAATGCCGTAAAAACTTTTGTTCCATTTTGAATTTAAGAAGGTAATGTCTTTATTTAAATTAGTTTTTAATCTAATAGAATCTGAAAATTTTTCAGGATCTAAAGAATTATTTTGCTGATCTATTTCTAAATTCCATTTGTTAAATTTCCCTTTAATTCGAGAATTGAGAGCAAAATAATCTTTTAAAGTTGCATTTCTTTTAACTTTATCTCCATTTATTGCATCTCCCTTATTTACAAAACTTTTTGTATGACCTTGAAGCGATCGTTGAAGTAAAATTTGTGGTTCTATATCAAGAGTAAAATCATTAGATATATTTATTGAATTAAGTTTTCTACCAATATACAATCCATCTCTATCAATATTGTCAAATCCAACGTTCCAACTATTTTCATACCTAATTTCCTTAGTCAAAGTCCTATCCCCCACCCAAAAAGGTATGTTTATTTTTTCATCTAAAATCAAAAAGTTTACTGAAGATTTAAATCTCAATTCTCCTTTTTCTGCAACAGCTTCAAGCGAATTTACTTCAATCTTGACTTGCTTTAATTCAAGTAAATCATTAGTAAATATAGCTTTTACACTTTTCCATTTATTTCCATCAACTTCGAGCTTATCAGTAAAAAATATCCAATTATCAATATTACTTGAAGTATGCTTAACTTTATCTTTGTTGATCTCTTTTAAAATTTCATTTTTTTTAATATCAGAATTTTCAAAATTAGAAAATAAGTCATCAATAAGATTATCTGTCTTAAGTAATCCTTTTACATTTAACAAATAGCCCCTTTCATTATTAAAATCATATTTTAGGCTAACCATTTGGAATATTTGGTCCCCAATATTCAAGGAAACATTTCCATTAGCAGTTATGATTTTATTTGTTTTATCGTAGATAAGACTATCAGCTTTCAAGCTATTGCCTTTATATAAAACAAGGACATTTCCCTTTGCATTTAAAATATTATTTTCTTCAGATTGTATTTCCGATTTGATCTCTAACTCTTTTTTGCTATTGCTTAAATTTGCCAAAATAAAAGGTGAATCTTTTTTAGCAGTCTTGGTAATCTCTCTTGTTGAATCTCTTGTACAGTTATCTTTATATTTATTAAATAATTTTTCTTCTGAGAGGATAATATTTCGATGAAAACATTTCTTAGAAAGATTATTCGTGATTTGGGAACTTTTCTTAGTATCTACAGAAAAAATCTCAACTGCTTTTGCTAGTGGGAATGAATTTATTAATGTATAAAAAAGAGTTATAAATTTTAAAGTACTTTTTATATTCAAAATGATGAACAGATTTAATACTAAAAATTAATCTTGAGGACTTTCTAAATCTTTTCTATTTGGAGTTCTAGTAGGATCGCTCGCTAAAAATCCAAAAAGAAATATTCCAACAAAGAAAAAGACAATAGTGTAAACAGAAATTTTAAGGGCAAGCATGGATTTCGTGTGCTGACAGGATTACATCCTATTAAATTTATATTTAATTTATGATAAAAGGTTTACTTTTTGTATTTTTAGTAAATTTTGAAATACTTTACAAAGTTCATTTAATCTAAAAACAAGGATAGTTAGTCATCATGATCATCCCATGGATCAGTAAGAGTTGCAGCCTTAGGACCGAATGCTGTCCATAGTCCAAAACCTGTTAAGGCCAAAAGCAAAGCTAGGATTGTAACTGCTATAGAAGCAGCTGGATCTGGGGCGGATGATAAAGTTTGCATCAATTTTGGTTAGTTTGTAAACAATTTATGTATTAACTCTTATACAATAACGAAATATATTCGATTTAGAGAAATTACTATGGGCCAAAAAACTGCATTGGGATCTCTCCTGAAAGCTATTGGAAACTCAGGTCAAGGCAAAGTTGTTCCTGGATGGGGAGCCGTTCCTGTAATGACTGTTATAGGTTTACTTCTATTAGTTTTCCTTGTTATACTATTACAGATTTATAATCAGTCTCTTCTTTTACAAGGCTTCTCAGTGGATTGGAATGGAAACTAGATATTTATTAATTTTTATAATTTGATACTTTTTATCATTTAAGTTATCTTCAAAATTTAAAAAATTTTACGATTATATTAATTAATAAAACTTGAAGATTTTGTATTAGGATAAACATTCTAGAATCCTTTTGTAGTTTCCATATTTATAATTTAAAAATTTAGAGATAAAATTTAAATTATGAATAATAATGAGATATTTATAATTGGTTTAGGCAATCCTGGGAAAGAACATAACAACAATCGTCATAATATTGGATTTTTGTTACTAGAAAACTTTTCAGAAAAATATGATGTACAATTCACTTCAAAAAATAAGTTTAAAAGCAAGTATACAGAATTCAAAATAAATGATTCTATTTATAGATTATTTATGCCGAACACCTACATGAATAATAGTGGAGATGCTGTTAAGTCAATAGTGGATTGGTATAAAATAGATTTGAATCAACTTTTTATAATAATTGATGATATCGATCTACCTCTAGGAAAAATTAGATTTAGAAAAAAAGGTAGTTCTGGAGGTCATAATGGCCTAAAAGATATAATTAACAAGTTAAAGACTGAAAATCTGAAAAGAATAAAAATCGGTATAGGGTCTCCCCCAGGAAATGAAAAAAACAAAAGCTTCAACACTATTTCTCATGTCTTAGGAAATATATCAACAAATGAAAGTCTTATTTTAGACAAAGTCTATAGGCACGTAATTGAATCACTAGAAAAATTAGCTAGTAACAATGAAGATTTTATTATTACTGAACTAAATTCTTTCCATAAAGAAAAAAATTAATAAATGAAAGCAAAACCTGAGACAACCGCCTATGTAAGTGTAAAAGAGTATTGCTTCATTAAAAAAGAATTAAAAGGAATAGTAGAAGCAAGCGATTTTAAGTGGCAATTCACATGGTCATTTGGCAAAGGGACATTATTTGTTAAGCCTCCTTTAGGAAGAGCATTAATTGAAGACTCATTATTAAGATTCCTTTTAAAAAAAGATTACGAGTTAGAGGCTGGAAATGAATATAAATTTATCATTTCAGCCAGGTTTTAGTATTAATTTCCTCACTAAAATCAAATTTCATTTGGAAATAATCCTCCATAATAATTAAAGCCGCTAGTGCATCTAGATTTTTATTCAAAATAAATATTTCTCTTGGTAGAAAACTTTTTATTCCTGGTAAGGGAAAAATTTCAAAATATTTTTGCTTAGCTCTAAAAGTTGAATTTTTTTCTTGCACGATAATTAAATCAGGTACTAACTGATTTAAATCCTTAATATATTTTTCGCTACTAGTCCCGTTACCAATAAGAAATTGAATATTTTTTTCGTGAAGCAATTTTTTTTTCACGAATTTGAGAAGTATATGGCTTCTGATAACAAGAGCTTCATATACTTTTTTATCTTTAGTGTCAGCTACTATTACTCCACATTTGGAAATACCAGGATCAATAGCTAAAACTTTAGACATTTAAGATTTTTGATAATTTATATTTAATTCAATAATTACCGGTTGAGCAGTCTTACTATCACTCATAGATAAAACCTCTAATTCAAAATTTGTTTTATCATTTTTATTCAAGAAATCTCTTAATTCTTTAACAGAGTCGCTTCGCAATTTTATCTCATTTGTAAGAGAACCTCTTCTCTTTACTTCAGCCAAACTAGAGGATAGTAAAAAATTTACCTTATCGCCAACGTCTTTTCTATTAAAATTTTCTTTTTTGAAATCAATTTTCGTAATTTTTTCGCCTTTTCTAACTATGATTTTATTTTTTGTTATTTCAGGAAAAGCGTAGACAAAATTTTCCCCTATAAGTACATTTCTTACTGATTTTATATTGATGACCCAATTACCACCATTTAAAATGGTATTTTGAATATCTTCGATATGATTTTTTCTTATTAACAATAAATTTCTAAAATTTTTACTTTTTGGTTTGACTATTTTGTGAGTATATTTATTAGCATTAATAATAATTTTTTCTATTTGAGATTTAATATCTTCTTTGCTAGAAGAATTAATCTCTGCGATGGTTAAAGATTGCCCACTTCTTATTACAAATTTTCTACTTCTTAATGCGACTATATTCCTCTCTAGTTGTTTAAATTCGATCTCTTTATCTTTAATCTTCTCTTCTAGTCTTGTTCTTTCTTTTTTTAAAGGTATCAAAACTTGCTTACTCTCTTGAAGTTTTTTTTCTAAATCACCTAATTTAAAAAGCCCTACTCTCAGCTGCCTATTTACTAATATCATTAGAAACAATGATGAAGCGCTTATTAAGCTTCCAGTCAAAATTGTTATCAAAATAGCAGTTTTTTTTGGTCTTAACTTTAAAACGCTAAATCTAGCTTTACCTATCTTGGAACCTAATAAGTCTCCTAATGTTGAAATTAAACCTCCAAGCAGTAATAAAAAAATAATGAAAAGCCAACCAGACAAAATATTTTTATTTATTTATTACTAACATAATAGATAATTAATTGATTAAGTATCAATTAAATCTTTTTGCAAGTGCTATTGGATCAAAAACTGTAATCTTTTTCCTTTCAATGGTAAGCAATCCTGAATCCTTCAAATCTCCCAACAATCTTGTAATTGTTACTCTCGTTGAACCTATTGCCTCTGCGATAGCTTGATGAGAAAGTCTCAAATCTATAGTAATACCTTTTTCACTTGCTACGCCGAAATCTCGACACAAAACCATCAAAAAACTTACCAACCGAGATGACATATCTCTATGTGTAAGAGTTTCAATCATGGTTTCTGTCTGTAGGATCCTACTTGAAAGTCCTTGCAATAGTAAAAGGCCAACAGATGCATCAGCTTCAATTGCTCGCAAAACAGAATTCGCAGGTGCTGTGATCATTTCAACTCTAGTGAAAGCTATTGCATGATAAAAACGATCTGACCTATGTCCTGTCAAAAGAGATAAAACCCCAAAGAGACTATTTTCCCTTAACAAGGCAACAGTAATTTCTTCTCCTGATTCGTAAACTCTTGATAATCTAACAGCTCCTCTTCTTATTAAGTAAACTCGCTCAGCGGGATCTCCAGGGAAAAATATTGTTTTTGATCTCTCTACCATTTCTGTACTGGCACCTTCAAGGCCTTTTATTACTTCCATTAAAGTCCTATTAATTGGAAACCTTTCACCAACAGTATTAATAGTATTCTGTCCCGATGGTTGCGGAGTTAAGCGGCTAAATCCTCTTGAAGCAGGCAACATAAATCTCTTTACTATTAAAAAATTTAAGGAGACAGATAAAAATATCTTGTATCAACAGTAACATTTTCTGATTCTTATGATTTTTTTATTGAAAAAGAATTGCTTAAATTCTTTTTTCTAGACTTCTACCTTAAGTAAAATTACACTATATGCAGTGTGATTAAATTCAAATTATACTTTATGTAGATAAAGTAAATCTAAATAATGTCAGCCAGCTCATTAAAAAGTTATTCAACAAGTAACAATCAGGTTGTAAATATAAGTAAAAATTATAAAGGATCAGAATTTAAAGAGCGAAATCAAAACGGTCAAATTCAGATTTATCAATCTTCTTATAGAGGAAGTTATTCATCTATTATCAGAGATTCACTAAGAAATGCAGCTTTAGGAAGAAAAGTACTTTTAGTACAATTAATGAAGGGCGGAGTAAAACAAGGTATTGGCAATGCCCAAAAGCTTTGCGGAAATTTAACTTGGATAAGACCATCAAATTCTTATGATCAATTCGAGCCAGAAGATATATCTAATAATATAAATCTCGAAAAATCTATTAATGATTCCATAACGGAAGTTTGGGATTTTTGCAAAAAAGAATTATTATCTGGAGAATATGATCAAATTATTTTAGATGAAATTTTTCAGGCTGTGAAAATTAACATTATTAGTAAAGATGATTTGATTTCAACACTTGAAAACAGATTTATATCAGGAGATGTAATCCTTACTGGTACATCCATTCCTAAAAATTTCCTATTAATGGCTGATCAAATTACAGAACTCCGCTCATAAAAATTATGCTAAAAAATGATCGCTGGATAAACCAAAAAGCTTCTGAAGGGATGATAGATCCTTTCCAATCAAACTTGGTAAGACATCTGGATCCTAACCAGAAAAAAAACGCAGTTTTAAGTTATGGATGTTCCTCATATGGCTATGATTTAAGATTATCTTCTAAAGAGTTTTTAATATTTAAGCATGTCCCTGGAACTGTCATGAATCCAAAAAAGTTTAATCCTGATAATTTAGAAAAAACGCTTCTTCACAAAGACAACGATGGAGAATACTTTATTTTACCTGCTCATTCTTACGGCTTGGGAGTTGCTTTAGAGAAAATGAAAGTGCCAGAAAATATTACTGTGATTTGTATTGGTAAAAGTACTTATGCTCGTCTTGGAATAATTGTAAATACAACTCCTGCTGAGGCAGGATGGGAAGGACATCTTACATTAGAATTCAGCAACAGTTCGGGAGCAGATTGTAGGATTTATGCAAATGAAGGCATTTGTCAACTATTGTTTTTTGAGGGTGATCCCTGCTCTACAACATATGAAGATAGGAAAGGTAAATATCAAAATCAACCAGAGCAAGTCACTTTAGCCAAAATTTAAAATGTGTAAAGTAGAGCTGATTTCATTAACTCCAGATGCAGAAAAAACCATGGCATATATAGCCAGAGTTTCAAATCCTTCTAATCAAGCTAATGATAAATTTGCGGGATTATTAAAATATTGCATTCAACATGAGCACTGGTCAGTGTTTGAGCAATCATGTATGACATTAAAAATTGAAACTAATAGAGGTATAGCAGCTCAAATTCTTAGACATAGATCATTTACTTTTCAAGAATTTTCACAAAGATATGCAGAAACTAATTTACTAGGAAATGATATTCCTATTCCAGAGTTAAGAAGACAAGATAAAAAGAATCGCCAGAATAGTATAAATGACATAAATGATGAACTTAAAAGCAAATTTTCAAAAAAAATAGCAAAACATTTTCAAGAGGCAAATAATTTATATGAAGAAATGCTAAATGCAGGCATCGCAAAAGAATGCGCTAGATTTATCATGCCATTAGCTACCCCAACAAGAATTTACATGACTGGTTCCTGTAGGTCTTGGATTCACTATATACAATTAAGATCCAAGGAGGGGACTCAAAAAGAACATATGAAAATTGCTGAAGATTGTAAGACCGTATTTATCAAATATTTTCCCTCAGTATCTGAAGCATTGAATTGGAAATAAATTTATCCGTGACTTCTTGGATAAGACTGATATTTTTTATTTTCTCTAATTATTGAGAATTCAGAATTAACAATTTGAGAATTACTTTGAAAATCTTGATGTAAATTATCAAGTGCTTCTTTTATTTTTTTTTCTTGCTGTTTACCAATAAAAGTGACTTCTAAATTAGCTTTTTCATCAAAAAGATTTAATTGAGGTATTCCATTTACGTTAAAATTTCTTATGTATTTTTCCCATTTAGGATTATCTACATTTAAAAAAACGAAATTAATTTCATTTTCATATTCTTTTTTTATATCAGCAATCTTAGGCGCCATTTCCTTGCAAACTTCACACCATTCTGCATAAAATTCAAGAAAAGTAGGTCTATTGTTTGTGAAAGCTATTTCAGGATCAACAGATAATTCTCCAAAATTCTTGAGAAGAAAGGTAGGTCTGAATACTATATTTTTGAATGCGAGAATAGAACAAATTATTAGAGTTATAAATAATAAAATAAAGGAATTTCCAGAGAGATTTAAAAATGATTCTTTATTTCCAGATTGCATAATCTAGTTGTCAGTATTTTTATATTTTATATGAACAAATGAAATAAAGAGAACTTTAATCTTTTTACTTTTTATTCAACTGATAGTATAAGTAAAAGATACAAAATACTTATACTTCTTACTTAACTATAATTAAAATATGCAATCTATTTTTGGGACTGATGGAATTAGGGGAAAATTCGATAAAGAAATAACATATTCTCTGGCATATAAGGTTGGTTATGCCTTAGCAATTATTGTTGAAACTAATGACCCAATACTAGTTGGAAGAGACACAAGAACAAGTGGTGAATTTCTTTTTAAGGCTATATCAAGAGGTATTAAGGATGCAGGGAAAGAATTTGTATATTTAGGAATCTGTCCAACACCAGCTATTCCATTTTTAATAAAAAAAGAAAAATTTAGTAGTGGAATTATGATTTCTGCAAGCCACAATCTTCCTGAATTTAATGGGATTAAAATTTTCGATCATAACGGAGAAAAAATTAAAAAAGATTTCGAAAATAGAATAGAACTGATTATGAAGGAAGAAAATGATAATAAATTATTTATCAATAAAAATAAATCTATAAGCAAAAATAAAGACCTTCTAAATATATATACACAAGGACTTATCGATACTATGGGAGATGTAAATCTAAAAGGAATGAAAATAATTTTAGATACTTGTTATGGATCTGCAACAACTTGTGCGGAAAGTATTTTTAAGAAACTGGGAGCTAATGTCAAAGTTATAAATAATGAAAAAAATGGTTTAAAAATAAATTTAAATTGTGGTTCTACATGTTTAGATCCCATAAATAAAGCCATAAAAGAAAATGATGCTGATATGGGATTTAGCTTCGATGGGGATGCTGATAGAGTCATTGGGGTTGATTCAAAAGGTAATATCCTCGACGGAGATCATATACTCTTTCTATGGGGGAGAGAACTTTTGGAAGAAAATTTACTTACTAATAACACAATAATCTCAACAAAAATGGCTAATTTAGGTTTTGAAAAAACTTGGAAAAATCTTGGAGGGATTTTATATAGAACTGAAGTTGGAGATAAGTTCATATTTGAAGCAATAAAGGAAAAAAAGGCCTTATTAGGAGGAGAACAATCAGGGCACATACTTTCAAAAATTAATAACTTTTGTGGAGATGGTATATTAACTGCACTTCAAATTGCAAAATACTGTAAGAAAAAAAATGTTAGTTTAAAATCCTGGCTTAATAGCAGCTTTTTACCATACCCCCAAAAACTTACAAATATTTTTCTGAATTTTGACTTTAAAAATACAAATAATATATTTAAAGACTCAATAAATGAAAGTATAGAAAGTTTTTCAAATATAAAAAATGATAACTATAGAGTTTACATTCGCCCAAGTGGAACGGAGCCTGTTTTACGTGTATTAGTGGAAGCGGAAAATAAAAAAGAATTAGATTCATTATCAAAAAAAATTACAACCGAATTACGAGGGAAAATTAATAAATTGTCTAATAATTTGTGAATCAAATTTTGATATAAATACTTTCATAGATTTCAAATTGATTCAATAATACATATTTTTCTCTATTACTTTGAACTTTGTTGGGATTAAAACTCTCATTTAATAGAAAATCTTTATTATCTAATTTCTTAAACTTTGTACTTTCTAAAATTGTAAGTTCCATATATTTAAAAAGCTCTTTTACATCAGTTTTAATAAAAATTAAGGAGCTTTTTTGCATTGAATTTGATAGAAAATTTACAAATTTTGGTTGAATTACACGTCTTTTATGATGTTTCTTTTTAAACCATGGATCTGGGAAATTAAGAGAAATGCTAGTAATAGAATTTATGAGAGGTTTATTCTTGGTATGATCAAAAAAATTATTCACATTCCCAAAGGAAAAATATAAATTTTTATATTCTCTATTTTTCATTTTCAAATTTGCATTAATAACTAATTTTTCCCTAATTTCAATCCCTATATAATTCCAATTTTTATTTTTAAATGATAATTCAAATAAAAAATCACCAGAAGCAGAACCGATATCCAAATGAATTGGTAGATTTGGATTTTCAAACACCTCACTTAATGGAGGTATTGGATCTATTTCAAAAAAATTTTTACTTAGTGGATTTACATGCTGTCTCATAAAAGTTATTTAACTAGTTCTTGTTAGAAGTTTATAAGATGCATAATATTCATAACTATGACAATAATAAGTAAAGAAGCAGTTGAGTGAGGTTTAATAATTATGTGCGTTAAAGAGAAAAAGGTTTGAACATTCTTAATCAGCTATCCGTTTGGCTATCTTTTCAATTGTCATTAGTTTTCATATTAGGTATTCCTTTGACCCTATTTTTCTGGTCTATTAAAAACAAAAGTAAAGTAATTAAAAAACTTCTTACTAATTATTGGAAGATATCGCTTCTCTTTTTTATAAGTCTTATTCTTTTAATTGGCAAATACAATTATGCTCTATTAATTACAAATATTTCAATAATAATAATGTCAATATCAGTATGGTTTTGGAATGATATTAACGACGAATTAAAAGAGTATGGGATTTCTAATGCATTAACCACAACTACAAAAATATGGCGATGGTCCCTGATCTTTGTAGCTTTAAGTTTTTTAATTCAAAGTCTGAATAATATTAGTTGTATTTCTTTTATTAATTCCGCAGAATGTGAAATCTGGCTTAAACCTTCAACAAATTTATACTTGATTTTAAGAAATTTATTTAATTTTTTATTTGGTGCTAACTTTTCTCAACCTGTCGCAAAATTCTTAGGATTATTTGCATTATTGATTTATGTATTGGGATTGTTGCAATGGGCCACTATTAAGCTACCAAAAAGTGGGAGAAATTCTGGTTTTTCTAAATATGGTAAAGATTGATTAAATCAGAGATTTAAAAAAATTAGTCATGTGATCTCAAATAAAACTTTAAAGCTAAAAGGTTTTTTATAAAGAAAATTAAAAAAATTTCTTGAAATAATTATTTATAAATGGTTTGGTAGCTTAAAAATACGCCAAACAGAAATAGATTCAAAAAAAATGTAGACATTTACGTTTATTTTTAAAGTTCACTTTTTTTACTGCACCTTAATCCAAATAATCAGAATTGATAATTTGAAAATCACTAACTCTCAATTTTTTTCTAAGTCAAAAAAATTGGAATTAAAAATATTCTTCAAAGTTTAATAATATTTGAACACCTCTCGCATAATTTAGTATCCTCTATTCCTTTGCAAGTGATTTCTTGATAATGCCAACATCTATCACATTTTTGACCTTTAGCTTTAAGAATTTGAATCTTTCCAAGATCATTATTATCCACAATTAAACAATCCTTAGATAAATTATTGACGATATTGAACTTTGAAACTATCAACCAATCACTATACAAATCAACTTCGTTATCAACAAACTTCTCAAGCCAAGTAAGAGAATTTTTAACTATTTCGTTTTCGGGGAGATAATTAACTTCGGTTTCAAGAGCTGCTCCAATTATTTGCTGGGTTCTGCATCCTTCTATTGCTTTGTTAATTTCTAATCGCAATCTTCTTAGATTAGATATATGTTCATTAAGTTGAGGATTAATCCATGACTTAGAGAAGTTTGGCCATCCCCTCTGAAATACTGATTTTTCTTCAGTTGAATATGGTATATTTTGCCAAATATCTTCGGCCATATGACAAAGTACTGGTGATATAAGAACGGCTAAATTTTCAACAATTTTTGACATTACAAATTGACAAGATTTTCTCCTAAATTGAGATTTAGCACTTACATACAACCTATCTTTTGCGATATCCAAGTAAAAATTTGATAAATCCACAACGCAGAAACTTTGTAATATCTGAAAAAACTTTGAAAATTCGTAACTTTCGTATGCAGTTGTGATTTGATCTGAGACCTCAACTAGTCTGTTTAACATCCATTGGTCTAATATCGGCAATTGATGAATATCAATTTTATCGATCTCTGGATCATAATCATGAATATTTCCTAAAAGATATCTAGCTGTATTTCTTACTTTTCTATAAACATCTGATAATTGTTTTAAAATATTCGATCCAATAGGAACATCTACTGAATAATCGACAGAACTTACCCAAAGCCTGAGAACATCTGCTCCATAAGCAGGTTGAATTTTCTGGTTAGGGCCTCCATTAATAATAACATTGGGATCAACAACATTTCCTAAAGATTTGCTCATTTTTCTGCCGTTTTCATCTAGTGCAAATCCATGAGTTAAAACTTTCTTAAATGGAGGCTTTTTATTTACTGCTACAGAGGTTAGCAACGAAGATTGAAACCAACCTCTATGTTGGTCAGATCCTTCTAAATATAAATCAGCTGGATATTCCAATTCTTCTCTTTGCTCACAAACTGCAGCCCAACTAGATCCTGAATCAAACCACACATCCATAGTATCTAGACCTTTTCTCCAACGATCTGATTCCCCTCTGTATTTCTTTGGTAACAATTCTTTCTCATTCCAGTCCCACCATATATCTGCTCCATTTTCTTGAAATAATTTTTTTATGTGATTGATAGTTTCACTATTAAGCAATATTTCCTTACCTTTTTTTTCGTAGAAAACTGGTATTGGGACTCCCCACGACCTTTGCCTAGAAATACACCAATCTCCTCTTCCAACAACCATTGAATAAATTCTTTTTTTTCCTGTTTTCGGCATCCATTCAACTTCCTCAATTGCTTTCAAAGCTGAGGATCTAAATCCTTCTACAGATGCAAACCATTGTTCAGTGGCTCTAAATATTGTAGGTTTTTTTGTTCGCCAATCATAGGGATATCTATGCTTATATTTTTCTTTGAAAAGGAGTAAGTTGTTTTTCTCCAAATCTTCGATAATAAAATTATTAGCATCTTTTAAAACATTTAATCCACAAAATTTTTCCGCATCATCGTTCAAATTCCCTTTTTCATCAACAATACAAGTTAAGGGTAATTTATTTTTTTGACCAACATTAAAATCATCCATACCATGACCTGGAGCAGTATGTACAATACCGGTGCCAGATTCAGTAGTTATATAATCACCCCCAATTACAATTTTGCAAAATTTATTTTTTGTAGGGTGCTTATACTCAATGCCAGTTAGCATTGAACCTTTTATATCTAATAAAATTTTGAATTTTTTATCTACTTTCCTGGAAATTTCAGCAACTAAATCTTTAGCAAAAAGATATATGTTGTTATTTTGATCTTCGGCAAAAACATAATTTATCCTAGGATTTATAGCTACTGCTTCATTAGCTGGAATAGTCCAAGGAGTAGTAGTCCATATAGCTATAAATAGTTTATTTAAATTAGAGAGTAATTTATCTTTCAGATCTTTATCTTCTATTTTTAGAAGAATTTCATCTGATAATTTAGTAATACTTAAAGAGACATAAATACTTGTTGAATAATGTTCCTCTGGATACTCTAGTTCAGCTTCTGCTAGTGCAGTTCTAGAACTTGGACTCCAATGAACAGGTTTTAAACCTCTATAAATGTAACCATTTAAGAACATCTTTCCAAAAACACCAATCTGAGCAGATTCATAATTTTTTTTAAGAGTTAAATATGGATTATCCCAGTCTCCCCAAATACCCCACCTCTTAAAACCCTCTAATTGATTATTAATCTGAATCTTTGCATAATCTGTTGCTTTTTTTCTTAATCCTAAAGAATCTAAATCCTTTCTTTCAGCCGACTTTAAACTTTGTAAGACCTTCAACTCAATTGGTAAACCATGACAATCCCAACCAGGTACAAAATGAACCTTGAACCCTTTTAAGGTTTTATATTTATTAAT
>QCBY01000015.1 GCA_003279005.1 Prochlorococcus sp. AG-347-J22 | reverse complement strand
CTTTTTATTAGGTGTAACTCCTAAAGCTAATGTCCCAAGATACTTGCCTTTCCATAACATAGGAACAAATACATCTGTAACTTGTCCCTGTGGAGTAGCATGTTGTCTAACTAAAGGAAATTGAGGCCTTTTCTTTAATTCAGTTGGTAATTTTAATCTCCTAGTTAATTGAAATTGATTATCTGAACTTGTAGGAGTAGCACTAATTGGGATGCCTAGTTGAACTATATCCTCAGCATCAGTAAAAAAAATATAACGTAAATTTCTGCTTGATCTCCAAAACTTTTCTGCGACATTTGATATTTCTTTTTTTTGATTATTCGCTACTAGTTCTGTAACATTGCCTGATAGCAAAAGACCTAGATCTCTTGCATATCTTGTGTCATTCATACCTGCATCTCTTTGAATACTATTAAGAGCAAAAAAAGTTATGCCAGTCATTAATAGGCTTACAACAAGAGTTGCTATTGCTAATAATTTTGTTCTTAAGCTAAAACCGCTCCACCAAGTTAAAACTCTATTTGAAAAAGAGTCAGAACTATTATCATCTATTGTTTGGTTTGATGAACCAAGTTCTATTTTATTCGCCTTTTTACTATCAATCATTTAATAACTCCTATTATTAAGAGTATTTTTTCTGACTTGATGACCAATATCTTTTCTATAATTGATTCCTGCAAAATTTATTTCTTTCAAATTTTTGTAAGCCTTTTCAAAAACTTTGTCAAAATCTTTGCCTTGGCAAACAATACTGAGTACTCTTCCTCCATTAGTTACTAATTTACCCTCTGAATTTAAGGAGGTTCCTGAATCGAAGATTTGGCAATCTTCATAATCAATATTGCCGAAATTTATAGGAAAGCCTATCTCATAATCGTTAGGATAGCCTTTTGAAGTTGCTATTACACATCCACTGAATTTATCAGACATTTCAATGATTTCATTACCAATAAGGTTACCTAATGAACATTTTTGTAAAAGAACAACAAAATTATTATCCATTAAAGGCATGATTGTTTGGCATTCTGGATCACCAAACCTACAATTATATTCTATAACTTTTGGACCTGATTTTGTGATCATTAGTCCAAAATATAAAACCCCTCTGTAATCAATATTTTTTCGCAACAATGCATCAATTGTTGGGTTCACTATTTCCTTTGTAATCCTTTCAAGATTATTTTTTGAAATCAGTGGAGTTGGAGAATATGCTCCCATACCTCCAGTATTAGGACCTTTATCATTCTCATCAAGTCTTTTATGATCTTGAGCTGAAGGAAGTAAAACGTACTTTTCCCCATCACAGAGAGCAAAAACTGAAACTTCTGGACCTTCAATTTTTTCTTCCAAAACAACTATTTCACCTGCATTGCCGAACTTACCTTTAAATATTTCTTCCGTAGCTTCGATGGTTTTTTCTATAGAGTCGGGTATAAAAACTCCTTTTCCTGAAGCTAATCCGTCAGCTTTTACCACTAATGGCTTTGAAGAGTTTAAGATAATTTTTTTTGCTTCTTCGAATGACTTAACTTTCCAAAAATTTGCAGTAGGAATGTTTGCACTTTTCATGAATTCCTTTGCCCAAGACTTACTTGATTCTAATTTGGCTCCATCCGCTCCAGGTCCAAATACATTAAAGTTGTTTTCACGAAGAACATCTCCTAAACCAGCTGCTAAGGGTGTCTCTGGTCCTATTACAATTAAATCGATATTTAAAAAATTTAGTTTTTTTATTAATTCTCTGATATCGCTTAAATTTAAAATTAATCTTTCAGTTTTATTTATTTTTTTTGAGCCAGCATTTCCTGGGAGGACAAAAATTCTTTTGATTAGTTCATTTTTTTGAATCGCCCATGCTAATGCATTTTCTCGACCACCATTACCAATTATTAAAATATTTTCTAATTTATTTGAATCATTGGGAAAATCTGAATTAATGCTCATGAATTTGTTTATTAAATAGTCTAGGGTTTGGAATAAAAATCAGTTAAAATTTATTTAAATAATCCTCTAAACATTTCTATTGCTAGCACAAAATTCAATTATATTCTATTTTTAGTTTTCAAAAGGGGGTTTCCATGAATAGCAAAATTGATTTAATTTATGAAGGGAAAGCAAAAAAAATATATGCCCATGATGATTTAGATAAGGTAATTATTGAATTCAAAGATGATGCGACTGCTTTTAATGCATTAAAAAAAGCAAAGTTTGATGGCAAGGGGGAATTAAATTGCCTTATAAGTTCAAAAATATTTGAGTTTCTTATCGAGAATGATATACCAACTCATTACCTTGGGCTCAAAAATAAAAATTCAATGATAGCCCAAAAAATAAAAATTATTCCCATCGAAGTTGTCCTAAGAAATACTGCTTATGGCTCTCTTTGCAAACAGACTACAATTAAACCAGGAACGGTTTTAGAGAGCCCCTTGATTGATATCTATCTAAAAAATGATGAACTGAATGATCCTCTTCTAACAAAAGAAAGAATAAATCTTTTAAAAATAATTGATAATGAAGACTTAGAACTCATAACTGATATGACATTAAAGATAAACAAACTCCTCAAAACATTTTTTTACAATATCAAACTAAATCTTGTAGATTTTAAATTAGAGTTTGGTTACAACGCCAATGGTCGAATTGTTTTAGGTGATGAGATTAGTCCTGATAATTGCAGATTATGGGATCTTAAACAAAATAATGGTACAATTGTTAGCCTAGATAAAGATAGATTTAGAAATGATTTAGGTGGCTTTATTAAGGCTTATACTGAAATTAACAATAGAATAAATAATTACATTAATTCTAAATAAAACAAATGCTGAAGTAATTTTGATTTAATTTATTATGAAAAATCAACTAATAAATTTAAAACAATTAATGACTGGGATTGGATTCTTTTCATTATTTATTATTTGTAGCGGATTTGAGATGAAGGCAGAGACATTAAATGATTCTAAGAATAATTTACTTAGAAATAAAAAATTAAAATGGGTCGAATATGAGGGATTTAAAAAAATTAAAGATTTTGAAATTAAAAAAGTTTGGAGACAAAATGAAGGCTCAAATAAATCACAATCTATTGCATCTTCAAGAGTTGATGAACTAGAAACAAAAGTAATTAAAAAAGTAGAGAATCAAAGTGAAGGTTTGAATAAACCTCAATCTATAGTTTCTTCAAGAGTTGATGAATTAGAAACAAAAGCAATTAAAAAAGTAGAGAATCAAAGTGAAGGTTTGAATAAACCTCAATCTATAGTATCTTCAAGAGTTGATGAATTAGAAACAACAGCAATTAAAAAAGTAGAGAAACAGAGTGAAGGCTCGAGTGAATTACCATTAGAGCCCCCTTTGTCTGGGGAAAAATTAACAAATACTTTCTTAGCTGATAAGGAATTACAAGAAGACAAGGCAAATGTTCTGATTTCTGAAATAATTATTGAAGGATGGGAGAACCATCCTGAAGGAAGAAAGTTAGAATTAGCTGCCTACGATTCTATGATTATTAAACCTGGAAGCGTCATTAATAATCAAATTTTAAAAAAGGATTTAAATTCAATTTATGCAAGTGGATTTTTCTCCGGGGTAAAGATTAAATCTCAAGAAGGCCCATTAGGAGTTCGGCTAATAGTAAGTGTTATACCTAACCCAATCTTAAAAAAAGTTGAACTTAGTCCGAAAAATTTAATTATTCCAAATAAAATAGTAGACGATATTTTTACAAATGATTATGGGACAACCTTAAATTTAAATGATCTTCAAAATAGAATAAATTTAATCAAACAGTGGTATGAAGAAAAAGGTTATTCCCTTGCAAGAATAAATGGTCCCGAAAGAATATCTGGGGAAGGATTGGTCAGTTTAAATGTGGATGAAGGAATAGTTTCTGACATTAAGTTAAGGTTTTTAGGATCAGATGGAGAGCCTATTGTTGATGGTAAACCTAAAAGAGGAAAAACAAAAGATTGGGTTATAAAGAGAGAGTTGAAGACAATCCCAGGTTCAATATTTAACAGGAAAATTTTAGAAGCTGATATAAAAAGACTTTATGCCACATCTTTATTTGATGATGTTCAAGTATCCCTCGGCCCGGATAAAAACAATCCTGGACGAGTTATTATTACTTTAGATTTTAGTGAGCAAAGAACAGGATCTTTAACAGGTGGTATTGGATACAGTAATGGTTCCGGTATTTTTGCGCAACTTGGGCTCCAAGAAACTAATGCTTTTGGGAGGGCTTGGACATCCAGTATAAATCTCAATTTTGGAGAATACGCAACAACTTATAACTTCTCCTTGGCTGACCCTTGGATTAAAGGAGATAAATATAAGACCTCTTTTAGAACAAATGTTTTTTTGAGTCGAGATTATCCTCAAGAATTTAGAAGCGAAGGTAATGGAAGAATATACGCTGTTGATGACACAACGACAGCTAGCACTGATACTTTGTCATCAGTAGTTTTGCAAAAAACAGGAGGTGGATTCTCATTCTCCAGGCCACTGAACGGTGGAGATCCTTTTAAAGAAACTAAATGGAAAGCTCTCGCAGGGATGAATTTTAAAAAAGTAGAAATGATTGATAGCGCAGGCAATATAAAGCCCTATGGAGACAGAACTCCAACAACTGGAAATAATAATGAAATAGTTTGTATTGGTTATACCCGTGAAGATGGTTCATGCCCAGGAACAAACACATTAGTAAGTTTTATTGCCTCTACCTCTCGGAATAATTTAAATAATACAATAAACCCAACTTCAGGAAATAAATTCACAGTGGGAAGTGAACAGTTTGTTTCAGTAGGAGAAAACTCTCCTACTTTTAATAGAACGAGAGCTACATACGCATTTTTTATTCCGACAAAATTGATAAACCTTTCTAAAGGATGTAGGTCTAGTGATGTTGTAAATAGCGATTGCCCTCAAACTATTGGTTTAGAATTTAAGGCTGGAACAATTTTTGGGGAATTACCTCCTTATGAAGCTTTTTGTATAGGAGGTTCTTCCTCTGTGAGAGGTTGGGGCTCTTGTGATCTTTCAGTAAGTAAAAGTTTTTTGGAAGCAACTGCTGAATACCGTTTTCCCGTCTGGAGAATGATATCAGGAGCTTTATTCGCTGATTTCGGTACTCATCTAGGAACGCAAAATGACGTTCCGGGCAAGCCTGGTCAGATATTAGCAAAAGATGGTACTGGTTATTCTCTCGGGGCAGGGGTAGGCGTTAAGACACCCATTGGACCATTAAGATTAGATGTAGCTAGTAAAGAGCTAAGTGGTGAATGGAGATATACTCTTGGAGTTGGATGGAAATTTTAAGTGTATTCGTGGTCTTCTAATTATGATTTCTGTTATACACTCTCTGGTGTTATTAATAAAGAGGGTATAGGACTTCACAGTGGTGAAAAGACCAGGGTTAAAATTTCATCGTTCGAAAAGGAAGGGTTTTATGTTTCCTTCGCAGATAAGCCTAATGAAATTTTTAAGTTAGATCAAAATTTGATTGGCAGCACTATGTTATGTACTGCAATTAAACTATCAGGAAGAAATTTATATACCATTGAGCACTTATTAGCCTCATTAGCAGGCTGTGGATTGAGTTATATTCTTATCGAAGTTGATGGTCGGGAAATACCATTGCTAGATGGATCAGCAATTGAATGGGTTAAGGCATTTGAAGAAGTTGGTATTAAAAAAGTTCCTAACCCCACTAACTTTACAAGAGAAATTAATAAATCAATTATTATAAATAAAGAAGACTCTGTTATAGCAGCAACTCCCTCTCAAAAAACAACAATAATTTCCACAATAAGTTTTTCTTATAAAGCAATTGGGAATCAAACTTTTGTGATTGATTTAAATCCAAAAAGTTTTGTTGAAATGATTGCTCCTGCAAGAACATTTGGTTTTAAGGATCAATTTCAAGAATTAAGTGAACTTGGATTAATAAAAGGCGGAAGTTTGGAAAATGCCCTTGTATGTGATGGTGATAAATGGGTCAATCCACCATTAAGATTTGATGATGAACCAATAAGACATAAAATTTTAGACCTAATTGGGGACTTGGCTTTGGTAGGGTTACCTAAGGCCCAAATTTTAGTCTACAAAGGATCACATTCTTTGAATGCTTTATTGGCGTCATCGCTAAAAAATTAACTTTATCTTTTATTGATTTGGAAAAGAAATTATCCAGTGAAAATAATCAACTCTCTTCTGAGAACATACTAGGTTTATTACCTCACAGATATCCTTTTGCTCTCGTAGACAAAGTAATTGAGAATATCCCTGGGGAGCGAGCAGTTGCAGTGAAAAATGTAACTATAAATGAGCCTCAATTTCAAGGTCACTTTCCTGAAAGGCCCTTAATGCCAGGAGTTCTTATTGTGGAATCAATGGCTCAAGTTGGGGGAATAATTGTAACGCAAATGCCCGATCTCCCTAAAGGACTTTTCGTTTTTGCTGGAATCAATAATGTTAAATTCAGAAAACCTGTATTACCTGGAGATCAATTGATAATTTCCTGTGAGTTATTGAGTATTAAAAGACAAAGATTTGGCAAGGTTAAGGGTGAAGCTCACGTCGATGGGAAGTTGGTTTGTGCTGGAGAATTATTGTTTTCTTTGGTTGATTAGGAATATGGAGAATAAAAATACTGAATTAAATTCAAGCTTTGGTACTGCAAAAGTGCACCCAAAAGCTTTTGTTGATCCGAGTGCCAAATTACACGATGGGGTGATTATTTCTCAAGGAGCTATTGTCGGTCCTGATGTGACTATAGGAAATGGAACCGAAATAGGTCCAAATGCAGTTATTACTGGAAGAACTCAAATTGGATGCAATAACAAAGTTTTCCCAAATGTTTTTATAGGTCTGGATCCCCAAGATCTAAAATATAAAGGTGCTTCTACGGAAGTAATCATAGGAGATAATAATACTTTTAGAGAGTGCGTAACTATTAATAAGGCCACTAATGAAGAAGAAAAAACAATCATTGGTAATAATAATTTGTTAATGGCTTATACTCACATAGGCCATAATTGTGAACTTGGGAATGGGATAGTTTTATCAAATAGTGTGCAAGTTGCAGGACATGTAAAGATTGAGGATAAAGCCATTATTGGTGGCTGTTTAGGTATTCATCAATTTGTACATATTGGATATTTAGCAATGGTAGGAGGAATGACTAGAGTTGATAGAGACGTACCTCCTTTTTGTTTAGCCGAAGGGCATCCAGGAAGATTAAGAGGGTTGAATAAGATTGGAATCAAAAGAAGTGGTTTGATGGAAAATAAGGATTTTGATTTAAAAATATTGCAAAGTACTTGGAATCTGCTTTTTAAGTCAGAAAATGTTATGTCTCATGCGTTGGATTTAGCAATAAAAGGCAAATTAGATCTTTCTTCAACAAAATTATGTGATTTTTTGAAAGATTCAATATCAAAAGAAAGACGTGGTCCAATGCCTTTAATGAATTCATGAATTAATGAATAAAAAGATATTTATAAGTACAGGAGAAGTCTCTGGAGATTTGCACGGAAGTATCTTATCAAAAGCATTATTTGATGAGGCGGGGAAAAAATCTTTAGATTTAGAAATTTGCGGATTAGGTGGAGAAAGGATGAAGAAAGAAGGGGTAAAAATTCTTCAAGATACTACATCAATTAGTGCAATAGGAATTTGGGAGGCTTTACCTCTTATTCTTCCAACAATAAGAATTCAAAGAAGATTTTATAAAATACTTAAAAAATATCCTCCAGATTGCTTAATTTTGATTGACTATATGGGGCCCAATATTAATATTGGTACTAGATTAAAAAGATCAAGAAATAATATTCCAATTTATTACTACATAGCTCCTCAAGAATGGGCGTGGAGAGTTGGTAATAATAGCACTACAAATTTAATTAATTTTTCAGATAAAATTTTTGCGATTTTTAAACAAGAAGCGAACTTTTATAAAAGGAGGGGTGGAAATGTTTTTTGGGTTGGACATCCAATGATTGATTTGACAAAAAAACTACCTTCCAAGAAAGACTCTAGAACAATTTTAAACCTTCGTCCAAACCAAAATATCTTACTTTTAATGCCTGCATCGAGACCACAAGAGTTGAAATATATATTACCCACCTTCTTGAAAACTGCAAAAAAATTACAATTAAGATATCCAAGTTTTGTAGTATACATTCCATCTTGCAGGAGGGTTTTTGATGAAAAATTTAGAAAGGGTTTAGAAAAATATGAAATTAAAGGTAAGATTATTTCTCAACAAGATGACTCTAAATTGATGCCTTATATTTATTCATTAACAAAACTAGCTTTATGCAAATCAGGAACAGTTAATATGGAATTGGCTTTATATGGAATTCCACAGATTATTGGATATAGAGTAAGTAGAGTTACTGCTTTTATTGCAAAAAGAATTCTCAATTTTAAAGTAAGGTTTATTTCTCCTGTAAATCTCTTAGTAAAAAAATTTATAATACCTGAGTTTGTCCAGAAAAATTTTAATGAAAAGAAAATTTTTTATAAAGCTTGTAGGATTCTCGATCTGACATCAGAAAAAACAAAAATTAAAAAAGGTTATACTCTTTTAAAAAAAGAATTAGGAGAGGAGGGAGTAGTTGATAGAGCCGCCAAAGAAATTATTAATTCCATAATTTGAACTTTATAATGAAATGATGAAATATTGTTTACCTTTAATAATTGTTTTTTCAATTTTAATAAACCCTTTAAATACCTTTGCAGAAGAATTGATTCTTGCAGGGGGCTGTTTTTGGTGTTTGGAACATGATTTAGAGTCCTTAAAGGGGATAAATTTTGTACAAAGTGGGTATTCAGGAGGAAATTTACAAAACCCTTCTTACGAAAATCATGATGGTCATCAGGAAGTAGTCTTGGTTAATTATGATTCCCAATTGATAAGTTTGCCTGAGATACTTAGAATATATCTTAGGAATATTGATCCTCTAGACGGAAAGGGTCAATTTTGTGATCGAGGAGATTCTTATAAGCCAGTGATCTTTTTTAAAAATGAAATCGAGGAAATTGATGCAAGAAATGCAATTGTTTCAGCCTCTAATGAACTTCGAGTGCCATTAGAAAAAATATCTGTTGAATTAAAATTAAGAGATCAATTTTGGTTAGCTGAAGAATATCACCAAAACTTTGCAGAGAAAAATGAATTAAAATATAAATTTTATAGATTCTCATGTGGTAGAGATCAGAAATTAGATAAGTTGTGGGGGGATAACGCCAGATCAACAAATCTTTGGTCCGAGTGACCTCAAATAAATTTGCCTATTTATTTTTAATCCATTGTACAAGAGTTTTAACTCCAAAACCTGTTGCACCTGATGGATTAATCCCCTTATTCTTGTCAGTCCAACAAGTGCCAGCAATGTCAATATGAGCCCACTTTATATCTTCATGAAAGAATTCCTCTAGAAATAAAGCAGCAGTTATTGATCCACCTGCTCTAGGACCTGTATTTTTCATGTCAGCTATATGAGACTTTAAACCCTCTTTATATGATTTTTGTAAAGGCATTTGCCATAATTCTTCTCCAGCCTCGGCTGATGCCTTTTTTAGATCATTTGCTAGATCATTATTATTACTCCAGAATCCAGCCACATCATTTCCTAATGCAACAACAATTGCTCCTGTTAAAGTGGCAAGATCAATGATTGAATCTGGTTTTAAATTTGATGCGTAAGTTAAAGCATCAGCCAATGTGAGTCTACCCTCTGCATCAGTATTATTTATTTCAATTGTCTTACCATTAGATGCTTTCACTACGTCCCCTGGATGTACTGCAGATCCATTTATCATGTTTTCGCAAGCTGCCACAATAAAATGTATTTCTAATCCTTTTGGTTTTATAGCTCCAAGTGCTTTTGCGGCTCCTAAAACTGCAGCGCTTCCTCCCATGTCATATTTCATCATTTCAATTTGAGATGCGCCTACTTTCAGATTGTATCCTCCAGAATCAAAGGTTAAACCCTTCCCTACAAGTGCGATCTTTTCTTTAATAGGCCCCTCTGCCTTTAAAGTAAGGTGAATAAATTTAGATTCTAGATCTGAACCTTTTGCTACTGCTAAATATGCACCCATTCCTAAATCTTCACATTCTTTTGCATCTAAAATTTTTACTTCTAGACAATGATCTTTACCTATTTGGGAAGCTATTATAGACATTTTTTTTGGCGTAAGACTATTTGGAGGGGCAGCTACAAGTCTTCTAGCTAGCTCTACACCTTCACATATGTCTTCAGTCTCTTCAAAGCTAATATCCTCAAATTTTTTTAAATTCAAAAACTCTATTTCTTTAAGAACCCTATTTTCATCTTTTTTCTTATTGAATCTATTGTCCTTATAGGCAGATAATCTGGCTGACTCTGCTAAATTATGTATTTCTAATTGTGAATTTATTAATTCCCAAGGCAACAAGATACTTATTTTTTCATTTATGTCAACAATCTTTCTAATTAGATTTCCTATGGAGTTTTTTATATCATTTTTATTTAGGTCTTTTGATTTTCCAAGACCAATAACTATTAAGGTATCTAATTTTTGACCTAAAAATTCAAAATTTAAAATCCCTCCTTTTTCTCCTTTGAATTTTTTTGCAGTAAATTTTTTTAGTAATAATTTTGGGTCAACAACAAATTTTATATTTTCTAATTGGCTTTCAATTTCTTCTTCTACAACTCCAAATATTAATGAAGCACCTTGCCAGTCATCTAAATTTTTTTGGAAAGTGGAAAATTGCATTTGTAAAATAGATTGAATTAACTTTTAGTTGTTTGTGAAAGTAGTTGTCCACCTATCGCGGGTTTCTTTATTAAAAGGTGGTAACCATAAATATATCAGTTGTTGTTCTAATTTACGTCTTAATTTTACTTCTTTCGGTACATCTAAGAAAAAGCGTATATCTTGGTGATTTGAAAGGTTGTTATGATTTAGTGCTTCTTTATAGTTCATGAGGTAGTTTTTACAGTCATGCTCTCCCTTCCATCTTTTATTTGCTGAATTTGTTTCACCTATATAAAGGATTATTTTAGAACTAGCCATATTGTCAATTACAAAATACATTGCTGGACCATTATGTATATGTTGATTAGTTCTCCAGAAGTTTAGTGATAAAGGTTGTAGGGAAAAAGGATCAATTTTTTTTTCATTGAAAAATTTTTTAACAGGAAGAATTGTTTGTTGAAAAGTTTTATTGTGACTATCTTCTGAAATTTTAAGTTGGTGATTATATATTTTATTTCGCCATTCAATAAAGGTTTCGCCTTCGATTCTTAAAGTATTTTTGTTTTGAAAATTAATTGATGTATTTGTATTTGAACCAAATAATTCAATTTGTTTATTTTGGTTTGGAATATTATTTATTTTGAAGTTTTCCAAAATTATGAATGATCTCTCCTAAATTTAATTCTGAATACATATAAATCAGAGAATTATTTATAAACTAAAATTTATTAATGTTCTAATCAATTTATAAGATTCTTGTTATCTTGTAATTGACCCTAAATTATGTGAAGTCGAAAAAATTGAAATGGGATTTTTTGAGTCAGACATAGTACAAGAAGAAGCTAAGAAGCTTTTCACAGATTATCAAGAACTTATGAAACTTGGTTCTGATTATGGGAAATTCGATAGAGAAGGGAAAAAAATGTTTATAAAAAAAATGGAATCTCTTATGGATCGTTATAAGGTTTTTATGAAGAGATTTGAATTGTCTGAAGATTTTCAAGCAAAAATGACAGTAGAGCAATTAAAGACACAGCTAAGCCAGTTTGGAATTACTCCTGACCAAATGTTTGATCAAATGAATAAAACTTTAATCAGAATGAAAGATGAACTTGATAAAACCTCTTAAATCTAATAGTTAAATCTTCATGTCAGATAAATTAATATTGCCAAAATGGCTCTCAAGAGGAATCGAAGAATATTTTCCAATTAAAGGAACAGATCAAACTTTTGTAGAGACAATTGATGATGCGAAAAAAAATAATAGAAAATTAAGGATCAAACTCGGGATCGATCCTACTGGAACCGATATTCACCTCGGGCACAGTATATTGTTTAAAAAACTTAGGTCATTTCAAGATAATGGTCATATTGCAGTCTTGATTATTGGTGATTTTACTGCTCAAATAGGAGACCCAACTGGAAAAAATAAAACAAGAGTACAGTTATCGGAAAAACAAGTTAAAGACAATGCAAAAACATATCTCACACAATTAGGAATGGGTAAGTCACCTAATGAATCAATTTTAGATTTTGATTCAAAAGATAAAATTGAAATTAGATACAACAGTGAATGGTTAAAAGGATTAAATCTAAATTCGATAATTGAATTAATGGGTAGTGCAACAGTTAGTCAAATGCTTGCTAAGGAGGAATTTAGTAAGAGGTATAATTCACAAGTTCCAATAGCTTTGCATGAATTTTTATATCCACTATTGCAAGGTTATGATTCAGTAGCAGTTCAATCAGATATTGAGCTTGGGGGAACAGATCAGAAATTTAATATTGCAATAGGTAGAGATCTTCAAAGGCATTTTAATCAAAAACCTCAATATGGTGTTCTTTTGCCAATTTTGTCAGGTTTAGATGGAATTAAGAAGATGAGTAAATCGGAATCTAATACTGTAGGTTTGAGCGAAGATCCTCTCTGCATGTATTCAAAATTAGAAAAAGTACCAGATAATATTATTCCTTCCTATTTTGAATTACTTACTAAAACAGATTTAATTTTATTAAAGGACTTAAATCCTCGAGAGTTACAGAGAAGAATGGCTTTAGAAGTTACTACATTATTCCACGGCGCTGAAGCAGCATTAAAAGCGCAATCAAATTGTGAAAAATTATTCCTTGGACATAAAGACAAAGTAGGAGAAATTCCCGTGATTTCATTAAAAGATATAGTTTTTCCTGTTAAATTTTTTTACTTGCTAAGTGCTTTAAAATTATTTAAATCTAGCAGTGAGTCCAAAAGATCTATAAAAGGAGGTGGTGTAAAAATTGATAGCCAAAAAGTAATTAATCCTGATCAAGTATTTGACTCAAAAAAAGATTTAGAAGGAAAGATTTTGGAAATTGGAAAAAAAATAATTAAGAGGTTTGAAAATTAAAAATAGATGAAAAACAGACTTAATTCAGAAGATAAAATAATATTGGCAATTGACGGACTAGATCTAGGTCATGCAAAATTACTTCTAGAAAAATGCCCAAATATTAAGTGGGTTAAAGTTGGTCTAGAGCTTTTTGTTAGGGAAGGTCCAAGAGTTATTGAAATATTGAAAGGTTTAAACAAAAAAATTTTCTTAGATTTAAAATTTCATGATATTCCAAATACCATGACTGCTGCTTGTTACCAAGTTTCAAAATTAGGAGTTGATATAATTTCAGTGCATGCTTCAGCAGGTCTAAAAGCTCTTAAGGAATCAAAAAAAGCATCTTTTGAAGGGGCGACCTTAGCTAATGTCAAACCTCCATTTGTTGTCGGTATAACTGTATTAACAAGTTTTTCTCTTGAAGATTTTCAAACTGATCTTGATAGGAATAATTCAATTGAGGATAATGTATTAAGACTTGCAAAGTTATCATTTGATGCTGGATTAGATGGATGCGTATGTTCCCCTTGGGAGGTAAAAATGTTGAGATCGAAATATCCTAATAACTTTGAATTAATTACACCAGGTATTAGGTTAAAGATTGAAAAAAAAGATGATCAGAATAGAATTATGACCCCCTCACAAGCTTTAAATAATGGTTCATCTAAATTGGTTATTGGGAGATCAATTTCAAAAGCTATAGATCCTAATAAAGTTCTTTTAGAAATATTTAAATCTATTAATTCTGATTAATTTTGGATTCTTGTCCCTTACATAATCTTGTTATGTTTGTTCTATGTTTCCAGATAACCAATAATGCCACAATTAAACTTATCAAAAAGTAGGAGTGCACAAAATTACCGAGGTAAAAAAACATAAAAACAGGAAGTAAGATTGCAGCTGAAATACTAGATAAAGATACAAATTTAGTTTTTGCTAATACTATTAAAAAAATTCCAAGCGATGCTAGTCCAACCTTCCAAGAAAGAGCTAAAAACATACCTAATCCAGTAGCAACAGCTTTCCCTCCTTTCCCTTTAAGCCATATTGGCCATATATGACCTGTTATGGCGGATATGCCCGATATTACTTCAATTAATCCTTGATCTGTGTAATATTGAGCAATTTTTACTGCAAAAAGCCCCTTCAATACGTCAATGAAAAAAACAAAAAGTGCTGGCCATTTCCCCACATTTCTTAAAACATTTGTAGCACCTGTAGATCCAGAACCCATTTTTCTTAGATCTATATTTTTAAGATATTTTCCAATTAAAAAACCTGTGGGAAGAGACCCTAAAAGATAACTTACAAAGATTATTAAAATGATCATAAAGTTTAGTTTAGTTCAAGATCATCGTAAATTTCATTATTCGAACCAGCGAATGCAAGCCATAATGGGAATTGAAGTATTGGAATTTCAACAGACGTTTCTGCCGCATCAATAATAATAAATGGTAATTCTTCATTGGCTTCTAATCTGTCAGCTCTTTCTATAACTCCTTCAGGCCTTTCAAAAAGAACAATCCCACTATTAGGTCCAAAGTCATCTCTTGTTAGACCAAGCGAATCTTGAAGAATTCTTCTCCACTCTCCTAATCTTTCAGGCTCCGAAGCTAAGATAAGAGTTTGAAACTGATCTCCATATAATTCGCCAAGTGTAGATATTAAACCAGCTGATAATAAGGCATTTTTTTGTCGAGATCCTCTACTTTCTAGAGAACCCCTGCCGCCCATATTAAAGAACCAATCATCCATGATTTCTATATCGGATGAATCAAGACTGCGTCTTAACTTCCAAGGTTCAGCATAAAAATCTGGTTGTTCTGTAAAAGTTGAAAAGCAGTTTCTTATAATCTGTTCGTCCGGTTTAAATGTTTCGGAAAGAGCAGGAACACTCAAAACATTATTTGTACTATAGTTGTCCTTTTTTTCATCAAGGGGAGATGGCTTTACAATTATTGGTTGAGAAACTAATTCAAGTTTATCGACGTTTTGTGAGAGATTCTGCAGAGCACCAGTCAAGTACTCTTGAAAGCCTTTAACTCTTTTAGCAATATTATCTGACTGACCTTTAAAATTTGACTCAATATCTTTATTTAATTCATTTTTTTTTGTTTCTAGCTCTTTTATTTCTTTAATTAAAGAGCCTTTTTTTGAAATTAGATCGCTAAAAATCTCTTTAGATATTTCATCAAAAGATTTGTTTGATTTGTCGTTTTTTGAAGTTATTTTTTTATTGTTTATTGTATTTTTCTTACTAATTTGTTTGGTTTTATCATCCGTCATTGATTTATCTTTTGTAAATTCCTTCTCAGGATTATTGTTTGAAAATTCTGTATTAGACATGTAAATGATTTTGATGATTAAGCAAATATTGAATTTTAGGAATTTTTAATTTCCAGTGAGTCAACTTTTTTTAAAAGTTCATCTTTTAATTGCTTTGGATTAAATAATATTGGTAATAAATGAGGACTGGACTTTTCTCTAAAATAAAAAATACCTGGGATTATGGGGAAAAAGAATTTCCAAGAGATCCAATTAATGAATGGAAAAGTCCTAATCTCTTTTCCTAATTGTAAGACGATAAAATCTTCACTTGTTATTTTAATTCTTAAAGTAAATGACTGAATTAATAAAAAAAAGCTAAAAGACGCTGAAACTATTGTTGGTAAAGAACCAATATTCAGAAATAAAAGCATAAAACTTAGAAAAATTAGAATGATTGGCAATTGAAATGATGGTGATATTATTACAGGTTCTTCTTTTTTTGATTTAGTGTTAAACATAGAATCATCCAAATAAAATTTGTGTTAGTAATACATCCATTAAAGATACAGTAACAAGAGTCATTACAACCGCGCCTGTTGTACTTGTTCCAACTTCTTTCGGACCCCCTTTCGTAGTGAGCCCATATCCGCAGGCAATAATTGAAATAAGTAATCCGAACACTACAGATTTTATTAACATTGAAGTTAAATCTGTACTGGTCAAACTTACATTACCTGATCTTACAGATGTCCAAAAAACTATTGGAGGAACTTTATAAAAAATTGTGCTCCAAATTTGTCCACTCCACAAAGCTACAGATAAAAATAAAAGACACTGAATCGGAGACATTATAACCATTGATAATAACCTTGGAACTACCAAATACTGGACTGGTTCGGTTCTTAACATTGTTATTGCCTCAATTTGTTCTGTAACTTTCATAGTGCCAAGTTGCGCTGCATAGGCGGTGGCGACCTTACCAGTCATTAAGGTTGCCGTTAAAAGAGGAGCCATTTCTCTCGCCATTCCTACTGCTAATAAACCCCCTATTTCGCTTGAAACCCCCATACTTGTTAGTTGTGATGCAACTTGAATATTGAAAACTGTACCTGCAGCAATTCCTGTTATTAAGACAATTAACAAACTTCCAGGACCTGACTCCATTAGTTGCTCAAAAAGATCATTTTTGGAAATTTTACCTCTAAAGATAAAGTTAATTGCTTGCCCGCCTATGATTAAGCTGCTTAGAAGTCTTTTTAAAAACTTAGGGTAATAATACATATTTCTATATTAGTTCGTAATTAATTTTCGATCCCATTTCCTTATTATTAAAAGGCCAATTATTACCAATAGTGATGGAATAAAACCAATACATAACCTAATAGTCATTTGTGCTGATGTACATTGTTCAATAATGATAGAACTATCTTTATCAACAAAGCATGATTGATAACCTGATAAATATAATAAAAATCCTAATAGTTGAACACTCAATGCGATACCAATCTTCTGAATAAGTACCATCCAAGCAGTATATAATCCGGCGGGTTTCTCTGGATCTTCGTCTATTGCATCAGGAAGTAGTGACCATGGTATGAGAAAAGCAGTTGAAGCTCCAATTCCAATAAGACAGATTGTGAAAATTAAAAGAAAAAACAAAATTATGTTACTGGCATTTAGAAATAAACTATTTTCAACTCCTGAAACTTTTGATAGAGGAGGTAAAAATAAAGTTACCGTACATGAAATAATCCATATAATCGCTCCATAATTCAAGGCTGAAATTCTATTTAATTTATTTGATACTCTGGTCCATATTTGTAAACCTATTAAAGCGCTAATTTGGAAAGGTATTGGGATCCATTTCGCAATATAGGTTGGGACCTTGAGTACATCCTCCACATAAATTAACGCTACAGTTTGCATCAATTGTAAGGCGCACCAGAGCAGAATATAAAGAGTAATAACTTTGAGAAATTTTTTATTTTTAAAAATCCTTTTAAATTGAAGTGTAACTGCTTCTACTTTTCCTGAAGGCCTTCTCGCTTTTTTTGCAAAAGGAGCCAATCCCCAGCATGATATTAATGTTGTTGCAACTGCAATACAGCCACTAATTTTACCCATTAAAAAATAATCATTATTAGCTGATCCTTCAGATACTAAAACAACCCCAGCAATTATTAAACCAGTTAATCCTGCAATTATTGAACCAGTAAATCTAGACGCATTTAACCTGGTTCTTATGGATGTTTTTTCAGAAATTTCAGTCGATAACGCAGCAAAAGGAAGATTTATACTTGTATAAGCAGTCATTACAATTATAGAAATAATGGCATAGTAAATAGTCTTGTTAAGTACTGAACCTGAAGGGGTCCACCATATTGCAGCTAAAGAAAAACCAAGAGGAACCGATGCTGCTACCATCCAAGGGATTCTTGGCCCCCATTTTGATTTAGTCCGATCACTTAACCATCCAATTAACGGATCATTTATTGCATCCCATATCTTTATTAACATCAATAATGATCCAGCAATTATTACCGGTAAACCAGCCGAAATAAAGTATTTGAAAAGAAAAAAACCAAATTGTGTTGCCACTAAACCTGTTCCTGCATCTCCAAGCCCATAGGAAATCATTAACCTTGTTGTAGATTTAGTAATATTATTTTTCGAGTGTGAATTTTCCAATCTTTTTGCTGTGTTGATTGTTTGATAATGTATTATTGCAATGGTAATTCTATTACTTATTGCGGGCGTGGTTTAGTGGTAAAACCTCAGCCTTCCAAGCTGAAGATGCGGGTTCGATTCCCGCCGCCCGCTTTTAGAGTATATTATCTTTTGTTCCAAATACTTCTTCTGAAATAATTAATACAGAGCTTCTATTCTCTACTTTGATAAGTTGATCTTTAATGGGAATAGGGAGGTAAGTCCCAGGCTCATTAGTATCAAGAACTTTGAGCCATGTGCTTTTAGATTTTGGTATATGAAAATCAATATTTTTTGAATATGCATTTAATCCTGCCCAAATTAAAGGATTATTTTTACCACTATTAATACTAAATGCTACTGTATGTGACCAACTACTCCAATCTGGGCTCTCTAAATTTGTACCATGCCAGTAATAATTTATGGAAGTATCATTTTCTTGATTATTTGGTGAGAAAATTGGATTAAATAAGTTAATGAATTTTTTTCTTAATTTTATAAGATATTTAAGATAATTTAATAACTCTAAATCTTGCTGATTTTCATCCCAATTCATCCAACCCAATGAATTATTTTGGCACCAAGAATTGTTATTACCACCTTGAGATCTTCCTATCTCATCACCCATTAGCAACATTGGGACGCCTTTTGAGATAAATAAACTAAAAAGTAAATTTTTCTGTTGTCGTTTTCTTAGTTTTTTAATTAATAAGTTTGATGTTGGTCCTTCCACTCCATGATTCCAAGAATTGTTATGGTTATCTCCATCTCTATTTTGTTCTTTATTTGCAAAATTATATTTTTTGTTATACGTAACTAAATCTTTTAGTGTAAATCCATCGTGAGAAGTTATGAAATTTATAGACTTTGGTAAAAAATTATTCTCTTTGAAAAGGGATGGACTACCCTTGATTTTATCGCTCATATTCCAAGCAGTATCTTTATCTCCTTTCCAAAATTTTCTTAAGTCGTCTCTAAAATGACCATTCCATGTAAATGTTTTTTTTGAAGGGAAATCTTTTAACTTATATAATCCTCCGCAATCCCAAGGCTCACTAATTAATTTGACATCTGCAAGTTCGGGTTCACATTCAATATCTTCAAAAAACGGTGGATTATCAAGAGGTACTAGATTTTCTCCTCTCGATAGAGCAATTCCTAAATCAAATCTAAAACCATCAACGCCTAATTCATTTGCCCAGCATTTTAATGATTCTATTATTAACTTTCTAACTAATCCTCTATTCGCTGCAATTGTATTCCCACATCCCGAGACATCCTGATAATTTTTATCTTTGTCTATGAAATAGTAAAGATTTTCATCTATTCCTTTCCAAGATATTGCTGGCCCTTGAGAATCCCCCTCAGAAGTATGGTTGTAAACCACATCTAAAATAACCTCAATATTTGCTTTATGGCATTCTTCCACAAACTTTCTAAATTCTTCCCTATTTTGTTCTGCAGACTTATTTGAAAGATATTGAAAATGTGGTGTAAACCAGTTAATAGGACTATAACCCCAGAAATTTTCTAAGCCATTTGGAGCATCATTCGGGTCAAAACAGAAGACTGGAAGCAATTCAATGCTTGTTATACCAAGTTCTTTTATATATGGAATTTTTTTTAAAAAATTTTTAAAGCAACTTTCCTCTTTGTCAGAGGATTGAGAAAATGATTTGATATGAAGCTCATAAATTATTGTTTCTTCCCAGGAATGTTTAGGTCTAGGAAAATCTTGAAAATTAAAAATTTCCCTATTACAAACAACACTTTTTAGACAAGAATCAATATTATTAAAGTTGTTTAAGGCATTTTTTCTTTTGTAATTTTTCCATCCAGTAATGCCTCTTGAACAAGGATCAATTAATACTGTATTAGAAAAATTTTTATTAAGCTTATTATCCTTTTGCTTTATTCTAAATGCATATATTGCCCCTGCTTTGAGATCACTTATTTCTGCATGCCAATAAGGCCCAGTCTTATGATTAAGATCTAATTTAAAGATTGTTTTTGGGGCAACTGCATCTGCTTTATCAAATAATAAAATTTCTATATATTCTGCGTTTGTTGCTATTAAGGAAAAATTTACTCCTCCCGAAGTTATTGAACTTCCAAGAGGTAATGGGTTACCCAACTTTATATCATTCAATGTTTCGTTTTTTATTAGATATTTAATGGATGAATAATTTAATGAAATTATTCAAACAATTGAATCATAAGTGCAAAGTTTAAAAAAAAAATCAAATTTGATGTTTCACTCATCAATAATTTTAAAATTTATTGATTTAATATTTTTATTAAAGAATCTTTTCTTTTTTATCTATAAAACAAAAAACCAATTCTTTGTTTTAAACATAAGTTGATACTGTGTTTTTTTGATTTCAAAATATAAATAATGATTCCTCATGTGCTGAGAAGGAAATATATCTGAAAGTTAATAAAAAATAATAAATAGTTGAAATACTTAAAATATTTACTTTTAAATAATGTGTTTTGGATTATTAGAAAATAAAATCTTTATCAACAAAACTAGTTATTGCAGTACTTCTTACTCCATATTTAGGTTGTAGAAACTTTTAAGTCTTATTAAAATTTTTGATTTAAGAATATTTTTGTATAGCTAAAAATGTCATTAAATTTTGTATAAAGCTTTGCGCCACCGGCATTTTCGGTTGCCGTATTTGTGTTTGCTCCATATGATATGCAAGTTCGAGGTAATTAGACTTGATTTCAAAACTCTTGTCTTTCAAATCTCTGCTTTACAAACAATTCAATGAACAAAGCTGATTTAGTAAATCTTGTTGCTGCTCGTACTGAGCTCACAAAAACAGATGTATCTTTAGTTGTTGATGCAGCTATTGAAACGATTGTTGATTCAGTAGTGGAAGGCAAAAAAGTCTCCATACTAGGATTTGGTTCTTTTGAGCCAAGGGACCGTTCTGCTAGACAGGGCTTAAACCCCAAGACAGGCGAAAAAATTGCGATACCCGCTAAAAGAGTTCCTACATTTTCAGCAGGAAAACTTTTTAAGGATAGAGTTCAAGGCTAAAATTTAATAGCTTATTTTTCCCTTAGTTATTAGGTGCTCACAATGAGCACCTTTTTTTTTAAAAAAAGGGTTGATTATTTTTTAATACTTGAAGAATTCTATTATGGGTATTATGGGAGATTTAGACTTGTGAAAACTTTTATTTACAAGAAATTCATAAGTTTTTCGACTCTTTTTTTTGTTTTATTATCAAGTCCAATTTTTGCCGAACAATTAATAACAAAGTCGGAGATTTTAAGAAAATCAAATGAATGCTTTAAAGATTTTCAATACAAAGCATGTAAAAACTTATTTTTGGAAATGGAGAAAATACAGTTAGTTGAGTCTGAACAAGAAAGATATAAATGTCAGGCTAGTATTTTAGGTTTACAGACGGAGCTAATTGAGGCGTATTACTTTAAAAATATAAAAAAAATAAAAAATGGAATTATGATTCCATATGTAATTAAAAATTGTTAACTATCGAGAAAAAATCTCAATTTAGAATATTATTGATTTGTTATTTCGATTTTAATGGTAAAAGGTTTTTCTGATAACGAAGTTAAAAATAATGAACCTATTAAGGACTTGAAAAAAGATCAAAAAGGCTTATTTTCTTTTCTTAAAGGAAAAAAAATAACCTATACCTTACCAGGTAAAAAGCAGATAAATATATTTGGTTCAATTGTATTATCTTTAAATATAGTTTTAGTTCTTTTGGTGGTTTTGTATCTTAATAATCAAGAATTCCATGATTTTATCTTTAACGTTGGACGATAGCTTTATTTTTTGATCGAAAGATTTTTAGAAATGATATATTAAAATTTTGGAAGAGAATTTATGAAGATTGTAAACTTATTTTTTAAGGTAGTTATATCCACTACAGTTATTGGGTTCTTAATATATTTTTTAACTGGATATGACTCTGCATTTGAGGCAGACCAGCTATGTCACTCATCTCTATCGAATTTGTCATACCAATCAGAAAGTTTAGGTTGTGATCATGATACTGAAACTCATCAGTGGATTCTCTATGAAACTCAAGAGGGTTCAGAACCAGCAAAAATTATCAAAAAATTTAGGTATAAGTTTTTATAGCTTAATTTTTGGATAAAAGAATTTGGCACTCAAAATTGATATGATTGCTGTGATGGTGAAAGTAAGATATTGAAATATGCTCCCCTCTAAGTAAATTTTGTTTTTATAAAGTGGATAATCTATAAGTGAACCAATTGTTCCCCAAATTATCACCCAAGCTGAAATATAGAGGATAATTTTTAGTGGATTAGATTTTTTTTCCATTTCAGTTGATGCCAAAAATTGAGGAAGTTACCGGTTCGCCTTTAAAAACTAATTCGGTAAGTATAAGCATGAAAAATCCAATCATGGCAGCTCTCCCGTTAACTAGTTCAGCATTACTATTAAATCCAAAAACATTTTTTACGTCATCACCTTGATTGTCAATCCACTTCGAATATTCATTACGAGTAGGTGTATTATCAAAATCTTCATTTTGATTTTCAATAGGTGTATTATCTAGGTTTCCATTTGGATTTTCTATTGGTTGATTTTCATCTTTCATTTAAAAAAGCCTTTATTATTTATATTACAGATTTTAAATATATTTAAATGAATATTAATTCATATATTGAAGAAAATTATTGTAAAAAAAATTATCCATAGAATTTGTAGTCTTAAAATTAATTGACATATCAGATTAATTTTTTCTTTAGTACAATTTTCACCATTAGAGTTAATAATTGGCTTTTCAATTATTAAATTATTATATTTACTTTCTCCTCCAAGCTTTATATTGGAAATGTATGCAAATATTGCCTCTGAAATACCAGAATTGGGAGAATCATATTTACTACCGTCAAAGTAGCTTTTTTTAATGATTGAAATATATTTTTTGATCTTGGAACTAACCAAAGGTAATGTTAATAAAACTAATCTACTTGGAAGAAAAGTTGAGTAATCTTCAATTTTTGCACTAAAGAAACCTATATATTTATATTGGTCATATCTATAACCTATCATTGAATCCAAAGTACTTATAGCTTTATAAGAAAAGCCTAGTGATAAAGGGCCTGGAAGGAAAATTGAAGATTTCATAAAAAATAATCCTACAAAAATCCAAAAAAGTGGCCCAAAAATTCCATCAACTGAATTTTCTGTAAGACTTTCAGCACTTGATCTCAAAAGATGTTCTAACGAAGATGAACTTACGTCTCGACTTACAATTTTTTGAACTTTTTTTCTAACTATTTTTTCCTTTTTTTGATCAATAAATTCGTTATTTATAAGGCTTGAAATTTCTTTTACGCTCGAAGTAAGACTTTTTGAAGCTAAACAACTTGACAAACCAAAGAAAATTAACATTCCATAAATTAAATTGCCTTTAGATTGAAGAAAAACTAGTTCAATAAACTTACCAATTACAAAGCTTATGCATATGGAGGATAATGCAATAAATAAACCTCCCCAAAATAATATTATTTTATTATCCTTGAAGAAATGAATAAAAAAATTTGTTATTTGTCGAATATAAAGCCCTATTATTTGGACAGGGTGAATGAAATATCTTGGATCGCCTATTAACAGATCAAAAACAATCGAACAAATGAATATATAAAATAGATTTATTACAGCCAACTGAACATGGCACGAAGACCTTTCCCAACTTTTTCTATTTGATGTTGGGAATTTTCTGCTCTTAATTTATTCATTAAGGGTTTATCATTATTGCATTCTTTCACAAAGTTCTTGGCGAACGTACCATCTTGTATATCCTTTAATATTTTCTGCATTTCTTTCTTAGTATCATTATTAATAAGCCTTTTACCACTTACATAATCACCATATTCTGCAGTATTTGAAATTGAATCTCTCATTTGAGATAAACCTCCCTTGACCATAAGATCCACAATTAATTTTACTTCGTGAAGACACTCAAAATATGCAAGTTCCGGTTGATATCCTGCTTCAACAAGAGTTTCAAATCCTGACTTAACAAGTTCTGATAAGCCACCACAAAGAACAACTTGTTCACCAAATAGATCTGTTTCGGTTTCTTCTTTGAAATTTGTCTCAAGAATACCGGCTCTTGTGCCTCCAATCCCTTTGGCATAAGCCATCGCTAATGATCTCGCATTGCCAGAATAATCCTGCTCTACTGCAAAAAGAGCAGGCACTCCTTGACCATTTTGATATTCCCATCGAACAGTATGGCCAGGTCCTTTTGGTGCGATCATCAAAACATCTACATAACTGGGTGGTTTTATGAGGCCAAATCTTATATTAAAACCATGCGCAAAACTTAATATCTTTCCCTCCTTCAAATTTGGTTCTATCTCTTTAACATAAACATCCTTTTGGAACTCATCGGGAAGCAAAATCATAATCCAATCAGCTTTTTCACAAGCCTCAGAAACAGTAAACACTTTTAAGCCATCATTAATAGCTTTGCTTTCAGATTTACTACCTTCGTACAAGCCTATAATCACATCCATTCCGCTATCTTTAAGATTTAAGGCATGTGCATGACCTTGTGAGCCATAACCTATTATTGCAATAGTTTTATTATTTAATAAACTTAAATCAGCATCAGTGTCATAAAAGAGTTGTGTCATTAGTTGCAATTTCTTAGCTTTTGATAGTTTTTATTTTAGACATCAAACGTGTAAATAAACCATAAAATTGCTCATTTAAAAATTATTATTTAAATATTGTTTTTGTATCTTAAAACTAATTTGCCTCACTTGGATGAGAAATCACTCTATCTATAAGACCATAGTTTTTGGCTTCTTCAGCACTTAAAAAATAATCTCTGTCAGTATCTTTCTCTATTTTTTCAAATGATTGACCTGTCATATCTGCCATAGAGTTGTTCAACATATCTTTAATTCTCAGTATTTCTTTGGCCTCTATCTCAATATCACTCGCCTGACGTTGTGATGTGCCCCCTAGAGGTTGATGAATCATAATTCGACTATGGGGAAGAGCAACTCTTTTACCTTTGGTACCAGCTCCTAATAAAAATGCTCCCATTGAGGCTGCGAGTCCAACACATATAGTAACTACATCACTTTTTACATATTTGATGGTGTCATATATTGCCAAACCAGCAGTAACTGATCCTCCAGGACTATTTATGTAAAGATAAATAGGCTTTGTATTATCATCAGAATCTAGGTAAAGCATTTGAGCTACCAGACTGTTAGCAATTCCATCATTTACTTCTTGTCCGAGAAATAAAATCCTTTCGACACCTAATCTTGTATAAATGTCTACCCATCTTTCATACTGACTTCCTGGAAGTCTATAAGGCACACTTGGAGTTCCTATTGGCATAATTTTAAAAAAATAGTTAGTTAAATGTAAAAGTTAAATTTTATTTGGCAAATCTTTTTGACTCGTAAGTATTCTATCGATTACTCCATAATCTAAAGCTTCTTGAGGATTAAGATAACTCATCCTGTCAGAGTCTTTTGAGAGATCTTCAATACTTTTACCGGTGTTGCGGGATAAAATCTCGAGCATAGATTTTTTATTCTTTAATACTTCTTCTGCTCTGATTTGGATATCAGTTGCTTGACCTCTAGCGCCGCTAATAGGTTGATGTAGAACGATAGAAGCGTGTGGGAGAGCTGCTCTGTGACCCTTTGTACCAGATGATAAGATAACTGCTGCTGTGCCCATTGCTTGTCCAATACAAATTGTGTGTATAGGTGGTTTGATGTAATTGATAGTGTCACAAATAGCGAAAGCTTCAGTTTCAAAACCAACCGCGTCTCCCGTGTACCAGCTAGTACCTGTTGAATTAATATAAAAGTAGATGGGCTTATCTGGATCATCAAACTCTAGATATAGGAGTTGAGCAATAATAAGCTCAGTAACATCCATTCCTAGTTGCCTTTTGGCATCATCATCTGAAAATAATGGTAATCCGAGATACACGATTCTTTCCTTTAGAAGAAGAGAAGGCAAATCTGGGGGTGGAGTCCTCATGGCGGTATTCTCGCCATAATAAGGAGCAGATACAGTCATATGTTCCACAAAATTATTACTGAAATGATTCTAGCTAGATTTAGCCTTGTGTCGCTGGAGATTTAAGAGATTTGTTTGACTCAGGATTATTTATAAGTTTTCCAAATACCATTCTTCCCGTAGGAGTTTGCAATGCACCTGTGATAACTATGTCTAATCTTTCTCCAACAAATTTCTTCGCATCATCAATAACGACCATTGTCCCGTCATCTAAGTATCCAATTCCTTGCATTTTTTCCTTTCCCTCTCTAACAATTTTTATATTGAGTGATTCTCCAGGTTGTACTTCAGGTCTTAAAGCAATAACCAAATCGCTCAAATTCATAACTTTTAATTCTTTTACTTCCGCAATCTGAGAAAGGTTATAGTCTGCGGTAATTAATGTGCCGGCCATATCCTCAGCGATTCTTAAAAGTTTTTCATCTACTCCATTCCCCTCATACTTTGTTGGATTAATAACAAGTCTCCTCCCATATAGTTCTCTTAGCTCTTTCAATAATTTGAGGCCTCTTCTTCCTTTGGCTCTTTTTTCATTACTACTAGAGTCAGCTAAGGTTTGAAGCTCATCAATTACACTTTGAGCGACAATTAATTGACCTTCTAGTAAACCGCAACTTAATAAACCATTTATTCTGCCATCAATTATTACGCTGGTATCAAGAATTTTTGGACTTGCGGCTGGAAGTATTCCTTCATTAACCAAATATGCATCAGTATTGTTTGGATTAAATAACCTTAACAAGGTTCTGCCATGGGTATCAGCTAATTTATAACCAAGTGCACCAAAGAAAAAATTACTAAGAATAGCAGCTAAGGGTTTTGCAAAAAAAACTTCTCTTGGAAATGGAATTAACAATATTGGTGCAAGTAATAAATTGGCAACAAGTAATCCTAAAATTAATCCCACCGATCTACTAACAAGTAAATCAGTAGGCATTGTACGTATTTGATCAAGGAATGTTTTTCTAAGCTGTAGGAATACGAAGCCTGCTGCTAATCCAACAAAAAATCCGATAATTGCAAGTACAATCCTAAATCCTTCAACATTTGAGACCTGTTTAAGTATATCTACTGGTAAAAGATCAACACCAAGCCATCCTGATGCTGCTCCAGACAAAACAAATAAAATTAGTACTAAAATATCTGTCATATATATAATCTACTAGGATTTACTAATTGAGTAAATAAAGATTTTACTTTTAAACCACTCACTAGATTTTTTTTAAGCTTAAAACTTTATTTATACCATGAATAAGTTTCCAAGAAGTGCCTACGTCCATATACCTTTTTGTCATAGAAGATGTTTCTATTGTGATTTTGCAGTTATACCTCTAGGAAACAATATTGATAGTCTAAATGGCTATGGAAGTAAAACTGTAAAAGATTATTTGGTCTATTTAAAGAAAGAAATATTGTCAATTAAACATAAATCTCCTCTTTCAACAATTTATATCGGTGGAGGAACTCCTTCAATTTTAAATCCTTTGCAGATTAAAGATTTAATAAATCTTTTTAAGAAGAATTACAGAATTGATTATGGTGCTGAAATCACAATGGAAGTCGATCCAGCTAGTTTTAATGAAGATGATCTTTATGGTTTTATAAAGGCTGGAATAAATAGATTTAGTCTTGGTGCTCAAAGTTTTAATAATCAGATACTTGAACATGCTGGGAGAAGACATTGCAGGAAGGATGTTGAAAAATCATGTTTTTGGTTAAAGAGTGCATATGACAATGGTCTTATAAAAAGTTGGAGTTTAGATTTAATTCAAAATTTACCAATTAGTGGTTTTAAAGAATGGCAAGAAGACTTAGAAAAAGCGTTAAAGTTCTGTCCCCCACATATATCAATTTATGATTTAAATATTGAGCCTGG
>QCBY01000014.1 GCA_003279005.1 Prochlorococcus sp. AG-347-J22 | reverse complement strand
TGGGTATCTGAAAAAGTGGATTTATTTTTTGATGAAGACAGTGATGATTGGTATGATGATGAAAATTTTGATGACGATAAAAGCGATATTAAGACATTTACTAGAGAATCAAATACCCCTAAATCATATAATTCATACTCAAAAAGACCTTTGGAAGCAATATCTTTGAGGCAACCAAAAAATTTTCAAACAACTGAGCAAAAAAAATTGCCTTATGGGAAAGAAGTGAATAACCTAGATTGGCCAGATGAACTTGATTTCAAAGTTGAAAGATGGCAAAGATCTCCAGAAAAAGAGAATGATGCACTTATAGAACAATCAAACCAACGTAGCGGATCAAAATCAAGAAATTTACCTAAATCGCGAAGAAGAAGAGTATAGATTTGCAAATTCATTAATACCTGAAGAACCTAGCAAAGTTTCTAAATGCGGATTGAATACTTCCCTAATGATGGTTAAAGGCTTTTTGTTTCGGAAAAATCTATAATTTCTTGACCAGAATGGACCTTTAAAACAAAATTTATCCTCTAACCATTTTGCATTCACAAGTGAAATACTATCAACTTCCCTAAATAGTTCTGATCTGTCTTGGGTCAAATTCTTCCAAATGGGTTCCTCTTTGGCCTTTAAATTTTCATTAACTTGGTCCGCATTCCACCAACTTTCTGCCCATGCTAAGTTTTTATTCTTGTTTTTTATCCAGACTTGTCTTCTGATTAAAGGGCTAGTTAATTGGTTTATTTCCTGTGGACCCTCTTCATCTGATAAAGAATCTAATTGCATTGAAATTAATTTAATTTTTGTTTCTTGATTAGTTAAAAGCTGTAGATGTCTAGTGGGACTTCCATCGCCAAGTAACATTAATTTCCAAGCCCCAGATAATTTTGGTAGTGAATTTTTCACTAGAAAAGAAGAAGCTTTTTCTTCCCATAATATTTTTGGCGAGTTAAAAAGTTTATTAATCAGTGCTCTGGCAGGTTACTTTTTAGATGATAACTTTTTTCAGCAAAAATATTTGTCTTTTCTTTTTTTATTTCTTTAATTTTCAGCCAAACGAGTAATGCAGTTAAATCAGCTTTACTAACTCCAGGAATTTTTGAAGCGTCTCCAAAATTTGTTGGTTTGATCTTATTCAAATTTTCCCTTGCTTCTAAAGATAAAGTTTCTATTTTTTCGTAATTTATTTCTTGGGGTAGAGATTTGAGACTTTGACGCTTGATCTGTTCAATATTGTTTTTTTGTCTTTTAAGATAACCCTCGTACTTAATATCTATTTCAACACCTTCACGTATTGATAGTGCTAAGTCGTTTTTGGACAAATCATATTTGATTAAGTCTGAATAATGAAAATTGGGTCTTTTTAGGAGTTCTTTCAAAGTTGTTGAGCCTTTGATTTTTGATCCAGTGTCTAATTCTATTTTTCTTGCTATCTCATCGGTATTTTTTAAACGAGTGTTTTCTAATCTTAATTTCTCTTGTTCAAGGAATTTCATTTTTTCTTGATATGACATCCATCTTTTCTCGTCAATAAGTCCTATTTGATAACCTAATGGCGTTAATCTTCTATCTGCATTATCTCCTCTTAAAGTTAACCTGTATTCGCTCCTACTAGTAAGAACTCGGTATGGTTCATTGAGATCTTTGGTAATCAAATCATTAATCATTGTACCTATATAACTGCTTTCCCTAGTAAAGATTATTGGATCTTTTTCATTTAGTTTCCTTGACGCATTTATTCCTGCAACTAATCCTTGTGCAGCTGCTTCTTCATAACCAGTTGTACCATTAATTTGCCCAGCACTAAATAAATATTCAATTTCTTTTGTTTCAAGTGATGTTTTGAGCTGAGTTGCAGGTATATATTCATATTCGACAGCATATGCTGGTCGTAACATTTTACATTTTCCTAATCCAGGTAAGGTTCTTAAGAGTTCTAATTGAATATTTTCGGGTAAACCTGTAGAAAATCCTTGAACATATATTTCGGGAGTATTAATTCCTTCTGGCTCTAAGAAAATTTGATGTGATTCTTTATCAGCGAACTTAACGATTTTATCTTCAATTGATGGACAATATCTTGGTCCTTTACTATCTATAAAACCGCCGTAAATGGGGGTTAAATGTAAATTATCTCGAATCAGTTGATGTGTTTTTGAAGTTGTTCTTGTAATGTGGCAACTAACTTGGGGCATATTATTTTTGATATCTGGGTCAAACGAAAAATATTTATCATTTGCTGTACTTGGTTGCACTTCTAATTCATTAAAAATGATACTTTTTTTATCAACTCTCGCTGGAGTGCCTGTTTTTAAACGTTCTGTTTTTATTCCGATTTCGTGAAGGTTTTGAGTGAGACCCTGTGCCGCTTGTTCACCAGATCTTCCTGCTGACATTGATTTATTTCCTATCCATATTTTACCCTCTAAAAAAGTGCCAGCTGTGATGATAACTGATCTTGCTGAATAATAACTACCAAAGAAAGTCTTAACACCCTTTATTTGTTTTTGTGTGATTTTTTTTGAGTTCAATCCAATAACTTCAGTTTTTGCAATATCAAGTTCAGTTATCATTGCTTCTTTCAAAGATAAATTTTCTGTATTTTGCAGTATTTCTATCATTCGCTTTGAGTATTCTCTTTTATCGGTTTGAGCCCTTAGTGCCCAAACTGCAGGACCCCTGCTTGCATTTAATATCCTTTTTTGTATTGATGTTTTATCTGCTAATTGCCCAATTATTCCTCCTAAAGCATCTACTTCATGGACTAATTGACTTTTTGCTGGACCTCCCACTGCAGGATTACATGGCTGCCAAGCAATTCTATCTAAATTTATTGTAAATAAAGCGGTGGAAAATCCTAATTTTGCTGTTGTAATTGCAGCCTCACAACCAGCATGACCTCCTCCAATGACAATAATGTCAAAAGATTCATTGGAGGCTTGTTGCTCTTTCATTTCAATGATGAATTAATTAGCTAAATTCCTAAATCTTGTGAATTGAGGTTCAAATAATAATTTAACAGTTCCAACAGGTCCATTTCTATGTTTGGTGACAATAATTTCAGTTATTCCTCTATCTTCAGTTTCTGGGTTGTAGTATTCATCTCTATAAATCATTAATACTAAGTCTGCATCTTGTTCTATAGATCCAGATTCTCTAAGGTCACTTAACATGGGCCTTTTATTTGTTCTTGATTCAACTCCTCTACTCAATTGAGATAAAGCAACTACTGGTACTTTTAATTCTCTTGCCATGCTTTTAAGACCTCGTGTAATACGCGATAGCTCTTGAACTCTGTTATCAGGTGTTGTGCCCTCCATAAGTTGTAAGTAGTCAATAACTATTAAACCTAGTTCTTTTTTCTGCTCGGCTATTAATCTTCTGCATAGAGATCTCATTTCTAAAACACTTAAATTAGGTTTATCATCAATAAAAATTGGAAGTTGACCTAACGAGTTAATTCCTTCTCCGAGTAAAGGCCATTCGTCTTGTTGTAGTCTTCCTGTTCTTAATCTTCCGCTTTCTATACCCACTTCCATAGAAAGTAATCTATAAGTAAGTTGTTCTTTACTCATCTCAAGGCTAAATACACAAACAGGAAGATCCTGAGATTGAGCTACATTTTTTGCAAGGTTTAAAACCATTGAAGTTTTCCCCATTGACGGTCTCCCTGCCACAATTATTAAATCACTTCTTTGAAAGCCTTGAGTCATCGCATCGAGGTCATAAAAATTAACTGGAATACCAGCCACAGATGTTCCAAGTGATCTGGACTCTATTTCATTAAAAGTACTTGTAAGAATTTCTGCCGCTTGCGTTAGACCTTTTGTTGGTTTCTCTTGACTAATTTCAAAAATTTTCTGTTCTGCTTTATCTAATACTTCATTAGTTTCTTGTGTTTGATCAAACCCTAGTTGAACAACCTCATTCCCAGATCGGATTAATTGTCTTCTTATGAATTTATCACTGATTAAATTCGCAACTTGTTCTATTGAGGCCGTGGAAGAAACATTTTCGACTAATTCTACTAATTTTGAATTACCTCCTATTTTTTCAAGTGATCCATTATCAGCAAGCCAAGCACTCATTGAAGTTAAATCAGTAGGTTTGCCTTGTGTAAATAACATTAAGGCTGTTTTGAAAATCTCTTGATGTGCATTTATATAAAAAGCTTCTGGTTTAATTAAATCTGCAATTCTTCCTATTGCATCTGGATCAAGCAGAATTCCACCTAAAACAGCTTCTTCGGCTTGGACATTTTGAGGAGGAACTAAACCAGCGCTTTCATTATTAAAGTCTTTTTTAAAACTTTTATTAGACCCATTTGGAAAAGGAACTGAAACCATATATTTAAAGACTTAGATATATACTCTGACTACTTTTTGAAATAATGCAACAAAATTATTAACTTGTTACTTCTATATTGACTTCCGCACTAACTTCTTGATGAATTTTTATCTTTGCAATAAAAGAACCTAAATTATGAATATCTGGGACGATTATATCTCTTCTATCGATATCTTTTTTAGTAGCTTTCTCTATGGCTTCAGCAACATCCCCATTAGTTACAGTTCCAAAAAGGACTCCATCTTCACCAACTTGTTTCTTGATTGTAAATCTACCAATAGTTGCTAATGCTGTTTTAAAGTCAATAGCTTCTTGTTTTAATTTTTCTGCAGCAATTTTTTCCTTTGCTCTTTTTCTCTCAATTTGTCTCAGAATTGCAGGCGTAACATTGGCTGCTTTACCAAATGGCAATAAGAAATTTCTTGCATAACCAGGTGCTACTTCTACTACATCACCATCTTTACCAAGTGGGGCAATTGATTCTGTTAAAACGACTTTTACTCTTTTAGCCATGAAAATATTTGATTATATGTTTAATAATAAGACCTCGAGGGTAATTTTACTTTTTTTGCAAATCCTAATTTAGCAAGAATCTTAATATGTTCCCATGTTAAATCAATTTGACCTCTAAATAATCCTTGTCTAGCTGAATTAGGAAATGCATGATGATTATTGTGCCAACCTTCTCCAAATGTTAAAGCTGCAACCCAAGCATTATTTTTTGATGAGTCGCCACTTTCAAAAGGAGCTTTGCCCCAGCAATGCGTTGCTGAATTGACTAACCAAGTTATGTGGTAAACAACTACAAGCCTTAAAGGTATTCCCCAAAGCACTAAAGCCAGTCCTCCAACTCCTAATTTTTCACCTATTGCATAAAGACATAACCCTATGGGAATCTGCAAAAAGAGAAAATATTTATTTAGGAATCTATAGTATGGGTCTTTAATTAAATCTGCACTTAATTTAGGTACTGCTTTTAATGCCTCAACATCTTTAAACATCCAACCCATGTGGCTCCACCAAAATCCTTTCTTACTATTATGATGGTCAACTTCTGTATCTGAAAAAGAGTGATGATGCCTATGTAAGCCAACCCAATCAATTGGCCCATGTTGACAACTAATTGCTCCGCAAGTAGCAAAAAATCTCTCTAGCCATCTTGGAACTATAAAAGATCTATGTGAGAGTAATCTGTGATAACCAAGGGTTACTCCTAGACAAGCAGTTAACCAGTAGAAGAATAATAATGATGTGACTGCAGGAAGACTCCAGAATTGTGGTTTTAGAGCAATAAGAGAAAGCAAATGGATAGCAATCATAAAAACAATAGTGCCCCATGTTTTATGTAATCTAGGAGGATATCTTTTAGAGTGACTTGATGGTTCTAATAATTTATCTGAAAGTTCAACAACTTTTTCTGCAGGGACAGGTTTTTTTAATTTGGCTGTTTCTTGGAAAATTACTGAGTTCATGATATTGAAAGACTATTTTCAAAATTACCGATATGTAATATTATCATACTATACTATTGATAAGTTTAATTATCTGTGAGTCTCGGATATCGCGATAAATTGTCTAGAGGTCGAAGGGCTATGGCTCATTTGATACACCTATGGCATGAGAGAAATGGTTGGTCACATAGGGTTTTGCCATTACTTTCTGAAATTCTTGATTTAGGTAAAGTTCATAATTCGCAAATTTCTAACCTTAGGAATGGAAAGTTATCTTCGCCCGGGCCTGAAGTTTTTCTTGCTTTGGCCCAAGTTAATACGATTCTTGATCAAGGTATAGAAAAAATCAGGGATCGTTTAGAAAGTGATTACCCAGAGTTATGGAAATCTTTGCAAGAGTCTGCATTACCCTTGAAAAATGATTCTGGTAATCCATTGTCAGCTGGGGAGTTATTTGAGATATTTTCAGGATTACAATCTCTCCCTTCATCTTTTGATTGGTACATAGAAGATGAAGAAGCTTCTTCTTTAAGTGATGCCCTTTCAGTGCATTTTTGTCAGAATAAGGCTTGGAGATCATGTAAAATAAATGTAATGGAAGCCTATGCTGTCAATAAACCTACCCGTAGAGAACGTTTTGCTGAGGTAATAGCAGGAATTAGAGACTATACGGCAGAAGAATTAGATGGAGAACTACTTGATTTATATGAGGCTTCAAAAAAACTCTCGTATTTTAAGGGTAGAGGACCTAATGCTTTCCTCGCAGAATTAAGAAATTTAGCTTCTGAAAAAAAACATGAGTTTTCATAATTAATGACACTAAATAATAATTTAAAATTGGCTGAAAACGCTGTTCTTTCTGTAGAAGAGAGTTTAAATAAAGTTTTTCAAGAAAGATCCAATCAGGTTTTCCAGAAATTAGAAAATATTTTGACAATTTTTAAGGAAGAAAAAGTTTCTACTAGCCATTTCAATCAATCTTCTGGTAGTGGTCATTGTGATATATCTAGAGAAAAAATTGATGCGGTTTTTGCAAGATTGTTTCTTGCTGAAAAGGCAGCTGTGAGGATGCAATTTGTAAGTGGAACGCATGCAATAAGTTCTGTCTTATTTGGAATTCTTAGGCCTGGAGATGTGATGTTATCTCTTACAGGACAACCATATGATACGTTAGAAGAAGTGATAGGAATAAGGGGAGGAGGTAAAGGCTCACTAAAAGATTTTGAGATTGAATATAAGCAAATAAATATCTGCGAGAATTTTGATTCTTTTGAAGAAAAAATTGTGCATTCTTTTCAAGAAAATTCATATAAATTAGTATTTATACAAAAAAGTTGTGGATATAGTTGGAGAAAATCTCTTACGAATCATGATATAGAGAAAATTTGTAGTCTGATTCACTCTCTTGATCCTAACTGTATATGTTTTGTTGATAATTGTTATGGGGAGCTTGTTGAAGATAGTGAACCAATTTCTAGAGGGGCAAATATAATTGCTGGGTCTTTGATTAAAAATTTGGGAGGGACAATCGTTCCTACTGGTGGGTATGTTGCAGGAGATGCAGAGTTGGTTGAGATGGCTTGTTCTAGATTAACCTCACCAGGTATTGGTTCATCTGCAGGAATAAATTTTGGATTAGGGAGATTAATTTTGCAGGGTTTGTTTTTAGCACCACAAACTGTTCACGAATCACTAAAAGGTGCTGATATGGTTGCAGTAGTTTTTAAAAATTTGGGATTTAAGGTTTTGCCAGAGCCAGCAACTTATAGATCTGATCTTATTCAGTCAGTAAGATTAAATAATCCTGATTTGGTACAAAAAGTTTGTCAATCTTTTCAAAGTTCTTCACCAGTAGATTCTTTTCTTAATGTTGTTCCATCATCAATGGATGGATATGATTCAAGATTATTAATGGCAGGAGGTACATTTATTGAAGGTAGTACAAGTGAATTTTCCGCTGATGCTCCTCTAAGAGATCCTTATAATATTTTTGTTCAAGGTGGTTCTCACATAGCTCACATCAAAATTGCGCTAATTCAATTATTATCTGAACTATTAGAGGAAAAATTAATTTCAAAGGATTCTCTACTTTCTTTATCAACTTAATCATGTCTTACCAGTTTCCAGACAACCTTAACTATGCTGATACCCATGAGTATGTCTTGGAGGAAAATGGATTGTTAAAAATTGGAGTCAGTGAATTTGCTATAGATCAATTAGGAGATATTGTTTTTGTTGAGTTAGCTGATCAAGGGAAGACTTTAGAGAAAGGTGAGACTTTTGGAACAATAGAATCTGTTAAGGCCGTTGAGGAGGTCTACTTGCCTTTTTCAGGGGAAATAGTATCTATAAATGAAAGTGTTATTGATAACCCTGAGCTTTTACAGAACGATCCGATTGGAGAAGGTTGGTTAGTCATTTTGAAACCAGAATCAGAAGTATCAATTGCTGATTTGATGACTTCTGATGAATATAAATCAAAGGTTGTACCAAAATAAGGCAAACTTTTTAAAAGGAGCTATTTTAAAGAAAAATATTTAATTATGACATCCAAATTTGGGACCGATTTGTTTATAAATAGGCATCTGGGGTTAGGAGATAATGATGAGAGAAGTATGCTAAAAAAGCTTGGTTTTGATAATATTGATCAATTTATAAACCAAGTTATTCCTGAAGATATTCAGCTTAAAGATAAATCTTCGGAAATATTGCCCCAAGGTTGTTCAGAATATGAGGCTTTAAATGAATTAGAAGAGATTGCGAAGAAAAATATCAAAATGAGATCACTAATAGGTCTTGGTTATTATGACAATCACATGCCCAAAGTGATCCAAAGACATGTTCTTGAAAATCCCAGGTGGTACACCTCTTATACTCCATATCAAGCAGAAATTGCACAAGGAAGATTAGAAGCCCTATTTAATTTCCAGACTATTGTTTGCGAACTAACAGGATTCCCTGTCGCCAATGCATCTTTATTAGATGAAGGTACTGCTGCTGCAGAAGCTATGGCCATGAGTTTTGCCGCAAGAAAAAATAAATCTTCAAAAGTGTACTTAGTGGAATCAAATGTTTTTGATCATACTTTTAATGTTCTACAAACCAGAGCAAAACCTTTGGGAATATCCTTAAAACGCTTTACTCAAAGCAACCTTCCTAATCATGATGATGTTTTTGGAATTTTGTTGCAATTACCCGGTAAAAATGGGCAATTATTTGATCCCACATTCTTAATATCCAAAGCACATGGATCAGAAATTATTGTAACTGCATCTATTGATCCACTGGCGCAAGTTTTAATTAAACCAATTTCTGAATTTGGTGTTGATGTTGCAGTTGGTAGTATGCAAAGATTTGGTGTTCCAATGGGTTTTGGTGGGCCCCATGCAGCATATTTTGCTTGCAGCGAAAAATATAAAAGGCTAATACCTGGAAGAATTGTTGGTCAAACTCTCTCTAAAAATGGAGAAAAGTCACTAAGACTAGCATTGCAAACAAGAGAGCAACATATTAGAAGGGAAAAGGCCACTAGTAATATTTGTACTGCTCAATCTTTGTTAGCAATAATTTCTTCTTTTTATGCTATTTATCATGGACCCTCTGGATTAATGCAAATTGCTAAAAGATTAGTGGAGTTGAGACTAAATTTAGAATCATCTTTAGCTGATTTAGGTTTTGATATTCCTTATGGGATTAGATTTGATAGTGTTGATGTTTATTCTGAGCACTCCCAGAGGATCCATAACGAAGCTTTAAAAAATGGGTTTAACTTAAGAATTTTGCCGTTGGGATCAACTATTGAAAATTCAACTGGCTTTGGTATCTCTTTAGATGAGCTTAGTAATGAAAAGGAGATCAAAGATATTTTGACTTTTATAGCAAACCTTATAGAAAAAAAAGAAGATTTAGAGCATATAAAATTTGATAAAAGATTTCATCTTGGAGGTTTAGCTTTGAGATCCAGCGAATGGATGCAGCAAGATATATTCACAAATACCCAAAGTGAAACTGAATTAATGAGATATATATTCCGACTTGCTGAAAAGGATTTTTCTCTAGTAGATGGAATGATGCCATTAGGAAGCTGTACCATGAAGTTAAATTCTGCAGCAGAGTTAAATCCAGTCTCTTGGGCTAATTTAGCTTCTATCCATCCTTTTTCTCCGCCAGATCAAACTAAGGGTTATTCAAAAATAATATCTGACCTTGAAAACTGGATAAGTGATATTGTTGGTTTAGAGTCAGTTTCTTTTCAACCAAATGCTGGCTCTCAAGGAGAGTTTGCAGGATTATTGGCAATAAATTCTTATTTTGAATCAAAAGGTGAACTTGCAAGAAAAAAATGTTTAATTCCTAAAAGTGCTCATGGAACAAATCCTGCTAGTGCAGTTATGGCAGGATTTGATGTTTTGACGGTTGAATGTGATGAAGAAGGAAATATTGATTTTCAAGATTTGTCGATCAAGGTCAAGAAATTTGATAACCAAATAGGAGCCCTTATGTTGACCTACCCCTCTACTCATGGAGTTTTTGAATTGCAAATAAGAAAGATATGTGACTTAGTTCATTCTGTTGGTGGATTTGTCTATTTAGATGGAGCAAATTTGAACGCTCAGGTTGGATTATGCAAACCCGGTAACTATGGTGTAGATATTTGTCATTTGAATTTACATAAAACATTCTGCATTCCACATGGAGGAGGTGGTCCAGGAGTAGGACCTGTTGCTGCATCAAAAACTTTAAGCCCATTTCTTCCTACTCATTCTTTAAAGGAAAATAATTTATCTAATAGTTCCAATTATGTATCTTCTGCCAAGAATGGGAGCGCAAGTATTCTCCCAATAAGTTGGATGTATATAAAAATGGCTGGTCTTAGTGGTTTAAGGAAAGCAACTGCGCATGCAATTCTATCTGCAAATTATATTGCACATTCTTTAAAGCATAAATTCAAGATTCTTTATAAAGGAAAAAATAATTTTGTCGCTCATGAGTGTATTTTAGATTTTAGAGATTTAAAATCTAAAACTGGTTTGAGTGTAAATGATTTAGCTAAACGATTAATAGATTATAGTTTTCATGCCCCAACTATAAGTTGGCCAGTTCAAGAGACCATAATGATAGAGCCTACTGAAAGTGAAAGTTTGGCTGAATTGGATAGATTTTGTGAGGCTATGCTATTGATTGGAGAAGAAATCGGCGAAATAGAAAATAATATTGAATTACTTAATAATAATGTAATAAGCAATTCTCCCCATACTCTGAAAGAGTTAATTGCTGATAATTGGAATCATCCTTATTCAAAAGAAAAAGCTTCTTTTCCTTATAAAACTCCAACAACTATTAAGTTTTGGTCTTCAGTTTCTAGAATTAATAATGCATACGGCGACCGCAATTTAATTTGTTCTTGCAATATAAATCAAAGAGAGACTTTAGAAGAAAAAAAATGTGCTTAAAGGACTAGCGTCCTTGTGTTTACTTAGTTATCATCAATTTGAATAAAAATTTAATATTTTCTTATAGAATTTTTTTAAATTTTTTTATTAAAATAACCGAGCATCAAATTTTTTGGGGTATTTGAAGCTATGACCAAAGATTTTAAATCTGGTAATGTAATGCATCTGCCAGTTAAAAATGTCGACTTACCAAATTTTGCCAATAATTCTTCAGGAGATAACTCAAATATTCGTTCCATTGAGGGAACTAATGTTATAAGAGTACCTTTTGGTAAAAAATTTTCAAAGAAAAAAAGGCCTGAAAAGAATCAAAATATCGCTACCCTAATACTTCCTTTAACTTCGTATAGTAATCCTACGCCTCCACATGTAGCATAATTTATATCAAGTTTAATTTATTTCTTTAAGAGTATCTGAATAATATTTTTGTAGTTGTAATGTTGCTTGGTTCCAATCCCATTTTTCTGCTTCGTTTCGTGCTTCTCTTCTCATAACTTCTCTTTTATCTTCGTTTTCTAGAATTTTTTTTGTTGCTTCAATCAAACTTCGTACTCCATTATCTTTTTCATCAGGATCATATAAACAACCATTAATGCCATCGCTAATTATATCTGGAATCCCTCCCTTGTTGGCTCCTATAACTGGACATCCTGCTGCCATTGCTTCTAGTAAAACTAATCCAAGTGTTTCTGTACTAGAGGGAAATAAAAATATATCTCCAGAGGCATAGGCGCTAGCAAGTTCATCGCCAGATAAATATCCTATGAAATTAGTCTTGGTATTTTCGAAGATTTTTTCAAGTTGGTTTCTATATGGTCCGTCACCTACAAGTGCCAGGCAAGCATTAGGGATACTCTCCAAGACTGGTTTAATTCTCTCAATTTGTTTTTCTGCTGATAATCTTCCTACATAAATCAATAAATAATTAGCGTCTTTATATTTTCCAAATAATTTTTCTCTCATTTTTTCACTTCTCAAATCTGGTCTAAAACTGTGTGTATCTACTCCTCTTTGCCAAAGAGCAGTTCTTTGAATACCTTTATCTTTTAATTCATTCACCATAGCGGTGGAAGTACATAAATTTAACAAGGCTTGATTATGAGCTGCTTTAAGTAATTCCCACAAAAGTGGCTCTAACATACCCATACCGTAATGTTCCAAATATTTCGGAAGATGAGTATGGTAGCTAGCAATTAAAGGAATATTATTTGTTTTCGCCAACCATATGCCACCCAAGCCAAGTACAGCTGGATTAACTACATGTATCAAATCTGGGTTAAATTTTTCTAACTTATCTGAAACCGCAGGACCTGGCAAACCAAGTTTCAACTCTGGGTATAAGGGTAATGGCATTGCAGCAACTCCAACTACAGTTGCTCCCATATATGATTCTGGACACCCCTCTGGGCAAAAAATTATTACTTCATCACCATTTTTTATTAAAAATTCAATCGTTTTAGTCAGTCTTGTGACTATGCCGTCAACTTTAGGTAAAAAAGTTTCGGTAAACAATGCAATTTTCACTTTCTTAAGGTAATTATTTCAGAAATTTTAATTAGTCTTTATAGCCTCAGCTTGTTTTTTAGTCCAAGATGAAACACAAGGTATGCGTTTAAGATCACATCTATTAGAGTATTTTTTAGCTACTTCAACGACTTCCTCTAATAAGCCATTATCAAGAGTGGTCGGATTAAGTCCCAATTCTATAAAACATTTATTATCGACAATTAAATCATTCTCGACGGCTTCATTTCTAGGATTAGGCAAATAGTTAATTTCGGCTCCAGTTAGAGAAGCAACTTTTTTAGCTAATTCACCAACCTGATGACTTTCTGTCATTTGATTAAAAATTTTGACTCTTTCACCAGATTGTGGAGGATTTTCCAGAGCTAATTGAACACACTTAACTGAATCTTTAATATGTATAAAGGCTCTTGTTTGTCCTCCTGTTCCATGAACAGTAAGAGGATATCCGATTGCTGCCTGCATTAGAAATCTATTCAGAACAGTACCGTAATCGCCATCGTAATCGAATCTGTTTGTTAACCTTGGATCTTTGGAAGTAGTTTCTGTATTTGTGCCCCAAACAATACCTTGATGTAAATCTGTAATTCTAATCAAGTCGTTTTTATTGTAATAAAGAAATAATAATTGATCTAATGTCTTTGTCATATGATAAACACTGCCAGGGCTGGCAGGATGAAGAATTTCTTCTTCAAATCGGCTTCCATCTGGTTGAGGCACTTCAACTTTTAAATAACCCTCCGGAATTGTTGCGCCTCTATGGGAACCATATCCATATACCCCCATTGTTCCTAAATGAACAATATGAATATCTAAATTACTCTCAACGATTGCGGCAAGCAAATTGTGAGTACCGTTTACATTATTATCAACTGTATATCTTTTTGTATAACTTGATTTCATTGAGTAAGGAGCAGCCCTTTGTTCAGCAAAATGTACGATCGAATCTGGTTTTTCTTCAATAAGTAAATTTAGTAATTTTTGATATTGTTTCGATAGATCAATATTGATAAATTTTATAGGTTTTCCGCCGGTCTCTTCCCATGCAGAAAGTCTCTCATTTATTGAAGAAATTGGGGTTAGTGATTCCACTTCAAGATCAATATCTATTTTTCTGCGACTAAGGTTGTCAACTATTATGACTTCATGATTTTGTTCTGCTAAATTCACCGCACAAGGCCAACCGCAAAATCCATCTCCTCCAAGAACAATTACTTTCACTCAAAACTCCAGAATTAAAATATCATTTTATATTTATTAAATTACTACAGAGTGCTTCCAAAATGCGAAAAAAGATTGTAAAAAGTTTCAAATCTTTTTTCTTTAATTGAGAAATTAGTTATTGTTGCAATTTTTTTAATATCAAATTTATTTTTTAAAGAATCAAATTATTTTATTGATATGTTTTTTTCAGGCGAGCTGGGACTTGCTAACTTCTGTTTCTCAATTCTTCCAGCTAAAAAAGCTTCTCTTCCTGCTTGTACGCCATAATTCATTGCTTTAGCCATTTTTAATGGGTTTTGAGCTAATGCTATAGCACTATTAATTAAAACTCCATCTGCTCCAAGTTCCATAGCCTGAGAAGCCTCACTAGGTACACCTATGCCGGCATCAATTATTACTGGAATATTTGAATTTTCAATAATTATGGATATATTAGATAAATTTAAAAGGCCTTGACCGGAGCCAATAGGTGACCCTAATGGCATTACAGTTGCACAACCTATTTCTTCTAACTTTTTAGCTAATATTGGGTCAGCATTTATATATGGAAGAACTTTAAAATCTTTTTTTATCAATATTTCAGCTGCTTTAAGTGTTTCAATAGGATCAGGTAATAGATATTTTTTATCAGGAATAACTTCTAATTTGACGAAATTATTTTCTTCTTGACCTGATAATTTTGCAAGTTCTCTTCCTAGAATTGCTATTCTTATTGCTTCGTCTGAATTAGTGCAGCCAGCAGTATTTGGAAGCATCCAGAATTTTCTCCAGTCAATTTTTTCGAGTAAATTTTCGCTACTTTGATTATTTTGAACTCTTCTTACTGCGACAGTTACTATTTCAGATTCAGAATTCGATAAACTTTCTATCATTACCTCTGAAGAAGTATATTTTCCTGTACCAACCATCAACCTACTTGAGAAGCTTTTTTCTCCAATTTGTAAGGATGAATCATCTTTCATTTTAAAATCCTTTATCTTTTATACCTTTATAAGGGGTGTAATTATTTCTTCTTTCAAGCTCTTTACTCTTTTTAATTGCTGTTTTGTTTTTTGGATCTATTACTAAAACTCTCTTATACGTTGCATATGCTAAATCATATTCAAGTAATCGTTGTTGTGCAGATGCAAGATTATTTAGAGCGACTGTATAGCGAGGGAGTGATTTTATAGCTGAGTTATAGTGCTTGATGGCTTTTTTAAATTCATTTTGTGCAGCATAAGAAAAACCTAGTGCATTTTCAATAATAGCTTTTGCTTCGTTAGGTTCATTATCGTAAGATTCAATAGCTTTTAAAAAAGTCTTAGTGGCATCTGAATACAACCTTTTTTTAATTTGAATAGAGCCAAATTCGTATAATTCAGAAGCTTTTGTTAGTGAATTTAAGCCTTTTTGTTCAAATTTTACTAAATTTAATTCTTCCTTTCTTGTCCTAAAAAATTGTCGAAATACAAAAATAGATATTATTATAAGTACTACAAAAAGGATAATCAAATAGGATTGAAAGGAAGAAATTTCCATTACTTATAATGTACTATCACAATTTTATTTTTAAAAATTAATTTTTTACAGTAGAAACTATTTTTTCAAAACATTTTGGATCACTCAAAGCTAATTGCGCAAGCATTTTTCTATTGATAATTATGTCAGAGGTCTTCATACCATAAATTAGTTTGCTGTAATTTGAGCCATTAATTCTTGCAGAAGCATTTATTCTTGAAATCCAAAGTCTTCTAAAATCTCTTTTCCTTCTTCTTCTATCTCTATAAGCGTTGCAAAGAGCTTTCATTACTCTTTGATTTGCTGTTCTAAAAAGATTTTTGTTTCCTCCTCTAAAACCTTTAGCAAGGTTTAAGATTTTGGTTCTTCTTTTTCTGGCGATGTTGCCTCTTTTAACGCGTGCCATAAATTTATTTTGAAAGTAACTTGAAAACTCTTAAGCGTATGGAATCATTAATTTTACATTATCAGCATCTCTTTCATCAACAACAGCTTTTGTTTTAAGGTGTCTCTTCAATTTTGAGCTTTTGTGATCTAATAAATGATTGTGGAAAGCTCTTCTTCTTGTAAATTTACCCGTGGCAGTAGCTTTAAATCTTTTTGCTGCTGATTTACGAGTTTTAAGCTTAGACATTTCCCTTGATAATGTTTAATCTAGATAATCTAAACCTTTATATGCATTGGTGCAAATTAAAGTTTTGAATTGAAAAGGTGATGTCGAAGTTATGCTGCGTAAATTGAACATAAAATTTCTGATTTATGGATGTTGGTTACTTAGTTCAATTACGCAAATATTGACATTAAGTTGCTTTGCAGAAGAATCTTTAAAAATAAATCTTTCTCACGAATTAAAAAAAGGTAACTTCTTAATCGGACTAAAACAATATTTAGGGGCCAATAGTGATAGTTCTTTAGAAAAACAAAATATTACTTTTAAGACAAAAAATGATTTTTTAGAACTTCATTCTTTTAATGGTCTAAAACATAAATCTAAAAAAATAAATATTGTTTTTAAGGAAATACCTTTGGAAAGCCCTTTTACAATTGAAAGACTGGTATTTGGTCCATTTGCTAGCTATGAATCTGCTCTAAGGCAAGCTAAAAATTTCAAAGAAAAAGGATATGACGCTGTTGTAGCTTATCCAAAAAATTGGGAAGTTTGGATTCCAACTGGTGAAAATCTTCCAGATCAAAGATTGAAATTTAAATTGTTTAAAAAATCTTTTAAGTCAAGAGTCGTACCTTTTCTTGTTAGTGAATATTCGCAACAAAAACTTCAAGGTCCTTTGATCATATCTTCATCAGAGGAGATAAAAATTAACGACATAAATGTCGGTAAAAAATTTTTTATAGCGAAAGATTCATATGGAACTTGGACTTTGATCCAGAAAATAAAATTTGATGAATATCTAAAAGGTGTTCTTCCATATGAGATTGGTCCTAATTCACCTTTGGAAGCATTGAAAGCACAAGCAGTAATCGCTAGAACTTGGGCACTTTATAACTCTGGAAGATTTAATATTGATAACTACCATTTATGTATTACTACCCAATGTCAAGTTTATAAAACTCCTAAGGTTGAATATAAAAATGTTAATAAAGCTATAAAAGATACTTCAAATTTAATAATCACTTATGAGAATCAACCAATTAATTCTTTTTATCACGGCTCTAATGGTGGCATATCAGCCAGTGCAAGCGAGTCTTGGAGAATAGATAACCATTTTTACCTTAATTCAAAGATTGATGGTTTAGATTCTTTAAAAAAATTTTTTCAACTTCCAATCAAAAATAGCTATCAATTAAATAAATTCCTTGATTTAGCAGATGAAAAATTCTATGGCAATGATCATTATCTTTTTCGATGGGAGAAAAGACTATCTAATGAGACACTACAAAATAGTCTTAAAAAAGGTGGGTTGATTGAAGAGAAATTTGATTTGATTGATCTAAATATAATTGATCGAGGTTCAAGTGGAAGGGTAACAAAATTAGAACTAAGGTTTCGAAATTACAAAAAACCAATATTTCTTGTAAAAGATGATATTCGACGAATATTCAGTTTTCTCCCTAGTAATTTATTTACTATTAATAAATTAAATGATAATCTTTGGCTTTTTAAAGGAGGGGGTTTCGGTCATGGTGTAGGTTTATCTCAGGCAGGAGCAATTGAAATGGCTGAATTAGGATTTACTTATGATCAAATATTGAATCATTATTATCCAGGAACAAAAATTAAAAAAATTGAGATATTGTCTCAGTAACTAAGCTAAAAAAATTACAAGTTTGTATTTATGAACAACGGTTTTTATAAAAATCGAAGATTAAAATCATTTTTATTTTTTGCTGTTTGTTTTTTGATAAGTATTATTCCACATATCTTTCATTTAAAAAATTTCTTTTACCTTACATTTACGATTTCTTTTTTAATTGCTTGTTATGGATTAAATGTTATTTTTAAAAATAAAAAGAGAGCTGTTAGCTTAATAAATGATAGCAAGACGATAGGTGAAGATAAATTACCAATGTTGGATATTTTAGTGGCTGCAAGAGATGAAGAGAATGTTATCGAAAGATTAGTTGAAAGATTATTTGATTTAGATTATCCAAATAATAGATTAAATATTTACATAATAGATGATGGAAGCGCTGATAAGACACCTTTAATTTTAGAAAGATTATCAAGAAAGTTTGATAAATTAAAAATCATAAGTAGATCTTCTAATGCTGGAGGCGGAAAATCTGGAGCACTGAATTATGCTTTAAAATTTACAAAAGGGGAATGGATACTAATCTTAGATGCTGATGCTCAGTTACAAAAAGATACTTTACCAAGATTATTTACTTTTGTTAGTGACGGATCCTGGTCAGCAGTTCAATTAAGAAAGTCGGTGATAAACGTTAATAAAAATTTCTTAACCACGTGTCAGTCGATGGAAATGGCGATGGATGCAATCTTTCAATACGGAAGGTTATCTATCGCTGGAGTATCTGAATTGAGAGGTAATGGTCAATTAATTAATAAAGAGGTCCTACTCAAATGCGGTTCTTTTAATGAAGATACAGTTACAGATGACTTGGATTTAAGCCTAAGATTATTACTTTCTAAATCAAAAATTGGGATACTATGGAATCCGCCTGTAATGGAGGAAGCAGTTGAAAATTTATCTGCTTTATTTTCGCAAAGACAAAGATGGGCTGAAGGAGGTTTGCAAAGATTTTTTGATTATGGCGATCAACTATTCTCAAAAAAGATTAAATTGATTCAAAAGTTTGACATAATTTATTTTTTCACTTTGCAATATGCTTTGCCTATTGTTTCAATAGTTGACTTAATTTTGAGTATTCTTCTTTTTGAGTCTCCTAGTTATTGGCCAATTTCAATAACTGCATTTACCTTATCGGGAATTGCAGTTTGGTATGGCTCTTCCTGTAAGAGCGAAGGGCCAGTTTTACGAAAACTAAATTTGCAATTGATGTTAGTTTCCCTTTTATATCTATCACATTGGTTTGTAGTAATACCTTGGGTAACTTTAAAAATGTCAATTTTACCTAAAAAAATTCTCTGGAAGAAAACACTTCATACTGGTATTTAATTTATTCCTCTAAGTCAATAATTTCCCCGTTAAAAAAATTTGCTAGATTTTTGGAACTATCATCATAGGAATTTAATTGAGGCTTTTTAAATGGTGTAGTTGATTTCTGAAAATCTGTACTTGGTCTTCCTTTATTTTCATTAAGCTCATTTATTACTCCTTTTTGTAAATTTTCTGAGTTAGTAATATTAATTTTTTTGCTGGTAAAATTAAGTTTTATTTGTTCCCCAAATAATTTTTTTATAGTATTTTCAATTATGACTTTTCGACTCTTGATCATATTTTCCCAGTTCGGAGATAATGCTATTAAAACTTCATTTGAATCAATACTAGCGAGTTCTGCTTGCTGAGAAAGTAACATCCTTGTAGATGGTAGTTCTAATTTAGAGAGAATTAATTCCCACTTTTCTTTTAAATCATAAGTTTGGTAATCATTTTGAGAATTAGTATTAATATTTTGTTTATTAGTTAAATCCTTTTTATTAAGAGTTTTTGATTCATTTTTATTTTTAATATTATCAGTGAAAATTTCTTTATTAATTAATTCCTTATTATTAATTATCTGTTGATTTATATTTACATCATTAGTTTTTATATTATCTAAATTTTCGTGACTATTATCTAGAAGACTTGTCAAATGTATTTCTAGCCATAGTCTAGGATTATCGCTTGTTTTGATTTGATAATCAACATTCTTGAGCCTTTTGTGCCATTCAATAATTCTTGTTTTATCAATATTATTGGACAATTGATTTAATTCATTTTGAAAGTCAATAGATGTATAATAGATATCTATATTGTTGTTATTTATAGTTCTCAATAATAGGTCTCGAGTTATATTTAATAGTCCAACTAATATCTCATGGGGTTCATTGCCTGCATCATATAAGTGATTACAACTTATTATTAATGATTCTGGATCATTATTAATTAATGCATTGATTAAATTAGTTAAATCATTTTCGGATACTTCGCCAAGTAAGTTCTTAACATCTTTCGTGGTTATGCCATTAGGAAGAAGACTTAATTGATCTAGTAAACTTTGTGCATCGCGCATTCCACCATTAGATCTTTTTGCAATAAGTCTTAGAGCTTGAGATTCAAATTCAATTGATTCTTTATTTGATATGTCTGAAAGGTGATGGAAAATAGTATTTGAGCTGATTCTTTTAAAGTCAAATTTTTGACATCTACTTTGAATAGTATTGATGACTCTCTCAGGATTTGTAGTCGCAAGAATAAAAACAACTCTTGCAGGAGGTTCCTCAATAGTTTTAAGTAAAGCATTTGACGCAGCTGTTGAAAGCATATGACATTCATCTATGACATAAACTTTCCATCTAGCTTTTGTAGGAGCAAATCTTGCTCTATCTATTATTTCTCTTATATTTTCAACTCCTGTATTTGATGCAGCATCAATTTCAATAATATCTAGAGCATTACTATCTGAAATTTGTTCGCATAATTCGCATTTTCCACATGGATTAGCTGTAGGTTTTTCAGACGATAGGCAATTTAATGATTTTGCAAATATTCTTGCAGTTGATGTTTTCCCAGTACCTCTAGGTCCATTAAATAGATAAGCAGGTGCAATTTTTTGAGAAATTAATGCTTGTTTTAGAGTTGTTGATATAAATTCTTGACCAATTAGTTCATCAAGATTTCTGGGCCTATATTTTTGATGAAAAGGTTTATGAATATTAAGCATTTATCATTCGCAATTTAAACAATTAAGGTTGAATTCAGGAAAACCACAATCTTAATTTCTATGCAGATTCTTTAATAATCCTATTAGATCCTGCAGGAAGTTTAACAATTTTGGATGAGAATAGATTATCTACCATTTTTTTCGTAATGGTGAACTCTTTTACTTCTTCTTGTGATGGAAGTGTATACATTAAATCAAGCATTAATTCTTCAATGATTGATCTGAGTGCCCTGGCACCTGTTTTTCTTTTAAAAGCCTCATTAGCGATTGCTTCCACAGATTCTGGTTCGAAATTTAATTCGACGTTGTCCATGCTTAATAAAGTTTTAAATTGCTTTACTAGAGCATCTCTCGGTTTCGTCAAGATTGATTCAAGAGTTTCTTTAGTAAGATGTTCTAAAACTGCGCAAACAGGGATTCTTCCTATGAATTCAGGAATCAATCCATATTTGACTAGATCATCTAGTTCCAAATTCTTGAGAGCATCTCGTGAATCTACTATTTTTTTTGAATCTGCTTTGCCTTCTTCTTGGCATGTAGAAAATCCAATGGAATGTTTCCCTAAACGTTTTTGAACAATATCCTCTAAGCCAATAAATGCACCTCCACATATGAATAAAATTTGACTTGTATCGATTTGAATGCAGTCATGGTATGGATGTTTTCTTCCTCCTTGTGGTGGAACATTTGCAATTGTCCCTTCAAGCATTTTTAATAATGCTTGTTGAACTCCTTCTCCAGAAACATCTCTTGTAATTGACGGGTTTTCACTCTTTCTTGCGATTTTGTCTATTTCATCAATATATATAATTCCCTTTTGAGCTAAATCGACGTTCATTTCTGACTTTTGCAAAAGTCTTAATAGTATATTTTCAACATCCTCGCCAACATATCCAGCTTCAGTAAGAGTTGTTGCGTCAGCTACTGCAAAAGGAACATCAAGAAACTCAGCTAAAGTTTGTGCTAATAATGTTTTACCACTACCAGTGGGCCCAATTAGTAGAATGTTTGATTTTTGTAGTTTAGTTGCTTTAGATTCAGTAAAATTATCATCTTTATATTCTTCTTTTATTCTCCAAGCTAGTCTTTTGTAGTGATTATAAACAGCAACTGAAAGAATTTTTTTAGCAGATTCTTGTCCTACAACTTGATTATCAAGAAAAGTTTTAATTTCAAGTGGTTTAGGGATTGAAGATAATTCTAAGGGAACAGATTTATTAGGACTTTTAGAGGGTAAATTTTTCTTAACTTGCTGAGAATTATTAAGTTTTGCTTGAGTATCAATTAATTCTTCATCGAGAATTTCATTACAAAGGTCTATGCATTCATCACAAATGTAAACTCCTGGACCTGCGATAAGTTTTCTAACTTGATCTTGTGACTTACCACAAAATGAACATTTAAGATGGGCGTCAAATTTTGCCATCGATTACCAAATATTGTGAAAAATAAAAAAGGTTAAATATCCCTTACTTATTAGGATTGCTTATAAAATTGATTTCGTCATCATATTCTTAAGATATTACTTTTTATTTGTCATTTTTTATAACTTTATCAATTAATCCATACTCAACTGCTTCTAAAGGGGATAGAAAATAGTCTCTTTCAGTATCTTCATTAATTTTTTCTAAAGATTGGCCAGTATGTTCTGCTAAAAGAGAATTTAACGTTTTTTTGAGAAATAGTATTTCTTTAGCTTGTATTTCAATTTCTACTGCTTGTCCTTGTGCACCGCCAAGGGGTTGGTGAATCATTATTCTTGAATTTGGTAAAGCCAATCTTTTCCCTTTTGCCCCACCTGAGAGAAGAAAGGCTCCCATGCTTGCTGCTACTCCGAAACAGATAGTTACAACGTCTGGAGAGATCTGTTGCATCGTATCATAAATAGCTAATCCAGCAGTAACAGAACCACCAGGAGAATTGATGTATATTTGTATATCTTTTTCAGGATCCTCTGCTTCAAGAAATAACAATTGTGCCACCAGTGAATCTGATACTTGATCATTAATTCCTGTCCCTAAAAATATTATCCTCTCTCTTAATAATCTTGAATAAATATCAAATGCTCTTTCTCCTCTTCCTGATTGTTCAACAACGGTGGGAACAGCTGATCTCGCGTTATTAATAACATCGCGAGAAATCATCGAGCTTTGAATTAAATGTTTTTGTTCAGAATTCACTAAGTTAATCTCTTATTTTCTTTAATTTAGGAGTTTTTTTGCTGATTAGTTAAATTTTTTATAAATTATTTTTTTCTTTTTTTATTTACCTTTTGTTGACTTTTAGTCTCATTTGTTTTTTTTGTAGCCGATTTTGAAGTTGATTTTGTAGCTTTTCCACTTATTTCTTTAATTACTGAATTTTCTTCAAGCCAAGTAATTAACTTCTCTTTTAGTAGGTCGTTACTAACTACATCTTTTAATTTTTGAATATCAATTTGTTTTGGTGATTTAGAAATTTCATCTTCATATTCTTTCATTTTTTGATTTATTTCTTTTTCTTCAACTGTAATATTTTCACTTTCTGATAATGCTTTTAAAGCTAAATTTCTTTGAACATTTTTTTCGGCCTGAGGACGAGTTGACTCAGCCAAAGATTTAACTAATTCTGGAGTAAAAGTTGATTTAATATCCATTCCTTGTTGAGCAAATCTTTGTGCTGTTTGTTCTATATTGTTTCTAACTTCAATATCAATCATGGCTTTTGGAATCTCGGCATCTAATTCTTTAGTTAGTGCATCCATTAAAGCTTCAATCTTAATATTTTTTTGAGCATTTTCAAAATTTTCCTTGAGTTGGGCTTCTATATCCTTTTTTAGTTCTTTTAATGAGTTTTTATTGCCAGATTGTTTTGCAAAATCATCATCCAGTTTTGGTAATTCTTTTTCTTTTAGATCTTTAAGAATTACTTCAAAAATTGCTTCTTTACCTCTGGAATCCTCATGAGAATAGTCAGCGGGGAATTGGAGATTAAGAGTTTTTTTCTCATCAATTTTCATACCAATAATTCCCTCAACGAATCCTGGAATCATTTTGTTTTTTTCTAATTCAAGATCCATTGATTCACTTGATCCACCATCGATTTCTTTTTTTGAATCTTTATAAATGCCTTTGAAACTAACTACAGCAATGTCTCCTAACTTAGCAGGCCTATCATTAACTGGAACAATATTTGCTAATTTACTTCTTGATTTTTCTAAAGCTTCATCTATGGATTTGGGATCAAATTTACTTTTTTTAATCTCAACTGATAGTCCTTTTGATTTTTTTAATTTTAAATCGGGTGCAACATCAGTTTTAAGAGTAATTTTTAAAGGTTTTTCTGGACTAAAATTTTTCAATAATGCTTCAAATCCTTCAACTAATTCCGGTTCGCTTAATGGCTCTATGGATTCCATTTTTAAAGCCTCATTCCATGACTTATCAATTATTTTTTCTAAGGCAGAGGCATGTAACTGAGTAATACCGATTCGTTGTATTAATACTTGTCTAGGTATTTTGCCAAGCCTAAATCCAGGAATTTTTGCTGAACGACTAATTGAATTTATTGTCTCATTTACGCAAGATTTGCATGTGTTAGAAGGTATTTCTAATTCAAGTGCAATTCTACTTTGAGGAAGTGAGGTTGTTTTTACTATTAATGCTTCTTTGATCATTTTTGAGTTTTTTAAATTATTAAAATAGGCAAAAACTTAATTATTCCACATTAAGTGATTTCCTTGAAAGTTCACTTTTTTGATAAAGTAAGAAAAATATTCAAATAAAATAATTATTTTTAAGTATAGTGAGAAAATCTCCATTTTTGCCAAATAGGCCTTTAAAAGTTGCTATTTTAGGTTCTTCAGGAGCGGTTGGATCTGAAATACTTAAAATTCTCGAAGAAAGAGCGTTTCCCATATCAGAATTAATATTGCTCTCATCTGAACGTTCAGAAGGAAAGATAATTAAATGGAAAGGAGAAGAAATTATTACTAAAAAAGCAACAAAAGATGAATTTTTAAATGTTGATTTAGTTCTCGCTTCTGCTGGTGGAAGTATTTCAAAACAATGGTTAGAAACTGTTAAAGATCAAAATGCTGTATTAATTGATAATTCAAGCGCTTTCAGATTAGAAAATGATGTACCCCTTGTTGTCCCTGAAGTCAATGCCTCTGAAGCTTTGAAGCACAATGGTGTTATTGCTAATCCAAATTGTACAACTATACTGCTGGCTTTGGTTTTAGCTCCTCTGAAAAATATTTCTCCCATTAAAAGAGTTATTGTTTCAACTTATCAATCGGTAAGTGGAGCAGGGAAATTAGCAATGGAAGAATTACAGTTTTTAACCAAGAAATATTTGCAGGGGGATCCAAAAGAAAGTGAAGTTTTACCGTATTCATTAGCATTTAATTTGTTTCTACATAATTCACCAATGCTTGCAAATAATTACTGCGAAGAAGAGATGAAAATGACAAATGAAACACGTAAAATACTTAATATTTCTGATTTAAAACTTTCTTCAACATGTGTTCGTGTCCCAGTTCTTAGAGCCCATTCTGAATCAGTGAATATTGAATTTGAAGATATTATTCAACCCTCATATGCCATTGATCATTTGAAAAAAGCTGATGGTATAGAAATAATAGAAAACTATGAAAGCAATAGGTTCCCTATGCCAATTGATGTAATGGGAAGAGATAATATTGCCGTGGGAAGGGTAAGAACTGATATAAGTAATCCCAATGGATTAGAATTGTGGTTATGTGGAGATCAAATTAGGAAAGGAGCAGCTCTTAATGCTGTTCAAATAGCTGAACTATTAATTGTGAAAAAATGACTGCTGATAATACTAAAACTTCTAATCCATTATTTGGGAGAATATTGACTGCAATGGTTACTCCATTTAAAGAAAATGGAGAGGTGGATTATGAATTAGCTATTAAACTTTCAAATTACCTTTGTGAAAATGGTTCAGATGGAATTGTACTTTGTGGAACTACAGGAGAATCTCCTACTCTTTCATGGTCAGAACAACATGATTTGTTTGTCGCAGTTAAAGGTTCTTTAAATTCTGTATGTAAAATAATAGTTGGAACAGGTAGTAATTGTACAAGTGAGGCAATAGAGGCTACGAAGAAAGCGTATGAGTTTGGAGCTGATGGTGCTTTGGTTGTAGTGCCATACTATAATAAACCCCCCCAAGAAGGTCTTTATAATCACTTTAGTTCTATAGCTAATGCAGCCAAGGATTTACCTCTAATGCTTTACAACATACCAGGAAGAACTGGTTGTAATTTATTGCCCAATACTGTAAAAAAACTTATGAATTTCCCAAATATTCTCAGTATTAAAGCAGCAAGCGGTAGAATAGAAGAAGTGACAGAGTTAAGGTCAGTTTGTGGACCTAAGCTCTCAATATATAGTGGTGACGATTCTTTGTTGCTCCCTATGTTATCTCTTGGAGCTGTTGGTGTAGTAAGTGTGGCAAGCCATTTGGTTGGCCTTCAACTTAAAAAAATGATTGAATTATTTTTTGAAGGAGAAGTTTTATCTGCTTTAGTAATTCACGAAAGGCTTCAACCTCTTTTTAAGTCTCTTTTTATGACAACTAATCCCATTCCAATTAAAGCTGCTTTAGAGCTTTCCGGGTGGAATGTAGGTAATCCAAGGAGTCCTCTATCACCACTACCTGTTGACTTGAAAAAACAACTTTCAATTATCCTCAAATCCTTACATTAGGGATTCTATTAAACTTGATAATTAAATTTAAATAAAATTAGTTTGATTACAAGCAAGACTCAATAAATTACAAATTATGCAATCTAGATCAAATTCAACTCTTAATAGATCTTCCATAAATTCATCAGGATCTAAAAAAAATGCCCCGACTTTAAGAGTAATACCATTAGGTGGCTTACATGAAATAGGAAAAAATACTTGTGTGTTTGAATTTGGAGATGAATTAATGCTTGTTGATGCTGGATTAGCCTTTCCTTCAGATGGCATGCATGGTGTAAATATTGTTATGCCAGATACAACTTTTTTAAAAGAAAATCAAAGAAGAATTAAAGGAATGATTGTAACTCATGGACATGAGGATCATATTGGAGGTATTTCTCACCATCTGAAGCATTTTAATATTCCGATTATTTATGGCCCAAGGCTAGCGATGTCAATGTTAAAAGGAAAAATGGAGGAAGCAGGAGTATCTGATAGAACGATAATACAGACAGTGAATCCAAGAGATGTTGTCAAAGTTGGGCAGCATTTTTCAGTTGAATTTATTCGTAATACTCATTCAATTTGCGATAGTTTTTCTCTAGCAGTGACAACACCTGTTGGCACAATTATATTTACTGGTGATTTTAAATTTGATCATATGCCAGTGGATGGCGAACAATTTGATATTGAAAGAATGGTACATTATGGCGAGAAGGGTGTTTTATGCATGTTTAGCGATTCTACAAATGCAGAAGTTCCGGGCTTTTGTCCTTCTGAAAAAACTATTTATCCTTCTTTAGAAAAACATATTGCTGAGGCAAAAGAACGAGTTATCCTCACTACCTTTGCCAGTTCTGTTCATAGAGTCACAATGATCTTAGAGTTGGCCATGAAGCACGGAAGAAAGGTTGGATTATTGGGTCGATCGATGATAAATGTTATCGCGAAAGCAAGAGATATTGGATACATGAAATGCCCAGATGATTTGTTTGTTCCAATTAAGCAAATTCGAGATTTACCTGATAGAGAAACATTATTATTGATGACTGGTAGTCAAGGAGAACCTTTAGCCGCTTTAAGTAGGATTTCTCGTGGTGAGCATCAACATGTTCGTCTTAAAACTACTGATACTGTAATATTTTCTGCTAGTCCAATTCCAGGAAATACTATTGGTGTCGTCAATACAATTGATAGATTGATGAAATTGGGAGCAAAGGTTGTTTACGGAAAAGGTGAGAATATTCATGTTTCAGGTCATGGTTTCCAAGAAGATCAAAAATTGATGTTGGCACTAGCTAAACCAAAGTTTTTTGTTCCTGTTCACGGAGAACATAGAATGCTTGTATGTCATAGTAGAAGTGCTCAAACAATGGGAGTTCCAAAAGATAACATTTTAATTATTGAAAATGGCGATGTTGTTGAACTAACTTCCGATTCAATTAATAAGGGAGATCCTGTAAAAGCTGGAGTCGAATTACTTGACAATTCTCGAAATGGAATTGTTGATGCCCGAGTTTTAAAGGAAAGGCAGCAACTGGCGGGCGATGGCGTCGTGACTGTTTTAGCCCCTATAAGTACTGATGGGAAAATGGTTGCTCCTCCAAGAGTAAATTTAAGAGGAGTTGTGACTACTGCAGAACCTAGAAAAATGTCAATGTGGACTGAACGAGAAATTAGCTGGGTTTTAGAAAATAGATGGAAGCAGTTATCTAGGCAAACTGGGCCAAATAATTTCGAGGTAGATTGGATTGGTGTTCAAAGAGAAATTGAAAATGGTTTAAGTAGAAGAATGAGAAGAGAATTACAAGTAGAGCCGCTAATTCTTTGTTTAGTACAACCAGCACCAAGCGGAACACGTGCTTATATTCCAAAGATTACAGAG
>QCBY01000013.1 GCA_003279005.1 Prochlorococcus sp. AG-347-J22 | reverse complement strand
CAGCTATGGCAATTGACGCAGGATTTAAATTAAACTTAGGACTGATTGTTGCTTGTAGTGGTTATCCTCACCCAAACTGGGCTCCAGGAGAAAAATGCCCACCATTAATTGTTACCCATGGATTATTTGATGACGTGGTGCCTGTAGATGCTTCAAGAATTATTCATGAAACAGTAAAAAGTAAGTCTTCTAAATATTGCAAATTAATAGAATTTGATGGATTCCATCAAATTAATTCAAATTTAATTGATTTTATAAGTTCAAATATAAATGAAATTTTTTAAACAAAAGCATATTCATATTCTTCGATCTCTTCCCAATCATCTGCAGTAAGTTCTAGACCTTCAAATATTTTTTCTTCACCAATTCCCTCAACTACGACTTTTAGTGATGGGAATAGAAAATGATTTTCTTCAGCATATTGGGCGCTAAATAAACCTTTTTCACCCCAAAAAAACCTATCAGTGGTATGTTCATTTCTTCGAACATTGAAAACTGAAGGGGCAGACAATGCATTTTCAGCTATAAATCTTCTTGCAGCAGTAACTGGTTTATGTTTACCGGTTTCGATATGATAGATAGGTACATGTGCCATTACTCTTTGGCCAGCCAATCTTCTTCTGCTGATTCTTTTTCTTTTTTTTGACATTGATTGGTACTCCTGAAATTATTAATGAGATTAGCCTTATTTATTTTTACTAATCTTATATCTGTGATTTTGGATTCACTTAAATTACATAGAGGACCCATCAACCCCTGATGTAGCTTAAAATATGATTAAATATTCATATTTAAGGCTGGCTTAAGTCAGACCTCTTTATATATCTTAATACTTTTTTCATATTTTACAAGTCCTTTTTCAAATTTTTTTTTAAATTTCACTAATTATGAAGCTCTCAAAAAAATTTGAAGAACTAATCCTAAAACAGCTAGAGAGTTTTGGTTGCTCAATGGGAGTTACTCATTTGGTTATGTATCTTGCTTCAGCTGAGCAAGGGACTAAAGCATCTTTTGAAATGATTGGTCAATGGCCACAAATTGATAGGCTTCTAATTTCAGTAGAAGATGATCCTTCATTAAAAGTTTCTTCTCCTAATAGAAGGTGGTACCCTCTTCAAGAAAACGATATCCTTCTTGGTGTCTTAAGGGTAGAAACTGATTTGAAAGGAGGGAATTGGCCAGTTTCTCTTGACTCTAGATTAAAAGCACTTTCACTATCTTTAGCAAAATGCGTTTCTATCGAATTAGAACGTCAAAATAAAAATGAAGAAATCAATTATTTAAAAAATCAGGTCAATGTCATAATCCATCAATTGAGGAATCCATTAGCTGCTCTTAGGACATATGCAAAATTACTAATAAAAAGACTTGGTTCTGATGTTGACTCTATTGAAATAGTTGAACGCATGATAATAGAGCAAAAACAAATTAATAAATATATGGACTCTTTTGCTCAATTAAATTCACCGATTAAACTTCCTCTAGAAATTGGAGAGGAGAGATTATTATTACCACCAAATTTAGATAATAAAAAGCTTATAACTGTTCAGAGTTTATTGAGACCAATTTTAGAAAGGGGTAAAGCTAATGCGAAATTAGAGAATAGAGATTGGACTGAACCTTCCCTTTGGCCAGATTGGACTTTATCGCCATTAAAGGCTAAGTATGCTGTAATTGCTGAAATTGTGGCCAATTTATTAGAGAATGCATTTAAATACGCCCAAAAAGATGCTGAGATTGGACTCACTATTATGAGTAAAGGTTTATGCATATTTGATAATGGTAAAAAAATAACCAAAATTGAAAATGAGAAAATTTTTCAAAAAGGCTTTCGAGGATCTGCTGCTAAGAAGATAGATGGCACTGGTGTGGGACTTTTTTTAGCGAGGAAATTAGCAAATCAAATTGAAGGAGAGTTGAGATTGCTTGATAACGCGTCAATTAATGATGAGGAATTAAAAAATCTTAAGAAGAAAAATATCTTTTACTTAGAACTTCCTATAAAAGAATTGCATTCATAAATAACATTACAGTTTCGACTAGAACAACACTTGCACCGCAGGCATCACCATTGAAGCCTCCAATTTTTTTTCCTAGTATGATTGGAATAGAATAACTAAAAAAAATACCAATAAAAATTAGAAATAAAAATTTAATTAATATTGCTTGAGATGTAATTACAACAGATTGATATACTATGAAGATGAAAAGAAAAATAATGGAAATCAAAGATTCTTTTTTAAATCCATTCCAAAACTTTTTGTGACTAATAGATTTTTTCTTATAATTAATATATTTAAACTTTTCAATAAAAAATAAATTTGAAAATCTTCCCCAAAATAAACATATTGGCAAAACAATAATTATTTGGTTTTGAATTTTAAGTATGCAGGCAATCTGAATCAAAGTTATAAAAACTAAAGATTGAACGCCAAAGGATCCAACTTTACTGTCTTTCATTGCTTTTAAACGTTTCTTTTTCCCTGCAAAAATGCCATCGAAAGTATCCATTAAACCATCTAAGTGTAGACCCCCAGTAATTAAATATCCTGAAGCCAAACAAATTAATGCAGATGCATAAATGGACCAAGAGTTTGCTCTTAAAAAAATAAAAATATAACTCTGTATTGTTCCAATAAAAAATCCCAAAGGCGGTGCAAATTGTGCAATATTTTTAAATTCAGGATTAATTAAAGGTATCTTTGGAAATGTCGTATAGAAAATCCAAGATCCTGCCAAATTTTTTATTAAATATTTTTTGATGAGATAAAAATTAGATTCAATATTAAATAATAGGGTAGATTAATAAAAATTATCAAAAACATTTTATAAATTATCGTGTTTGAATTTGAAATTAAATCGAATTGTAGTAATACAGAGGCAAGAACTGGTATATTTTATACTCCAAATGGCCAGGTAAACACTCCAAGATTTATGCCTGTAGGTACTTTGGCAACGGTTAAAGGAATTTCATCTAAGCAGTTAAACTCCACAGGATCAGAAATGATTCTCTCAAACACTTTCCATCTTCATCTGCAACCTGGAGAAAAACTAGTTAAAGAATCTGGGGGAATACATAAGTTTATGAATTGGTCTAAGCCTATTCTTACTGACTCAGGTGGATATCAAGTTTTTAGTTTGGCCAAATTAAATAATATTTCTAATAAAGGTGTGGAATTTAAAAATCCAAGAGATGGTAGTCATGTATTTTTATCACCTGAAAAAGTAATGCAAATTCAAATGGATCTTGGTTCCGATGTTGTGATGGCTTTTGATCATTGTCCTCCGCACACAGCTAACGAAAATGATATCGAGGATTCTTTACAAAGAACTCATTCATGGTTGCAAAAATGTGTTGAGTCTCATCAAAAACCAAATCAAGCACTATTTGGAATAGTTCAAGGTGGGAAGTATCCAAGATTAAGAGAACATAGCGCAAAATTTACAAGTTCTTTTGATCTGCCTGGAATAGCGGTAGGAGGTGTCAGTGTTGGAGAAGCAGTCGAAGAAATACATAGTGTAATTAATTACGTCCCGAAATTCTTACCAATAAATAAACCAAGATATTTAATGGGAATTGGCTCTTTAAGAGAAATTTCTTTAGCTGTTTCTAAAGGATTCGATATTTTTGACTGTGTTTTGCCTACAAGACTGGGAAGACATGGCACTGCATTTTTTAATGATGAAAGATTGAATTTGCGAAATGCTCGTTTTAAAAATGATTTTTCTCCAATAGATAAAACTTGTAAATGTGAAACTTGTAAATCTTATTCTCGTGCATATTTGCATCATCTTGTTAGAAATGACGAAATACTAGGCCTAACCCTTATTAGTCTCCATAATATCTCTCATTTAATACGTTTTACAAATGCAATTCAAGCAGCAATAAAAGATAATTGTTTTACAATAGATTTCGCTCCTTGGAAAAGATCCTCTATTGCTCACCATACGTGGTAGGGTCTTGAGAGAATTAATTAATTTTTCAAGAAGGTGCTCACTCTTTTAAATACATTCGCTGAATTGCCTGAAGCATATAAGGCTTTTGCTCCAACAGTTGATGTTCTTCCTTTAATACCTTTATTTTTCTTTTTATTAGTATTTGTTTGGCAAGCTGCAGTTGGATTTAAATAAAAATACTCTATATATTAAATAGGTATTTCAAGTGATATTGCATCACCATAATTTTCTACTGCACACTCAATAAAATCCGCGATCTTTAATGCTCTTGAGGCTTGTTCTCCATCTACCTCTGGAGATTCTTCACCCTGTACGCATTTAAGAAAATGTTCTAATTCTGCGTACAAAGGTTCGATAGAGGTTGTACTTACTTCTTCAACATATCCATCATTTCTATAGACTAATTCCCCATGTTCCGCTGTGTAAGATTCATGTGCTTTTCTATGAATTTGCAAGGAATGATTTAAGAAGTCTGTCTCTACAAGACCATTTTGGCAATGTGCACTTAGACTTCTTATTTTTTTATGACTCATTTTGCTAGCAGTTAGGCTTGCAATAATATTATTATTGAAAACTAAAGTAGCATTTACATAATCTATAAGACCATCACTATTTCTTCCTCCAACAGCAGCTAATTTCTGTATTTTTGAATTAACTAATTCAAGCACTAAATCAATATCATGAATCATTAAATCCATTACTACGGATACGTCATTTGCTCTGTCTGCGTGAGGACTGTGCCTTCTTGATTCTAAAACAACAATTTCTTCATTTTGCACTATTTTATTTAACTCTCTAAAAGCAGGATTAAATCTCTCAATATGCCCAACTTGTAAAAGACAATTACTAATTTTGGCAGCATTTATTAAAGATTTTGCCTCTATCTCATTGGCTGCGATAGGTTTTTCGATGAGAACATTAACTCCTGCTTTAAGACAATCTAAGCCTACTTTGTGATGAAGAAGTGTAGGGACAGCAATGCAAATTGCATCAACTTTACAAATTAGGTCATTATAATCTTTAAACCACTGACACTGAAATTGCTCTATTGCTAATTTACCTCTATTCTCATCTGGATCTGCAACTCCTACTAATTCTGCATCTTTTAGTAAGCTAAGTACCCTAGCATGATGCCACCCCATATTTCCTATTCCAATGACTCCAACCTTTACTGAGGATGAGGTTGGTTTCATATCTGAAAATTCATATACATTAAGTTATTATCCTTCATAAGATGTTAATTTTGTCCTTTTGGCAAAATTATTTTTACACGATCAATTTTGGGGCCTGACATTGAAATAATTTCAAATTTAATATTTTTAAATTCTAAATTATCACCAATTTTTGGAACCATTTGAAATTTTTCAAGAAGAAATCCTGCGAGTGTATGATAATCAGCTCCTTCTGGAATTAAGCAACCTAACTTTTTGTTAATTTCTATGATTTCTGCTTTACCAGCAATAGACCACTTCTTGGAGAAATTATCTAACATTTTCATATCAGAGTATATTCTGCTATTTAGCATTTCTTCTCCAACAATTTCTCCAGTAAGATCAGCTGCAGTTATAAGTCCCTCTGTACCGCCATGTTCATCCACCACTAACAAAAATGGATTGTAGTCTCTAACAAGAGGTAATATCTCTGACAATGAACATGTCTCTAATACTTTTCTAACAGGTAAAAGGAAAGGTTCTAATAATGTATTTGCCTCCATTTCACTTTTAGATATTGGTTTTGCTAAATAACGTAAATCTAAAACTCCTAAAACATCATCTAGTGATTCACCAATAACAAAAAAACGCGCATGTCTTGTTTTATGAACTTGTTTCATAAGTTCAGCAAAAGTAATATTTTTTGGCAAAGTTACCATTTCGGATCTTGGAATCATTACTTCTTTGACTTGTGTATCTTTTAAAGCAAAAACACCTTCAAGGATATTTTTTTCATCAGGTTTTAATCCTGTAACATTATCTGTCTCTATTAATGTTTCTAATTCACCCGCCGATAATCCTGAATTTAATGAGTCCCATTTGTTGTTTAAATTAAATAAGCCTAGGCAAGCACTCGCAAAAAATTCTATTACAGAAACAATAGGTTGCATTCCTTTACGAACTGCATCAAAAATTGTAGTTAATCTTAAAGCAGCGGACTCTGGATTATTAATTACTAGTGCTTTAGGAATTAGACCTGAAATTAGGGTGACTATAAGTACTAAAAATAAAAAAAATATAAGATCATAAATTCGATTTGAAAAAATATTTTCTTTCCAATAATCATTGGCCAAACCTTTACTCAACCAACCAATAGCTATAAGTGAAATTGTCACCCCAAATTGAGATGCTATTAGAGATGATCTGAATCTTTTTTGAATTTTTAAAATTGACAATGCTCCTTTTCTTTTCTCTTCTATCAGTCTTAAAACTTTACTTTGTCTTATTAATAAAAATGAAAGTTCACTAGCAGCGAAAAAAGCTGGAAGTATTAAAAGTAAAATTAGTAAAGTTATTTTCATTCGGTAACAAATTTTTGATGGGGGTGGCGAGGATCGAACTCGCCTTAGCCAAATTATGAGTTTGGTGCATTCACCAGATTGCTACACCCCCAGATTTTTAAAAGTAATAATTAATTACATGATTTTATATACAATATAAAAATAATATTTCAAAAAGCACTATCTTAGTAAGTTTTTGTGAGATTTCTTTTTTTTCTCCTAATCTTGAAATATAAGCTGATCTTCTATTAATGGACAATTTTTCGCAGAATTACGATTTAAGTAAGGAGAATTTGTTAAAACTTTTAATTCAAAAATCTTATAAAAAAGGCAACTTTACTTTGGCATCTGGTAAACAAAGTGCCCATTATCTAAACTGTAAACCTGTATCACTAAATGGCCAGGGGTTGCAATTAATTAGTAACTTGTTTTTAGATTTAATGGACCCAAGTTCAAAAGCAGTTGCTGGGTTGACTTTAGGTGCTGACCCTTTGGTAAGTGGAGTAATCGTAACCGCTGCATCTAAAGGTTTATTACTAGATGCTTTAATTATTAGGAAAGAAACAAAGGTATATGGAACAAAGGCTGGTATAGAAGGTCCTACTTTAAATGAAGGAACTGTAGTAACTGTATTAGAAGATGTTGTCACTACTGCTGGATCAGCAATTAAGGCAATTAATAAGTTACGAGAAAATAATTTTTTGGTTAATGAAGTTTTGTCTATTGTTGATAGAAAAGAGGGAGGATATGAAGCTTTAAAAGAACAAAATATAAAATTAAAAAGCTTATTTTCAATAAAAGACTTTGTCTGAAAAATGTCAAAAATAAAAGAAAATAAAAAACAAATTTGGCTTGAGAAATTTGATTGCTTTGCTATTAAGGGGAAAGATAGTAAAAGATTTTTAAATGGAATAACAACAGGAAATGTTGTTGATTTAAAAAATAAGGTTTTAAAAACTTGCTGGTTATCCCCAAATGGAGTTTTAAAGTCATTACTGGAGATCAATTGCTTAGAAAATCAATTAGAACTAATTGTTTTGGCTGGCAATACTTGTGAAATCAAAAAATACTTTGATGATATTATTTTCCCATTAGATGATGTCTCATTGAGTGAGACCTTTTCTATTAATAGAGTTCAGGAAATAGATCATATGAATTCATGGAGAATTAATCAGCCTATTTTTTTTAAAAATGAAAACAAAGAATATGATAATTATAAAAAAAATACTCATAATATTAATAATAATGATTTGAAATTATGGAAAATTAATCAGGCTATACCATCATTGGATAAAGAAATAAATGGAAAAAATAATCCACTTGAATTAGGTCTGGCAGATCTTATAGATTTCAACAAAGGGTGTTATTTGGGTCAAGAAACAATTTCAAAAATCAGGAATGTTTCTTCTCTTAAACAGGAGATCAGAGTATGGACTTCTGAAGATTCGGGATTTAATTTAAACTCTGATAATAAAAATATATATAATAATTTAAAAAAAGAAAAACCAGTTGGTTACATTACTAGTATTTATAAATTAGGGTCTCGTTCAATAAAAGGTCTGGCAATGATTAAGAGGAAATATTTAGATACAAGAAATTCTCTTTTTACGGATAATGGTTGCCCAATCTCAATAGATAAATCAATTGGTTCAACTTTTCTATAATTAATATTTTTTGTTGTTTTTGATTAACCACCTTACAATGTGAAGTGTAGCCAAGCAATCATCTCTATTGTATTTTATTATTTTTTTTAAAAATATATCATTTAAGGTAGTTTTATATTGAATCCACCAATATAAAGCTTTTGATCCACTTACATTTTTTTGTTTCCATTTAAATCCCATCCAATTAGCAACTGTTTTTAAACTATAGTTTCTTATCGGTAATATCCATGATCCCCTGATCATTAAATGTATATCTACAAATCTATACTTTAGGCTCTCAATTTTTTTTGAATCAAGATGTAATTGCTTTGCTAAATTTATAATTGCTATTTTCTCAGTCTCTCCATAATGCAAAACTGGCCAGTTTTCTTTAGAAAAAAGTTTTTGAAATATTTCTTGATGCGATTTTTTACCGTTTTTTTTGAGATTTAATATTGGATCATAAAAATCATCTTCTATTTTTTCAAATAAATTATTTATTCTTAAAAATCCATACAAAAAATCATGCTTCTCATCTGGATTTGACTCAATATCAAAAATAAAGAATCCAGAAGCTTTAGTTGATAAAAACTGAGATAAGTTTTCTTTTTGATTTATTTGAATTGGTGTCGCTGATAAATATGATTTCGACTGATTTATAAACTTTGACGCTATTTCAAACTTTTGCTCTTTGAATTGAAATAGTTTTTCTCCCAATTCAGTTTTGTCAGCAGCAGCTAATTCTTTAATATTAGATATGCCATTTTCTTGGAGTAAGAGGGCTGTTTTAGAGCCTATACCATTTATTTCAGTAAGATATCCATGATTTTTTGCTTCTGCATCGCAAAACTTTTGCCATGAACATATCGTGCATTTTTTCCTGTCTTTAGTAATTTCTGGCATAGATCCTTTGAGATATTCGTTTAAATTTAAGAAGATATTTATTACTTTTTTTTTTAATCTTTTATTTAAATCAATTTTTTCAATATTAATACGATTTGCATAGTTGGAGATTACAAATCCCTTTTCAATGTTTGATTCTTGGAATGGTTCTAATAAAATCGAACAAAAAGCTAAGTCTAATAAATGCTCTTTTGTTGTTCTATGGCCTAACTTATATACAACAGGGATATATTTATATTCCCCCCATTTGCTTTGACCGTTAACCCTTTTAAGTAATTGTGGATGGATTTCTGCATTTATATTGTTTATTAATTTAGATTTTACTTTTAATCCGATTACGCCATTAGAACCTTTCTGGCAGGCTTTTGTACCAGCATATAAATCTCCTTCACTAAGTTTATAAAAGAGTTTGTATCGATTAACTATTTCAATAGATTGATGCGGGGACCAAATTTCATATGACTTATTACCCTTATAATCAAGCCAAGCTTTTCTTTTGCATTTTATAAAACTTTTTAAATAAAGATTATTCAAATTTTTTCAAAGGCAGTATAAATTTGTCCTCATATAAATTAATATAGATAATTATTCGAAATCAAGGAACTATTTAACTTTGTCTAAAAATGAATTAGATAAAATACAATTTGGAACTGATGGTTGGAGAGGAATAATTGGTTTTGATTTCAATCTTTCAAATCTCTCTAGGGTGGTCGTGGCTTCATGTCAAGAATTGCATTATCAATACTTCAAAGAAACTAATTCGAAAAAAATACTAATAGGATATGATCGTAGATTTATGGCAAATGAGTTTGCAAAAGAAATAGCCTTTTTTGTCAAAGGATGTGGTTTTGAGCCTGTTTTGTCTAATAGTTTTTTACCAACACCATCTTGTAGCTTATATGCCAAAAAATTTATGTTTTTAGGTTGCTTAGTTATTACAGCAAGTCATAACCCATATAATTGGCTTGGTTTAAAGATTAAGAGTTTTAAAGGATGTTCTGTTGATGAATCTTTTACAAGGGAAGTAGAAAAAAGGATACTTTTAGGAAACTCAATTCAAAAATCAAAGGCCTCTTATGAAAAAGTTGATATCAAAAAGTTTCATTTAGATCAGATTAAATCGAAGTTTAATTTGGATTTTATTATTAAAAGCTTACAGAAAATGAACTTACATATCTTTATTGATTCTATGCATGGTTCAGCAGCAAATTGTATTAGTAAAATCTTTGAAGGTTACGATTCAAATACGTTTACTGAAATAAGAGTAGAAGATAATCCTTTTTTTGGAGGTAATCCTCCTGAACCGCTTCTAAAGTATTTAGACAATTTAACTCAAGTATTAAAAAGAAATTCCAAAAAATATTTTAAAACTTTAGGTATTATTTTTGATGGCGATGGAGACAGAATTGCTGTAATCGATGAAAAAGGAAGATATTGTAGTACTCAAGCTTTACTACCATTTTTCATAAGTTATTTAGGCGAAAAAAATAATAATTCATATCCAGTTCTTAAAACTGTTAGTGGCTCAGATATTATAAGTAATATCTCAAAAAAACAAAATAGAGAGGTTGTTGAACTACCTGTAGGGTTTAAATATATTGCAAAAAAAATGATTCAGGAAAAAATATTTATTGGAGGAGAGGAATCAGGAGGTGTAGGTTTTGGAGACTTTATGCCGGAGAGAGATGCTTTGTATGCAGCTATGATTTTATTAAACGGAATTGCAGAAAACTCTAAATATCTTTATGAAACTTTAGATGAAATTCAAGAAAAATTTGGTCCAAGTTTTTATAGAAGAATTGATATTAAATTCCCAAACCAGTCAGAAAAAGATATTTTAAAAAAATATATCAACAACAATATTCCTTCAGATATATGTGGTTATAAAATTATAAACATTTCAAAAATAGACGGTCTAAAATTGAGAATGGATAATAATTTTTGGCTATTATTTAGGTTCTCAGGAACCGAGCCTCTTTTAAGAATATATTGTGAAGCAAAATCAGAAAGAAATTTAAATCAGGTTTTGGAATGGAGCCAAAAATTTATAAATATTGTGAAATTTGAAAAATGAAAAGATTATACCTAGCAAGCAAAAATCAGGGCAAAATTGAAGAATATAAAAAATTACTTTTAAATGTAAATTGCCGATTGTTGCTTCAACCAGAGTCAATAGAAGTTGAAGAAAATGGGATAACATTTAGAGAGAATGCAATCAAAAAAGCAAGAGAAGTTTCTCAGATGACAGGAAACTATGCTATCGCCGATGACTCGGGAATATGTATTGATGCCTTAGATGGTAAGCCAGGCATTTACTCATCTAGATATGCTGAAAATGATCAAAAAAGAATAGAAAGAGTTTTAAATGAACTCGATGGGGAAGAAAACAGAGGTGCATTTTTCATAGCAAATATTTGCGTTTGTTCTCCTAATGGGAATGTTATTTTAGAATCAGAAGCTAAATGTTTTGGAAATATAATTCTAAAACCTAGAGGAAAAAGTGGTTTTGGTTATGATCCTATTTTTGAGGAGTTATCAAGTAAATTAACTTTTGCTGAGATGAATAATGATTTAAAAGAATTATATAGCCATCGTGGGAAAGCACTGAAAAAAATTATTCCTCAATTATTAAAAATATTTGCCTGATTAATTTTTAACCCAAGATCCATGAAGGCCATGAGGAATCGATATAGGTAATTCATAAACAGCTAATTCTTTCAAATCCTTAGCATCTAATATCACAAGATCACTTCCTCTTCGTTCGCCATTCCATAAAAGTATAAATAAAAATCCTTCATCTTCGTTAGTAGATTTTTCTGATGGAACCATAATTGGTTCACTTACAAATCCACTTGGTCCTGCTGACCAAGAAATCTCTTCTTTTGAATTGAAATTTATTTTTTTTATAGCTTGAAGTGGAGCATTTCCTAGTTTTTGAGATGTGCTTGCCATCCAACTAAAAGTTGCTTTTAATCCTAAATTTTTAGGATTAACAGCAGCAAATTCACAACATTGTTCACTTATAGTTTCAAGCTCACTAGTTTTTTTCTTTAAATCGATAGTTGATCTTTTCAGTTTTCCTTCTGGATATTTATTAAAGTCAATATCCCTAAAATTCTCATCTGGACCAACTGATGGAAAATCATCATAAAAAATACTATCTAATATTATTTTGGAATCTTTTTCATATGCATTTACATGATGAAAAACGAACCCTTCTGGAGCATCGATTATTAACGATGGCTGACCTCTAAACAATCCACTTTCTCTGGGGATGATAAAAAACTTTGCTTTCTTATTTGGATTCGACTTTAAACATTGGGCTGCACCTTTTTTGCCCATAACAAATGGAAGAGGGTTGAAGTCGATAGCATTCTGTAAGAAGATTGCCCAATTAGTTGTAATTGCGAAATCATGAAGGAATGCGAAGCCATTAAACGTGTCTTTTCTATCAATTAGTAGTTCACCGGGATTTTCACCAGCATTATTAAATTCCATTAATCTAATGGTACTTTTTGGTCCGGTTTGAACTCCAAAAGTGACCAAGAGTTCTGGAGAGGCATTTGAGTTTAGGTCTATTTTTGGATGAGCACTGAATGCTTCGTTAGGCTTGAGTACCCCCTTTAAAGTTGTTAAGCCAATAGTATCAAGACTTTCAGGATTTAATGCATGTGGCCCAGCCGCTTCCCATAATGCGAGAACTTCATCTCCTAATTTAACGACATGAGTATTTGCGATATTTTTAAATTTTAGATCTAATGCATTATTTAAAAAACCTCCTTTTTTTTGAGTTCCAAAAACTCCTCTGTAAATAAATTTATTTATTTTTTCTTCTTCTAAGTAACCTTTAGTTTTTACAAATCTATTAGTCAAGAATGGCTGGCCATTTTCAAATTTAATGGATGTGATCATCCCATCTCCATCAAATGGATGATGCACCCATTGACCTCCTCTCTCTAATATCCCCGGTCCATTTCTTAATAATGTTCCATTTAAATCTTTAATATTCTCACCCTTACTAATTATTAGAGGTTCTTTGGTTAGCTCTTTTTCTACATTTTTATAGGCACTAGACCAATCCTCCTTATTAAAACTTTTAATTTCATTAAGTTTTTTATCTTGTAAATTAGTCACAATAAAAATATTACTTCGCATATTTTCGCCAAAAATCTAGTGAATTGTGGCTGATTCGAAAAAATTCCTATGTTATTGATTTTCTAGCATTCCTTTACTGCTTGGCACTGAATCAGATCTTCTTAGATCTATTTCGGTGGCCATTCTAATTGCTCTTGAAAAAGCTTTAAAGCAAGCCTCAACTATATGATGTGAATTACTACCTTGTATTTGATTAATATGCAGAGTTATACCACTGTTATTTACAAAGGCAATAAAAAACTCTTTTACTAGTTCAGTATCATAATTTCCTATTCTTGGAGCTTTTAATTGAAGATCGTAAGATAGATGTGGTCTGCCAGAACAGTCTAAAGTAACTTGAACCAATGCTTCATCTAATGGGGCAAAGAAGTGTCCAAATCTGCTTATTCCTTTTCTTTCTCCCAAGGCTTTTGAAAATGCTTTTCCTAATGCGATTCCTACATCTTCATTTGTATGATGATCATCAATATGGGTATCTCCAATTGCCTTTATTTTTAAATCGAACAAACCATGACTGGATATTTGATGAAGCATATGATCTAAGAATGGTATCCCGGTATCAATCTCAGAAATTCCATTTCCATCTAAGTTTATAAATACAGAAATATCTGTTTCATTCGTTTTTCTTTTTATTTCAGATTGTCTAAGAGATGACATTTTTATGCAAAGAACCTAGTTTACATTCCATTAATGCAGTAACCCGCATCAACATAAATTGTTTGGCCTGAAATGCCGCTTGAGAGATCACTTAATAAAAAAGCAGCAGTATTTCCTACTTCTGTTTGAGTGACTGTTCTGCGCAAAGGAGCCTTTTCTTCAACATTGTGAATCATATCTAAAATGCCACCTATAGCAGAACTCGCAAGTGTTCTTATAGGTCCAGCACTTATTGCATTAACTCTGACTTGTTTTTCGGGACCAAGTTCTGCGGAAAGATATCTTACTGAAGCTTCTAAAGCTGCTTTTGCAACTCCCATCACATTGTAGTTAGGAATCGCTCTTTCTGAGCCTAAATAAGTTAATGAAACAACCCCAGCACCATCACTAAAAAGTGGTTTTGCTGCTTTACATAAAGGTGCTAATGAATAAGCACTTATATTAAGAGCCCTATCAAAACCCTCTGAAGTGGTAGCACTATAATCTCCAATTAATTCATCGCGTCCTGCAAATGCTAAGCAGTGAACTAATCCGTCAATTTGCCCCCAATTGATTTTTATATTTTTAAAGATTTCTTCTATTTGAACTGGATTTTGAACATCAAGAGGCAAAAATAAGGATGGGTTTAACGGTTCAGTTAGTTCTCTAACTTTAGATTCGAATCTTCCTTTATCATCAGGCAAATATGTGATTCCAAGTTCTGCGCCAGCTTTTGAAAGTTGTTGAGCAATACCCCATGCTATTGAACGATTGTTGGCTATTCCTGTAACAAGAATTTTTTTGCCAGTAAGATTTAGAAGCATTTTGTTTATTATTTCTATTATTCTCCTATATAAAAGTACCTATCTTTACGGATTACGGCAAAATATACAATAATTTTCAAATATCAAAGAAAATTTAACTTAAACATGGTCAGAACAAATTCTATGGTTTTGGAATTAGGTTTTCAGTTACCTAATTTCGAAATGTTAAATGCTAATTCTTCAAATAATGATTATTTTAATTGTCATAATCTAGATAATAGGCATTTACTTTTAATGTTTATTTGTGCCCATTGCCCATTTGTTAAATATATTGAGAATCAAATTTCCACTTTAAGTAAAGAAATTGAGAATACAGTTCAAATAGTTGCAATTTCTAGTAATGATATTGTTACTCATCCTTCAGATTCTCCTAAAAATTTGAGATTACAAGCACAAACACAGGGATGGAGTTTCCCTTATCTATATGATGAAAATCAAAATTTTGCTAAAGCGTTAAAAGCGGCTTGTACTCCAGATTTTTATCTTTTTTCAAATGAAGGAGATGGTAATTTTTTATTGTATTATCATGGCCAATTAGATGATAGTAGACCAGGTAATTATATCCCTATTTCTGGTGAAGATTTGCTCTCTGCTGTAAGAGATTTGAATCAAGATAATTCTTATCCTTCAAATCAGAAACCTTCTTTAGGTTGCAATATTAAATGGACCCCTGGTAAGGAACCGAGTTGGTTTAAATGAGTTAAAATGTTTTTAAACCATAGAAATTATGCTTTAGGGTTTTTATATTTACTATGCAGATACCTCCATTTACTTTAGATAGGCAGTTCCAAGAAATTGGCTCTGAAATTGAGAGTGAGGTTTTTAAGGTTTTAAAAGGGGGACAGTATATTGGAGGACAAGAGATTTCCAAATTTGAAGAGAGTTTTTCTAATCTGATTGGAGTTGAAAATACTATTGGATGTAATAGTGGAACTGATGCTTTAGTGTTAGCTTTGCGCGCATTAGATATTGGTGTGGGTGACGAAGTTATTACCTCATCTTTTAGCTTTTTTGCGACTGCAGAGGCTATTAGTGCAGTTGGTGCTAATCCTGTTTTGATAGATATAGATCCTGAAACTTATCTAATTAATACTGAATTAATAGAACAGGAAATAAATTCTAATACCAAGGCAATTATGCCAGTTCACTTATTTGGTAACGCAGTAAATATGACCTTAATAAAATCATTGGCCACCAAATATGACTTAAAAGTAATCGAAGATTGTGCTCAGGCAACATGCACAATGTGGAAAAACTCCAAAGTTGGTAGTATCGGCGATATAGGTTGTTTTAGCTTTTTCCCTACTAAGAATTTAGGAGCTGCTGGAGATGGTGGAGCAGTAACAACATCAGATCAGGAGATTGCCAAAAAAATTAGAGAACTAGCTGTTCATGGTAGCCCAATAAGATATCACCATACTCAAATTGGATATAACAGCAGACTTGATACCATTCAAGCCGCCATATTAAATATCAAAATAAAATATATTTCTAAGTGGATTAATAATCGCCAAAAAATTGCTAATAATTACTTTAATTTATTAGAAAAAAATCCATTTATTAGTTTTCCTAAAATTAGCTCTGATTCAATTTTCCATTCTTGGAATCAATTTGTCATCAAATTGAGAAACGATAAATATTTTTTAAATGAAGATTTTTCAAACTTATTTGATACTGATTGCAAAAAATACTATTCTTTAAGAAATTTGGTAAAACAACAACTTTATGAAAAAGGTATAAATTCAATTATTTATTACCCAATTCCAATACATGCACAAATAGCTTACAAAAATAAAACTTTTTCTAGAACAAAACTTACCAATACAGAGAGGATTTGTACGGAAGTTCTTAGTCTTCCTATGTTTCCTGAAATTTCTTATGAAGAGCAAGTTTATGTAGCTGAAAATTTAAATAAAGTTTTAAAGAATTGTATAGCAGAGATTCAAATTTCAGTATAAAGTAATTTAAATAATCTTTGTTGTATGTTGTGATTAACAATAGGGCTAGAATAATCATTTTTTTCTAAATTAGATATCTCACCATTTAATAGGTCTGAATTTGACACTTTTGATAATTCAGGAATCCAATATTTTATATATTTGCAAATAGGATCAAATTTTTTTGCTTGAGTATATGGATTAAAAATTCTCAGTGGTTTTGGATCCATACCGCTACTTGCGCTCCATTGCCATCCCCCATTATTTGCCGCTAAGTCTCCATCAACCAACATCTCCATAAATTTTTTCTCACCCATTTGCCAATTGCATATAAGATCCTTTACAAGAAATGAAGCCACTATCATTCGACATCTATTATGCATCCAGCCAGTAGTATTTAGTTGACGCATTGCAGCATCAACTATAGGAACACCAGTCTCGCCGTTGCTCCAATGCTGAAACCATTCATCATTGTTTTGCCACGGAAATTGATCCCATTTTTTTCTATAAGGTCCTTTCTCTAGTTCTGGGAAATGGAATAAGCAATGTTGATAAAATTCACGCCAAATAAGTTCTTTTTGCCAAGTCTCAATCGATAAGGAAGCATCATGACTTTCAAAATCTGAATTTAAATTTAATGTGGCATTCCAAACTTTTCTAACACTGATTGTCCCAAATCTTAGAGATGCACTTAAAAAAGATGTCCCATTTTTGGAAGGTGAATCTCTTGTGGAATTATAAGAATATATTTTTTTTTCGTTAATGAAGTTTTCTAATAATGTTTCTGCAGCATTTTCACCGGGTCTACATGGACAAATATTCGAACCAGAAAATTTTATATTTTTAAGAAATTTCTTTAGAACAAAATCAGATGAATTAATTGTCTTATTTTCTTTGAGTTTATTATCTATATCTTTTAACTGAAAAATAACTTCATCTTGATCATAAGAACCCAATAAATTCATTTTTGATTTAAGGTTTCTATAAAAAGGTCCATAAACCGAATAAGGTTTATTATTCCCTGAAAATATTTTTAAAGGTTCTATTAACAAGTGATCCCAAGATTCAATAACCTCAATATTCTTTTCTTTTAAATTTTTTATTATTTGTAAATCACGATTGATTTCATAAGGTTCAATTGATTTATTCCAAAAAACAAATTTAGCATCTATTGTCTTTGCCAATTGAGGGATTATTAATAACGGATCTCCTTCTTTTATAACCAGTCTACTTCCCATTTTTTCCCAATTATTTGCTAATTCTTGAAGCGAATTTCCTAGAAACCAAGCTCTTGAATTTGCATTAAAATCGTGTAAGTAATTTTTATCAAATATATAAGTTGAAGTAATTGCATTAGATAATGAAAATGCTTTGATTAAAGCTTGATTATCAAATATTCTTAAATCCTTTCTATGCCAAAAAAGTATTCTTGGTTTATTCATTGTTTATATAAAAATTGTTTAGCTCTGAACCAAGCTGTTACAGTTTTTGCGTCGAGAATTTCATCCCCACTAGCAATAAGATTATCAAGTTCATCGGGATCCAATATTAATACTTTTATATCTTCATCTAAATCCCCTTTGACCTCGGAATTAAGTTTGCACAAATCTCGCGCAAGAAATAAATGAATTACTTCATCCGAGTATCCAGGAGCATTAACTAGAGCTCCTAATTCATCCCATTTTTCTGCTTTAAATCCTGCTTCTTCCTGAATTTCTCTTCTTATTGAGTTAATTGGGGTTTCGCCTATTTCTAGTGTGCCTGCGGGAAACTCAAGTAAATATCTTGATACTGCAAATCTATATTGACGTAAAAGTATTACTTTATTATCTGCCGTAATAGGTACTGCCAATGCAGCATTAGGAAATATTATTTGGCCATATTCTCCTTCGTATCCATTCGGCAGTTGAAATCTATTTATTACAAAACTAAATTTCTTTGTTTTTAACTCAGATATTTTTTTTTTAATAACTGCTTTTTTGAAATAAAGATTTTCGTTCATAGACTTTAAATATAAAAATCCTAACAGTTATTTTAAAATTTTGGAAATCAATCGACAGACCATCTTTTATCTTGAATTTTTTTTATTTTTTGTTCTTTGTTTAATATTTCTGATAACGGGGTAATAACAAAATTTCTATTTACAAATCTAGGATGTGGCAAAGTTAATTCTTCATCCATAATAATTAGATCTTCCCACCAGAGAATATCTAAATCAAGACATCTTGATAGCCATTTCTTCCCCTTTGGCGTCTTTTCTCGTCCGAAAAAACTTTCTAACTTTTTTAGATTTTTTAAAAGCAATTTTGCACTTTTTGTTGATGGTTTTGGAAAATAATTACTTTTTACTAGGACAAGAGTATTTAGATAATTTGGTTGTGCATTTTCAACTCCATGAGGTGATGACTCATATATTGAAGACCAAGAAAAGTTTATGCAGGATTTTCTTTTTTCTGTTTTTTTAGAAATGGATTGATCTTCCCATTCTTCTATAATTTCTTCTACTTTTAGTTTGCACACTATTAAGGACTCTAAAGGACTTCCGAATTTACTATCAATATTTGCTCCAAGGGATATACATAGTCCATTTTTGATATTAAGATTTGATAATTCCACCACAAAAAACAAAGTTATTGGATAAATTCTATATCAGACATTTTTAAAGTGATTTTGAACCCCGAGTTAAAAGAAAAAGGAGAAATAAACGATTTAATGAAGTCAAAGGATTCTTTTAGAGCTTTTCCTCTGGCGGCAATTACAGGTCATAGTTTATTGAAATTATCTTTGCTTTTAGCAGCAGTTGATCCAAGTCTAGGAGGAGTGATTATTGCTGGTGGAAGAGGTACTGGTAAGTCAGTACTAGCTAGGGGTTTGCATACTTTACTTCCTCCTATAGATGTATTAGATAATGAATCAATACTTGAAAAGCTTTCTAAGAGAAATAGTAATACTTCATTAAGACCTATTGGTAGGAACCTAGATCCAGAGAAACCAGAGGAATGGGATACTAGTACTAATAAATTGTTAGAGGAGGCAATTGGAAGTGATTATTTGAATAAAATTAAAGAAATCCCAACAAAAGTAAGAGAGGCACCATTTATTCAAGTGCCTATAGGAATCACTGAAGACAGACTTGTTGGATCAATTGATGTTGCTGCCTCATTAAATACGGGAGAACAAGTTTTTCAGCCTGGAATTTTAGCGGAAGCTCATAGAGGTGTCCTTTATGTAGATGATATAAATTTATTGGATGATGGGATTGTAAATTTAATTCTTGAATCTACAGGAAAAGAGCAAAACAATATTGAAAGAGATGGTTTAAGTCTCTATCATCCTTGTAAGACACTTTTAATAGCAACTTATAACCCTGAAGAAGGTGCCTTGAGAGATCATGTTTTAGATCGTTTCGCGATTGTACTTTCTGCAGATCAAACTATTGATAATGCTCAAAGAGTTGAAATTATAAAATCTGTCTTATCGCACGCGGAAAATAATATTAAATTTTCAGAAAAGTGGTCTGAAGAATCTGATAATTTATCCACTCAATTAATTTTGGCAAGGCAATGGTTAAAGGATGTGAAGATAACAAAAGAGCAAATAACCTATTTAGTGAATGAAGCGCTTAGAGGAGGGGTAGAAGGACATAGATCAGAGTTGTTTGCAGTAAAAGTAGCTAAGGCGAATGCAGCTCTTCGAGGCGATGAGAATGTTAATTCAGAGGACTTAAAAGTCGCTGTAAGATTAGTTATCCTTCCAAGAGCAATGCAGATACCCCCTGAAGATGAAGATATTCAACCACCGCCTCCTGAGGATCAGAGCCCGCCACCTCCACCTCAATCAGACAATGATGAAGTTGAACCTAAGGATAATGAAAATATTGATAGTCAAGAACAAGAACAGGAAAAAGACAATTCTGATGGAGAAGAGGAATCTACCCCTGAAATACCTGAAGAATTTATATTAGATCCTGAGGCATGTATGGTTGATCCTGATTTATTGCTTTTTTCATCAGCTAAAGCCAAAGCTGGAAATAGTGGAAGTAGATCAGTGATATTTAGTGACAGTAGAGGAAGATATGTTAAACCAATTATTCCAAGAGGTAAATTAAAAAGAATCGCGGTAGATGCAACTCTTCGGGCTGCAGCTCCTTATCAAAAATCAAGAAGATTGAGGAATCCTAATAAATCAATAGTTATTGAAGAAAATGACTTTAGGGCAAAGCTTCTTCAAAAAAAAGCAGGAGCTTTGGTGATTTTTTTAGTTGATGCTAGTGGTTCTATGGCTTTGAATAGAATGCAAAGCGCAAAAGGTGCAGTAATTAGACTTTTAACTGAGGCTTATGAAAATAGAGACGAAGTAGCTCTTATACCCTTCAGAGGGAATCAAGCAGAAGTTCTTTTGCCTCCAACAAGATCTATCACGGCAGCTAAAAGAAGATTAGAAACTATGCCTTGTGGAGGCGGATCTCCTTTAGCGCATGGGTTAACTCAATCAGCAAAAGTGGCAAAAAATGCTCTTTCTACAGGAGATATAGGTCAGGTTATTGTTGTAGGAATAACCGACGGAAGAGGAAATGTGCCACTGGGATTATCTTTAGGACAATCTGAGTTTGAAAATAATGAGAATGAAAATGTTAATTTAAAACAAGAAGTATTAGACATAGCAGCTAAATATCCCATGTTAGGGATAAAGCTTCTTATTATTGATACAGAAAGAAAATTTATAGCTAGTGGCTTTGGGAAAGAACTCGCAGAAGCTGCGCAAGGGAAATATGTTCAATTACCAAAAGCTACAGATAAGACAATTGCATCTATGGCTTTAAACGCACTAAATGAATTTTAAATTTTTTATGGGTAAATCTCATTAAGGAATTTAGAAAGTCCAATCGTTAAATCTCTTATGGATTTAGTTAATTCTTTGTCTTTCATTAATATTTCAAAATCATCGCTCATTTTATCAATTTTGCCTGATATTGACTCTGCAGCATCGATTGTTGACTTAATATCTTTCAAAGTTTCTTCGTCATTGATGCTTGATAAAATGTTATTTAAATGACCAGCCGCAATAGTAATTTCTTTTATGAGAGGTTTAACTCTAATAATCTCTTGCTTTGATAAATAAATTAATTCATCAAGATTTTCTTGTGTTTTATCAAATTGATCTATTGAATTAACTACATTTTCAATTAAATTTTCTTGATTTGATTCTTTTAATAGTTGATTTATTCGGTTGGTAATGTTTGAAAGGCTAGAAAGCTGTTTTCCTGTAATAGTGTCTCCTTGGCATATGATTAATTTACTATTGCATTTTTCTGATGTAGCTTTGAAAGTATTTTTTGGGATTGTTTTTTCACTTGTTTCTAAAGCTACTTGAACATCCCCACCTAGGAATGAATTGGTCACAACTCTGGCAAATGCTGGCTTGGGAAGAATAATCTCGGGATTGTTAAGAATGATTTTTGCTTTGATTGATTCATTAGTAAAAAGAATATCTTCGATTGAACCTACTAGGATTCCTCTATAGGTCACTGGAGATTTTTTTGATAAACCGCTGGCATTACTAAATTCTGCAAATAGATACCAATTTTTTGAAGATAGTTTTACACCTCTTAACCAGAACGAAAAAAATGTAAATATTAATATTCCCCCTAATAAGGAAAATCCCACTATCGAATCTCTTAAGCTTCTACGCATAATGTTTAAATGTCTTTTGGTTGCATTGGGCCAGAAAGGTTTCCATTCCTAAATTGAAAAACATAAGGATCATCACTTTCTTTAAATTCATCAATAGAGCCTGCCCATCTGAATTTCCCTCCATAGAGCATGACAACTTTTTCAGAAGTCCTTTCTATAGTACTAAGAACATGGCTAACAACAATAGATGATCCATTCGCTTTATTGTTTGTCTTATTTATTAAGTCTTCAATTCTTGATGAAGCGATAGGGTCAAGTCCAGCAGTGGGTTCATCAAAAAGTAATAAAGGCTTATTTTTGTTATCTGCATCTTGTTCCGTAATTAACGCTCTAGCAAAACTTACTCTTTTTTGCATACCACCACTTAATTCATTGGGAAGTTTTTTCTCAATATTAAACAATCCTACTTCTTCTAGACATTCTCTAACAATTTCTGAAATAAATTTTTTGGACAATTTCTTATTCTTTTGAAGTAAGAAACCTACATTTTCTTCAATAGTTAAAGACCCTAATAAAGCAGGGTTTTGAAAAACGAGCCTAACATCTGGAGGATTATTTTGATCTAATCTTAAGTAAGTTTGTTTTTGTCCAAATATGCTTAATTGACCCTCTGTAGGTAAAATCAAACCTGCTAAAATTTTTAATATAGTTGATTTCCCAGAGCCTGAAGGACCTACAATAGCTAATTTTTCACCCTCAATAAGTTTTAAATTGATTCTATCTAATACTTTAAATTCCCCCCAACTAATAGAGAGATTATTTATTTCTACGGCATGTTTTGATTTATTCAAAATTTAAAATAGAAAAAATGTCTCTAAGTACATATTGCCTACTTTTTAAAAATAAAAAAAGGATGTATGTATTTGATTTATAATTATCTTAAATATATTTAAATTTATATACTAAATTTGAGAGGATTTTTGATGAAGAAGAAAAAAAAAGGAGTTCAGAGAAAATTATCTTATTTCAAGAAATCAAATTTAGGTTTAATAAATAGGGTTGTAAGAATTCTGAGTTGGCTTTTACCTGGATTAGTTATCAAAAGATGGATGATAACTTCTGCTATTGGATTATTGACTTCATTATTAGGAATTGCAATCTGGACTAATTTAAGACCACTTTATTGGTTACTAGCTGTTTTTTTCTGGATAATGAATGGGTTAAAAAGTATTTTGCCTATTTACATTTTAGGCCCATTAATCTTTATTTTTGGACTTATATTGATTGGTATTGGGCAAAATAGAAGCATTAATTCTATACAAAAAGCACTTGTACCAGAAAAGGATACATTTTTGGTAGATGCACTCAGAGTAAAAAGTAAATTAAATAGAGGCCCTAACATTGTTGCTATTGGGGGAGGAACAGGTTTATCAACATTATTGAAAGGTTTAAAAAATTATAGTAGCAACATTACTGCAATAGTTACAGTTTCTGACGATGGAGGTAGCAGCGGGGTCTTGAGAAAACAATTAGGTGTTCAACCTCCCGGAGATATAAGAAATTGCTTAGCAGCCTTATCTAATGAAGAACCTATTTTAACAAGATTATTTCAATACAGATTTTCAGGAGGTAGTGGCTTGGAAGGTCATAGTTTTGGTAATCTATTTTTATCAGCTCTAACAACAATTACAGGTAGTTTAGAGAAGGCAGTTCAGGCTTCAAGCAAAGTATTAGCAGTACAAGGACAAGTATTACCAGCAACAAATATCGACGTAATGCTTTGGGCGGAACTAGAAGACGGTCAAAAAATATATGGTGAAAGTAATATCAGCCAATCAAAAAAGTTGATTTCTAGGATTGGATATCTTCCTGAAAATCCATCGGCCCTTCCTAGTGCACTTGAATCTATTAAAGAAGCAGACTTAATAGTATTGGGTCCTGGGAGTCTTTATACTTCTTTGCTACCAAATTTACTTGTTCCTGAAATTGTTGATGCTCTTCTAACGAGTAATGCGCCTAAGATTTATATAAGTAATTTGATGACGCAACCAGGGGAAACAGATGGTCTTGATGTATATCAGCACATTAAAGCAATTGAAAAGCAATTATTAAACTTTGGGGTAAAAACTAGAATATTTAATGCAATACTTTCTCAAGTTAAATTTGAAAAGTCACCACTCGTTGATTATTACCAAAGTAGAGGGGCGGTTCCAGTCGTTTGTAATAAAGAAAAATTAATTTCAGAAGGATACTATGTTCTGCAAGCCCCTCTTTATTCAAGAAAAATTACTCCAACACTAAGGCATGATTCCCGAAGGCTTGCGAGGGCAGTAATGTTTATTAATAAGAAATTAAAAAAATTAAATTAACAATTTATTTAATAAGCATCTTGTAATTCATAGAAATCGGGTTGAATATAGTCTTTTCTTAAAGGCCAGCCTCTCCAATCCTCAGGCATCAAAAGTCTTTTAGGATTTGGATGATCACTATAGTTGATACCATACATGTCATATGTCTCTCTTTCTTGCCAATCACTCCCCTTGAATATTTTATAAAGGCTAGGTACAGATAAGTCAGAATCTCGATTTAAGAAAACTTTAACTCTAATTTCTTTAACCTCTTTTATTTCTTGAATATCTCCTAGTGAGATTAAATGATAAAAACTTACAAGACATTTTCCTGGCCCTTCATCATATCCTCCTTGACACTGAAGGTAATTAAATCCATATTTCTTTAGAGCAGATATTGCTTCATATAATTTTTCTGGTTTTACAGAGAGAAGTTCAACACCTATATGGTCCTGACCTAATGAATCGTTTGAAATACCATCTTTGAGAAGAAGATTACTTACTATTCCTCGTTGCTCAACTATCTGTTCTGATGATTTAGGTGAATTCTCTTTGTCCATTATTTCTATTCTCTATCTATTAATTTTTCTTCAATCTTAGTTTTACTATTTTCTTCTATCTTCTCTAAATCAGAAGATACAATTGATTTCTCAGGTTTTTTATTTAAATATTCACCGTTATTTTCTGAAAAAACAAGTTTCATATTATGTTCAACAGTTATGTATCTGTGAGTTTGTTTAGCTTTACTCCTTTCAAGAATACTTTCATTTCCAACTTTTTTTCTTAATTTTATAACTGCGTCAAAAATAGCTTCTGGTCTAGGCGGACATCCAGGAAGGTACAAATCAACAGGGATTAATTTATCAACTCCTCTAACTGCTGTAGTTGAATCTGCACTAAACATTCCACCTGTTATGGTGCAAGCTCCCATGGCAATAACATATTTTGGCTCTGGCATTTGCTCATACAACCTAACTAATGCGGGTGCCATCTTCATAGTCACAGTTCCTGCAACAATCAGTAAATCAGCTTGTCTTGGGGAACTTCTTGGTACTAGACCAAATCTATCAAAATCAAATCTTGAACCTATAAGTGCAGCAAATTCAATAAAACAACAGGCTGTTCCATACAAAAGAGGCCATAGGCTGCTTAATCTAGCCCAGTTATGGAGATCATCAAGGCTTGTCATTATTATATTTTCACTCAAATCAGTAGTTACTTGAGGAGGACCAAGAGGATTACATGTTTCTGCTCTAAGTTCTCTTATTGCTTTTGGCGAGAGTGAGTTTTTCATTTTTTTAACTCCATTCTAAAGCACCTTTTCTCCAAGCATAAGCAAGAGCAATAACTAATATCGCAATGAAGATTAAGGCTTCAATAAATGCTAATAGACCTAATCTATTGAAAGCAACAGCCCATGGATAAAGGAATACTGTTTCCACATCAAATATAACGAATACTAATGCAAACATGTAGTATCTTATGTTGAATTGAATCCATGCTCCACCAATTGGCTCCATCCCAGATTCGTAGGTTAGTTTTCTCTCTCCTGTCCTCCCTTTTGGAGCAACTATGAAGTTAGTAACTAAAGCTAAAATTGGGACTGCAGCAGCGATTATTAAAAAACCTAAAAAATATTCGTAGCCTGGTAATAAAAACATTAAAAAAAATTTGTTGGAAAATTCGCTTAATTAAGCAAAATCTTTTAGAGTCTCTAAAGATAAATACTAAATCGTGATTGAAAACAATCAACCATCTTCTGAGGATAACCAAAAAGTTGAGGATTTAGCAAATAAAAAATTCTCTGAAAAAGCTTTAGAATTTAAAGATAAAGAACTTATCACCAATTTAGAACAAAATCGATTCGAATGTAGAGGTTGTGGATACATTTATGATCCTGCAGAAGGAAATAAGAAGCTTAAAATACCCCCAAATACCCCTTTTTCATCAATAGATGGAAAAACTTTTGCTTGCCCAGTTTGCAGAGCAGGTAAGAATTTATATAAAGATATTGGGCCAAGAGAAAAACCTAGTGGTTTTGAAGAGAACTTAACTTATGGATTTGGATTCAATAGCTTACCTCCTGGCCAAAAAAATATTTTAATTTTTGGTGGTTTGGCATTTGCCGCTGCATGTTTTCTTTCTTTGTACTCATTGCACTAATATATAAACATGAAAAAATTTTTAACTAGCATTCAAAATCTTCTTTTATTACTTACACTTTGCCTTGTTTTAAGTAGTTGTTCCTCAACGGGTGTAAATATGAGCGAGAATAGTCCGTGGGAAACAATTCAATTTGAAGATCAAGCAAATGCATTAGATATCGATTTCATAGATGATAATCATGGTTTTTTAGTTGGATCAAATCGATTAATTATGGAATCTAATGATGGAGGAAAATCCTGGGAAAAAAGATCACTAGACATAACTGCAGAAGAAAATTTCCGACTTCTTGACATTGATTTCAAAGGTTCTGAAGGCTGGTTAATAGGACAACCTTCATTGGTAATGCATTCCATTGACGAAGGTAAAAATTGGACAAGGTTATCTCTTGGTAAGCTACCAGGACAACCATTTTTAGTTTCAACAATTGATGATGGGGTAGCTGAATTAGCCACAACTTCAGCGGCTATTTATGTGACCTCAGATAGTGGTGAAACATGGGAAGCAAAAGTATCAGACCCTTCTGATCAAGGAGGTATTAGAGATTTAAGAAGAAAATCTAATGGAGATTATGTAAGTGTAAGTAGTCTTGGTAATTTCTTCTCTACTCTTGATACTGAAAGTGATATCTGGATAGCTCACCAAAGAGCGAGTAGTAAGAGAGTTCAAAGCATAGGATTTAATCCAAATGGAGATTTATGGATGTTATCTCGAGGTGCTGAAATAAGATTTAATGAAGGGAATAATGATGTAGATAGTTGGACTAAGCCAATTATCCCAATTTTAAATGGCTATAACTATTTAGATATGGGATGGGATCCAAAAGGAAATATCTGGGCCGGTGGTGGTAATGGAACTTTAATAGTTAGCAAAGATGGTGGTAAGTCTTGGAGTTCTGATCCAGTCGCTTCAAATCTTCCAACTAACTTCATTAAGATTCAATTCCTAGAAAAAGATGAATTAGGGGCTATAAAAGGTTTTATTCTAGGAGAAAGAGGCTACCTCTTGAAATGGAACGGTTGAATTCGAATAAATTAAAAAAAATAAAAAAAACCTTAATTTTCATGAAATTTAACAACTGTCTGTAACCAAGCTGTAAAGTTGTCCACAAACTTAGGATTTTTCCTTGTAAGATCATAAAGTAAATAATTGTGATTATGGCCGCAGGTTCAACGGGTGAACGCCCATTCTTTGAAATAATCACCAGTATAAGATACTGGATTATTCATGCAGTAACACTCCCAGCTATATTTATAGCCGGATTTTTGTTTGTTTATACAGGTCTAGCCTATGATGCTTTTGGAACTCCACGTCCAGATAGTTATTTTCAGGCTTCTGAATCAAAAGCACCTGTCGTAACCCAAAGATATGATGCTAAATCTCAATTAGATTTAAGAACGAAATAATTATGTCAAATTCTCAAGCTCCTATGCAGGCTGTTGAAGTCCGCGTTTATCCAATCTTTACTGTACGTTGGCTCGCAGTTCACGCTCTTGCTATACCTTCAGTATTTTTCTTAGGTGCAATAGCAGCTATGCAATTTATTAGACGTTAACTTTATCAGTCATGCAAGTAAACGAAAATCCGAATAAAGTTCCAGTTGAACTTAATCGTACAAGTCTTTATCTAGGCTTATTATCAGTATTTGTTTTGGGAATTTTATTTTCCAGTTACTTTTTCAACTAAATTAAAATTATGAGTAAACTTAAAGGCCCTGATGGAAGGATTCCAGATAGATTACCTGATGGAAGACCAGCCGTAGCTTGGGAAAGAAGATGGACAGAAGGTACACTTCCTCTTTGGCTAGTCGCTACTGCTGGAGGGATAGCGGTTATATTTGTTTTAGGTATATTTTTCTACGGATCATATAATGGAGTTGGAGCAGGTTAGTTTTTTTACCTCTTTAGCTAATTTTAAATAAATTTACCTCCAATAATAGTCCGTAAATATTTCTAGTTTTGCTTTAGTGGAATTAGGGACATTTTCTTTTTTACTTATTAAACCATCCTTCAAAGAATCATGGGATTTGCTGTGAGGTCTCTCTAAATCGATAACTTTAGCTACTTCAAAGACGATTTTATTGGCAACCTCTGTATTTGCCCTAAGATTCTCCAAAACCATTTCAACAGATACTTCCTGATGAGTTTGATGCCAGCAATCATAATCAGTAACCATAGATAAAGAGGAATAAGCTATCTCTGCTTCTTTAGCTAGTCTCGCTTCAGTATGATTTGTCATCCCTATTATTGAACATCCCCAACTCCTATATAAGTTAGACTCCGCTCTCGTCGAAAATGCAGGACCCTCCATTGCGAGATAAGTACCTCCTCTATGTAATTGCCTTCCTCCAGGAATGTTTTTTTCTCCAATATTGCTCAAAATTCCTGATAAATTCCTGCAGAAAGGATCACCCATAGTTACGTGTGCTACTGCTCCCTCATTAAAAAATGTTGCTGGTCTATTATTAGTTCTATCAATAAATTGATCAGGGATAACTATATCTAGAGGTCTGATTTGTTCCTGAAGGGAGCCAACTGCTGATGGTGCAACTATCCATCTCACTCCAATTGATCGGAGAGCCCATATATTTGCCTTATAAGGAATTTCCGTTGGATTTAGGCTATGTTTTCTTCCATGTCTAGCTAAAAAAGCTATCTCTAAATTACCAATTTTAAAGAGCCTAATTGAATCAGAAGGTTTACCATAAGGTGTATAAACTTCAAGTTCTTCATAACACTCTATATTATCAATTGAATAGAAACCACTCCCACCAATTATTCCTAATCTTGATTCTTGAATTGGTAACAAATGCTGTTTATTCATTTTGATGCAAATGACTTTTAATCATCTAGTACCCCTGGATAAGCTTTAAATGACAACAAATCTAATGAAACCTTAATAGGTTCAAAGTTATTATTTTCCCTTATTAAATTAGATGAATCAATCATCTCTTTAAGATGTCCTAAAAATCCATAGCCAGTTATATCAGTAGCTGCATGTATTAATGTTTCTCCTAACTTATCTTGAAGTAAATAGATTTGGTCAATCAATGGTTGCTGACTTGTAACTAAATTTCTCATTATCTCCTCGTAACTATCTTTCAAATCTATATTTTGCATTTGTGCAGCAAAAAAAATTCCCACACCAAGAGGTCTTGACATTAAGATAATATCTCCTTTTTTCATTCCGGATTTGCGCCATGGTGTTGCTCCACTTTTCAATCTTCCCTGAACAGTTAAAGAAATGTCGATTCCTAGAGAATAAGGTTTATCAGCTAAACTCCTTGACTCATAAGTATGCCCTCCAATCAACTCACCTCCTTGGTCTTGAACTGTTGACTTGATACCTTTTAGACAATGTGTAAAAAGGTAGCTTTGAAAATCCTTATCAACTTTTGGAAGAGATATTATGGCCTGAGCAGATGAAAGTTTTACACCGGATGCCCATAAATCTGAACAAGCATGTAAAACAGTGATTTTTGCATTTAACCAAGGATCACTTATCAATGCAGGAAATCCATCAACACTTTGAAGAATAATATCTTGATTATTATTATAAATTTCAACAGAATCCTCAGGAGAATTTGCAAAATTTTCTAGCTTAGCGTTTCTTAAGGATTTAATTAATGTACTTTGAGGAATTTTAGCTGCACATCCTCTGCAATCAAGCATCAAATTTTCTTTGTCTTT
>QCBY01000012.1 GCA_003279005.1 Prochlorococcus sp. AG-347-J22 | reverse complement strand
TCTTTTAGAACCCCCTTCATATCGTCCAGTATATGTTATTTCTGATAGCGAGATGAAAAAACTAAAAAAAAACCAACATCAAGAAGAACTTGATGAAATCACAACACAAAGAAAAAGACTTCAAGGTGCTTTTAAGTCACAATTAAAACATCTTGAAGAGAGAGAAAAAGAAGTCAGGAATGAACTTAAATTACTATCTGTTACAAAGGAAAAAGAATAGTTCATTTCTTAAAAAAATTAAACAACAAGGCGGTTACTTTAAACCGTCTTTTTTTTTCTTACCTATTTAATAAGTTTATCCAACCACGAATTAATAAAATCTTAACCATAATGGTTATATGGATAATAAATTTGAAAAAATAAGAATGTTTTTACCTTTTAGTTGGGTAATTTGTGCAGTAGTATCCTTTGCTTACATAAATGCACACTTAGTTAACACTTAATTAGACATGGAAAAATTTTCAAGAGAAGAATTACTTGCTCTCTCAAGTGGTTGGGTTGCCTCTTCATTAAATTTCATACCAGGTGTTGGAGCAGGGTATTTATATCAAAGAAGATGGTTACCATATTTTTTGACTGCAGGAGCGGTGGCAACTTGGTTAGTTGTTGGGATAATATTTCAAGGTGATAAAGAACCAAACCAAACAGAACAATTAATAGGTATTTCGGGACTATTTTTTATTTCAATAATAACCGCTTTAGAAGCTTACCTAGCTTTCAAAAAAGCTGTAAAAATAGTCTCTATTAAAAAAGAAGAAACAAAATCCACTTCAAATAAAGGCTGGTTTAAATAAAATATTTTACTCGTAATTTTAATATTAAGCTGATCTAAATGCTTATTGTTTTTTCATTTTTGGAGAAAATGAATCATGCAAAATAGTCCTTAAGCTAAACATTAAAACTGTTATGGACAAAACAGGGAAAATGACATAAATAAATTCGTTCATAATTGCTGATTCTTGTCCTGAAAAGAGGTTAGATAAATACTTGACAAAAGGCATTTCAATAATGAAATAGTTATATTTCAGTATTAGCAATTTTTTCATTTTTGGGAAATATTTTCAATTCCTTTTCAAGATAATTATCTTTTACAATTTTTTTAAGAGTCATAAAGAGGTCAGTCATGCACTTAAAATGGTTTAATTAAATGTTTTTACAGGTGCGATAAATTTTACAAAAATATAATTTCTTTTTCTTTGATACTTTCCCATCCAGAATCAGTTAATAATGAATATAAAGTTTTTTTATCAAAATGTTTAGAACCTATTTTGATACATCTATTTCAAATTGACTTTTTGACTCCACTTTTCTCTCTTTCGTTTTCTTTATTCATAATCCTTTTATAAATCTCAAGTATTCTAGGAGAATTGGAGCCAAATGCAGTTCGATACCATTTTTAATTACTTCATAAACTACTTGAATCCCTATTTTTATTCATAAATTTAAAATTTATTGCTAAAAAATATATTATAAGGGAAAAGATTAATTAATAATATTTTGAATAATTAATTTACTGATTTTGAATTTCTTTTAATACTCTTATAGCCTCTTTAATATGTTCTGGGCCATTCAACAAATCTCTAAAGATATGTCTCACAAATCCTTTTCTATCAATAACATAAGTTACTCTTCCATCCAAAAAACCAAGTACTTTTGGTACTTTAAAAGCTTTTCTTAATGAATCTTTGTTATCACATAGCAAAGGGTATTGTAATTTATTTTTATTAGCAAATGCTAAATGACTTGAGGAGCTACCATTACTTACTCCCCAAACTTGCGCTCCAAGTACTTTAAAAAGATCATACTTATCTCTAAATCCACAAACCTCTATAGTGCATCCAGGGGTATCATCCTTTGGATAGAAAAAAAGAACAAGGGGTGACTTTAATCCATTATTCGTTCTTTTAGTTCCATTCTGATCTAGTAAAGAAAATTGAGGAACCTTATCTCCGACCTTCAAAGTAACCTATATAAAATTCTATCTTAGAAGTAATTAATATTTTTCTGTGACCAAAAAAACAAGTTTTGAATAAATTTTCATGCTTTGTTCTAAAAGATACTGAAACATTAATTAAATTTTATAGGATAATTCTAAAACGTTTCTTATGGAATTAGTAGTTTATAGTCTCTTATTAATTGTTCTCTTTCTTGGGGTTATTTTTAATTTAAAAATAACTAACGCTAAGAAAGTTAATGAAATAAAAAGCAAATTTCCTCAAAAAGTTCCTAAATGAATAATATTAAATCAATTTTTTTCTCAAATTTTTTTAAAATTCTATTTTTTCATTTGGCGTAAAAACAGAACAATATCTTCTTACTATCTCTTCTGATTCAACTTGCGAAGCATTTTTTGGTTTTAACTTTAATTTTTCTATGGCTTCCTTTACGTTGATCTCTTTAAGTCTATATCTAGCGCATGTATCCAGTACCTTAAACATTTTTGTAGTAACGGCATTAGTTGGAGAAGTAAAGGAAATAAAGAAAAAAGCAATTAATAAGATCTTCATAATATTCAACAAAAAGGCAAAAAAACTTTTTATTTTAATTTAAATTTAAAGAACGCAGAATTTTTTAAAAATAAAACATTCAAAAATAATTAAAGAAATTTTTTAATTTTGTGAATTATACGAATCCACAATACTAATAAAACTTTTTTTAATTTTATAAAGTTTTAATATAAAATTAGACCTAATTGAGAAAAAATTTTGAGGCTTATCAAAATAATTATAAAAAAACATAAAATATTGATTAATTGGTATCAAGAAAAATTAAATTTAAGCAATTATCAACTACTTTGGTTAGTTTTTTTAAAGGGAGTAATATTTTCAATTATTATTCAAAAACTTCTATAAAGAGTAACAAATCCATTTTATAAAAAGATATTTTCAAAGCATTAGATTATATTTAAAAGTATATTCTAATAATGATTTAAAGAAAATTTATCATGAATATTTTTGGAGTAGGTTTACCTGAAGTTACAGTTATCTTAGTTCTAGCTCTATTAATTTTTGGTCCTAAAAAATTACCAGAATTAGGCAAGCAAATTGGCAAAACCTTAAAAAGCCTTAAGAAAGCATCTAATGAATTTCAAAATGAGATAGATCAAGTAATTAATGAGCCAGAAAAAGAAGACTTAATACAATCCTCTGAGAAAAATTCTTCAACTGATATTGATCAAGAAACTAAAGAATCAGTGGAAAAGGATTTATCAAAATCAGATAATAATGATAAATAAGCTAATTCATAGGCCAATTACGCCCCTAGAAGAATTTGAGATCGCATTAAACAAAGCAGAACTTTCAGATAAAGATTATGAATTAATCGACTACATCAGATACACAAGTGTTTTCACCCAACCAAGTCTTGTTAAAGATTTAAAAAGGCCATCAAAACCACCTATTCTTACAAATCTTTGCCAAATATGCAGAAAAATAGGATCACAGATGCCTGAGCACTTTAAAAAGGTAATTGATTGGTCAATGCAAATAAGTGAGAATAGTACGAGGTGGGACGGCCATCTAATATGTGCAGAGGCATTTAATGTTGATAATATCCCAATCAGTCCTTCTCATGGAACATCTTTATTTGATGTACTTGTAGTACACAAAGAGTTATTTGTCGGTTTTGATTAGGTAAAAGTATTAATCATCTAGGGGAATTGAATCGGTATCGATTACGCCTTTAGATTCTTCATATTTACTCCTTTTAGTATCAATCCAATTATTAATTGATGCAACAAATGGAAGGGAACCTTTATAAATAAAAATTGAAGTTGGTAATGCACTCAATAATCCAACTAACGGATTTTTAAAAAGTAATCTTCCTGCTTTAATATTGAATAAAACTATCAAAATTGAAGGAACTAAAATTTTAATTACTGTTTTTAACGCTTCAATCCAACCAACACGATATATCCACCATATCAAGGCTATCCCAACTATATAAAAAAATAGGTAAGTCATATATTCAATATAGTAGTTGATAAGTTTTAGTGTACTTTCTAAAAATAATTAAATTTTTACTAAGGCTTTAAAATAAAATTATGCGTAATCATTAAAATGAGTTTCTCCGAAATAAGAAAATTTTTAAAACAAATGCAGTTGGAAAATAATTTGAGAAAAGAGGTCACTTCTTCTGCAACTGCCGATGATGTAGCACTTATTGCCCAAAGACTTGGCTATAGTTTCTCTGGTGATGATCTTTTAAGATTTAATGGCCAAAAAGTAGATCAAGTTACTGTCAGAAAAGTTGATCACCCTGGCGAATATCACTAACAGATTAACACTTAATCCATACTGCAAGTCCTCCACCTTTACCTCTAGCGCACATCCAATTATTTTTTTTGCAAATGGCAATTAGAGAGAAAAAAGGCATTTGCTTCTCTTCTGGTTTTTTTAAAGATTTTTTAATTAAGGTAAAACTTCCGAAATTTATTATTAAGTTTTCGAAGAAAAATGGTAAGAGAGGTCTCGTACCTTTTAATGATGCTTGCCCACAAAAAATAATCGATAAAATTCCAAAACTTATTGAATTTTCTATTATAAAATTATTATTTTTAGAATTATTTTTCTTCAATTCTAATTTTGCTGATAATACTTGAAGAATGGAACTAGATATGTCCTCAATTTCTTCCGAGTCTTTCTTCCATACAGAATTAAATTTCCATATTCCTATTAAATCTTCATATCTAATACCACTTCCTTCTTTTTTAGAGATAGTTTCTAAATGTTTTATCTTTTTATATTTTGGTAATTTATTATCTTGGCGAATCATTTTTATATTCTTTAATTTTTATTAATAATAGATAAAGTTTTTATAAAAGTAAAAATCAACTTTCATCTTTGTTTCAAAATATTTCTAAAAATATCAAGCTTAGACACACATTCGTTACAAATTTCCGTTAGTATCTTTACATAAATTAATTGAGTTAATGGATTTTATTTCTAAAAAGCAAGGACATATTCCATTGAAAGTTGTGCCATACATATTTTTCATTGCAGTTGTTCTAAGCATCACAACAACTACTAACACATTCGTTTAAGTTTCATCTCTACATTATTCAGATTTGAATTTTAATGAATAAATATGATGTAATCATAGTAGGAAGCGGTATAGGAGGATTATGTTGCGGTTCATTATTAGCTTTAGCAGGTAAAAGAGTTCTTATATGTGAAGCCCATAGTCAACCGGGAGGAGTTGCTCATAGTTTTAAAAAAAAGGGTTACAAGTTCGAATCTGGCCCCTCACTATGGAGTGGTATAGGAAGATGGCCTACTTCAAATCCCTTGGGACAAATACTAAAATTACTTGACGAAAAAGTCGAGCTTGTAAAATATCAAGGGTGGCATGTCAGTGTTCCTGAAGGCGAATTTAATTTGGAAGTAGGACAAGAGCCATTTAAAAAAAGAATTAATTTATTGAGAGGCCATAAATCAGTTGAAGAATGGAATTCCTTTTTATCAGCAATAAAACCTCTTAGTCAAATAGTTAGTGAGATCCCTCTCCTCTCAAGCTCACCTGAAACAATAAATTTTTTAGAAATTATTAAATTAACCACTAAATTCTTTCCAAATATAAATTTACTGCCAAAACTCAATAGAGGTTTTGGGGATATTGTCGACGAACACCTAAAAGACCCTTTTCTAAGAAATTGGGTTGATTTACTAAGTTTTTTAATAAGTGGGATGCCAATGCATGATACAAATTCTGCTGCTATGGCAACTTTATTTGATGAATGGTTTCAACCTGAATCTTACTTAGAATATCCAAAGGGAGGAAGTGAAAGCATAGTAAAAACCTTGGTTAATGCTTTTAAAAAAAATGGTGGTGAAATAATACTTTCTTCTAGAGTAGAAACTATAAAGTTCAGTAAAAAGATTGCCTCAGGCGTAACTTTAGAAAATGGTTCCGAATTTATTTCTGACTTTGTTGTAATGAATACTGATGCTTGGACCTGCAGAAAATTAATTCCAAGAGAAATTGCAAAAAAATGGAACCCAAAGGCCAATAATATAAATAAATGCGGTTCTTTTCTTCATATTCATTTAGGTTTTGATGCCTCTGGTCTTCAAAATTTGCCTATTCATGCAATACATGTTGATGACTGGGAGAAAGGTATTACAGCAGAAAGAAACATAGTTGTTTTCTCTATCCCTTCTGTATTAGACAAGAGTATGGCACCAAAAGGTAAACATGTCCTTCATGGATATACCCCTGCAAATGAGCCATGGGAAATTTGGGAGAATTTAAAACCAACTGAATCAACTTACAAAAATCTTAAAGAAGAAAGATGTTCAATATTTCTAAAATCTTTGAGAAAAATTATTCCTGATATTGATAACAGAATTGAAATCAAGATGCTTGGTACTCCGTTAACTCATAAAAAGTTTACAAATACTTATTGTGGCAGCTACGGGCCAGCCTTGTCGGCAGCCAAAGGTCTATTTCCTGGGTGTAAAACACCTGTTAAGAATTTACTTACTTGTGGAGCAAGTACTTTCCCAGGAATAGGTATACCTGCAGTTTCAGCAAGCGGAGCTTATGCTGCAGGAAATATTATTGGGAATAAGGAATATAAGAATCTTCTTAAAATGTTAGATCTTTAAAAGTATTCGACTTTTTTAATTAAAAAAATTGTTTAGTTAAGAAATAAGAAGAAAAAAAGCAATTTATTTTTTGGATGATAATCTTTATCTGTATATAACTTTTTCTTATAAGATTTATATGTTTTTCTTATCTATCCCTCAAGCATGGCATTTAGCTGGTACATGGTCAGAACAGTTACCGAGCAAATCAAGTCTTATAGGAATGAGTCAAACAGAATTAATGATGACTTTACATTCTATTTTTGTACCGCTTTTATTAGTAATTTCATATTTTCTTTTTCTTAGAGTCTCTAAAAACAATTCTAAAAAAGTTAAAGGATAACATTCTTAAGAAATTTTTATTTTGCTGAACTTCTCCTAACTACTTTACGTCCAGTAGAAGTATCAATTGAACTAGATCCACCTCCATCTTGATTTGAAGAATTAGTATCAATATTTTCAATATCGCTTTTATCCATTTCAGCACAAACTCCTACCACCATTGCAGCTTGCATTTGATCTGGTAGATCACCAATAGTTAATAAGGCCTTTAAAACTAATTGAAGGCGAGTTTGCCTATCAATTTCTGGCCTTAGTTTTTTAACAGTATTCCAAAGTTCTTTAGTAACTTCTTTCAAAAGTTCAGGATCTACAGACAAATTAAAACCTTTAGTATTTTTATTAATCTAACAAACAATAGGGAGTCTTAAAATAGTTTTCAGCAAAAAAGTATTAGTTGAAATTATTAATTAGATAAAAGCGATTTGTATTTGTTTAGGTAAATCCTTGTTTTCAAGAACTTTTTTTGTAGATTTTTTTTTAAAGACACTAAAATACTTTTTTTGAATTTTAATGGGCGTATTAGAGAACTTATAATTTGTTCTCGATAATGAGTTCCACTCCTTGGGATTAAATGCAGCGTATGGCGAGGAAGAAAAAATTTTCATTTCTATTAATACATTTGTACTAATGATAATGCCGAAATGATATTTGGCAATAGTTTCTTTTAATAAGTCATTATTCTTTGTAAAACACTTTAGAACTTTTTATCTATGTAGTGGAATTGGTAAGATTCTCATGTCCTTCTTTGTATCATAAAAGACCTAATAACTCCTTATTTGAGCAATTCCAAACCAATATCGCCAAAAAACCTTTAAAAAAGCGCAATTTCTTGAAATTAATAACGACAAGATATTTAATAAGTAAGAATCATTAAAAATTTAATTATTAATTATCTCATGCTTTTAAGTAATCAAAAAAGATTAAAAATTCAAGAAATAATAAGAAGGATTTCTTTAGATAAAGAAGTTTCATTAAAAGAGAGAATATATATTGAAAAATATGCAAAACACAGTTCGATAATATCTCTATGGCTAAAAAAGGCTAATAGCATTAGAAGACATGGACTACAAAGTGAATTTAGTATTGATGGCTTATTGCAATCTTTAGGAATTGATGGCCTAAACAGAGAAGATCATTTTAATCCAAATAAAGATGATTTATCTGACTGGTTTGGAGGTTCATCTAATTGGATTAAAAGGAGTTAGTGAATTATTTAATCTCTAATTTATCCATGCATTAGTGAATAAATAAACGCTAAAAACTACAATTATCGCCCAAAATATCCAAGGCAACCATTTAATAGGGAATAAGTATTTATTAGAAAATGTATTCATAAAAAGCAAAGTATCTAATAAGATTATTTGTAATTTTGAATTTTGAAAATAGGTTTAAATGCTCTAATTAAAGACAACATGCAGAATATGAATATTTAACTTATAAATAATCTCCTAAATATTTAAAATTAGACTCAACCCTTAACTCAAACCAATTATGCTGCAACCTTATCTTCATTGAATTCAAAATCAATTTTATTAACATCATTTTCTTCTGAATTATCCCAATATTCAATAAGTCTCTCTAACTCATTTATTCTTTTTTTAGCATTGGCAATCTTTTCTGTTGGAGTCATTTAAAAAATTTAACTATCCAAAATATGCATTAAAAAAAAATTTTTTCAAGACTTAATTCTGATTTGCGTAAAATTTAAAAATATTAATTTCTAGTTAATTAAAACGTAAAAGCATAGACGCAAACTAATTGAGTAATTATACTTAAGAAGAAGAGAAAGTTTCCTTATGAAAAATCTGAACTCATTTATTCTTAATAACACAGTTAAATTACTTGACTTTATTTATTCAGATAGGCATTTACAGAGGTTTTGGGTATTAGAAGTTATAGCTAGATCACCTTATTTTGCTTTTTTATCTGTTCTTCATTTCAAAGAATCACTTGGAATAAAAAATGACGCGACAATGTTTTTAATGAAAGAACATTTTTATCAAGCAATTAACGAAACAGAGCATCTAAAAGAAATGGAGAAAAGAGGTGGAGATAAGTTTTGGATCGATAGATTTTTAGCAAGGCATCTTGTACTTATCTATTACTGGATTATGGTTATTTATTATTTTTGTTCTCCAACTAATGCTTATGACGTAAACATTAAAATTGAAGAGCATGCATTTAATACTTATACAAAATACTTAAAAAATCACCCAGATGATCTAAAAATAAAAGAAATTGCACAAGACGAATTTAATCACGTCGAAGAACTTAATGAAGCCCTCGCGATGATAACTCAATCCTAAATTAAGACTGAAAAATCTAGAAGCATTACTGCAAATATTATTGAAGAAGAAATTAAACTAATCCCTATCAACAATGACACATAACCTTTTTGTCTTGGCAATTTGTAAAAAAGCACTCCTATTACTATTGCCATAATTACCGTAAAGCATATTGTGAATTTTTCAGTCAAAGAACTTAAATGAAGTACTAAATTTCTATTTTCAAAGATCTTTAGATAACTAGATAGAAACAATTCCCCTTCAATTTTTTTTAAATAGAGATATAAACTTATCAGAGCAGAGCTTATTAAAGAAAAGACTACAAGAAAGCTTACTGGTTTGGTTAGTCTATTAATTGTTCTATTGAAACTTACTAATAGAATTAATATAAATAAAGCCATAACCATTGGTATTAAGGGTATCAAAATGAATAAGTTTATAGAATTTCCCACGAAAGATTTTAGATACTATTTTTAAGTTTATATTATTTAAAGGCTTATTTAACTGCTTAAAATTTTTTCAAAATTTAAAATGTAAATAGTACCTATTGCATTATGTGTAAATTGATACGAAAATTAATTTAGTAACTACAATGCTATGCTGACCATCTCTGAGATTCTTCTTGCAAGTGCAATTTTTCTAGGAATAGTTTATTGGGAAGTTCAATTCTTATATGCCAAAACTAATACTGCTAAGTAATTTCTCCCTAGAACAGGCAAAATATTAGATTAAATAAAATTTAAATAAAATTTAAGAATTGAATTAAACAAAAAAAGCTTTAAATATGAGAGAATTAACACATGAATTTTTAATGGTTTAATGAGCGAAGTTCAAACTCAAAAAAGAGAATCTACTCAACAGCAGCAACAGCAGCAACAGCAATCATATCAAGAGAGCAGCATCTATTCTGCGGACACTGAACAACTTTATTTAAAAATGAAAGAGGGATGGCTTTAAGTTTTTTAATATTATTTTATTTATATTTTGCTTAAACAAATTTCATAATTATTCAAAATTAAAATATCTTTTCCTTTTAGAAACAATCGATACTTTTTTATAACGATAAATCGCTAAGTTTTATTTAGATACAAAACAAATATTGTTTAAGAATTTAAAACAATTAGAAAAACTAAACGGAAGGATAGCAATGATCGGTTTAGTTTATCTAATATTTACAAAATTAGTTTCTAGTCATACTGACATCCTCGACCAACTTAAATATATTTTAATTTAACAGAAAATCTTCTTTTTTTATTTATTCTCATTTTGATAAAACCATAATTTATAGATTTAGATATTTGTTATAAGTCCATATGTATTTTCAATTTTAATAGATTGCTTTTTGGTTTTTAAATTTATAATTTTTATATAATTAATATAATAAATAGCGTTTTGACACTAGGGGCACTAATACAGATTACATAGTATATTTGTACTATTAAAGTTCTTTCTTTTATGCTATGACCTGTTCAGAAGCTTATGAATTTCTTATCGTCAAGCCTGGTGATTATGTAGTAATTAAAGAGAGAATAGCTTCAGATAATACTCAAAACTGTTGCCATGAATATTGGGTTGGGCAAGTGATTGACTGTATAGGAGGAGCAAGGAATCCAAATTCATGGACCTTATTTCAAGTGGCAAATATTGATAATGGAGAGATCATAATAATCAATGCAGATACCGTAAAAAGAATATTAAAAACCGCTGAGGATTGACTTTCTCGAAACCGAATAAGGCAAAAGTCTTAAAGGTTTCTAAAGACTAGCCCAACTCGAGACAAGCAAGCCCATATACCTGATTCATTGGGCATGAAGGTTGAATACCTTTATACATTCGATAAGTTTTTGAAATTTCTTTAAACCCCATACTAGATAAAAGATAATTTGCATAAGGATTGAGACTTGAGCAGTCCAACAATATTTCAGCTTCTAAATTACTAACTAATTTTCTTACAAGTAATTCTGCTAAGGGTGGTGTATCAGCCAGAAGAGGGCCTATTCGCCATCCTTGTGTCTTATCCTGAAGCATGCAAGGTCTTATCCGCCCAAAACCATGACACATGCCATTATTATCAACAAGAGCACTAACGTTTCCAAAAGAATCATTCAGCCAATCTCTCAAGAAATGTGGCCTGGGACTAGGTTCTCGTTGAGAGTCATATATTAAGACAGATTCAGGGGGAATCTGATTACCAGGGACAACCTTAAAAGCATTATTTTCATCTTTATAAAAAGAACTATATGGCAAATCTTGGATACCCTCTAATTTCCATCTATTGGTTATTGAGGATTTTTTAAAACCCCATTTTTGATAATCATCTAATCTATTTGGAGCCGCTTCTAAACCAATGCAATCAACATTTTGCAAGTAATTTAATGCATGTTTCCATAGTTTTACTCCATAACCCATATTACGGAATTCTTTTTTTACGATGAATAAACCTATAAATCCATAGCAAGAATTATATTTAACACAAGCGATAGAACCTATAGGATTGTCATCAATACATCCAACCCATACTCCTTTTTTATCAGTATTTTTATAAATTGATATGTCATCAAATCCTGGAGCAAACCCCTCTAACCTTGCCCAATCAGTAACTTTCTGAATTTCATTATTAGATATTAATCTGATAGAAAAAGTTTTTTTCATTAATATTATCTTAACTAAAGAAATTAGAACTTTTAAAACTTTAAGATTGTTAGTTTAATTAATGCTAAGGAACGGCATTTTCTCACTTCAAAGAAAAAAAATAAAAAATCCACTCAATATACCTATTAGATGTCCAGAAAAACTAATTCCAGGCAAAAAAGAATACACAATACCAAAAGACAAAAAAATAGTCATAATTTTCTTAATTTCATAGTTCTTTTTTAAGCCAATAAAGATGTTAAAAATATATTCTTTGCCATAAATAGAAGAGAGCAAAATAAAGGAAAATACACCAAATAAAATTCCACTAAAACCAATAAGTAAATGATTAGGATCATAAAATAAAAAATTATCAATAATGAATAAACTAAAAGTTTGTATTGGTATTAACAAAATCGTTAGATAAAAGAAAAGATATTTATTCTTCAACTTCAAATTTATAAAACAATATCTAATTACAACTATTCCAAATAAATTAGATATTAAATGATTGAAATCTTTATGGACAAAACTATAACTTAATATCCTATAAGGCTGATTTAAAATATTACTTGACCAATATGAAAGATCAGAAATCAATACAAACCTTTTAAAATTAACAACTATAAATAATAAAGCAAATAAAAAAGAAGGAATAATAAACTGAACTTCTTTATTTATTTTTTTCAAAATAAAATATAATTTAATTTTTATACTATTTATAAAAAAACTATATCGCTAAGTTAGTATAAATAATTTTTGATATTTAATATTATTTATCTGATATATTAACTATGAAATAAAAATTTTTCTGGATGAATAGTTTAGATAAATCCTATAAAGCAAATATCGAGAAATTAAAAAACAAAGTAATTACTGGTCAAACAGAAAGCATTAATTGGAGAATAAACCAGATCAATAAGGTTTCTAAACTTTTAGATGAGAATAAAAAAGAAATAATAAAAGCTCTTTTCTTTGATCTCGGTAAATCAGAAATTGAAGCGCTTTCAGAAATTCTTTTAGTTAAAGAAGAAATTTCTTTAATAAAGAAGAATCTTAGATCATGGATACGACCACGAAGGGTAATAACTCCAATATATTTTTTTCCATCATTCTCAAAAGTAACCTACGAACCTCTTGGGTGCGTTTTGATTTTAGGTCCATATAATTATCCCTTGTTATATCTTTTAAAGCCTCTAGTTAATATCTTTTCTGCAGGAAATACTGCAGTAATGAAACCATCAGAAAAATGTTCTTCCGTATCAAAACTAATAAAAAACTTATGTGATAAATATTTCCAAAAGGACACCTTATTAACTATCGAAGGAGATTATAAAGATTCAATAAAACTAGTAGAACAAAATTTCGATCATATTTTTTTCACAGGAAGTACTGAGACAGGAAAATCTATTATGAAATCAGCTTCAAAAAACTTAACTCCAATAACACTTGAGCTTAGCGGAACAAATCCAGTTATTATTTTCAAAAATGCGAACTTAAAAATTGCAGCAAAAAGAATTGTATGGGGTAAGTTTTTTAATTCAGGACAGTCATGCATGGCGCCTAATCACATATTTGTTGAAAAGGAAATTGAAACTCAATTAGTAGAAGAATTGAAGAAATTTATCACTATTTTTTATGGTAAAAATCCAATAACTTCAAAAAACTTATCTAAATTACAAAAAGAACAATATTCAAAATCTTCAGAACTACTCAAAAGATACAAAAAAGAAAAACGTATATTATTCGGGGGGATTTATAGTAAAAAAAGGATGAAAATATCGCCCACAATTTTAAAAGTTAAGTTAGAGGAAAAAAATATTATTCAAAAAGAATTATTTAGCTCTCTTCTTCCAGTAATTAAAATTGAAAATAAATATTCAGTATTAAAAAAAATTAATGAATCTTCAAAACCTTTAGCAATCTATATTTTCGGAGGAAACAAAAAAATCCATGATCATATTTCAAAAGTCACAAGTTCAGGCAGTATTTGTATTAATGATGTTATGTTGCCTGTTCTTATTCCAAATTTGCCATTTGGTGGAGTAGGGAAAAGTGGAATGGGTAAATTTCATGGAGAAGAGGGTTTTAAAAATTTCTCAAATCAAAAATCCATCACTTATAGAAGTTTTTTATTTGATTTAGATTTTAGATATCCTCCTTATGAAAAAATAATGAAATTTATAAAAATATTTTTTAAGATTTAATATACTTAATTTAGTTTCAATACTATAGCGGTTTTATATACAGAGATTATCTTTAAGGAAATAGATAAATTTATGAAATTAACATTTATTTTATTTACCTTCTTTTTTAATTTTTTCAATCCTTTTTTTATAAAGTCAGAAGAAATACTTGATTCCTCAAATAAACAAGCAGGAAATACTTTAAATAGAGAAAACTCTATTAATGAGAAATCAGACTTTAAAAAAGTTCATATCGTAAAGATCGGAGATACTATCACAAGTATCTCAAAATTATATTCAATAGATAGGGATTTGATTATCAAGTTAAATAATTTAAAGGATGAAAATTATATCTTTATCGGGCAAAATCTTAAGATTTCTGATACAAACAAAATGAGTAAAAAAAATGCATCCCAAAAGATCTACCATGTAGTGCAAAAAGGGGAAAATCTTACTGAAATTTCTCTTAATTATGGATTGGAGTTGAAATATCTAATAGAAATTAACAACCTCAATGATCAGGACTCCATAGAAGTCGGTTCAAAAATATTTCTAAGCGACAAGAATACTATTAATCGAGAAAAAATTATATTAGACAAAGATGACGTATTTAATAAATTGACTACCACTGATTATAAAACATATGGTCTATTAACAATTAAACAAAATAAATTTGAAGAAATAAGAGATAGAAAAATTTTAAATGCTATAAATCAAAATAATAAAAATTTAATTATATCTGTAAGGTGTGAAACAAAAGATTTAGATGTAAGGATTCTTGGTAGAAAATGGAGAGGTTGGCAGCCTGCTAAAGAAGAATTTGAAAAAAATCTAATAAATGATTTCTGCTAAATATTTTGATTAATATGTGTGAATAATTCTTCTGAGAATAAAAGTAATGAGTTATTGTTTATAATAGTTAAATTTAAATTAATGACAATTTCAAGAGGAGATCTTGTGAGAGTTAAAAGGCCAGAATCTTACTGGTATAACGAAATTGGTAAAGTTGCTTCAGTAGATACTTCGGGAATAAAATATAATTGCGTAGTCAGGTTTGAAAAGGTAAATTATGCAGGAATAAGTGGAACTGAAGGAGGGGCGAATACTAATAATTTTGCAGAAAGCGAGTTAGAAAAAGCTTAGAAATTTGCCTGAGTTACCTGAAGTTGAGACTGTTAGAAGAGGCTTAGAGCAAAAACTCAAAAATTTTATTATTAAAAAAGTTGAAATCTGTAGAGCTTCAACTGTGGCTTATCCCATAGATAAGCAAGAATTCATCGAGGGTCTTGAGAACTCACTTATATATAAATGGGACAGAAGAGGAAAATATTTAATTGCGGAACTAAAAACAATTAAAAAAAACAATAACATTATCATTCAAAATGAAGATTTATTTGTAAAAAATGGTTTTCTCATCGTCCATTTGAGAATGACAGGACATTTTACTTTTAATCATAATCTTACTAATCCTTGCAAGCATACAAGAATAAGGTTTTTTAATAACAATAATGATGAACTTAGATATGTTGATGTGAGGAGTTTTGGGCAAATGTGGTGGGTCAAAGACGGATTATTACCCTGCAAGATTATTAAGGGATTAGGCTCGCTAGGGCCAGAACCATTTTCTGATGATTTTAATATCAAATATCTGAATAAAAAGATTTCCAAAAAAACAAGATCTATAAAATCTATCCTACTAGATCAAACAATCGTTGCTGGAATAGGCAATATATATGCGGATGAGAGTCTTTACTCTGCTGGCATATCTCCTTTGAGAGAGGCTAAAACAATTAAAAATAATGAATTAAAAAAGCTTAAATTAGCTATTGTTGAGGTTTTAAAAAAGAGTATTGGTGCTGGAGGAACTACTTTTAGTGACTTTAGAGACCTAGAAGGTGAAAATGGTAATTTTGGACTACAAACAAATGTTTATAGAAGAACTGGTAAGCGATGTCGTAAATGCAAAAATATAATTGAAAGACAAAAGATTTCAGGAAGAAGTACCCATTGGTGCCCAAAATGTCAGAAATAAAAAAGGGCTTACCTTAAAAAGTAAGCCCTTAAAAATATTTTTACCTGGCATTGAGCTATTTTCTCAAGGGGCTACCCCCTAAATATTTTCGCCGCTGATGCGTTTCACAACCGAGTTCGAGATGGATCGGAGTGGTCCCACATCGCCATGAACACCAGGATAGTGTGAACCTTGAGAACTGCATAGAAAATTATATAACTTAAAGACAATAAATTAAGTTTATTTGGTCAAGCCCTCGGTCTATTAGTACTCCTCCGCTGCACTTGTTACCAAGCTTCCACGTAGAGCCTATCAACGGGTGTTCTTCCCGTGACCTTACTGGCTTAAGCCATGGCAATACTCATCTTGAGGTGGGCTTCCCACTTAGATGCTTTCAGCGGTTATCCACTCCGCACATGGCTACCCAGCGTTTACCGTTGGCACGATAACTGGCACACCAGAGGTGCGTTCCTCCCGGTCCTCTCGTACTAGGGAGAAATCCTCTCAATATTCCTGCGCATACACCGGATATGGACCGAACTGTCTCACGACGTTCTGAACCCAGCTCGCGTACCGCTTTAATGGGCGAACAGCCCAACCCTTGGGACCGACTTCAGCCCCAGGTTGCGATGAGCCGACATCGAGGTGCCAAACCTCCCCGTCGATGTGAACTCTTGGGGGAGATCAGCCTGTTATCCCTAGAGTAACTTTTATCCGTTGAGCGACGGCCCTTCCACGCAGAACCGTCGGATCACTAAAACCGACTTTCGTCCCTGTTCGACTTGTAGGTCTCACAGTCAAGCTCCCTTCTGCTTTTGCACTCAGCGACTGATTTCCAACCAGCCTGAGGGAACCTTTGTGCGCCTCCGTTACCTTTTAGGAGGCGACCGCCCCAGTCAAACTGCCCATCAGATACTGTCCGCTTCCCGGATAACGGGTAAGCGTTAGAACTCTAGCTCTAATAGAGTGGTATCTCACCGATGACTCAATAATACCCACAAGTACTATTTCAACGTCTCCCACCTATTCTGCGCAATTAGAGCCCGAGCACAATATCAAACTACAGTAAAGCTTCATAGGGTCTTTCTGTCCGGGTGTATGTAGTCCGCATCTTCACAGACAATTCTATTTCGCCGAGCCTCTCTCCGAGACAGCGCGCAAATCGTTACACCTTTCGTGCGGGTCGGAACTTACCCGACAAGGAATTTCGCTACCTTAGGACCGTTATAGTTACGGCCGCCGTTCACCGGGGCTTCAGTCGCTAGCTTTGCTAAAAGCTAACCAGCTTCCTTAACCTTCCGGCACTGGGCAGGTGTCAGCCCCCATACATCGTCTTGCGACTTAGCGGAGACCTGTGTTTTTGGTAAACAGTCGCTTGCGCCTCTTCACTGCGACCAGCTCTCGCTGGCACCCCTTCTCCCGAAGTTACGGGGCCATTTTGCCGAGTTCCTTAGAGAGAGTTATCTCGCGCCCCTCGGTATTCTCTACCACCCCACCTGTGTCGGTTTCGGGTACTGGCATTTATGCCTTAACGGGTATAGGGCTTTTCTTGGAAGCATGACATCACCAACTTCACTGCCGTAGCAGCTCGTACTCACGCCTCAGCTCAAGATGTTTTCTCCATCTCTCAAAGCCTCGAACGCTTGAACCAGTAACCAACATCTGGCCTGGCTAGCCTTCTCCGTCCCCCTTCCCAAAACATAACTGGTACAGGAATATTGACCTGTTATCCATCGACTACGCCTTTCGGCCTCGCCTTAGGTCCAGACTAACCCTCCGCGGACGAGCCTGCCGGAGGAACCCTTAGGGTTTCGGGGCATGGGATTCTCACCCATGTTTTCGCTACTCAAGCCGACATTCTCACTTCTATGCCGTCCACGTCCGCTTACGCTAACGCTTCACCCAACATAGAACGCTCCCCTACCATAAATAAATTTATCCGCAGCTTCGGTATAACGCTTAGCCCCATTCATTTTCGGCGCAGGATCGCTCGACCAGTGAGCTATTACGCACTCCTTTGAGGATGGCTGCTTCTAGGCAAACCTCCTGGTTGTCTGGGCAATCCCACCTCCTTTATCACTTAGCGTTAATTTTGGGACCTTAGCTGGCGGTCTGGGCTGTTTCCCTCTTGACTATGGAGCTTATCCCCCACAGTCTGACTGCCTAGTTACACACAGGGTATTCAGAGTTCATATCGATTTGGTACCGCTTTCGCAGCCCGCACCGAAATGGTTGCTTTACCCCCCTGCTGGAGCACTAGACGCTACGCCTCAACGTATTTCGGGGAGAACCAGCTAGCTCCTGGTTCGATTGGCATTTCACCCCTAACCACAGCTCATCCGCTGAATTTTCAACTTCAGTCGGTTCGGACCTCCACTTGGTATCACCCAAGCTTCATCCTGGCCATGGTTAGATCACCAGGGTTCGGGTCTATAAACACTGACAAACGCCCTATTAAGACTCGCTTTCGCTGTGGCTCCACCATTTCCGGTTTAACCCGCCAGTGCCTATAAGTCGCCGGCTCATTCTTCAACAGGCACACGGTCACCCGATTAGTCGGGCTCCCATTGCTTGTAAGCTCACGGTTTCATGTTCTATTTCACTCCCCTCCCGGGGTTCTTTTCACCTTTCCCTCGCGGTACTGTTTCACTATCGGTCACACAGTAGTACTTAGCCTTACGAGGTGGTCCTCGCAGATTCACACGGAATTCCACGTGCTCCGTGCTACTCGGGATACAGCTAGGTCAACTTATCTTTCAATTACGGGGCTTTCACCCTCTATGGCACGCCATTCAAACGTTTCTTCTAGATTTGTTGATCCTTATTGCTGTCCCACAACCCCGATAGTCAAGACTATCGGTTTGGGCTGTTCCCCGTTCGCTCGCCGCTACTGAGGGAGTCGTTATTTACTTTCTCTTCCTCCAGCTACTAAGATGTTTCAGTTCGCTGGGTTAGCTCGCGCCAGCCTATATATTCAACTGGCCGTTCAAGGGGTTGCCCCATTCGGAAATTCCCGGATCAAAGTGTGCTTCCAACTCCCCGAGACTTATCGCAGGTAACCACGTCCTTCATCGCCTCTGTGTGCCTAGGTATCCTCCGTGAGCCCTTTGTAGCTTGACCAATAACTTCAAAAATTGAAGCATCAGCTTAATAGAATTGTTATTTAATGCATTCGCACAAATAATAAATCTGCATCATTAAAGATGCTTATTGTCTTTAAAATAATCTATGCAGTTGTCAAGGTTCTCTGAAAACAATGAATAATAATTCAATGAGTCCAGCATCTTATTTATTGGATAAAATAGGAAGCTAGATTCGCTCAGAGCAATTTGGACACGACTCAAAAACAATTTCCTTTTAAAATATGTAAAAGGTGGTATTCAGTGGAGGTAAGCGGACTCGAACCGCTGACATCCTGCTTGCAAAGCAGGCGCTCTACCAACTGAGCTATACCCCCAACATAGAGATATGGGCCATCCTGGACTTGAACCAGGGACCTCACCCTTATCAGGGGTGCGCTCTAACCACCTGAGCTAATGGCCCAGGAAAAAGTAATGGGTGTGACCTAGAAAAAACTTAGAAACTGAAATTCTCAAAAGTTGAGAATCTGAGATACCGATCGACCTAAGGTGACAAAATTAATATTTAAATCTTGTTGTCTCCCTGTTAGGAGGTGATCCAGCCGCACCTTCCGGTACGGCTACCTTGTTACGACTTCACCCCAGTCATTAGCCCCACCTTCGGCGTCCTCCTCCACAAGGGTTGGAGTAACGACTTCGGGCATGGCCAACTTCCATGGTGTGACGGGCGGTGTGTACAAGGCCCGGGAACGTATTCACCGCAGTATGCTGACCTGCGATTACTAGCGATTCCTACTTCACGTAGGCGAGTTGCAGCCTACGATCTGAACTGAGCCACGGTTTATGGGATTTGCTAGCTCTCGCGAGTTTGCTGCCCTTTGTCCGTAGCATTGTAGTACGTGTGTAGCCCAGGGTGTAAGGGGCATGATGACTTGACGTCATCCACACCTTCCTCCGGTTTATCACCGGCGGTCTTTCTAGAGTGCCCAACTAAATGCTGGCAACTAAAAACGTGGGTTGCGCTCGTTGCGGGACTTAACCCAACATCTCACGACACGAGCTGACGACAGCCATGCACCACCTGTCACTGAATTCCCGAAGGCACCCTCAAATTTCTAAGAGGTTCTCAGGATGTCAAACCCTGGTAAGGTTCTTCGCGTTGCATCGAATTAAACCACATACTCCACCGCTTGTGCGGGCCCCCGTCAATTCCTTTGAGTTTCACACTTGCGTGCGTACTCCCCAGGCGGAACACTTAACGCGTTAGCTACGACACCGAAGGGGTCGATTCCCCCGACACCTAGTGTTCATCGTTTACGGCCAGGACTACAGGGGTATCTAATCCCTTTCGCTCCCCTGGCTTTCGTCCATGAGCGTCAGTAATGGCCCAGCAGAGCGCCTTCGCCACTGGTGTTCTTCCCGATATCTACGCATTTCACCGCTACACCGGGAATTCCCTCTGCCCCTACCATACTCAAGCCAATCAGTTTCCACTGCCATGATGGAGTTAAGCTCCACGCTTTAACAGCAGACTTGAAAAGCCGCCTGCGGACGCTTTACGCCCAATAATTCCGGATAACGCTTGCCACTCCCGTATTACCGCGGCTGCTGGCACGGAATTAGCCGTGGCTTATTCCTCAAGTACCGTCATATCTTCTTCCTTGAGAAAAGAGGTTTACAGCCCAGAGGCCTTCGTCCCTCACGCGGCGTTGCTCCGTCAGGCTTTCGCCCATTGCGGAAAATTCCCCACTGCTGCCTCCCGTAGGAGTCTGGGCCGTGTCTCAGTCCCAGTGTGGCTGATCATCCTCTCAGACCAGCTACTGATCGAAGCCTTGGTGAGCCATTACCTCACCAACAAGCTAATCAGACGCGAGCTCATCCTCAGGCGAAATTCATTTCACCTATCGGCATATGGGGTATTAGCGGTCGTTTCCAACCGTTATCCCCCTCCTGAGGGCAGATTCTCACGCGTTACTCACCCGTCCGCCACTAACCCGAAGGTTCGTTCGACTTGCATGTGTTAAGCACGCCGCCAGCGTTCATCCTGAGCCAGGATCAAACTCTCCGTTGTGTTCAAATCCTTTTGTAGATAAATCTACTCAATATGAATTGCATAACCCAAATAAAAAGAATTAAATTAATTTATTTAGGCTCAGCCTCCTTAAGTAATTAAGGATTACTTTGAGTGCACATTAAAATATTTCAAAGTGACTTTCCAAGATCTCAGATCCGTTCGTTTTCAAAACTAAAAGTTAGCAATTGAAAACAATTTATATATTCTTGACGGGACCTCACACCTTTATTGCAAATACATCTCAAAATTATCAAAGGTTAATTTGATAAAGTCTTGACGCAATAAAAGCATCAGTTCCTAAGTTTTAAATTTTCTAGGTGCAAAGTTAAACAACAAGTTGTTAACTAATCTCGAAGGAAAAACCCTTCTGCTGGAAGAAAATGTTGATAGAAATCAAATTTCCCTAAAATTCAATCATTTACCAAAAATAATATTTAAGATAATTGCTTGATTAATACAAAAAAAATATTTTTGCCCAGAAGGAAATACTAAACCATCCGACCGTTATTATGCAACCATTAATACATAATTTTTTTATTAAGTTTTATTTTCGTCCAAAGTCTGCTTAAAGAACTAGGCTTAAATATAGGGATTTAAATGAAATGGCAGAAAGATTTAGTCAAAAAAATTTAAGAGTTCGTCCAAGTTCAGATGAAGATAAAATTGTTACAAATGCAAAAGAACACTTCGAAAGGACCTTAGTTGAAATTTCAGGGGAGTTAGTTGGTAGCGTTGCGGCACTAGAACACCCCACAAAAAACCTTAAGTTAAATTATGGAGAAATTTTCCTAAGAGATAACGTGCCAGTAATGATTTATCTCATCACACAAAAAAGATACGATATTGTCAAAAAATTTTTAAGTGTTTGTCTTGATTTACAAAGTACTAATTATCAGACTCGTGGAGTATTCCCTACAAGTTTTGTTGAAGAGAAAGGAAAGTTAATTGGTGATTATGGTCAGAGATCAATAGGAAGAATTACTTCTGCTGATGCCAGTTTATGGTGGCCAATATTGTGCTGGTTTTATGTTAACAAAAGTGGTGATTATTCATTTGGAAAAAGCCAAAGTGTGCAGAGAGGTATTCAACTTTTACTAGATTTAGTTTTACATCCAACATTTGAGGGTACACCAGTTCTTTTTGTTCCAGATTGTGCATTTATGATTGATAGACCAATGGATGTATGGGGCGCACCTCTGGAAGTAGAGGTTCTACTTCATGGATGTTTGAAAAGCTGTATTAACTTGATGGAATTAAGTCGTAAGGATCACGTTAGCAGATTACTAGATCAAAGAATTATTCTTACTAGTCAATGGGTTGAGGATTTAAGGAATTTTCTTTTAAAGCATTACTGGGTAACAAGCCAAACAATGCAAATTTTAAGAAGAAGGCCCACAGAACAGTACGGAGATGACCAACATTTTAATGAATTTAATGTTCAACCTCAGGTAGTTCCTTCATGGTTACAAGACTGGTTGGAGAATAGAGGAGGATATTTAATAGGTAACATCAGGACTGGAAGACCTGACTTTAGATTTTATAGCTTAGGAAACTCCTTAGCATGCATGTTTGGAGTCCTACCTTCAGAAGAACAAAGAGCATTATTCAGACTAGTACTGCATAACAGGCAACATCTAATGGCACAAATGCCAATGAGAATTTGTCACCCTCACATGGATGTGGAAGAATGGCAAAATAAAACAGGATCTGATCCTAAAAATTGGCCTTGGAATTACCACAATGGTGGTCATTGGCCAAGTTTACTTTGGTACTTTGGAGCTTCAGTCCTTTTACATCAGAAAAGATTCCCTACTGAAGATGTGATCTTAATGGAAGAAATGAGATCATTAATAGAAGAATCTTATTGGTCACAACTAAATCAATTACCAAAACAAGAATGGGCAGAATATTTTGATGGGCCTACCGGGACATGGGTTGGGCAGCAGTCTAGAACTTATCAAACTTGGACAATAGTTGGATTTCTATTGATGCATCACTTTCTAAGAGTAAATAATAGTGATTTGGATATGTTCAATCTTTAGAGATTTTTAAAATAATCCTAAAGTAAGAGATTTGTCTATAGGCAAGCATGCACCTATTCCAAGATATATAGTTAAGAAAGTTCCAAATAGAAAAACTGACATCGCAACAGGTCTCCTGAAAGGATTAGAAAATTTATTTACGTTTTCTATAAAGGGTAAAATCATTAATCCTAGAGGGATTAATGTTTGAAGAGCAATTCCTAGCAGCTTATTTGGAACTACTCTAAGTATTTGAAAAACAGGATAAAGGTACCATTCAGGCAGGATTTCTAAGGGAGTCGCGAATGGATTTGCTTTGTCTCCCAACATTGCTGGATCTAAAACTGCAAGCCCTACTACACAAGCTATTGTACCAAGTATTACAACTGGGAAAATATATAAAAGATCGTTTGGCCAAGCTGGCTCTCCATAATAATTATGACCCATACCCTTTGCTAACTTTGCTCTTAATTTTGGATCGGTTAAATCAGGTTTTTTTAATGTAGACATAAAAATTATTTGAGAGTTTAGTTTTTTTTAATTATAAGGGGTTATAACGGACCTGAAATACCTTGTTTACGAATCATAAGAAAATGCATAAGCATAAATACTGCTAATGACCAAGGCAAAACAAATGTGTGAAGACTATAAAATCTGGTTAAGGTCGATTGCCCAACACTCTCTCCTCCCCTAAGAAGTTCAACCATGAAGTCGCCAATTACCGGAATTGCGGCAGGAACACCTGAAACTATCTTGACTGCCCAATATCCAACTTGATCCCAAGGAAGAGAATAACCCGTAACTCCAAATGCAACAGTTATAACAGCCATAACAACTCCAGTTACCCAGGTTAATTCTCTTGGCCTTTTAAAACCACCAGTAAGGTATACCCTAAATACATGCAGTATTAACATCAAAACCATCATAGAAGCACTCCATCTATGTACAGATCTGATTAACCAACCAAAACTCACATCTGTCATTAAATAACTTACAGAATTATAGGCTTGAGTAACAGTTGGCTTATAATAAAAAGTCATTGCAAAACCTGTTGCAAATTGAATTAAGAAGCATACTAAAGTTATGCCTCCTAAACAGTAAAAAATATTTACGTGGGGAGGTACGTACTTGGAAGTTACGTCGTCAGTTATGTCTTGGATTTCAAGTCTTTCTTGAAACCAGTCATAAACAGATGAGGAATTAGACATCCAAAAAAATAAGGGCTTTTATATAAAGAGCTTACTTAAAATTCACTTACTTGGTGTTAACACTTAACCCAATGAATTCATCTTTTAACAAAATTTTAATATTCAAAAAATGGATCATAATGATTATGATCTTTGTTTTTTCTGTCAATTTTGTATACATTCCAAGCGTTAATGCGCTTAGTGATAGCAAGCAATTTGTACTTGATGCCTGGACTTTAGTAAATGAAGGATATTATGACCCCGAACTGCTTGATGAAATCCAATGGAAGAGAATTAGACAAAAAACATTACAGAAACAAATTGAAACAAGTGATGATGCTTATTCTGCAATTGAAGATATGTTGAAGCCGCTTGAAGATCCTTTTACAAGAATATTGAGGCCCAAAGATTATGAATTATTAAAAACAAGTAATTTTGGTAGCGAAATTAACGGTGTAGGGCTGCAATTAGCAGAAGACGAAATTAGTAAGAAAATTAAAGTTATTTCTACATTGGCAGGTTCCCCAGCTGAAGAAGCAGGGATAATTAGTGGGGATATAATAGATAAAGTTGATGGAATTTCATCTTATGAGTTAGGTCTTGCTAATACAGCCTCAAAACTAAGAGGTGAATCCGGAACAAAAGTTCTTGTTCAAATAACCTCTATGTCTGATGAGATTAAAGAGATTGATTTAGAAAGAAGATCTGTTGATCTTAGACCAGTAAGAACAAAAAGGTTAAGAGATGACTCACATACAATTGGATACCTCAGAATAACCCAATTTAGTGAGAGCGTCCCCAAAAAAATTGAAGAAGCATTAAAAGAACTCAAAGATAAAGAAGTTGAAGGGATCATTCTTGACTTAAGAAATAACTCTGGTGGTTTAGTAAGTTCTGGAATTGCTGTAGCGGACTCCTTTTTAAGCGAGCTCCCAATCGTTGAAACAAAAGATAGGAATGGAATAAAGGATGCAATAATCTCTCAAAAAAATACTTATTTTGATGGTCCAATGGTAACTTTAGTAAATAAGGGAACTGCAAGCGCCAGTGAAATACTTGCAGGATCCCTTCAAGATAATGAGAGATCAACTCTAATTGGTGAAAAAACGTATGGGAAAGGTCTTATCCAGTCTCTTAAAAGTTTAGGAGAAGATAGTGGTATGGCAATTACAGTCGCAAGCTACTTAACACCTAAAGGAAATAATATTCAAGGTCAGGGGATAATTCCAGATAAAATTTTAGATTTTCCAGAGGCAAGGGAATACGGCAATTCTGAAGATAAATGGGTAAAAAATGCAGAAATATACTTAAACTCATTATTTGATAAAAATGAAGTTAAAGAAAATATAAATCAAACAGAAAAGAAAGATATTGATAATTAAAAAATATTTTTTATTTGATAGATCATTTTTAAGTTATGAATAAAAAAAGAATTTTTCATGATCCAATACATAAAGAAATAATCATTGATTCAGATAAACCCGAAGAATTAATGATAATGCAGCTTATTGATACGTTGTCATTTCAGAGATTAAGAAGGATAAAACAATTAGGTGCCGCCTCTCTTCTTTTCCATGGGGCTGAATCTAGTAGATTCACCCACTCAATTGGTGTATTTTGCGTGGCAAGAAAGATTTATAGAAGACTTGTTGAGACAAAACCTGAATTTAGTCAAAATAAATTTATACTTTTCGGGGCTGCTCTTCTTCATGATTTAGGCCATGGTCCTTTGAGCCACACAAGCGAAGTTATATTTTCTCACAATCATGAATATTGGTCTAAAAATTTAGTTCAAAATTACTCCCCAATATCTTCAATTCTTAAAAATTTTGGATGCGAATTACCAAAACAAATTGGAGATTTATTTACAACTCAAAATTTATTTTCAAATCCTTTAAAAACTCTAATTAGTAGTGAAATTGATTGTGATCGTCTTGATTATTTGTTACGTGATAGTTACAACACAGGGACAAAATATGGATTAGTTGATTTGGAGAGAATTATTTCAGCCCTAACTTTTTCTCCGGACGGGAATATCGCTATTAAGCCAAAAGGGGTTATAGCTATTGAACATTTTTTAATTCTACGGAACATGATGTATAGAACTATTTATAACCATAGAGTTAACGAAATTTCAACTTGGATTTTAGAAAAAATTATTTGTTTAATTAGGAATAATCCCAGCAAAAAAAATATATGGATAGATGAAATTATTTACAAATGGATATTTACTCCAAAAGATCTTGAAATTAAGGACTTCCTTGCAAATGACGATATAGTTTTTTATTTTCATTTAATGAGATGGAAAGACGAATCTTTTGAACCTTTAGAAACTCTTTGCAGAATGTTTATTAATAGAAATTTATTAAAAGCATCAAATATAGGTTTTCTATCTAAATTAGAAAGAATGGAAGTCTTAGCTTTTACACGTAAAAAATGTAAATTAAATAATTACGATACAGAGATATTTTGTGGAATTAAAGAAAGATCTTTTAAAGGTTTTAAATCTAATAATTCTTTAAAAATATGGGATGGGACATATCAAAACTCATTAGAAAATCATTCAGAATTAATTAAAACCTTGATGAAAACTAATAATAGTTCACTTATCATTTATCCAGGGGAGTTTAGAAAAGATATTGAAGATTATATTGCGATATTAAGAGACAATTCATAATGAGATTAATTTTAAGAAACTCAAAGAAAGAATTCATTAAATCAATAACCTTTAATAAGTTTGAACTTTATCAAAAAGTTTTTTTAGAATCAATTGCACACAAAAAGCCAGCTGAAGCACAACTTTTTACTACAAATGAAATAATAACTTCTTGCGAATTAGCAAAACTGAAACTCAACCTTAAAAAATTAAATATCAATTTTACTAATATCTATTCCACTAGCAGAGAGACAGTCTTAAGTGGTAAGTCTTTGCGGATTGAATCAACTCTACTAAGTAATAAAGACAACTATAAAGAATCATTTCTAGATCCATTATCTCAAAAATTAAATATTCTTCACAAAGGAACACTTAGATCAGGGGATAGAATATCTTCAAATGGTGATCTTTTTATTATTGGAGATGTGAATCCAGGAGCAATAGTTTCCGCAAATAATAACGTCTATGTGTGGGGGAAATTATTAGGTACTGCATATGCTGGAGAAAATGGGAATAGATATGCTTCGATTGCTTCACTTTGGCTAAACCCTATTCAATTAAGGATTTGCGAAATTATAGCCATAGGTCCAAAAGAGGAGCCTAAGCATCAATATCCCGAAATTGCGATTTTGGAAGAAAATAAAATAATCATAAAACCTTATGAGCTAAACACCAATCCGAAATAAAAAAATATTTTGAAATAAACTAATTAAAAAAAATAAATTTAAGAATTACTTAACTTTTCTAAAATTCAACCTAGTAAATCTAGCTTATTATTTATGAAATTATTTACTAGTTTTGTCCGAAAATACTCGCACTATATTAATTTGTTCAGGTAAGGGTGGGGTTGGTAAAACCACTTTAACAGCTAACCTTGGCATTGCTCTTGCAAATAGCGGTGCTACAACAGCAGTTCTGGATGCAGATTTTGGATTGAGAAATTTAGACCTTCTTTTGGGTTTAGAAAATCGCATTATTTATACTGCTCAAGATGTTCTTGACAAAAATTGTCGTCTTGAACAAGCCTTAGTAAGACATAAAAAAGAACCCAATTTAGCTCTCTTACCAGCGGGTGATCCTAGGATGCTTGATTGGATGAAACCAGAAGATATGAAACAAATTAGTAAATTACTTAGTGAAAAATTTGATTATGTTTTAGTAGATTGTCCTGCAGGGGTTGAAGATGGTTTTAAAAATGCTCTCTCAGCCTGTAAAGAAGCGATAGTAGTAACAAATCCCGAATTATCTGCAGTTCGTGATGCAGATAGAGTTATAGGAATTTTAAATACTTCTGATATAAAGCCAATACAGTTAGTAATTAATAGAGTCCGTCCAAATATGATGGCTAATCAAGAAATGCTCTCAATAGAAGATGTTAAGAGTATACTTTCATTGCCTCTGCTAGGTATTGTTTTAGAGGATGAACAAGTAATAATAAGTACAAATAGAGGGGAGCCCCTTACACTTTCTGCTAATAAATCCCCAGCTAAAAAATGCTATTTAAATGTATCTCAAAGGCTAAGCGGAAAAGATGTTCCAATTATCGATCCAAAAAATGAAGGTAAAAGTATAAAAGATAAATTCATGAGATTAATGCAAACAAAGATTTTTTAAAAAATTATGACTCTTAGAGACCTTATAAACAAATTACTAGGCAGAGAAACATCTAGTGCCAATACTGCTAGGGAAAGATTACAACTAGTTTTAGCTCATGACAGAGTTGACATGAGTACATTGACAACTGATCTTTTAGATAAGATGAGAAAAGAAATACTTGATGTTGTTGCTAAATATGTTGAGATTGATTTTGAGGAAGTAGCTGTCAGTCTTGAAACAGAAGATAGAATGACCGCATTAGTTGCCAATCTTCCTATAAAAAGAACTCTCACTGGAGAAATAGAATTTAAAAAAAATATTGGCAACACTAAAAAGAAATAAAAAATATTTTCAAATCTAGATTAATAAATTTTCATTTAATACCTAGCTGTATGTAAAATAAAATTTATGCCGGCTTAGCTCAGCGGTAGAGCAGCGCTTTTGTAAAGCGAAGGTCATCAGTTCAAATCTGTTAGCCGGCATTGTAAAATCCTATATTTGATTTCTATCTTTTGTAGAAAACAGAAAAATAAAAATCAATAACATAAAGATTGGTAAAAACCTTAATTCAACAATATGAGTTAAAAATCTTGTTAAGGGTTCAAATATCCAGTAAGAGAAGATTTGTATTAATGTGATAAAAAAAATAAGAAAAAGCATTATTTTATTCCAGGAATTAACACTTGTCCTTTTCTAATTATTTTCCATTTTCTATAATTTTCCCAAGAAATTATAGTACTTGCTTCCCCACTACATTTTTCCCAAGGCAAAGGCCCTAAAATGTCTACATTAGGCAATTCAACAGAAATGTCTTTTGCACTAACCGCTGTTGGCATTCCTGAGAGATTTGCACTTGAAGTTAATAATGGACCACTTTCCTTTATAAGAAATTTAGCCATAGTTGAATTTGGTATTCTTAAACCAAGAGTAAAGTCACTACTGGACAAAAATGATTTGCCTTTTTCAGAGGTAGGAATAATTATTGTTAAAGGTCCTGGCCAGTATTTAGAAGCCATATATTTGAAATCTTCCAAGGCGGCTTCATGCACAAAGTCATAAAATTGAAAAATTTCAGCCCCCATTAAAATCAAAGGTTTATTTTTATCTCTTTTTTTTGTTTTGTAAATTATCTCTGAAAACTTTGGTAAGCATCCAATAGCAGGTAAAGTATCGGTTTGAAAAATTATAGGTAACCCATTGTCTAGTTTTTTTAATGCTAACTTTTGATCTATGACATTCATTTAAATTAGAATTAATAATTTATTTATATCTACCTATTGTAAATCTTCCAATTCCAGAGAAATCTTTTAATACTTTTACAGAAGTAAATTTATTTTCAAGAAATAATTCTTTAACTCTGTCGCCTTGGTCAAAATGATTTTCAATCAATAATAAGCCTTTTTCTTTTAAATAAGAGGGCGCATATCTAACTATTTCTTTTATATGTTCTAAGCCGTCCTCTCCTCCCATGAGAGCAATTCTAGGTTCAAATTTCTTTACCTCTTTTGGTAATTCCTCGTATGTTTTAAGTGGAATATAAGGGGGATTTGCCACAGCTAAATCAATTTCCCCTTTGAAATTTATTAGAGGATTCCACCAATTCCCAAGATAAAATTTCAAATTTGATTGATTAGAGATCTTAGTAAAATTTCTCGATGCAATTTCTATAGCATTTTTATCAATATCAGTTGCTAATCCATCCCATTTTGGATTTAACAATGCTAAAGCAATGCCAATAGCGCCTGAACCAGTTCCTAGATCAACAAAAGTTATTTTTTTACTTTTATTTTTAAATCTTTCTGAGATTATATCAACCAAAATCTCTGTTTCTGGCCTTGGAATGAGAACTTTGCTTGAAACCTCTAATTTAAGATCCCTCCAATAAGAAATTCCACCCAAGTATTGAATAGGGATAGAAGAATTTAAGTGTTTTTCCCAGAAATATTCAAGTAATTCTAAATTTATTTTTAATTCTACTTTTTTTTCTGGTTTTATCTTAAGAAAATTGAATTCCTTTTTTGACAACCCACCTAATAGATCTATCAAAAGGTTAAGTGATTTTTTATCTCCTCCTTTTAATAATTGTTTTTTTTCCCACATCAAAAGCTTTTTTGCGGAAATTATTACCATCAAAAAAGGTGTTTAACGTTTTGGACCAAGTTTTCCTTTACTAGACTCTGAATAAAAGCTTGATTTCTCTCCGTCTTGTGTTGAAATAAAAAGCCCAATTAGAAAAATTGTAGGAACTCCGACGAAAAGAAGACTTGCTACAAAACCAAAGTTTGTTGTTTCCATTTAAAAAAATACTAGTTCAGTAATAATAAGACTATAGACATTTAAAAGGAAATTATGAGGAAAAATCAAAAAGAGGTCTCACTCATTAACAGTCTTAAACAATTTATCTAGGTAATTTTTTGGTTTCCGCAGATTCTTTCAAATCTTTTAAATTAGATGGAGGAGATTGAGGCTTAGTCAATATTACCGAAGAAGATTTTATTAAGGTTTGACAAGCAAGTCTCCAATTTTCAGGTCTATTTTTGAGCTTTTCTTCCTCAACAGCAGTAAGAGGGCTAAGCGAGTTATTCGCTCCTCCTTCAACAGAAACAAAACAAGTACTACATTGTCCAACACCACCACAATTTCCTAATATTCCCTTTAATCCATAAAGTTGTAATTTCTCTTTAATTATCAACTCTCTTAAATTTTCTCCAGGTTTGCATTGGATATCAATTCCTTCTCGGATGAATCTGATAGTTGTCATTTTTTTTGTTATTTTTTTCTATTTTGGCGGTTTACTTTGAGAATTGTGACCAAAATATTAACATATTTTTGTTAAAAATTCGCTGAGACACAAGTGGTAGAGAGTAATGTGGCCATTTTTACTATGAAAATTAATTTATTTACAAAACTCTCTCAAAGCTCAAAAAACCCTTACTATCATGATGTTTAGCTGTTTATTCAGCATTGTCACAAGAATTTTTAACCGATGGGATTGCCTTGGTATCGTGTTCACACAGTAGTTATAAACGACCCTGGTCGACTACTTGCTGTGCATCTCATGCATACTGCATTATTAGCTGGCTGGGCCGGCTCTATGGCTTTATATGAATTAGCCATTTTTGATCCTTCAGACGCTATTCTCAATCCAATGTGGAGACAGGGAATGTATGTCATGCCATTCATGGCAAGATTAGGAATCACTAGTAGTTGGAACGGATGGGATATTACTGGTGCTACTGGAGTTGATCCGGGATTCTGGAGTTTTGAGGGTGTTGCAGCAGCACACATTGTATTTAGCGGACTTTTAATGCTTGCTTCAATCTGGCATTGGACATATTGGGATTTAGACTTATGGGAAGATGAAAGGACAGGAGAACCTGCTCTTGATCTACCAAGAATATTTGGCATACACTTACTTCTAGCAGGAATTACCTGTTTTGGTTTTGGTGCTTTTCATTGTGCAAATGTAGGCATTTGGGTTTCAGACCCCTATGGACTAACAGGTCATGTCGAGCCTGTTGCGCCATCCTGGGGAGCAGATGGATTTAATCCATTTAATCCTGGAGGAATAGTTGCGAATCATATTGCAGCCGGGCTTCTAGGCATTATTGGTGGAATATTTCATATTACAAATAGACCTGGAGAAAGGCTTTACAGAGCATTAAAACTAGGAAGTTTAGAAGGGGTATTAGCTAGTGCTTTAGCTGCAGTTCTTTTTGTATCATTTGTAGTTGCTGGAACAATGTGGTATGGCTCTGCTACCACTCCTGTTGAATTATTTGGCCCTACTAGATATCAATGGGACTCAGGTTATTTCAAAACAGAAATTAATAGGAGAGTTCAATCAGCTATTGATAATGGAGCTACCAGAGAAGAGGCTTATGCTTCGATTCCAGAGAAGCTGGCATTCTATGATTATGTAGGAAATAGTCCCGCTAAAGGAGGATTGTTTAGAGTAGGAGCTCTCGTGAATGGAGATGGTTTGCCAACTGGTTGGCAAGGTCATATTGCTTTCCAAGATAAAGAAGGAAATGACTTGGAAGTTAGAAGAATTCCTAATTTCTTTGAAAACTTCCCTGTCATCCTTGAAGATAAAGAAGGGAATGTTAGAGCTGACATCCCATTTAGAAGAGCTGAAGCGAAGTACTCATTTGAACAAACTGGCATAACAGCTACTATTTATGGCGGTGATCTTAATGGTCAAACATTTACAGATCCTGCTGTCGTCAAAAGATTAGCTAGGAAAGCACAGCTTGGAGAAGCTTTTAAGTTTGATAGAGAAACTTACAAATCCGATGGTGTGTTCCGAAGTTCTCCAAGAGCTTGGTTTACTTACGCACATTTGTGTTTCGGGTTATTATTCCTATTTGGTCATTGGTGGCATGCTTCTCGAACTCTTTATAGAGATTCTTTTGCTGGTATTGATGCCGAAATTGGAGATCAAGTTGAGTTTGGTCTCTTTAAGAAACTTGGTGACGAAACCACTAGAAGAATCCCAGGAAGGGTTTAAACTAAACTTTATTATTATTTTCTCATGGAAGCTTTTGCTTACGTCCTTATTTTAACTCTCGCAGTTGTTACTCTATTTTTTGCAGTCGCTTTTAGAGATCCACCTAAATTCGATAGAAAATAAAGTAAAAAAACCTCCCTTCTAATATGGGGGGTTTTTTTGTACTACTTTTCATAATCATGATATTAATCTAGTATTAGGGTAAAGGTTGCTTTTATTCACTACATGCAGTGTCCCACATGTCATAACACAGATAGCAGGGTTTTAGAATCAAGATCTGCTGATACCGGGAAAAGTGTAAGGAGAAGAAGAGAGTGTTTAAATTGTAACTTTAGATTTACAACTTATGAAAGAGTCGAGACAATGCCTATTTCTGTCCTTAAAAAGGATGGAAGTAGAGAATTATTTAATAAGGATAAATTAGTAAAAGGTATTTCTAGAGCTTGCGAAAAAACAACATTTTCTAGAGAAGCAATTATTAATTTTGTTGATGCAATTGAATCACAAATAATTCAGGACTCAAATAAAGATATTAAATCTTCTCAAATTGGAGAATTAATTCTTAAGGGATTAATGAAAGAAAACGAAGTTGCTTACATAAGATACGCATCGGTTTATAGGAAATTTAATGGGGTAAAAGACTTTGTATCAACTCTCGAATCTCTTAAAGGCAGTTCAAAAAATGAATTGGCTTCAATTTTATAAATTCAGCATATTAAAGTGTAGAATATTAAATACCAATATATTGCTATTTAGTTTGCAGGCTAAAAGCATTCCTTTCTAACTATCTTAGGTAGTCTGCGTTTTAACAAATGATCGAAAATTCGTCCCAAACCGTAAAAGAAATTTCAGACAATACAGAAATTGAAAATTCAACTGTAGAAAAAAATACTTCAGAAACTCGAAAAGATGAAGATTTATCATTTGACCCCAAGGATATTCCCTCCGCAGATTCTTCTTCCAGTCGAAGCAATAGTGATTTGGATAGTGCAGGATTCACTCAAGAAGACTTTGCATCATTATTAGGAAAATATGATTACAATTTTAAACCCGGAGATCTCGTAAAAGGTACAGTTTTTGCTTTAGAGCCTAAAGGAGCAATGATAGATATTGGTGCTAAAACTGCTGCTTTTATGCCTATGCAAGAAGTATCAATAAATAGAGTTGAAGGACTAAGTGATGTTTTACAGCCATCTGAGAGTAGAGAATTCTTTATAATGAGTGAAGAAAATGAAGATGGTCAATTAGCATTATCAATAAGAAGGATTGAATATCAAAGGGCTTGGGAGAGGGTAAGACAATTACAAAAAGAGGACGCAACTATATATTCTGAGGTTTTTGCAACTAATAGAGGTGGTGCTTTGGTCAGAGTAGAGGGATTGAGAGGCTTTATCCCTGGATCTCATATTAGCGCGCGAAAAATTAAAGAAGATTTAGAGGGCGAATATTTACCTTTAAAATTTCTGGAAGTAGATGAAGAGAGAAACAGATTAGTTTTAAGTCATCGAAGGGCTTTAGTTGAGAAAAAAATGAATAGACTTGAAGTAGGTGAAGTTGTTGTAGGTTCAGTTAAAGGAATAAAACCATATGGAGCTTTTATTGATATAGGTGGAGTAAGTGGTCTTTTACATATATCTGAAATCAGTCATGAGCATATTGAAACGCCCCATAATGTTCTGAATGTAAATGATCAAATGAAAGTGATGATAATAGATTTAGATTCCGAAAGAGGGAGAATATCATTATCAACAAAAGCTCTAGAGCCTGAACCAGGAGATATGTTAACAGACCCACAAAAAGTATTTGATAAAGCTGAAGAAATGGCTGCTAAATATAAGCAAATGTTACTTGAGGAAACTGATGAGAATGGAGAGCAATTAACTGAGATTGCAGCAAGTGAATAAACTTTTTCAATTTTTACTTACATTAACAACAAATTCTAGATGTTTAATGAAATTTCAACTTAATAACTATTGATTAATTTTTACGATTTAATTTAGGATTAAAAATAATTCTTAAAAACTATAAATGAGTGATTTTATCTTTACTTCTGAATCTGTAACTGAAGGCCATCCTGACAAAATATGTGATCAAATAAGTGATGCGGTTCTAGATGCTTTATTGACCGAAGATCCAGAAAGCAGAGTAGCCTGTGAAACAGTTGTAAATACTGGTCTTTGTTTACTTACAGGTGAAATAACCTCTAGAGCAAAAGTTGATTACATTAAACTTGTAAGGAATGTAATTAAAGAAATTGGATATGAGGGATCAAAAGCTGGGGGTTTTGATTCAAATAGCTGTGCCGTTTTAGTAGCTCTTGACGAGCAATCACCTGATATTTCCCAAGGAGTAAATGAAGCAGATGATGAAAATGATGATCTAGAAAATAATACTGGGGCTGGTGACCAAGGAATAATGTTTGGCTATGCATGCGATGAAACACCCGAATTAATGCCATTACCAATCAGCCTGGCACACAGATTAGCAAGACGACTTGCCAAAGTAAGGCATGAAAACGTGCTTGATTATCTCTTACCTGATGGCAAGACCCAAGTAAGTATTGACTATAAGCAAGGAGTTCCAGTTTCAATAAACACCATCTTAATTTCAACTCAGCACACAGCTGAGGTTGATGGCATTACGAATGAAGAGGAAATTCGTCAAAAGATAACAG
>QCBY01000011.1 GCA_003279005.1 Prochlorococcus sp. AG-347-J22 | reverse complement strand
GGTCAACATCTTTATTGGCAAATTGGAAATATCAGACTTCATGGGCAGGTATTTTTAACATCTTGGATTTTATTAGGAGCGTTATTAGTTTTTATTTCTTTAGGAACTAAAAAAATGGACAATGATCCTAAAGGTCTCCAAAACTTACTTGAGTTCCTCTGGGATTACATAAGAGATCTTGCTAGGACGCAAATAGGTGAAAAAGTTTATAGAGATTGGATGCCATTTATAGGTACTTTATTTTTATTCGTCTTTGTTAGCAATTGGGGGGGAGCTTTAATTCCCTGGAGATTGATTAAGTTACCAAGTGGAGAATTAGGAGCACCGACTGCAGATATCAATACAACTATAGCCTTGGCTTTGTTAGTTTCACTTTCTTATTTCTATGCAGGTTTGAGCAATAAGGGTTGGAGATACTTCGAATACTATGTTCACCCAACTCCGATTATGCTTCCTTTCAAAATTCTAGAGGACTTTACGAAACCTTTATCACTCTCTTTCAGGCTATTTGGAAATATTTTGGCTGATGAACTTGTCGTTGGTGTTCTAGTCTTTTTAGTTCCGCTAATTCTCCCAATACCTGTTATGTTCCTAGGATTATTTACTAGTGCAATTCAGGCATTGATTTTCGCAACTTTAGCGGCCTACTACATTGGAGAAGCTGTTGAAGAACATCATTAGCTGTCTTCTAATACATTCAGACACTTTTACAAAGCGTCTGTAATCTGGCAAAATGTCTAATCGCGTAGGTCTGAAAATATCAGACCCATTCTTAAAAGAAAGGATGTCCAAGCGTGTATGACAACAAAGATTATCACAAGTATTAAGCTCTTTATTTCAAAATTATGGATTCGATTACTTCCGCTGCATCAGTTGTAGCTGCTGGTTTAGCAGTTGGTCTAGGTGCTATTGGCCCAGGTCTTGGACAAGGTAACGCAGCTCAAGGTGCTGTTGAGGGTATTGCCCGTCAACCAGAAGCTGAAGGTAAAATCAGAGGAACCCTTCTTTTATCTTTTGCTTTCATGGAGTCATTAACAATTTACGGATTAGTTGTGGCTTTGGTACTACTTTTTGCGAATCCTTTTTCCTAAAAGTTAATATTGCTTCTAATCTTTATTAGCAATATTTAAATTTAATTTTTTAACTTCAACTGAATCATATGTTGGCCTTTAATTTTTTTGGTGCTACAGAAGGTGGATTATTTGATATAAATGCCACTTTGCCACTAATGGCAATACAAGTAGTTGCGCTTACTTACATATTGAATTCTCTCTTTTTTAAGCCTGTTGGCAATGTTGTAGAAAAAAGGGAAAAGTTTGTAAGTAATAATATTATTGAGGCCAAGAATAAACTCTCTGAGGTTAAAAAATTAGAAGCTGATTTATTAACTCAGCTTCAAAGTGCTCGTACAGAAGCCCAAAGAATTGTAAGCGAAGCTGAGAATGAGTCTGACAAGCTCTATAAAGAAGCACTAGAACTTGCTAACAATGAAGCAAATGCTTCAAAAGAAAAAGCAAGACTAGAAATTGAAAGTCAGACGTCTGCTGCTCGTGATCAACTTTCTAAACAGGCTGATGATCTAAGCGAACTTATTGTTAATAGATTGATTCTAGAAAAATGAATTTAACTCTTTTAGCTACAGAAGGTTTTGGATTGAACTTCAATTTATTCGAAACTAATATCCTTAATTGGGCTGTAGTGGTTTTCGGTCTTTATAAATTTTTGCCTGGTTTTCTAGGCAAAATGCTTCAAAAAAGGAGAGAAGGAATCCTTCTTGAATTAAAAGATGCTGAAGATCGACTCCTTAATGCAACGCAAGCTTTAGAAAAGGCGAAGAAAGATTTATCTTCAGCAGAAGAAAAAGCTTCTCAAATAAAAGCAGATTCTATGAAAAGATCTGAATCAATCAGAATGGAAAGTGAGAAAAAAGCGATAGAGGAGATGGCACGAATTAAACAAAGTGCAATCTCTGATGAGAGTTCTGAAGCATCCAGGGCAATTTCTCAACTTCGAAAAGAAGCTGTTGAACTGGCAATTAAGAAAGCTTTAGATTCTCTTCCAAATCGACTTGATAAAACAGCACAAGAAAATTTGGTAACTCAATCAATTAATAATATTGAGGTGAACTAATGCCACTTTTAAATTCTGTTACCACACCATACGCAGAGGCATTACTTCAAGTTGTGAATGAAAATTCTCAAACTGAAGAGATGGTTGCTGAGGTAAAACAACTCTTGGAATTAATAAATGATTCCCCTGAATTGGAGAAGGCACTATCCTCTCCCATTTTAGAGACAGATGCTAAGAAGAAAATAATTATTGAAATTTTTTCAAATAAGGTTAATTCTTCTTTATTGAATTTCTTAAAATTATTGGCCGATAGGCAAAGAATTGGAATCCTTACTTCAATTCTTGATAGGTTTTTAGAGATTTACCGAGAAAATAGTAATATTGCTTTGGCAACTGTTACTTCTGCAGTCGAGCTTACTGATGAACAGAAAGGTTTAATTACCAAAAAGATCATCAATATTGCTGGAACAGAAAAATTAGAACTTGTAACTAAAATTGACCCATCTCTTATTGGTGGTTTCGTCGCCAGTGTAGGATCAAAAGTAATTGATGCTTCCCTTGCTTCTCAAATTAGAAAACTTGGCTTATCCCTTTCCAAGTAACTTTTAAATCAACCTTAAATTTTTAAATCCATGGTATCTATACGCCCTGATGAAATCAGTTCAATCTTAAAACAGCAAATAACTGATTATGACCAATCTGTAAGTGTTAGCAATGTAGGAACTGTTCTGCAAATTGGTGATGGTATTGCAAGAATATATGGCTTAGATCAGGTCATGGCAGGAGAGTTATTGGAATTTGAGGATGGAACAGAAGGTATAGCTCTTAATCTTGAAGATGATAATGTAGGCGCGGTTTTGATGGGGGAAGCTTTAGGTGTTCAAGAAGGAAGTAATGTAAAATCTACGGGAAAAATTGCATCTGTGCCTGTTGGAGAAGCTATGAAAGGAAGGGTTGTTAATCCTTTAGGACAACCAATAGATGGTAAAGGCGAGATTCCTACAAGTGATAATAGACTCATTGAAGAAATGGCTCCAGGAATAATCAAAAGGAGATCAGTTCATGAACCTATGCAAACAGGTATTACTTCTATCGATGCGATGATTCCTGTTGGAAGAGGACAAAGAGAATTGATTATAGGTGATAGACAAACTGGAAAAACTGCTATAGCTATAGATACAATAATTAACCAAAAAGGCCAAGACGTAGTTTGTGTTTATGTCGCTATTGGTCAAAAATCTGCTTCAGTAGCAAACGTTGTTGAAGTTTTAAGAGAAAAAGGTGCACTTGAATATACTGTTGTAGTGAGTGCAGGGGCCTCTGAAGCAGCTGCTTTACAATATTTAGCTCCCTACACTGGTGCAGCAATAGCTGAGCATTTCATGTACCAAGGGAAAGCTACTCTTGTTATTTATGATGACTTAACAAAGCAAGCTCAGGCATACAGGCAAATGTCTCTTCTTTTAAGAAGACCTCCAGGAAGAGAAGCCTATCCTGGAGATGTTTTTTATTGTCATAGTAGATTACTTGAGAGGGCAGCAAAATTGTCAGATGATATGGGTGGTGGATCAATGACTGCATTGCCAATTATTGAAACTCAAGCTGGAGATGTATCAGCTTATATTCCAACAAATGTCATTTCAATTACTGATGGACAAATTTTCCTAAGCGCAGATTTATTTAACTCAGGTTTACGTCCTGCGATTAATGTAGGTATTTCAGTTAGTAGAGTTGGAGGCGCGGCACAAACAAAAGCAATTAAGAAGATCGCTGGAACACTAAAATTAGAACTAGCTCAATTTGATGAATTAGCAGCATTTTCTCAATTCGCTTCTGATCTTGATGAGGCTACTCAACAACAACTTGAAAGAGGTAAGAGATTAAGAGAATTACTCAAACAAGCGCAATTTTCACCATTAAATCTTGCTGAACAGGTGGCAGTTGTTTATGCAGGTGTTAAGGGTCTTATTGATGAAGTTCCTGTTGAAGATGTAACTAAATTTGCTGCTGAACTTAGAGAATACCTTAAGTTAAATAAAGCAGAATTTATTGAAGAGATTCTTAAAGAGAAGAAACTTAATGAAGGCCTAGAAACAACATTAAGAGAGGTTATAAAAGAAGTTAAATCCTCAATGGTTACTACTGTTTAAATCAATTTTAAGAAGGAATTATGGCAAATCTAAAAGAAATTAGAGATCGAATTGTTTCTGTTAAAAATACTAGAAAAATAACAGAAGCTATGAGATTGGTTGCAGCGGCAAAGGTTAGGAGGGCACAAGATCAAGTGCTAAAAAGTAGACCTTTTGCTGACAAACTAGCCAGTGTTTTAGAGAATATTCAATCTAGGGTCAAGTTTGAAGCTGTAGATTCTCCTCTCTTATCAAAAAGAGATGTAAGAACAATTTCTTTGGTTTGCATAACTGCTGATAGAGGTTTATGTGGCGGATATAATACAAACATAATTAAGAAGGCTGAAATTAGGTACGCAGAGTTGATTAAACAAGGTTATGAACCGAATTTGATCTTAGTAGGAAAAAAGGCAATAGGATACTTCCAAAATAGGAAGGATAAATACGTGATTAAAAATTCATTCAAAGAATTGGAACAAGTGCCAACTGCTATAGATTCTGAAGGGATAACTAATGAGGTATTGGCTGAATTTTTATCAGAAAACTCTGACAGGGTAGAGATCATCTATACCAAATTCATTACTCTCGTAAGTTGTGCTCCAGTTGTACAAACATTACTGCCATTAGACCCTCAAGGAATTGCAGAGGAAAATGATGAAATTTTTAGATTAACCACTAAAAATAGTAAATTACTAGTTGAAAAATCAAATATAGAAAAGAGTGATTCAGAAAAATTGCCTTCTGATATTGTTTTTGAGCAAAGTCCAGATCAGTTATTAGATTCCTTATTACCATTGTACTTGCAGAATCAGATTCTTAGAGCACTTCAAGAATCTGCCGCCTCAGAACTTGCATGTAGAATGACTGCAATGAATAATGCGAGTGATAATGCAAAAGAATTAGCAAGTACTTTAAACCTTACATATAATAAAGCAAGACAAGCCGCGATAACCCAGGAAATATTAGAAGTAGTAGGAGGTTCTGCAGTTTAGCTGAGTCCTTAATAATGTCTGAATATAATATAAAAGTTGAATTAGAAGATAAGACTTATGTTTTTTTATGTCCTGAAGATCAAGATATAATATCAGCCGCTAAATTAAATGGAATTGATTTACCAAGTAGTTGCTGTTCAGGGGTATGTACTAGTTGTGCATCAATGTTGATTTCGGGTTCAGTAGATCAAGAAGATGCAATGGGTTTAAATGATGATTTGAAGGAAAAGGGTTTTGCTCTTTTATGTGTTGCTTATCCGAAGTCTGATCTGCATATTGTTATTGGTGATGAAGTTGAAGATAATCTTTATAACAATCAATTTGGCCAATATCAAAAATGAAATTAAGAGAGGTTGATTTCTATCTAGATTGGCCAGTATCAATAAAAGTTATTAATTTAAGGCAATTTATAATTGGCAATTTAATCAAAAAAGGGAGAGTGATAAGATGGGCAATTGTCGATATTAAGGGTTCATTAGATTCTTCGGGAAAAAAAATAAGAATTAATGCTGTTTTAGCAAATCCAAGGAATTCGTAGAATAAATCAATGAGTTTTAAGGCAGTATCACCAACAATATTTATTATTCCTACTGGAATTGGATGCGAAATTGGTGGTTTCGCTGGTGATGCTCTTCCTACTGCAAAATTATTAGCTTCTGCAAGTGGTTGCTTAATTACTCATCCAAATGTAATGAATGGTGGATCTCTATCTGAGAGGAGCAAAGATATTTTTTATGTCGAAGGTTATAGCTTAGATAGGTTTGTAAAAGGAGAAATTGGTCTTAAAAAGGTAAAAAAGCAGAAAATTGGAATAATTTTTGATTCAAATATTGAACATGAAATTTTAATGAGACATTTACAAGTTGCGGATGCTTGTGTGGCAACATTAGGAATGGATGTAGATTCTTATGTTTTAACAAAAAAACCTTTAGGGATAGTTATTAATTCTGAATCAGAAGGCATTAGTGGAGGTTTAATTGAAAATCCAGATGCTTTAATTGAAGCAGGAGAAATCTTAATAAATAAAGGTATAACAGCAATCGCGATAGTAGCTAAATTCCCTGATAATGTAGATTTAATTGAAACAAATTCATATAGAGAAGGAAAAGGAGTTGATCCTATCGCTGGAGTTGAAGCTGTAATAAGTCATTTGATAAGTAAGTTTCTCAAAGTTCCTTGTGCTCATGCACCTGCATTAAGTCCAATTCAATTAAATGAAAATTTAGATCCTCGTACTGCTTCCGAAGAAATAGGTTATACATTTTTGCCATCTGTATTGATTGGCCTAAGCAAAGCTCCAGATCTTATAGAGTTGACTGATAAAAATGAAAAAATAACCTTATATCCAAGTCAAATTGAATCTATCGTTGTTCCAAGCGGGGCATTAGGAGGAGAAGCAGTATTAGCAGGAATTGAAAGGGGATTAAATATAATCTCTGTAAAAAATCAAAATATACTTAATCTTGATAATCAAAATTTAAATTATCCCAAACTAATTGAAGTGGAAAATTACTTCGAGGCGGCGGGCTTAATACTTGCTTTAAGAGATGGTATCAATCCTAAATCAATTCGAAGACCTTTGAATAATATCCAAGAATTGACTTTTAAGAACAAGAAATCTTAATTAAAAATAGCTATTGGCACTCTCCAGTCATTACCAAGTGACTGACTACTTAACTTGAGTATAGGAGGAGCTTGCTTTCGTTTAAATTCTGCTTTTTTAATGAGTTTTATTATTTTTAAGATTTGTTCTTTTGCATGACCGTCTTTTTCAAGACATTTTAAATCTTTTTTTTCTTCAATAAGTCCCTTAAGAATTTTATCTAATAAAGAATATGGAGGAAGTGAATCAGTATCAAATTGATCAGGACCTAGTTCAGCACTTGGAGCTTTCTTGCGAATTTTATCTCCAATAATTTTAATTCTGGTATCTAATTTGTATGCTTTTCTATGTTCTATTGAGTCTTCACTATCAAGCCAATTACATAATTTAAAAACATTTGTTTTATATAAATCACCTATTACAGATAATCCTCCATTCATATCACCATATAGTGTGCAATATCCAACAGCTAGTTCTGATTTATTACCTGTTGAAAGTAATAAATGCTTTTCTTGATTAGCTAAAGCCATTAAAAGGGTGCCCCTTATCCTTGATTGAATGTTTTGATTTGTTATCCCTTCTGCGTTGAAGTTTAAGCTTTTTAAAAAAGAGTCTTCAAAAGAGGACATAATTCTCTCAATGGAGATTGTGTTTAGATGAATGTTTAGTCTTTCAACTAAATATTTTGCATCGATTTTAGAATGTTCTGAACTCCACCTTGAGGGCATTGAGACGCAGAATATATTTTTACTTCCTAGTGCGGCTGTAGCAATGACTGAAACTAGTGCTGAATCAATTCCGCCACTTAAGCCAATCAAAGCGGATCTAAATCCGCATTTTTTAGCATAGTCTTTTACTCCCAAAACTAGTGCATCAAAAACTGAAGAAATTTCAGAAGATTTGTTTTCATGTACTAAATTTAAGTTTTCATTGATATCCCAAATAGATGTATCTTCTGCAAAAGATTTTAATTGCTTAATTTTTGATCCAGTTTTATTGATAATGAAACTATTACCATCAAAAATTAAATCATCATTTGCCCCTACTTGATTAATATATAAAACAGGTACTTTCAGATAACGAGCAGCAAAACTTGAGATTTTATCTCTTAACTTAGATTTCTTAAATGTGTATGGAGATGCAGAGAAATTTAATAAAAGATCAATTTTTTTGCTTTTTAAATCAGAAATGGGATTCTTCTTATGTATTCCTCTACCTTCTATATTTTCATTAACCCATAAGTCTTCGCATATAGTTATTCCAATTTTATAAGTTACATTTTTAATTTTTTTGGAGATTACTGATACTTTGTCCTCTGAACGAAAGTATCTTTTCTCATCAAATACTTCATAAGTCGGGAGAATAATTTTACGAGCAATCGTTTTCCATTCACCTTTTTCAATAAGAACAACAGAATTATAAAGATTTGGGAAAAAAGAATCATCAATCTTTTCTGCAATTCCTACTGTAATACTTAAATCTCCAAAATTTTTGTTAATGGATTTTGATAATTTATCTAAAATGAGATATTGTTCTTCAACTAAATTTTTTTTCAAAAGCAAATCTTTAGCAGGATAACCCCATAATGATAATTCTGGGGTGAGAACCATATCAGCAGAATCAGAATATGCTTTACCAGCAATATGAAATATTTTTTTCGCATTCCCGTGTAAATCTCCCACAATTGGATTCAATTGAGCAAGGAAAAACTTCATTTAATTACCTAATAGACTTATATAAGTTATTCCTTTTAACTACCTCTATTAAAGATTTAGGTAAATTGGAATAATTGTTATTTAATCTAACCATTGAACTAGAAATATTTGGAACATTGAATGAAGAAATTTCAAAGAAAACTCCATTACTTTCTAACATCTTAAGGACATTAGATTCAATTGAATATCCCTCTCTTTTGATTATAAGTAATTTAACTTCTTGGGTAATTTTATCAAAATTTTTCCATGAGAAAATTTCGGTAATTAAGTCACTTCCTATTACAAAATCAAGTTTATTAAAAGCATAAATTTTTTTGCATTTTTCAATGGACTCTATTGCCCATTTGCTACTTAATTCTTGATTAAATATGATTTTTGGATTATTTATGTCTTTTATTAGTGTTTCTAATAGAAGTTTTCGAAAGAAAATATTTTCTTTATGCTTTTTTTTAGGATTATTACTTGCATAAGTGATGGTACAAGAATAAATGTTGGATAATTCTTCTAATATTTTCTTGTGACCAATTGTTGGTGGATCTGCACTAGTTCCAAATAAGGCAATTCGCTTTTTAGTATCAAATTTCAAGGTAGAAAAATAGCGAAATTATTATCAATTTTTTTATTAGATAAATAAACCTTTGTATGTTTAAATAGCTCGGGTTCTTTTATTATGAATTTTTTGATTATGTGAGATGGATCTAAAATACATCCTTTGCTTTTTTTGAATATTTCTTTAGCCGCTAATTTTCCGACAATTCTAGTAGATCTTACCGAAATTGCCGCTTGTACTATTGCAATTGGTCCGTAGGGTAATAATGATAAACCATGAGTAAATGGAGCAGTGGCTATGAAAACTTTACGTAAAAGATTAAAAGATGAATTTATACCAACTTGAGTAGCTCCAAGTAAAATATTGTTTACAGAAATATTCTTGATGATTTTTCTTGCCGATTCGCTTTTAAGATTTAATCCATAAACTTTACTGAGTTCACTAATTAATGCGGTATCTAATGCAAACCCTCCTGCAATATCAAGAAAAATTAATGGATTTAATGCAACTCCAGATGCCTTGATTGTTGCAAATTTACCAATGATAGTTTGAGCTTCTCTTTGCCTTTTTTTTAATCTTTGTTCCTTTATTTTAGAGAATAATTTATCAGCTAATTGAAGAGAGTTAAGAGTTAATAAACTTACGCCATCTCTATTTAAAAGATCAGTTATTTGATTCTTAATATTATTTTTTGAATTTAATATTATCGGGATATCTATATAATGAGGAAGTTTTAATCTTATATTTTTCAGAATATTTTTTAAATCATGCCCACTCCAAATATCAATTTTATTTAAAACAAGAATGATTTTTTTTCCATTCTTTATAAAAGAATGAATCTGGGATACCTCATTTCTATTTATATCTCCAGCTATGGTAAATAAAATTAGTTCTGAACTATTAATTTGGGAGAATATATATTCTGGATCTTTTACATCACAAAAATCAAATCCTGGAGAATCAATTAAATCTATAGTTTTTAGGCTTTGATGTTTTAAAGACCACTCTTTTTCTTCAATATTTTTCGTAGAACCATTAATAATATCTGTTTTAAACTCCTTTTTGTCTAATAATAAATTTAAAATTGAAGACTTACCAACACCCGATTTGCCATAAATTCCAATTCTTAATTGTTTTTCTTTAAGTCTGAAAAGTTGTTGATTAAAAGAAATGATTTCTTTATTTAAATTACTTTTTTCATAGTTTGTAAGATCTACACTTTCCCACCATTCTTTTAAAAGTAAATAAATTTTATCAATATTAATTTGATTCATGCTTATTCTTTCCACCACCCAGCCAATACTGAGAGTACTGCTTCTGATCCTATTATTCCCACAAATCCCCCAAATTCATCTACTACTACTTTCACTCCTTTATGGTCCTTGTCAAATCTAGTTAACAACTTGTCTATTTTTATCATTTCTGGTATGTAGTCAACAGGCTCGCATAATTCAGATAGTAATTTTTTATTTCCCCCTTTGATAAGACTTGTTAATAAGTTTTCACGTTTGGCAATTCCTTGTATTTTGTCAACTTTATCGCCCAAAACAACCCACCATGGAGAATTATTTGAAATTATAAGTTTTGAAATTTCATCAAGATTCGAGGATCCATCCAGACTAGGCGCTGATACTCTAGGGATCATTAAATCTTTAGCTTTTAAATCATTTAATTGAAAAACCTTGAGTATCATTGCTGCTTCATCAGCTTCAATAAATCCTTTCTGCGAACCAATTTTCGCCATTTGTCTAATCTCTGCTTCATCAGTTGATATTTCGTTCTCTGCAGTAATAACTGGAAATAATTGCTCTATTAATATCAAAAATGGCCTCATTAGACTATTTAACATTCTCAAAATAGGAACAGATAATATAGCTATTTGTAATGAAAATTTTGTACCAAGTGCTTTAGGAAGTACTTCCCCAAGTAATACAACTAACACATAAAAAGCAATTGAAAATAATGTTAATCCCAAACTACTTTTAATTATCAAGGCCCCGTATACTCCTAAAAGAAGACTTCCAATTATGTTAAACCCATTATTAGTTATTGTAATTACTGTTAAAGTTCTTCCAAGATGTTTTCTAAGTTTTAATAGTTGATTAGCAGAACTTTTAGGTTTTTGTTTTGAGGCTAATTCTAAAATCCTTATAGAATTAACTGCTAAAAAAGCTGCTTCAACTCCTGAACAACATGCTGAACCTACTAAAATAATTATTATCAGTAAAATTAGAATGTAAACACTAGGTTCCATTAAAATTGGTTAGTTTTGGATCTCTTGTAATTCATTCTTCCACTTTTTTGTAGAACTCGCCAACCGAAGATTCATGTTTAGAACTAATAGTAAAGTTTTTGAAGAAAGAAGAGAAACTTTCTTAAAAAATTTAAATGGTAAAGTTGCTATTATTCCAAGTTCCAATTTGGTTAAGCATCATGCTGATTGTGAATATCCCTTTAGACAAGATAGTAATTTTTGGTATCTGACTGGATTCGATGAACCTGATTCTATTGCGCTTTTTTTATCACATAAGCCAAAAGGAGAAAGGTTTATTTTGTTTGTAGCGCCAAAGGATATTATCAGCGAGGTATGGCATGGGTTTCGATGGGGTGTAGAGGGCGCCGAAAGAGAATTTAAGGCTGATAAGGCTCATCCAATTAATGATTTTAAAGCTTTACTACCAAACTATATTAAGAATGTGGAAGAAATTGTTTTTTCAATCGGTAAACATTCTGCAATTGAAAAAATTGTTTTGGAAATATTCTCTCAACAACTTGAAGTTCGTTCAAGAGTAGGAATCGGAGCAAATTCCATAAAATCTCCTGAAATTTATCTTAACGAAATGCGCTTAATTAAAAGTGATTTCGAGATAAATAGAATGAGAGTAGCTACTCAAATTTCAGCCGAAGCTCATGAATTAGTAAGGGAATCTATTTCATCAAAGAAAAATGAAAGACAGATTCAAGGATTAATAGAAGGATTCTTTCTAGAAAAAGGTGCAAGAGGTCCTGCTTATAACTCTATAGTCGCTTCTGGAGATAATGCCTGTATTTTGCACTATACATTGAATAATTCTGACTTAAATGAAGGGGATTTATTATTGGTAGATGCAGGTTGTTCATTAATTGATTATTACAATGGTGACATAACAAGAACTCTTCCTATTGGAGGAAAGTTTTCTAAAGAACAGAAACTCATATATGAGATTGTTTTAGAAGCACAGAAAACTGCAATAAAGAATTCTGTAATAGGCTCTAATTCTTCAAAAGTACATAACGTTGCTTTAAGAATTTTGGTGGAAGGATTAAAAGAACTTGGACTCTTGAGAGGAGATACTGATGGAATAATTGAAAATGGATCCTATAAACATCTTTATATGCACAGAACTGGTCATTGGCTTGGTTTGGATGTCCATGATGTTGGAGCATATAGGATGGGAGAATATGATGTTCCATTACAGAATGGAATGATACTTACGGTAGAACCAGGTATCTACATCAGTGACAGGATTCCAGTTCCTGAAGGGCAACCTAGTATTGATCAAAAATGGAAAGGTATTGGAATAAGAATCGAAGACGACGTCCTTGTAAATGAAAAAGAGCCGGAAATTCTTAGTTGCGCAGCGCTTAAAGAAATTTCTGATTTAGAATCTTGAATATTTGACTTATCAAAATTAAAGATTTATTTTTTAATAAGGATAAATTTTTAACATGGATAAAACTAATTCTTATAATTCCAAATTATCTAAAGCAAGAGGATTGGCTGGTCAACTGGGTATGTTTGCAGAAGAAAATGATATTCCTAAAGATCTTTGGGATTCTTTAGAAACAACTATTTACGAATATTATGAGGTTTCTAGTGATAGATAAGATAAACTTCTTAGTTTTTCTGAATAAATAAAAACAAAACTTTTTGATCAAAATGATCAATTAGTGTCCGTAAGCTGATAAATTATTAACTAAATCAAACTAATATTAAATGAATTCATCAGATAAGATTAACGAGAATGTACCGTCGCAACAAGTACAAAAAAGTGATTCTACTAAATCCAAGAAGACATCTCCAAATGCAGGAATGATGGGAGCAAATGCAGTTTTAGCCGCTGCCCAAATTGATGAAGATGGAGTTCCTACAGGCTATACACCTAAACCTGATGAGGGTAGATTTATTATTAAAGTTTTGTGGTTACCTGATAACGTTGCATTAGCAGTAGATCAAATAGTTGGAGGAGGTTCAAGTCCCCTTACTGCTTACTATTTTTGGCCGCGAGATGACGCTTGGGAAAAATTAAAAAGCGAATTAGAAAATAAAAGTTGGATTACAGATAACGAAAGGGTTGAAATATTAAACAAAGCTACTGAAGTAATAAATTATTGGCAAGAAGAGGGTAAAACTAAAAAATTGGAAGAGGCAAAACTCAAGTTCCCTGAGGTTGCTTTCTGTGGAACTGCATAAATTAGTTTTTTGAGGCTTGAATTCTTGCCTGGGCTTTTGATATTTGATTAAGAGCTTTTATTTTTTCTGGGCTTTTCTCATTTTCAGAAAATTTACTTATTGCTGATTTTGCTTCTTTAAGATCATCCTCAGCCTTTTGTATATTAATTTCTGAACCAATTTCGGCACTGTTAACTAAGACTATAACTTCATCTGATTCAATTTCAGCAAAACCACCCATTAAGGCTATTGATTTCCATTGAGAATTAATTCTTAGTCTTAAGACACCAATATCAATTGATGTTACTAAAGATATATGTCCGGGAAGTACTCCTATTTGACCAGTTGTACTGGGAAGAATAACTTCTTCAGCTTCCCCTTCATAAACATTTTGATTTGGAGCCAAAACCTTGAGTGAAATTGCCATTTGTTTAGATTTATTTATTGAGAGTAAAAATATTTATAAAAGTTAATAATTTATTTTTCTGATTTTATTTTTTCTGCTTTAGCTTTTACTTCATCAATATTACCCACCAAGTAAAATGCTTGCTCGGGTAAATCATCTAGTTCGCCAGCCAAAATCATGTTAAAACCAGCAATTGTATCTTCTAATTTAACATATTTCCCTGACATTCCTGTAAAGATTTCTGCTACAAAGAATGGCTGAGATAAGAATTTTTCAATTTTTCTCGCTCTATCAACGGTTAATCTATCTTCTTCAGATAACTCGTCCAAACCGAGAATTGCAATAATATCTTGAAGTTCCTTGTATCTTTGCAAAGTTGATTGAACTGCACGAGCAGTTTTGTAATGTTCATCTCCAACAACTGATGGTTGAAGCATAGTGCTAGTTGAATCTAAAGGGTCAACTGCTGGGTAGATTCCCTTTGCAGCTAAACCTCTTGCAAGAACTGTTGTAGCATCCAAGTGTGCGAAAGTTGTAGCAGGTGCGGGGTCAGTTAGATCATCAGCTGGAACATATACAGCTTGAATTGATGTGATAGAGCCCTCCAAAGTGGAAGTGATTCTCTCTTGTAATTCCCCTACATCAGTTCCTAAAGTTGGTTGATATCCAACCGCAGAAGGCATTCTTCCTAATAAAGCTGATACTTCAGAACCAGCCTGTACAAATCGGAAGATATTATCAACAAATAGAAGAACATCTTGCTTATTTACATCTCTGAAATGCTCGGCCATAGTCAATGCTGATAAGCCTACCCTCATTCTTGCGCCTGGAGGTTCATTCATCTGGCCAAAGCATAAAGCAACTTTTGATTGAGATAAATCATCGGCATTAATGACACCTGACTCTTTAAATTCTTCATATAAATCGTTTCCTTCCCTTGTCCTTTCACCAACACCTCCAAAAACTGAAACACCCCCATGTTCTTTGGCGATATTATTAATTAATTCTTGAATTAGAACTGTTTTACCTACTCCAGCACCTCCAAATAAACCAACTTTTCCACCTTGTCTGTAAGGGGCCAATAAGTCTATAACCTTTATTCCAGTTTCAAAAACTTTAGGTTTTGTTTCTAAATCAGTTAATTTGGGGGCAGATCTATGTATTGGCGCCGTATCTGAAGTTTTGACTGGACCTTGTTCATCTACTGGTTCTCCTAATACATTGAATATTCTTCCTAAAGTCGCCTCTCCAACAGGAACAGATATTGGCGCCCCAGTATCAATCGCCTCCATGCCCCTTACGAGCCCGTCTGTGCCGCTCATTGCAACAGCTCTTACCCTGTGGTCTCCAAGTAGTTGTTGAACCTCTGCGGTGAGGGCTATGTCTTGCCCTGCTGGGTTCTTAGACTCAATTCGTAAAGCGTTTAATATTTTTGGTAATTTACCTGCTGGAAATTCGACATCCAGAACTGGTCCAATTACTTGACGTACTACACCCTTTGTTGGTGCTGAAGTTGATGGAGTTGCTACCATTTTGTATTGACTTGGTGGTGATTAGCTGATTTTAGAACAGCTCATAATGCGAAATATTACCATCCCGAGGGTATATTCGTTAACTGGGTTCGGCCAACCGCACAGTTAAGGAGTGGTTTAATTGCCGCTCAACAGATTATGTTGTTGTTCATACGGTTTGAGTAAAACTCTTTCCAAATTTATTGACGCATAGCGTCGCATTTATGACCCTCCATTAATCTATGGCAGCTGTTTCACTTACAGTCTCTACAGTCAAACCACTGGGAGATAGAATATTTATCAAAGTTTCCGAATCTGAGGAAAAAACTGCTGGGGGCATTCTTTTGCCTGACTCAGCTAAAGAAAAACCACAGGTAGGGGAAGTTGCTCAGGTAGGGCCTGGGAAACTTAACGACGATGGTTCTCGACAAACTCCAGAAGTGAGTATTGGCGACAAAGTCTTGTACAGCAAGTATGCTGGAACTGACATTAAATTGGGAGGAGATGAGTACGTCTTGCTTTCAGAAAAAGATATTTTGGCTGTAGTTAGCTAATTTATTTGTTTCAAAAATTATTAAAACTTATTATTAAATTACTTGCCTAACATGGCTAAAAGAATTATTTACAACGAGCAAGCCCGTAGAGCGCTTGAAAAAGGAATTGATATCCTTGCTGAGTCTGTAGCTGTTACGCTTGGGCCAAAAGGGAGAAATGTTGTTCTAGAGAAAAAGTTTGGGGCTCCTCAAATTATCAATGATGGTGTAACAATTGCAAAAGAAATTGAACTGGAGGACCACATTGAAAATACAGGAGTTGCTCTAATAAGACAAGCTGCTTCCAAGACCAACGATGCAGCTGGTGACGGTACAACAACTGCTACTGTTTTAGCTCATGCGATGGTTAAAGCTGGACTTAGAAATGTGGCGGCTGGTGCGAATGCAATTACCTTAAAAAAAGGTATTGATAAAGCTACAGAATTTCTTGTTGGGAAAATTGAAGAAAATTCAAAGCCAATTAGTGATAGTACTGCCATAGCACAATGTGGAACTATAGCTGCTGGTAATGATGAAGAAGTTGGCGAAATGATTGCTAATGCAATGGATAAAGTTGGCAAAGAAGGTGTCATCTCTCTTGAAGAGGGAAAATCTATGACAACCGAGCTAGAAGTTACTGAGGGGATGAGATTCGATAAAGGTTACATTTCTCCTTATTTCGCCACAGATACTGAGCGAATGGAGGCGGTCTTAGATGAGCCTTATATTTTGCTTACTGATAAAAAAATTGCATTAGTTCAAGATTTAGTTCCAGTTTTAGAGCAAATTGCTAAAACAGGAAAACCACTTGTAATAATTGCTGAGGATATTGAAAAAGAAGCTTTAGCAACTCTAGTCGTTAATAGACTGAGGGGAGTTCTAAATGTTGCTGCCGTTAAGGCTCCCGGCTTTGGTGATAGAAGAAAAGCAATGCTTGAAGATATGGCCGTTTTAACTAATGGTCAACTAATAACCGAAGATGCAGGCTTAAAATTAGAAAATGCAACTTTAGAAATGTTAGGTACTGGTAGAAGAATTACTATAAATAAAGAAACAACAACTATAGTCGCAGAGGGTAATGAAAAGGCTGTTAATTCAAGGTGCGACCAGATTAAAAAACAAATGGATGAAACAGATTCCTCCTACGATAAAGAAAAACTTCAAGAACGCTTAGCTAAGTTGGCTGGAGGAGTAGCAGTTATAAAAGTTGGAGCTGCAACTGAAACTGAAATGAAGGATAAAAAACTTCGTTTAGAGGATGCAATTAATGCTACAAAAGCAGCTGTTGAAGAAGGTATAGTTCCAGGAGGTGGAACTACTCTTGCTCACTTGGCTCCTATTCTTAAGGAATGGGCTAATAAATCCTTATCTGGAGAGGAATTAATAGGAGCTAATATCGTTGAGGCATCCCTAACAGCTCCCCTTATGAGAATAGCTGAGAATGCTGGTTCGAATGGAGCTGTCATTGCAGAAAATGTTAAATCTAAACCATTTAATGATGGATTTAATGCGGCTACTGGAGAATATGTAGATATGTCTTCTGCCGGGATAGTTGATCCTGCAAAAGTTACACGTTCAGGATTGCAAAACGCAGCATCTATAGCGGGGATGGTTCTAACCACAGAATGTATTGTTGCTGATTTACCTGAGAAAAAGGATGCAGCACCTGCGGGCGCTCCAGGGATGGGTGGAGACTTTGATTACTAGAGATTTATATTCTCTAGTCAAAAAGGGATTGTTAAAAAACAATCCCTTTTTTTGTTCAAAAATAAATTTAAATCTCGATTTATTTAAATTGAAATTTCTAAATCCAACCCGCACTGAGAATAATTGCGAGGGACAAAAATATTACCAAAATTGTCCAGGTTATCTTATTTAATGATGCCTCAGCACTGCTTGCGCTTGTAAACATTGAGCTTCCACTAGCTGCTATTCCACCCATACCATCTCCTTTTGGACTATGAAGTAAAACTAAAACTATAAGAAGAAGACCAGAACTAACCCATATCCATGTAAATATTTGACTCATGTTTTTGTATTTGCTATAAAGTTAATTTAAACATGTTGAACGACCTTATTATATCCTTTCAATTCAATTTCCTTAATAAGTGATTTTCCTGTCATCTCTTTAGGAATAGGAAGATTTAGAATTTGCAACAAAGTTGGGGCAATATCTGCTAATCCAGCATTTTCTCGTAAATAAATCTCATTACCCATATTTGGAATTTTTCTTTTCTCACCTTCAATAAAAATTAAAGGAACTTTATTAGTGGTGTGAGCTGTCCAGGGTTCTCCAGCAGGACCTTTCATTACTTCAGCATTTCCATGGTCTGCAGTGATAAGGATACTGCCCCCCATTTCTCCTGTAGCATTAACAATCTTACCAATACATCTATCGACAGTTTCAATGGCTTTGACTGCAGCATTCATATTACCTGTATGTCCAACCATATCAGGATTTGCAAAATTAATTACCACAAATGAATACTGACCAGTTTTTATTGCATTAGAGCAACTAATAGTTAATTCTTCAGCAGACATTTCGGGAGCCATATCATAAGTTGCGACTCTGGGGGATGGAATTAAATGTCTTTTTTCTCCGGGTAAAGGCACTTCTACCCCTCCATTAAAAAAATAAGTAACGTGTGGATATTTTTCTGTCTCTGCTGTCCTGTATTGCTTTAACCCATTTTCCGAAACTATTTGGCCAATAAAGTTATTAAGAGATTCAGGAGGGAAAGCAACTTTAACTGGTAAATTTGCTTCATATTGAGTGAAAGTTAATATATCTATGTTAGGGACGTTTTTTCTCTCGAAATCATTAAATTCTTTTTCTGAAAGAGCCTTTATTATTTGTCTTGCTCTATCTGGACGGAAATTAAAACAAATTAAACTATCTTCATCTTTTAAGAAGTTTTTAGATATTCTAATGGGCTCTAAGAATTCATCTGTAATATTTGCGCCATAACTTTTTTTTATATAATCTTGTGGAGAAATGTTAGTAACTTTTACACTTGGATCAGTTAAATTTATAAATGCTTTTTCAGTTCTTTCCCATAATAGATTTCTATCCATCATCCAATATCTTCCGCTTATAGAGGCTATTTCTCCAGTTTTGAATTTCTTTATACAATCTTCTATTTGTTTTATATAGTTAGAAGCACTTTTTGCTGGTGTATCTCTTCCATCTGTAATAACATGAATAGCTAATTTTTTTATATCGACTTTAGATGCCCACTTTATTAATCCTAACAAGTGATCAATGTGGCTATGAACCCCTCCATCTGAACATAAACCTGTGATATGTAAGGTACCATTTTTTTTCTTAATTGAATTAGCTATTTCGTTTAAGTCTTCTATTTGATCTAATTGGCTATTATTTACAACATTAGTTATCCTTACAAGTTCTTGTTGAATAATTCTTCCAGAACCAATTGTGAGGTGACCAACTTCAGAGTTACCCATTTGACCATTAGGTAGACCCACATCAGCTCCACTTGCACTAATAAGAGTATGCGGATAAGCATGCCATAAAGAGTCCATAATAGGAGTTTTAGCCTTTTTTATAGCATTATCTAAAGTTTCTTCTCTATGTCCCCATCCATCAAGAATTGCAAGTACAACAGGACTCTCATGAGTTTTTATTTTATCTATAATTTTGCTGCTAATCTTTGACATGTCTTAATTAAAATCTGGGTGTTTTAAAGAAGCAAACCTTAATTTAGCCATAAAAGCTCTTCCATACAATTTATATTTAATTTAGTTAGCTTTTGCTAATTTATTAAGGATTATTGAATAAAGTTAATTTTTAATGAATCATGCCTAACACAGATAAAAGAGTTGTAATACTTACTGAAAGTGAGCTAAAAAAAACTTTCTCTCGCCTAACTTTTGAAATTATTGAGAGGACCTCAAATTTAGATAATCTTTTATTGATTGGGATTCCTACAAGAGGAATACATCTTGCTGAAGTTTTGAAAAAAGAAATGTTTACTAAAACAGGAGTTAATGTAAAGACAGGAATAATTGATCCTACTTTTTATAGAGATGATCAAAATAGAGTTGGAACTCGTTTAATAGAAGCTACAGATATTCCTACATCTATAGAAAAAAAAGATATTGTTTTAATAGATGATGTTATTTATACAGGCAGGACAATTCGAGCGGCAATTGATGCTCTTCTATCTTGGGGAAGGCCTAAGAGGGTAATGTTATTAGTAATGATTGATAGAGGTCATAGAGAATTGCCAATTCAGCCTGATTTTTGTGGAAGGAAAGTTCCAACTAGCAAAAAGGAAACTATACACTTATGTTTAGAGCAAGTTGATGGTGAAGAAGGAATCTTCTTAAATAGATAAAGATTAAGAAATATATCCTAAATTAAATTCGCCTAACTTATTTTCATTTATATCAAAACATCTAACGTAAAGTGATGCATCCTTTGAAATACTAAAATAAACTTTCAAGCTGTCATCTCCAATTTTGCAACCATCTTTTAAATTTATATGTAAGGGTTTTTTATTCCATCTAAGAACTTCTTCATTATTTTGAAACTCTGATAACTTTGGAAGACCGTTCTCATAAATTACTTCAAAGTCGCATTTGGTTTTTGTTTCTCCAATAATAATCTCGAATATATTCTGGCCATCTTTACTTGCTTGAAGAATTAACTCAAATGGTTTTTCTGTGGGCCATGTTTGGCCTTTACAAAAAATTGGGTGCCAGAAATGTTTTTGTTCTCTTTTATTAAATAGTCTTATGGATATACCCTTAATTAATATATCTTTTATCTTTACACCAGGCGTCATAGCTAAAGCTCCTACTGCTATTGATTCAATTGGAGGCGGGTAATTGATTTTTGTTTCTGAGATCTCATTAGAGATCCACTCTTTTATTAATGGAATTTGTGTTCCACCTCCAACCAAAATCACAGATTTCAAATCATCAGTTTTACAAAATTTTCCTCTAGCTTCGTTTAATAAATCCTTAAGAAGAGAATTTAAGTGGTTTAAAAGATTATTCTCCACAAGAATCTTTTCAAATATTTCCTTACTCATAAAAAATTTTTTTTCTTCATTCGCATCTGTAAATAACGAGATTTCGTATCTTCTCTCAGACTTGATTCCCGGGCTGCTAAGCTTACATTTTAATTTTTCTGCTACTAAAAGATTTCTCTCATCTTGATTTGACGGTAAAAAATAATTAACAATCCATTGATCTATATCTTTACCTCCTAATTTTGATCCAGATTTGCTAATTATTTCTGCACATCTTATCTTTTGTTTTGATATTGCACTAACATCTTTTCCTTGAAACTTCAAAAGTTCTGCAATAGGAGCAGATATACCTTCACCGCCTTGTGTTTTAATTACGCACATATCGATAGTACTTCCTCCAATATCAATAATCATTATTTTTGATCCCAAAGGAATATTTAGCCCTATACCTGCTGCAGTAGGTTCATCAACTAAAGCAATCTCATTTATAGGTAAATTTTCACAAAGATTTATTAACCACTTTCTGTATCCTTTATATTTGTCAATTGGGGCTGTTAAAACTAGTCTTTTAATATCTAATTCTTTTGGAATATTTTCCCAAAGAATTTCAAAAAATTTTTCACCTGATTCCGCAGGACTTAAAACTTTTTTTTTCTTACTTTCAATAGAATTGCCAATTAACCTTTTGAAATTTGAATGAAAACAAATTTCTGAATCAGAGAAATTTTTCTTTTTCAATGCAGATTCTCCAATTCTTGCAGTAGTTTCTTGACTCTCACACCAAACAACTGTGGGTATGACTCCAGGAGAAGATGTAATACCTGGTATTTCTAATAAAATCGAATCTTTCTCCTTCTCACCTTGAAAAGCTATTACGGTATTAGTATTTCCCAAATCAAGAGCAAGAGTCCCTGAAAAATTCTTTTCCATATCAAATCGCTTTTAGGTTTATTAAGTTCTTTTTAAAATTTATAATTTTAATGAAGCCTATATTAATGTAAGATCTATTGTATAGTTAACAAAAATTTTATGAACGTATCAAATAATTCAAATATAGATCATAATGATCTAGCAAAAAGAGGTGAAAGTTTAATAAGACATTCTACTAATAGATATTTGACAACTGTAAGAATTGCTTTTAGAGCTAAACAAAGAAGATTTGATGACTTTGATGGGTTATTAGAAGAGTCCACTATTAAACCTGTTCAGAGATCAATTATTGAATTAAGTGATGAACAGGATCAGCCAGATCTACTCCCTGGCTAGTGTCATTGACAGAAAAAATAAGTTGGAGATTAAAAAAAAATATCAAAAAAGGTAAATTTTGCTTTTTGATCGGCATAAATAATTGGGCCATTGAACTACAGAAACACGAATTTGAATTACTTTATCAATTACTTGTAAAATTGAATAAACAATTCTTGGAAATAAAGGATGAATTAATGGAGGAAGAGTTTGTTAATTTAGAAATAGAGCAGTTACCTTGGTATGCAGAATTAGAGGGTAAAAAAAATGCATGGAGCCTCAGGTTAATTTTTGAAAGTTCTGAACAAACTCGGTCATTTGAAATGTATTGGCCTATACCAATAGCTGAAAGTTTATTTTTTGAAATAAGAAAAATGTGGGAATCAATGGATTAAAAAATTAATAAAATTGGAATTTTTTTCAAAAAATTCCCCTAAGTAAAAATATTTTTTCACATCTTTTCCACAGTTTATTAAATTAAGATATCTAGAGAGCTGAATTGTGTGGAAAACTTTTAATGATAAGAAATTTTTATATTATTTAAATAATTTAATTAATTCAGATAATTTTTCACAGAAAGTATATCTCTCACTGGGTTCTCAAAATAATACACTCTGAGACATTAGTATAATTAGATAAGTTGACTATTTAATTTTTTTGATGAAAACTTAATTTCATAGATATAAATCTCTCATCTTAACCCTTTATTATGCAAGAATTAAATTGTAATGTTGATCAAGCTTTTATTAAAAAGAAAGAAGAAATAATTAGCTTTAAATGTGACCTTCACAAAAATCTTCAACAAGCTATGAATAAATTTGTTGAGGATCATCCTAACTGGGATCAATACAGGATATTACAAGCAGCAATAGCAGGATTTTTGATGCAAAAGGGATTGCAAAATAGGCATCTCACAAGACTCTATGTAGGCAAAATGTTTTCAATGGATTTTGATAACTAATAGAAGGTCAATCTTATTTAATTTTTTCTAAGATCAATTCAGCTACTTTTTTTTCTATAGGAATAATAGATAACCTATTACCTTTTTTAACTAGCAATAATTCTTCCTCATTAAATAAGTTTTTTAATTCATGTAAACTTATAAATTTATTCACCTTAAAAAGATATTTTACTTTCACACAATCCCATTTTGGTTTCTCATAGCTTGATTTAGGATCATAATACTTGGACTCTTTTTGAAATTGAGTTGGATCAATAATATTTAGATCGATAACCTCCATCAAACCAACTATTCCTGGGGGCTTGCAGTTTGAATGGTAAAAAAAAACTTTATCACCAATTGCCATTTTTCTCATGAAATTTCGTGCCTGATAATTTCTGATACCATCCCACAAAGTAACACCATCCCTCTTTAATGTATCGATGCTATAAGCATCTGGTTCACTCTTCATTAGCCAGTAATTTATTTCAGTCATATCAGGGATAAGAGGAATATTGCGAAGTGTGGATAGGGTGTGGATGGAATAGCTTCTACACCCTTTTTTAACTTATTATCCATCAATTTATCTGTTTAGGAAAGTGATAAGTGGTATGGGGTACTTATGATTGTGCTAAAAAGTTATATTTGTCCCAAGAAATTTCAGTTGTAATTCCCCGGTAATAACTTATCAATAGCTTCTTTCTGTTCTTGCTTTTTTATCTCCTCAGCATCTAAAACAGGGCAGGTGTTTTGATTAAGTGATAAAAAGAAAGTACTTTTATTGAATAGTTTGAAAAGTGGTGGGAGTAGTTTTAGTTTCATTTGTTAATCACAGCAATTGCTCTTTGTTAATGAAGAAGTCCAAGAAGATTCCTCCATTGTTGATAAGTCAACTCTATGAGTTGCCATCCAGTCACCATTAGCTTCCACAAACTTTTGAACATTACCTTCTGGAGCTTGATGAATAACAATTATTTTTTGAGGATCTTCCTTGCTTACTCCTCTAAAAAGCGGATTAATATCAAATTCTGTATGTCTTTTATCTGCTTCCGCACTATCAAATATTGCAGCCCATTCATCGAAAGTACATTCAATTTTAAAAGTAAACACTGAGGTGACTGAACAAGACATAGAAAAAGAGGCTAATTGCCCATTATTCTAGATCGAATGTCAATAATAATTAACCGCAGTATTAAATTATTTTATGTCATAGTAGCCAGAACAACTCACAACCATAAAGAACACCTATAAAAATAATTTCTGGGAGCATAAAGATTATCATTGAATTAAAAATTTATCTAAACTATTTTGTTGTACATATATAAAAAACCAAATAGCAACTGAGAGATTTAATAGAACTGTAAGTGATATAGAAATTATTAAAAATTTCTTACAAACCCCAGATTAATTGGAATTATTACTAGCTATTGAAATTGACTTAAGTTTCATAAAAAAATAAGAGTTAATTGCTAACAAGTTTATATCATCTTTTAATTATTTATTTTTAGATAAAAATATGTAATATCAACCGATTTAAAGTTCTTAAAACAATATTGTGTAGTTTAAGATACTTAGAAAATTATTATTTAGATATATATTTGTGATAATTAATTCAAAAGTCTCGTTTTTATAAACAGTCTATTCATTTAATCTTTATATTTTAAACGATAATTTGTCTCTTTAATTTATAAATTTTGAACTTGAATATATGAATAAAAATATCTATGTTTATGTGAGTGTATAAATTCAAAAACATGGTAGGAGTAACTAAAGATCCCGTATTATTTTTACTTTTAGGGAGTATTGGTCTGCTTCTCTTTGGATCTATAGGATATGGAATATATACAACTGTTGGACCTTCCTCTTATAAGTTAAGAGACACAATTAAAGAGCATGCAAGATTACATGAGTTAGGTATCGCTCATGGACACAATAGTCACAATTATAATGAAGCAGACCATATTCATTAAAAAATAATGTCAAATGTATTTATTTTTGTTGAATCAGATTTAACGACAGAATTTTTCTTTATTTAAATTTTTTCTGGAGCTATATTATCGTTCTTTTTTTCCTAATTTTTTGGTTATCTAATCAAAATGCGATTTTTAAAAAATCATAGTTTACTTTTTAAAAGTTTGGATGAGTATAGGAAATAATTATTTAAGAGTAATCTGTAACATGATCAATACATTTATGTGTAAAATAGTTCAAATGATACATTCATCTCTCGCCTTCTATTTACAATTAGTAATATTTGTTTATTCACTTTATACCAAATGGATTCAAACAAAGACATTCTCGACAGAGCTATTGGAAGACCAGCAATGATGGCTTTCATGATTTTAGTCGGAACATATGTAACAACAGGTCAGCTTATCCCGGGTGTTTTTTAATGGAAAATAAAAGTCAAAAAAGAAACATCGATCCTCAAAAAAAGAGTGCAGAGAAATTAAATGGTAGATTTGCTCTTGTTGGAGTTATTGCTTTAGTTGGAGCCTACATAACTACAGGACAAATTGTACCTGGAATTATTTAAGAATCCATTCAACCAAGATCATCAAGAAAGTCAGCTTGTGGTATTCAGGCTGTCTTTTTTTATAAAGATATTTGATTAGTTTTAATAAAAATTTTTAGTGTAAAAAGTGTGGACGAGTTTGGACGAAATTCATCTGATTTTTCATCCACAATCAATTACTAGATTTTAACTATGCAAGTAGTAAGCGTTTCATAAAAAAACAGCTAATGAAAATAGATTTTATTTAGGATATAAAAATAAAATTCAGTGAGGATTAAATGTCTATCATTACCGACAATACATTGTTAGTACATATTTACAGCGGTTTAGAATCCAAAAATAAAATAACTTTAGGTTTATTGGTTGCCCTTACTGCAGAAAAAAACGATCATAAAGTAATACTTTTTTTAGCAGGAGACGGAGTTCAAATATTAAATTGCAAAAAAGCTGGTGAAATAGTTGGTCAAGGTACTGGAGATTTATACGAACATCTTCAAAATTTAAAGAATTCAAAAATTTCCATATATGTCTCAGGAATGTCTGCTAAATCTAGGGGTTACGATGAGAAGCTTCTAGATGGATACACTGCAGAGTTTGTTATGCCAGATGTTCTAGTTGAAGAATCAATTAAAGCGGATAGCGTACTTTGCTATTAAAAAAGGAACTAATTCCCCCTTATTGTAGATCGATTGTTAATCGCGAAAAGTGTGGACGAGGTGTGGACGGAATTTAGCTGATTTTCGAAATCCAATGCTATGACAACTGGCAAATGGTTCATTAGCTAGTAGCTAGCCTTTTGAGACATACGATCTCGGGGAAATTTATAAGTTCGAATGCAAATAGAATAATATTCTTTGATATAGATTTATTATCCATCAAATTTACTATTTGCGAGAGTGATGGGTGGTATGGAGTAATTTAATGCTTAAAAAAAATTTTTTTAATTACCTTTTATGGATGAACTTTTGTATGTCTTCGAATAGGTTAGATTTTGATTTAAAAAATCCATTACTTTTTAAATAAGATTTTCCTTTCTCTATATTTTCAATTCTTTTTTCATAAGAATTTTCATCTAAATCTTTTTGCATAAAAAAAAATATCAGGATTATTATTCTGAATACTCCTCACAAAAAAGTGGTTACCTTAAATACAAAATTTAAATTCTTTTTTGAATTGCTTTTATTCAATCTAAAGATCTAATTAAAAAGTTTCTTAAATTTCTAATATTATTAATGAAAAATAAATTAAAAATAAAATTCTTAGAAAAAATGTGATTTAGGTAGGAAACACTACATCGATTACCTATTAGGAATAATTAATTTGTAAATATAAATCTATTTCACATAATTATGGAATTCGCTAAAAAATTTATGACTGAAAAAGCTGAAAAGCTTAACGGTAAAGCTGCAATGCTCGGAATGTTTGCTCTAATAGGCGCTTACTATTTTACAGGTCAAATTGTACCAGGTATTTTCTAAAAAAAATATTATTTAAATTTTTTGGCGGGGTTGGAGTTTTCAACCCCTTTTTTTTATTTGATTACAAAGAACCTTTTGATATTTTGTTCTTAATGTCCTCAATATTGTAAATTAATTCGTCTAACCATTTTGTATTGTCTTCTGGTTTTAGATATCTAATTTTTGGTTGATTAATTTCAATTGTCTCGAAATCTCCACTCATAAATTCTCCTTCGTAAATTATTCTAAGCTTTAAATATGTTCTAATTGATTTGAACAAAACACTGCTTATCTAATTTGTGCGGTTTGAGGAACATTTAGTTACGGAAAGAGGTATGTTTTTTTAGCCATTTAAATCTATTGCTGACCTAGATTGAAAACATGGTAGTCATGAGTCGGTTGCATTGCTACAACTGAAATCAAGCATAAACTTTCAATTGTATTTAATAAAATGAATTACTACAGTTGTTTTGATCAAAAAGGAAACATAATTGCTCGCTGTCAGACTAAAGAAGATATAAATGTTCTAAAAAAAATGGGCAGGCCAATTGTGGAAATAAAAAAAATGAAAAAAGAGGAATCAGTTGTTTGTACTTTAACTGGTAGTCCATCAGATTACAATGAAGATTATTAAGTGTATGACTCAAAGAACAAATCAATTAAATCAATATAGAAGATCAGAAGTTCTTTTTTAGGTTGCATTTAATGGTAGTTATAATTTTTTTTCTATTTTGATAAAACATTAACTGATCTCGAGAGAGCGAGATAAAAAAAATTTAATTATTTGTAGATTTAATGTCAACCAATAAAATTTAGGACATAAAAAAAATCCCAGAATAGGGACTTTTTTATTGGTTACGACAGAAAGGAGATCTATTAGATAATCAGATTAAGAATTTTCTTGGAAATTAGTTTTGAAAGTAAAAGTGATTTCTCACTTCTTCATGCTTTACAAACGACTTGATTTTAAGATAGTTCAAAATTAATCCCGAAGGTTTAATTTCTGATCAATTAACTTTCTTTCCGGAAAGGTTAGATAAGTTAATAAACCTTGGTGTTGCAGACCATGGATTAGTGAAGATCTAGTTGGTCAACCTTGGTTGAGTCGATCACCAGAACTGTCGTATTAATAAAATAATCGGACTCAAATATTTTGCATGAATCCTTAAGATTGATTTAATCATGATTAATCAAATCTTTAATCCTCAGACTAAATCATCTCTTAGTGAGAGTTTTTTTATTTTGTTTCACAAAGAATATAAAGCCAACCAAAGAAAGTAGCAAAAGCAAGTATTGAAGAAATATTATTGTTCAATGGACTTAAATATCTTTCTATTGAAAGTGGTACATAGAAAATAACAAAATACCAATATAGAGCAGATAGTAATCCAAATAACAAAGCCAGAAGAATATAAAAAGGCAAGATATATAATCTTCTTTTTTTAATTCTTTCCTCTGTAATATTTTCGGTTAAACCAATTCTTGACCAATAACCACCATTTAATTGGAGAAAAAACTTTAAAAATATTCCGTAAGTATTTATAAAAAACCTTGATAAAGCAAATAACTGTGAAATTATAAATCGTTGCATAAAAATTTAAAAATTTGATTTGTTCAGTATTAAAGTTCTTATTTAGGAAAGCTAAATACAAATAAAGTAGCAACTAACTGTTAACCATACTAGGTTATTTTTTTAAGATTTTACCTAGCGAAAGCAAATGTTCTAACTAATAACTCATGTCGATCATGAATATCTTAATGTACGGTTTAGTGAACGATAAAGTACGGTAAGAGGTAAGTATATTTACTTATAGATTTAAATATATTATCTATGATTAATACATGGTTGTCATGAGACAGTTGCAGGGATACAACTGAAGCCAACCATACTTTTTAAAAAGCCAAAATGACTCAAAGAACACTTCAATTAACAAAGCACGGAAGATCATTAATGATTTGGTTCATCGCATTAAATAGCTTATATACTCTCTTTTCTACATTTGAAAAAGCAATAGCTAAAAGTTGAAATGATCAGTATGTTCAAAAAAAAAGGAGCTAATTGCCCCCTAATAAGATCGACTGTCAATCAATATCTATCCTAGCTTTTAAGTTCCTCTTATATAAATATAAAAGTAAGTTATTTAGCCAGAACAAGAGCAGGCACCTGCAAGAATATTTTTAAAATTTATAAGCTATGAAAATCTATTAATGAATAGTCATTTACAACAAACTAAGCAATCTTCTTTAGTTGGGTAATCTTGACATGCTCTCTTAAAAGTTTCTTCTAAAATTTCTACTTTATTTACATAATCAAGATCCCGCAGATCTTTATTTGGAACTGTGAATTGTGTTTGAAGTTTCATTTTTGTCCTCCTAGTTAATACTGATTTTTGAAGCTATCCCAGGTTTTAGAAAATCTTAATCCTATATAAGAAACTAAAATTGCCCAAAATAGAATCTCAATAGCTAAATTAGTCATCTGCTTTTACTCCTTTCTATCTGATTATGGTTTAGTACGGATGATATATAAAAATCAAGCGTAAGAATACTTAAAAATTTCAAGTATTAATCGCAAAAAGTTTTGCAATGATTATTGCTAGGATGAATTTCGCACTCTTTGTTCCAATAAGCTTCAAGTTCTTTTGCCTTAATATCGTAAGAGAGATCTTTTGTATCCAAGTCCATCTCTTGGATGGTGAATGAGTCGTTTAGTGCCATAAGACTTACCTCTTAACTACATTAATGTTCTAATTCATTTGAATAGTTAATCTCAAGTTTTATGTGTGCGGTTAGAGGAACAAAATTATACGGATTAAGGAGCAAAAAACTCTCAAAGTAAAAATAATGAGCAGAAAAATATCTACAAAGGTATTAATTTCAAATTTAAAAAAGTTTGGGTACGTTTTGGGTAAAAAATTACGATTACTCGAGATCCAAGTAATTTCTAACGGGTGGACTTTTAATTAGCCAGTAATTCATTTAAGTTATATTTTTACAATTTGCTGGAAACAGTACTACTGGAATGGAATTTTGTTAACTTTTTCGTAAGTCAGCCAAATTCAAAGCTTTTGTTTAGTTTATCGAACAATATTAGTAAAAGAAATTTCCTACTTAAGAAAGTCATGGTGGGTATGGTGTGCACGCGATCACACTGCATCATAAAGATGACTTGATAAATTTCTTTCAAATTATCAGTTACTCGCAGTTGAGCTTTTTATGTAACATAATAAGTTTACATAAAGTAACAATTAAATGAAAAAACTTTTTCCTTATATCGCTTTTGCATGTTTAACTAGTTTTACAGCTTCAACCGGTTTACCAGTTATCGCAGGTGGTTGCAGTAGCCATATGAACAAAAAAGCCGAGATCAAATGCGCTGAAGATGATACTGAATGTCAAATTGAAAAAGCTGAAAAGTTTGATTTAAAAGAGTCTCTCAAGTCATAAAATTATGATTCATATCAGTTTATTGATGAACTCTGCCCCAAACGATTTGCTTGAGTTCATTTTCTTTGCCACTGTTGGTTTCACTGGAGGATTACTAGGAATTATCTAGTAATAGAAAATTGAACCATTCTTTTTTTTTAATAACTTTTTCAAGTCTTTCTTTCTTTTATGTTATGGCTTGTTTATGGAGAGATTTAATTAATCAAAAATAAACCAAAAATTTTTAACCGCTTCTTAATAAATTTGCTTTATAAATTAATTACGAATAGCAACTTTTAATTATGAAAAAACTTCTTTTGATAGTATTTTCTTTATTTTTTATGTCCTCATGCAGTAATGATAAAGATTTTTTTCTTACCAAAGAAAATGCATTAATTAGTTGCGGGGGAAAATCTCGTATTATCGAAAATGAAAATGAAGAGATAGTGAATATAGAAGTCAAGAACTTAATTGATGGAATAGGTAAGTATGTGGAATTTACAGTTGTAGAAACTAATAAGAAAGGCGGAAAATATAAAATTATTAATTGTTTTCCAAGCGAAGAACCGCAAAATTCAATAATAAAAACTATAAAAACAAACTACAAATTTAATAATTAGAAAATTTTTGGAGTCAGGGAATTGCATTTAAAGAAAATAAAGAGAATTATAATTAAATTGGAATCAATAAAAACCCCAAAAAGAATTATTAAGAAATAGCTTAAAAATGTTAATAAAGCAATTATTGAAATTGCAGAAATGAAATTTGCAAATATTGAAAAAAAGAAGAAGAACTAGATGCGCTTGTTTTTAAAGAATCAAATGTTGAGGAAGGCGGATAAGTTATAAATAAAATGATATATTTTAGATAATGAATCGCTACTATTTTGTATCAGCTACATTCTTAAAAAAATCATAATAAGTTATCAATTCTGCGTTTAAAATAAAAACAATATATTTTGAGATGAATTATCTTTAATTAATCTTCTTTAGATCTTAAAAGAGGCCTAATTTTTTTCTTTAATTCCTCAATTGGCTTTTCAATAAATTCAGGTTTTTTTAAAACTGCAAGTGCAACCCACCCTACACTAATTGCAAGAACCATTCCTAGATAAGCAAAACCATAAATCATTGATACTTTAATTAAGTTGATTCCAATTCTACTTCCTTTCTGACTTCATCTTTTTGTTCAAGTCCCATCTCCTTTTTAACCTCTTTTTTTTCTATGTTTTTAATTATTAATCTTTTTTCTTTTCTTCCGAAATCATCTTTACCTGAAACAAAGAATATAAGTGAAACTATAAAAAATAGTGCAAAAAGCAAAACTTCCATTAGCCAACAAATTTACTATCAATATTAAATTAATTTAGAGATCTAGTTTTAATCAACATCAAATAATACAACTTGCTGTTAATTCAACTTAAATTAACTACTAATTGATCTTTTCTTATTTTTTATTTGATACTGTAATACGGCTTTTAAATGTTGAACTTCTTTTTCTAAGTTTTCAATTCTTTTTTCCAAAGCTTCGTTATTAATCATTTAAGTATTTAGATAAAATTTATGAGATAATTATTTTAAAGTAATCTGCGACATATTTGATTCAATAGTGTGAGAATAAGTTCAAATTATACAGGCCTCTCTTGCTTTTTAGTTGCAATTAGTAATATTTTATCATTAGCTTCATATTGAAATGAATTCAAACAAAGATATTCTCGACAGAGCCATAGGAAGATCAGCCATGATGGCTTTCATGATTTTAGTAGGAACATATGTAACAACTGGTCAACTTATTCCAGATGTATTTTAATGGAAAATCAAAAAAGAAAAATCGATCCTCAAAAAATAAGTGCGGAGAAATTAAATGGTAGATTCGCTCTTAATGGTGTTATTGCTTTAGTTGGGGCCTATATAACAATTGGACAAATCGTACCTGGGATCATTTTAGAATTTATTTAACCAAGATCGTCATGAAAGCCAGCTTGTGGGATGAAAGTTGGTTTTTTTTATAAAGATATTTGATTTTTTTTAATAAAAAATTTTTATTAAAAAAGTGCGTAATAGGTGTGGACGGAATTTTTCTTATTTTTAAGATGCATTGCTATAAATGCTGGTACACTTTCATTAGCCAAAAAATTTCTTCATTCATGTCAAGGAATATTAGAGATTTTAAAAGCTTTTAGTAGGAGGTTACTCAAACTTTTTTGAGTATAAATTTATTATCCATCAAAGTTCCTATTTAGGAAAGTAAAGGATGGTTTAAAGGTAAATCACATTAGTATTAAAGTTATATTCAACTCCGTACAATAAACAACAAGCAGTCTTACTGTCTGAACGGAAAACCGCAACATGGTAAGCCATAAATAAACTTGTAAGAAAACTACAATTTGAGCAGACAGTTGTAGATCAGTAGCAACATTAACAATATTAATGAAAGAGTTTACTTTGATAAATAAGCAAAGGAATCGAATAAAAATATTTAAGCCATTTGAGGATATTAGTAAGCCATCTTCAAGAATTAATGCAATAGAGATAAGTTATGGGTGTGTTTATAAAAGATCAAGTAAACCAGTTATGAAAGGTTCAAGAGTTGAATCTATCGAAGATGCAAGAAAGGAATATAAGCAGTTATTGGAGGGCGGTTGGGAAAAGACTAGTATTTTTGGAAGTTATTTTTAAGGGTAAAAGTCTACTTTCCAACGAATTATGCAATAACTCAGAGGATTATATCCATTGCAATTCCAAAACTTGAATATTTTTACAGCGTAACGGTGGAAACTAGCATCATTGAAAAATGCCCAACCAAAATAAATAGCAAATGCAGTTACGACAAACGCAGCATATTGAAGCCAATGCGTTCCAAACTTATCAACACCATTTTTATCAAAATTAGAATTACTCATTTAAAGGATAGGATATGCTATCCATCCAAATAGAGTGTAGTTAATAATGACAGCCATGAAGCCAATCATAGCAAGTCTTCCATTTGTTCTTTCCGCAATAAACCAATAGCTATCTGGCCATTCAAATTTAGTTGTGTTAAATACTTGATCATCTAAAACTGCAGTCTCTAAAGGGGCATTCTCCTGATCAGAAACATCTATTTCTTTATTATCAATTGGGTAATAGCTTTCGCTTGAAATATTGTCTGAATTGATCTTACTCATTTTACTATTAATTTAAGTTATATATATTCTAAAAACAAAAAAGGCTAAATAGGTTAAAAAAGTTGATGAACCTGGAGAAATAGCTATTTTAGAAAACTTGTTAAGTTTCAAATTTGACACTTTGTAAATGCTGAATTCATTTTATTTATGGAGATATTTTGTTCCAGTCAAAAAGTATTCAGAATCAAAATTTACGGAAGATTAATTTTATTGCTGCTGTTGATGCTTTTGCATTTTTAATCGTTCAATTTCTTTCTTAGAAACGATTCTCATTTTGTAATCTGGATACCTTTTCTTCCACCATTTATTAACTGAAATTGAAACTCCTCTTATATCCTTGGAGCAAATATGGACCCATAAAATCTTTGCTTGATCCTCTTTATAGAATTCCCAATTCGAAGGTGCAGCCATTTAATCCTAAACATTTTTTATATGTTTTTGAAATCGATTGCTAAGACTAATTTTACATAGTTCATTAACAAGTAGCTAGTTCCCTTTTAAAGTAAAGAATACCAGCGAAAATTCAGGGTTTGAGTAAAGTTTGGAAAGCTTCTTTGAATATGTATTGACTATCCATCAAAGTTATTCCCTAGGAAAGTAAAAAGTGTTATGAACTAAATTAACTTATTGCGATCGAATTTCAAAATAAATTTTCCTAATTTTTTTATAAATTAAATCTTAATTTTGCTAAAGAATCTTATATAAGAGCTATTTAAAGATAAGTTATACAAATCAACTTAAGTAGTCGTTATTACCAAAAAAATATATCTGTTTTTAAATGAATATTTTTCTCCTTGAAACCCACCTAAAACATCTTTTTTCTTGAAATAAATATTGACAAGACATTCAATGAAAAAACTTCTATAAAAAATTAACTTATTTTATAAATATGTTTCTAACAAACAAAACTCGTCTAAAGATCAAAGACATTATTAAAAGGATTTCTGCAGATGAGGAGGTTTTATTAGAGGAAAGAATTTATGTAGAAAAGTTAGCTAAACATAATTCAACTATATGGACATGGCTTAAGAAAGCTAATAGTTTAAGAAGATATGGAAAGCAAAATTCAGATGGAATAAATGGATTGATCCAAAATCTTGGACTTGATGGTTTAGAAAACGAAAATCATTTTGATCCCAGAAATGATGATATTGCTGATTGGTTTAGTGGATCTCCAGATTGGGTAAGGAGAAGTTAATTGAAAGTTATTTATAATCTACTTTCAAGAGAAAAATTTGGTGAACTTTGGGTTAAAAATCTCTAATCCTTGAGATCTCTTTGATAGCTGATCCGATGTACTTTTAATTTGTCAAAAATTTTTTACTAATTTCAATGGATTATGAGAAAACTGAAATCATTGCAATTATTTCTGTTCCAGGTATACCAAATGTGTCTTCTTTAATGGAGGTAAATGATCATGGATCACAAGCACATGGACATAAAAAAAGTTATGAGGTTTTTTTGGAATAATATAAAAGAGGAGATTTTTAATAAATTTGTCCCATAGTCATCATAAAAAAAATAAGCAATCAGCTCCTTTTTTTGATCAACTGTAAATTAAAAAAATTGGTTTAAAAATAAAATTATTCTTCTGCTGGAATTAGGATTGGAACATCTTTTGCTCCTATTGCTGCAAACCAAACTATTGCAGTATCACTTTTAGCATTACCCATCGTATGTTTTGGCGTCTTTGGTCCAACTATAAAAGAATCACCTTCTGTATAAGTAATTTCTTCCATTCCTTCTCTTTTGACAACTATCGTGCCCTGCTCAACATTGCCTAATAAAGGAATTGGATGAGAGTGAAGCGGAACAATGCCTCCGTCAGCCAGCTCTACTCTTTGCAGTCTTATTTCAGCTTTTCCTCTTGGATATTTGAGAGCATCACCATCCATAGTTTCAGATCCTACAAAAACCTCTTGTACATCAACAGGAGATTCTGCCGCTATTGAAATACTTGGGTTGATAAGCATCAATGTAAATGCAAATGCTATTAATAAATTTTTTATCATGAATTTGAATACCTAGAAAAATATTTAAACTTATATTATTTATTTTGTAAGTATTTGTCAGTACCAGATTTAACTTTTTTGGTTTTAGCAATCAAAGATTAAAATTTCTGATTATTCAAAATCAACTGTCAAAAAAGATAGTTGCTTGTTATCGGTGTAAATGAATAATTTATTTAATACTTTAACACTTGGAAAATTATTGAAGAAGTAGAATTTGACTCCACCAAACATAAAGCAAATAATTTTATTGTCTTAGCGGTAAACCGCAACTTGGTCAGCCATACATTGACTTGAAAGACAACTAGAATTTGAAAAATTGTAGATTAAAAGTTTAAAAACTAGTAACAATGGACTTTTCTACCGCATTACCCACAACAGTCTTAGAACCAAAGACAAATAAAACAAGACACCCGGAAGCAAGAGTAATAGTTTTAAATGATAATTTTAACACTTTTGAACATGTTGCAAAATGCCTTCTAACAATTATTCCAGGAATGAGTGAAAAAAGATCATGGGATCTTGCTATTAAAGTTGACAACTCAGGTTTGGCAGAAGTATGGAGAGGGAATCTTGAACAAGCAGAACTTTATCACCAGCAATTGCTTAGTAGAGGATTAACAATGGCACCCATTGAAGTTGCTTAAAATCCAAAAAACGAAATTAAATTTTTATATTATTTAATGATTACAGAATCTCAATGAAATCTCTATTTGCAAGCAAAAGATCTCTAGCAATATTAGGCATTTGTATAATAGCCATTGGTATCGGTGCTATATCAAAAAAGGTTATAAGCTACCCGGCAGGAGAATGCATTAAGGATGAGCGAGAAATTACGTTTAAAAATAATATGAGTAATTACTTTATTTGAGGACCAAGTTTCCCAATTAGTTTTATAATTAATTTCATTAATACCTTATAAATAATATCTAAGAGTTTTTTACAATAAAAAGCCAAGCAAAGAGAGTAGAGAAAACAATCGTTTGAGCAAAAGTCGCAAATGAGGGGATTGGGTATATGAAAGGTTGTAAAAATAAATTAAAGGACGGAAAATATAAGATTCTCGCACAATGGATTATTCAACGTGCAGAAAAGGGTTGGGAATAGCTGAAAAGCTTACTTTTTGCAATTTTTTCAAATCTATCAACTGAATTCTCTTCTTCTATTTTGTATCAGCTACATTTTTAAAGAAATCACAATATGTCATTAATTCTGATTCCGTTTTACTTTAAAGATTTAAATCATTAATTGCCTTCTTGGTATCAATTCTATAGCCATACCAATTTAGGCAAACTTCTCTTTGTCTTTGGGTTTCAGAAATCTCAAGAGTATCAATTTTTTTGGATGAATTATCGCAACCTCATATTAAAGCTATAAAAGGGATAAATAAAATTAAGCTTTTCATTTATTTTGAATTTATTTTTTTAGTAATTCTTAAGTAAGTATATAAACCACCACCAATAAGAAAAACATCCAGATAAATATGCCAGGGCGGAAATATTTGATGTAGTAATTCCATTTAATTTTCTTTTTCCCAAACTCTAGCAAGTTCTCTTAACAAAGTTTTTACTTCCATATCTGAAGCGCCAGATTCGTCTTGGAATTTAGTACAAATTTCTTTAATTTCCTCATAAGCCTCCTCAAGTAATAACGTTTTTTGATCTGGATTTGCCATTGAATATGAGAAATTTATCTCTTCAGTTTAGATGGACTGTCAATCAAAAAAATAATTCAAAAATTGTGATAAATGTCTCGTTAATTTTTGCTTAATTAAGATGGTTCGATTGGAATCCTATAGATGCATACAATATAAAGTTTGTTAAACCTGAGTTAATTGTTAAAGAGTTAATTAAAGCAGATAATTTTATTTTGTGATGAAAAGAGAGTTCTTTTTTTGAATAGATATTGTATTATTTCACAAATATCAGGTCTATAAATAATAAAAGCGCAAATAAAATTCGTCTCAGTTTTTCTTATTTAATACCTAAATATCTTTCACAGTAATAGTTTGCTAATTCGCGATTATTGAAATCTTTTACTTCCTTTAAACTAAGTTTTTTCATTGCTTCATCGCCTTTGATTTGATAGCTTGAATTTAGTTTTGCACAGGTATCTTTTATTTTTGCTTCCTTATCAAAAGGGGTTCTAAGATAAAAGGCAAAAATTGATAGGAATAAACCTATAGTTATTACACTTCTATGATTTTCCCACCATTGGTAAAATTTATTTTCCATAAAAATTGACTTAAAATATCTATTTTAGAATGACTACAAGCACTATCTTTTCTAGTTATTCAGTTTCCCTTCTAAAATTATTGTACTTAGCCAGAACAAGTGAAGAAACCTGCAAAAATATTTTTAAAAATTGGTGATTGACCTAATGCGTATAAGAAGAAAGTTGATGATGCAAGAGAAATAGTTATTTTAGAAAACTTGTTAAGTTTCAAATTTGAAACTTTTGTAAATGCTGAATTCATTTTTTTAATTAATACTTAAAGTCATTTTAGCTCCATTCAAAAAATATTTAGCATCAAAATTTACCGAAGATAATTTTTATTCTTGCTATTAAATTGGTAGCCATTACCGCAGACTTTTGCTCATTAGAAAAGATTCAAATTTCTTTGATGAGTATGTTCAAAAAATGAAAAAACTACTGACTCGCCATTAACTGATTCAGTGCGTCTCTGAAGTTGTGGTTAATTAATATCATTATAGAAAAGTAATATTTTCCCTTTCAAGTTTTTTCTTTAGTTCTAATGGCATATATGCAATATCTTTTTTAATTGTATCTATCGCATCTTTGTACTTTTCAGGATCAGATAAAAGTGTTTTGATTAAATTGTATTGACTTTCTATTTCTTGAGAAGAAAATTTAGTCATTAAAAAGATACTAATTACTCTTTATTTTAAATCGACTGTCAATGATTACTACCAGAGTTACTACTAATATGCCTTTCATTTGCGAAAGTAAATAATTAAACCATCAAGGAGCATATTAAAAGCAATAAGACCATTCTAGGCGCAGGAAGTTTAGGCAAACTACTTATCATGAAAACCAACTTTAGAAACTATATTTCCAGAGACCGGGTCGGTCACTCCAAGTTCAGGAGATAACTCTTCCATGTATCTCCTAACTTCATCAAGATGGGCAATCATTGCTGGTCTTTGGGCTGCTATAGCCTCTGCACTTTTCCAAATACCGACAAAACAGTAATCATAGGTGCCAGTTTGAGCGATATACCTTTGTGTCATTCCTTCAAAATTTGTTTTATTAATAACTTCAAAATACTTATCTACGCAATCTGACTTTAATTTAAATCGTACAACATTCATAAAATTTGAGGAAGTCATAAAAAAAAGGGTCTTATCTTCTAAGTTTAGATCAAAATTTTAATTAAAGAAACTTTAGATAATGGCCAAAAATAATCTTTCTTGGCGTAGTTCTACCAAAGAAACGATTTGTATTTTTCATATTAAATTTAGAATTTTTTAAGGAATTTTCAAACATTCAAAATAATTTTCACTTGCTATGTCCATATTTGAACCCCATTCTTCATCTGATTTCCCAGCACCTTTTTTAACGTCTTTTTGAAATTTCACTGTACATCGTTCTTCAATATAAATTGGATTATTATAGTTCCTAATAAAAATAATAATTAAATAGGATAAAGATGAAATAGCGCCTACAAATAAAGTAGTTTTGAAGAATTTCTTTTCCATCTTTTTATCTAGATATTATATTTATAGTTATTTATTAATTTAGCTACTGTTCTTAATCCTTTTTGGAAAACTTCTATTTTAAATTTTACTTTTTATTGAGTAATGAAATTTACTAAATCAATTAATTATTTTCAAATTCATTGTTAGTATTAAGGTCATCAATCTCGCATTGATTCTTATTTTCCATCAAGCTATAAAATTAAGAACAGTAACATGAGCTAGACCACCTATTAGCATTTCTCTTTCTGAATAAGCCATTTGTAAGTTAAAAATTTTTAGAAAATTTAAACATAATTACTGTTTTTTGTTATTTAAATTTGTTACCAGGGCTATGTGATATCAATAAATTCAATATATTTGCGCATTAATAATAAATACAAAGAGTTATATTTGTTATCGAAATTTGTAATAGGGTTACTATTAGATGGTTAGATTTTTCAAACTAGTAAAAAGAGTAGTTGATATTTATATAGCCTAGACTCAATTGAAATTCATTTTAGAAAATTAAGAATGGCATTCCTTCATTGCCCAATCTGAGTTGCTTTAGCGTTTCTATCTATTTTTATAGGGGTTCTCTAAACCACATGTTATTTTTTCTTTTTGAAGGGTTTTTAAGAAGAGAGTTAAAATTGAATTTGAAGATTATTTATACTTAGAGGTTGACAACTAAATATATTTATTTTATAAATAAATTGTAGTAAATGCTACTAAATCGTCCGATCTACCATTAGATAGACCGCAGTAAGATTCAAGCCATAGGACGGGGACTTGAGCAATTTCAGGAGCTGCATCATGGTAAACATGTATTTCAATGGCAAGTCATTTGTATATTGTAAGAAACAAGAAGAAAAGATAATAAAGCTTACTTACCGTGGATCCAGTTACTTAAGATAAAAGATCTAATATTCATGTTTATTTTTTTATTCAATTTTTAAAGTGACTTTTTAATAAATTCAGATTTTTTAGAACTGCAATCACCACCTACCTAGCCTTAAAAAGATAAAACCATTCTTAAATAAATAAAACCAAAAATCATTAACATTCAATTAGGTGTATTGAAATTCTGCTTCCTTTTTGACCTTCTCTTTCTTTTTGATTTTTCCGTATTATTTTCTAGCTTTAGATTTATATCGAATTTATTGACTGATTCATAATAAAAGGGATATTGATGTAGAGTTTATAGTAAAATGATCCATAGATGGATCTTTTAATAAAGATTAAATCATATGGTTTAATCTTTTTGCTATTGAAGGAGGAATTTATTAGAAATGACACAAGCAAAACTAGAAGAACTACTTAAGATTGATAATGAATCATATAACCTTTTACGGGTCCTACATATGTTCATGCAGTTGGATAATTCTCAGGAAGTTCCATTACAGTCAATGGCAGTTTTTTGGTATGTAGCAACCTATCAGAATTGTAGTAAAAAGGATATTGAAGATCACTTCAAAATGAGTAAAGCTAGCGCCTCAAGGATGACAGATTATATAAGCAGGTATCACAGACTTGGTAAGGCAGGATTAGGTTTAATTTCTAAAGTGCAAGATCCAACTGACAAAAGAAGAACACTTTTAAAACTTACTAGGAAAGGGAAGGACTTAATAGAAAAGTCTTTTAGTACTCTATATGAAGACGTAAAAGATTTTCATGAAATTAATTTTGAAGAGTGAATTCTTGCAATTCTATTAATTTTGAGAGATCTTGGGAAACTTTAAAAATAAAGTCTTAGATTTATAATGGTTAAAAAATTACTTTTTACTTCTTTTTTACTCTTAAGTTTAATTAGCATTGCATACCCTTCACAAAAAGAAAATACAAAACTATTTGATTATTGTTACTCTCTTGAAAAGATACTTTCTAGGAATTCAATATATAAGCGGAAAAATGCATCTCAGAAATTTACGTCAATTTCAAATGATATTTTAAAATTTGGGGTTAGTAAAACTAGAGGACTTTTAATAAACAAGATGATTGATCAATATAAAACTTCTAGGAATTCTCAAATATTAAAACTTGTGCCTAATAAGGTTTATTGTTACGCAGGATATTGGATTGAGAGATTAAATCCTGGAACTTTTGAATCAATTTTTTTAGAGAAAAGTAAAGAAGCAATTAATGAATTTAAAGATTTAAAAGATGAAGTAGATGGAATATTTAATGATATAAATTCAGAATTTAAAGTTATAAAAAAAGAGTTTGATAGTCTTTTTTAATTTTTATAGCCTACCCAAATTTTTTGAAAGGAAGGTCGAAATTAATTAGTGTTAATTAACCGCTAAT
>QCBY01000010.1 GCA_003279005.1 Prochlorococcus sp. AG-347-J22 | reverse complement strand
TTTCCAGAAGGATTATATTTTTTAACGCAGGCTTCTTTATATTTAGCTATGTCTCCAAAAAGTAATAGTACGAAAAGTATTTTTAAAGCAATTGAAACAATCAAATCTAGCAATGCTTTTGATGTTCCACTTCATCTAAAAAATAATTCTAATAGTTATGTCAATCCTCATAATTATCCAGGTAATTGGGTCGCGCAAGAATATCTTCCTAAATCTTTAAGAGGTTTAAAAATGTGGGAACCAAAAAATAATGGATGGGAAAAAACTCAATATGAAAAACTGCTTAGAAGAAAAGAAAACTAAAAATTTTTCGAACAACAAATAATCTCAGGATTAAAAGAATTTTTTTCTTCGTAGGCTAAAGCGATAGTCCAACTATGGAATTTAATCTGTGAATAATTTAAATGTATGTTTTTCTTCTTATGAATTAACTCTTTTGGCTTTTCAAAAAATTGCCAATTGTTAATATCTTTAGCTAATTTTCCATGATCCCATTTTATAGCCGCTTCAACAGCACACCATTGATTTAATATCATATTTTTTGTTAAATAACTATTATGGTTTGACTGATTAGTATGAAAAAAATATTTTTCTGCAAATTTTATATGGTTAAAATCTCTATCTGTTCTCTCAATATCAATACCTATTTTGCCTTTATGCCAGACTATAGTAATGGCATCTTTACAATGACTTAAACTGATATTTCCCATGCCAGAGGGTAAACTTGGAGGTTCTCCAGGATGTGCATTAATTGGAATTTCTAGGGGATCTAAATCAAAAAGTGTTGAAAGTGATTGTCGCAAATAAGCTCTTGTTTCTAAGAAAATCTTTGATCTTGAGTTTGTTAGGTTTTTTGCAGTTTTGATTTCTTCTACAGTTGCGACATCTTGCACACCTTTAATCTCATAAAACCAAATTTTTGGTATTTTATATTCATACTCATTTAATAATTTCAATGGCTCTTAAGGTTGGCGACAAAGCACCAGAATTTAAATTAAAAGATTCTTTTGAGAAAGAAGTTTCTCTTAGTGATTTTAAGGGTAAAAGAATAATACTATATTTTTATCCAAAAGATAATACTCCAGGATGTACTAAAGAAGCATGTAATTTTAAAGAGAATTGGGATTTACTCCAAAAAAATAATATTATTGTGCTTGGTATTAGTAAAGATAATGCATCATCTCATCAGAAGTTTATAGAAAAATTTAATTTACCGTTTATTCTTTTAACTGATCCTGAACCTTTTAAAGTTTCTTCTGATTACGATAGCTATGGACTAAAGAAATTCATGGGAAAAGAATATATGGGAATGATGAGAAATACTTTTTTAATTGATACCGAAGGTAACATCGAAAAAATTTACTTAAAGGTAAAAGCAGCAATAATGGCTGATCATATAATTGCAGACCTTGGGTTAAGCTAATTTTTTAATGGACATGTGGTGGATAATCATCCCCTCCATAACTAAATTAGGAGCATTGATAATATTTTCTTTTTGACTCTTTAGAGATTTTGTGAGTAATTGAGAGTCTCCTCCACAAATGATTAAAATATCTTTTTCTGGATTAAATGAATTATTAATTGCGCCAGTAAGAGAGTTGATCACTCCCTTTAAGATTGCTTCTTCTGTATTAATTAAAAAATCTTTGATCGGAATATCATATTTTTTGGGAACTTTAAGATTTTTTGTATTTTGTTCCATTGATTTTAATTGTGTTAGAAAACCTGGAAGAAGTTGACCTCCAATAATAGACCCATCTGCATTTAATTTCGTTATTGATAATATTGTTCCAAAATCTGCAATTAGCAAATCTTTTTTGAAAGGGTTTTCAACAATTTTTAAAGCGGCAATACAGGCAAGGGCTCTATCAACTCCAAAATAATCAGGAAGATTTGATAACTGAACATCTTTAGTTTTTATTTCATTTTCTTTTTTCAGCAAAAAATTTGGTAGTTTTCCTACAGAAGCCCAAATTAATTGATCAAGGTCTATATTTTCGGGAATTTTTTGCTCCTTTTTGGTATGGAAGAATTTAAATTGATTTTTAGAATAATTTGCCCAATGAAGCCGACTATTGCCTACTAATAAAAAATTTATATCTGAGACCATTGTTATATGATCAATTTAATTGTTAGTGTGTATTCCACATTCCTGTTTAATTCCGCCAAATCTTGTATTTCTGCCCTTTGTTTCATTACCATCAGGACTGCTCGAATGCCAATCACCTACTGAAGAATAACCTTTGATAAAAAGTGGATGTGCAGGTAAATTATTTTCTTCCATATAATAAAAAATATCTTTATTTGTCCAATTTAATAAAGGTCTTAAAGAGAGTCTTTGACGAATTACGTCTATGAATTTCATTTTGTTCCTATTTTCTGTTTGACTTGATCTAACACCGCTTGCCCAGCAGAAAATATTATATTTTTCAAGACCATTTTCTAAAGGTTTTATCTTTCTCAATTCATGATACTTATCTAAATCACTCTCTTTATTTGTTTCCCAAAGTTTTCCGTATTTAGCCTCCATTCTTGCTGGAGATAATTCACTTTGCAGCACTTCAACTTCTAAGGATAAATTATCAATAAGCTTTTCAGCGTAATGGTATGTTTCTGGAGGAAGGTAACCTGTATCTATCCAAAATATTTTGATTTTTTTTTGTAGACATAATTTACTGACCATATCTAAAAGGACTGATGATTGTATGCCAAAACTTGTTGTAATAGCAAATTGATTATCAAACTTTTCATAACCCCATGCAAGCATTCCTTGAGGCGTCATATCTACTAGCTCTTGATTATATTTCCTCAAGTTAGTTTGAATATCTTTGTCGATTTTTTCAATCATTCTTCAGTTTGGTTATGAGTTTAATTTTATTTCGCTCAATTTAAAAATTATTCGTATAGTTTAATAATACATTTACGCATAACAATACCTCTCTAATGAAATCAATACAAAAACCAATAGTAATAGTTGGAGCAGGTTTTGCAGGTATGACATTTGCTTTGAATTTAAAGAATCTTAATCCTTCTTTACCGATTATTGTGGTTGATTCTGAAACTAACTTTATATTTAAACCTTTAATGTACGAAGTGTTAAGTAAAGAAATAAGAAGTTGGGAAGCCACTCCAAAATTTGCAAATATTTTTTCTGATGCGGGTATAACTTTTTTAAGAAATTGTTTAACCAAGATTTCCTTCAAAGAAAATATTCTTGAATTTAGTGACGATTTAAAATTAAGTTATCAGTATCTAGTTATCTGTACAGGATCTATTCCAAATAGTTTTTTAATAAAAGGTATAGATGAAAATTGTTATTTTTTTAATGATGTTCAGGATCTAAATAAATTAAATTCTTTTTTAAAAAAATCACAAGATACTGCGTTGCATAAAAAGTTATTCATAGTTGGAGGGGGTCCCTCTGGCATAGAGTTGGCATGCAAAATTAAAGATATATTTACAGACCAATTTGAAATTAATGTAATAGAAAAATCAAACGAAATCCTCAATAAAAACAAAATTTTTAATAGAGAACAAGCAGAGAAGGCATTAAAAAAAAGAAAAATCAACGTTCTTTTGAATTCCACAGTTAAAGAAGTCTCAGAAACTAAGATTAGTATTTTTAGTGAGGTTGGAATAACTTCCTTGGATAAAGATATTGTTATTTGGACTGCAGGCGTTAAACCTAATTTGTCTTACTTAGAGACTGATCAAATAACAAAAAAATTTGGACGAATTTTAGTTAGTAATAATTTGCAAATTGAAAACCATAAAAACTGTTTTGCTATTGGCGATATTTCAGTTATTGAGGGAATGGAGGATTTACCCATAACTGCTCAGGTCGCTATGCAACAAGGAAATCATCTCGCAAAAAATCTAGAACTATTAATTCAAGGAAAAGATCCTTTACCCTTTGAATTTCAAGATAATGGTGAAATGATTAGCTTAGGAATAGGCGAAGCTTCAATTTCTGGGCTTGGGGTTACTTTATCTGGGAAATTGGCTTTTGAAGCAAGAAGACTTATATATGCTTCTAAGTTGCCTGATATTACGGAGAGCTTAAAATCTGCATCTTCATGGATATTCCAAAAAAAATCTATTGTTAAAAAGTTTCTTAAAAAAGATAATTCTAATTAAACTTTTTTGAAATATTGTTTTTGGGTATATTGAGTTAAATAAGTTTCATATGAATCTAATTTCAGTAGTTAGTAATGATTTTGATGCGTTAATAACGGTAGTTGTTTTAATAATGTCAATAATTTTGTTTATCAAAAATACTATTGCGCCAGAATTGACTGGTTTGTTATGTGTTGGAATATTTATAGCTACAGGGGTTCTTTCTCCTGAAAAAGCTTTAGCTGGATTTGGTAGCCCCTCCTTAATCACCCTTATGGGTTTATTTGCAGTTTCCTCTGCATTATTCAAAAGTGGTGCTTTAGATAGAGTAAGAGAATTGATCTCTTCTGAAAGTATTAGAACGCCAAGGAAATTAATTTCTTTAATCGCTTTTTTGATTGCTCCAATATCTGGAATTGTCCCTAATACTCCAGTAGTAGCCTCTTTGTTACCTTTAATTGAAGGTTGGTGCGAGCGGAGAAATATATCGCCATCAAAAGTTTTATTACCTCTTTCTTTCGCGACTTTACTAGGGGGAACTCTGACATTATTAGGTAGCTCTGTAAATCTTCTTGTAAGCGATATTAGTCAACAATTAGGTTATGGTGCTTTGGAATTATTTAGTCTGACTTCAATTGGAATTCCTGTGTGGCTTATAGGTACAACCTATATGATCCTAGTTTCTGACATGCTTTTGCCAGATAGAGGGAGAGATAAGGAGTTTATTAAAAATGGGGACATGAATATTTACTTTACTGAAGTTACTATTCCCTCTACTTCAGAATTAGTTGGACAATCTGTCAGAAATAGTAGATTGCAAAGACGATTTGACGTTGATGTTCTCGAATTGCAACGAAATGGAAAAGTTATTCTTCCACCATTGGCTGATATAAAGATTGAACCGGATGATAGATTAATAATCCGCGTTACAAGGGCTGACTTATTTAGACTGCAGCAGGAACATACCATTCAGTTGGGGGAAAATAAAACATCTTTTGACGGAGCTAATATTTTCTCAGATGATGAAGGTACTAAAACGTTTGAAGCTCTTTTACCAGCTGGCTCAACTCTGGCTGGTGCAAGTTTGAGAGAATTAAGATTTAGGCAACGTCATAATGCAACAGTTTTGGCACTAAGAAGAGGTCAACAAACTGTTCAGGAGAGATTAGGCCAAGCTGTTTTACGAGCTGGAGATGTTTTATTATTGCAAGCGCCGTTAGATTCAATAAGAGGTTTGCAAGCCAGTAATGATTTGCTTGTTTTAGATCAATTCGAAGATGATTTACCCGTCTTGATAAAAAAACCTATATCGATTGCAATTGCGATAGGGATGGTTGTTTTACCTTCTGTAACTAATATTCCATTAGTAGGTTCAGTTCTTTTAGCAGTTATTGCAATGGTTGCTTTTGGATGTTTAAGACCTGCAGAGATACAAAAATCAATTAGGTTAGACGTTATTTTATTGCTGGGATCCTTATCATGTTTTAGTGTTGCTATGCAGGTAACAGGATTAGCAGATTTAATTGCATTCAATCTTAATTTTGCTCTTGATGGGTTGCCTTTGTATTTTGCACTAGTAGTAATTTTTGTATCGACCGTTATCCTTACTCAATTTATTAGTAATGCTGCGTCTGTTGCTCTGATTCTGCCAGTTGCTATCGAGTTTTCAAATGTTTTAGGCATTTCACCAAGCGCTTTAATAATGCTTGTTTTATTTGGAGCAAGTCAATCTTTCTTAACTCCAATGGGTTATCAAACAAATTTAATGGTTTACGGTCCAGGAAGATATAGATTTTTTGATATTGCAAAATACGGAGCAGGATTAACACTTATAATGTCATTTACAGTGCCTGCATTGATAATTTTAAATTTCCGATAAGTAAAGTGAAATTAACACGTAATGTTTATAAGTTAAAAGAGGCTTACAGAAAACTATCTGTGCCTCAATTTACTATTGTTACTGGATTATTTATTATTTTTTTTGGAACTTTAATTTTAAGTTCTCCCTTATGTTCATCCTCAAAGGTTGGTTTGTGGGAAGCATTTTTCACATCTACTTCTGCTATAACCGTTACGGGATTAACTATAATTGATATTGGGGTTGATTTAAATTTTTTTGGCCAAGTTTTCTTGGCTTTTATGTTGTTATCAGGTGGCCTAGGATTAATGGCCATTACGACATTTTTACAAGGTTTCGTAGTAAAGGGGACAAAGCTTAGAACAAGATTAGATAAAGGAAAGACCCTAGATGAATTTGGAGTTGGAGGTATTGGCAGAACTTTTCAAAGCATTGCCATTACTGCAATCTGTATCATTTCTTTTGGCGCAACTGTTTTATATTCTTTTGGATTTGTAGATATTAAAAATAATTGGGAAAGACTTTGGTCTTCGATTTTTCACAGCATATCTGCATATAACAATGCAGGCTTTTCATTATGGTCAAATAGTCTCCAGGACTATAGAACAAATTTTTTGGTTAATATTGTTTTCGTTTTTCTTATTGTCATGGGTGGACTTGGTTGGAGAGTGATTGACGATATATGGAGTAATAGAAAAAACCTTTCATATAAAAAATTGAGTCTTCATTCTAGATTAGTTATAAGGACAACCCTTTCCTTAATTGTTTTTGGTTCACTAGGGTTTTTTATAACTGAGACGTTATTAAATAGTCAATTTTTTACTGATTTAAATTTCTTTGAGAAATTATTATCATCTATCTTTGAAACTGTAAGCTCAAGAACAGCGGGATTTACAAATTTCCCAGTATCTTTAAATTCAATATCAGACACGGGTCTTTTGTTATTAATGACATTGATGTTTATCGGGGCAAGCACCGGTGGAACTGGTGGAGGAATAAAAACTACGACTTTTATTGCTTTAATGGCAGCAACTAGATCAACGCTAAGAGGACAAAAAGATGTTGTTATCAGTAATAGATTAATTTCAGATAAAGTTATTTTAAAGGCTGTTGGTATAACTGTTGGTTCTTTACTTTTTGTTCTTTTTATGGCTATGTTGTTAAGTACTACGAATACTTTTATTAAAAAAGAATCGTTTACATTTTTAGAAATCCTTTTTACTTGTATTTCCGCGTTTGCAACAGTAGGTTTTGATATCGGTTTAACAGCTAAATTAAATCATTTCGGTCAATTTATTCTAATTATTGGCATGTTTGTTGGGAGGCTTGGAATTCTTTTACTTCTAAGTGCATTATGGCAGGGTCTATATAAGAGTAGAATAGAAAGACAAAAAAGGATTGGCTATCCAAAAGCTGATCTTTATGTATAGTTTAAACTAAAATTTATTATGGCTGATTGGTGGCAATGGTCTCCAAAAAAAGAAGAAGAATCTCTAACGTTTGCTGTAGTGGGAGTTGGTAGATTTGGAACGGCGGTTTGTAGAGAACTTATACATAATGGTGTAGAAGTTTTAGCTGCAGACTCTTCGGAAAAGGCTATTGATGATTTAAGACAATTAGAACCCTCCATAGAAGCAAGAGTAATAGATTGTACTGATGAAGAATCAATGAAGGAATCAGGTATTTTAGAAATGAATACTGTTGTAGTCGGTATCAGTGAGCCAATTGAAGCAAGTATTACTACTACACTTATTGCTAAAGATAGTGAGGGAACTAAAGTAAAGAGGGTAATTGCAAGAGCTACAAGTGATTTGCATGAAAAGATGTTGAAGAGAGTAGGAGCTGATAAAGTAGTTTTTCCTTCTAGAATGCAAGGTGAAAGATTAGGTCTAGAATTGGTTAGACCCAATCTTATTGAAAGATTAGAATTGGATAATCAAACTGGAATAGACGAAATAAAAGTTCCAGAGGAATTTATTGGTAGATCTTTAAGAGATTTAAATTTAAGAAAAAATTATTTAGTTAACGTACTTGCTGCAGGACCGGCAGAACAATTAACAGTAAATCCCCCGGCAAAATATATACTCGAAAGAGGTAATATTTTGGTAGTAATGGGAAAAACTTTAGATTTACAAAAATTACCTCAAAATTAATTATTTATTCTCTGATTTCTTGGTGTATCTAATTCTTTGAGGAGCTCCTTTTAATCTTTTGATACTGTGCCGTTCTAAAGTATTTCGAAAGATATCAGTATTAGTTGTTGGGTCTGCTTTAGGTGAGTTAGCCTCTCTTGCAAAATAATTTTTTATGCCTTCTTGAATCAATACTTTTGCCATATTACTAACAGTTCTTGATTCATTTTCAGCTAGGGTTGTTAACTGTTCACAAATTAATTCAGGCAGAACTACTTGTATCCTGGGAGATTTTGGCTTCCCATTAGTAGAGTTTTGGCGGGTTGCCATTAGTTTATTTGAATAACTGTTACTTATAAGTATACACAGTTAGTCAAGGATAGTATCTTTGTGTATATTATTAGTAAGGATATAGATGCCTTTGACTAATTAGTTTATTGCTTACATTATGAAAAATTCAAGAAAACTTGATTCGTCCCAAAGATCAAATATTGATAAAAAGAAAAAAAAATTAATACAATCTGATTCCTCACACAATGAAAATAGTGACGTATTAGTTTCAGCAGTGATTAGTCCGTATTTATTGACACATCTTCATCAAATTCTTCAGCGTTCTGAATACTATGCCCAAAAAGAAGGAAGGGTATCTCATGCTGCTAATTTTGCAAAGCTAAGAAAGGTTTTGTGTTTGGATGCTAGAAGTATGATGGATGCCTCAGCTAAAGAAATAAAAGATAATGATTATGATTTATCTATAAAGCAACATAAAGAACAAAATGTAGCCTGAGGGAATATTCTAGTGATATGAATTAATAAAAACTGATGAATAGTAATGCTGAAAAACTCTATAATTTAATTTCGAACGACTCTAAAAAAAAGCAAAGTTTATTTTTAATTGCTTTAAATAATCCAAAGTTAGCTCTAGAAAAAATCTGCGAGATTGGTAGAGAAGTAGATATACGAGTAACTAAAGAAGAGGTTGTCGAATATTTGGAAACTGTTGATGACGCAGCAACTAAAATGTGGTTAATTAAGGCTCGAGGAGGTCTTTAGTAAATGGTTTAGAGGTATTATCTTCATTTTTTAATGGAGTTACTCTTTTGTTATATCCACCACCACCAGCTAATGTCCAAAAAAACCAATAACTTGGTATAGCTAGTGCTGCAGCTATGAAAATCACTACAATTTGTTCTATTCTTTTCATAGGATAATTTTATTCCACAAAAAATTTTTTTGGTAAAAGTCTTTAATTTGTAAATTCAATTTTTTAAAGTGATTAGATTTGATAACATAAGCAAAATATACTCCACTGATGTTGTTTTAAAAAATATTAATTGGGAGATTAGAAAGGGAGAAAAAATTGGCTTAGTTGGATCTAATGGGGCAGGTAAATCCACTCAATTTAAGATCTTAATTGGAGAGGAAGATCAAACTAGTGGATTAGTTTTAAAGGAAGGAACCCCTAAGATTTCCCACTTAAAGCAGGAGTTGGATTGCAATTCAAATCGAACAGTAAGAGAGGAATTAGAAAGTTCTTTTAAAGATATTAAATTAGTTGCAAATAAACTTACAGAAATTGAAAATCAAATGAAATTATTAGATTCAAGTAAGGATTCTGAAAAACTTGACAACCTTGTAAATCAGTTGGCTAAATATCAAGATAAATTTGAAGTTTTAGGTGGCTATCAAATGCAGGCAGAAGTAGAGAAAATATTACCAAAACTAGGCTTTTCTCCGAAAGATGCTGACAAACTACTAGTTAATTTATCCGGGGGATGGCAGATGAAAGTAGCTCTTGGAAAAATTATTTTGCAAAAACCTGATTTACTTTTACTGGACGAGCCAACTAATCATTTAGATTTGGAAACAATTTTTTGGCTAGAAGAGTATTTAATCTCTTTGAAAATAGCAATCATTTTAATTAGTCATGATAGATATTTATTAGATAAATTATGTAAAAAGATTATTTTTATAGAAAGGGGAATTTCAGAAACATATAATGGGAATTATTCTTTTTTTGTCGAGCAAAAATCTTTAAATGAGGAATCTCAAAAAAAAGCTTTTGATTTGCAGCAAAAAGAGATGGAAATACAAAAGAAATATATTGAAAGATTTCGTGCCAGTGCAACAAGGAGTACACAGGCTAAAAGCAGGGAAAAACAATTAAAAAAGATTTCAAAAATTGATGCACCTATTTCAATAAAAAAATTCCCTTCATTTAATTTTCCAGATTGTCCTCGCTCTGGTAAATTAGTTCTTCAAATTAAGAATTTATCTCATAGCTTTGAAGAAAAAATACTTTTTTTTGATGTAAATTTAAAGGTTTTTGCCGGAGAAAAAATAGCAATTTTAGGTCCAAATGGATGTGGTAAATCTACTTTGCTTAAGTTGATTATGAAAAAAATTAAACCTGAAATAGGAGAAATTACTTTGGGTAAACACAATATAATTACAAGCTATTATGAGCAGAATCAGTCTGAAGCCCTTGCTATTGAGAAACAAGTAATAGATTTAATATATGAAAAAGCACCAGAATGGTCGCAACAAAAAGTAAGGACATTTTTAGGAGGATTTGGATTTTATAATAATTCTGTTTTTAAATATGTTGAACAACTTAGCGGGGGTGAAAAAGCAAGATTAGCATTGGCTTTGATGATTATGAATCCCAGTAATTTTTTACTCCTAGATGAACCTACAAACCATTTAGATCTTCAAACTAAAGAGAATTTAGAACTTGCAATTAATAATTATAAAGGGACAGTTTTTATCATTTCGCATGATAGATATTTTATTTCCAAAGTCGCAAACAGAATTATTGAAATTAAGGATTCTAAAATATTATCTTTTAATGGCAATTATGAATACTTTTTAGAGAAAAAAAGGATTATAAAATAACTACATAAAAATTTCTATTGAGTTTTATTTGTAATTTTCTAATTCATAAATAATGGTTTGAGAAAACTTTACAATCCCCTAGGTAAGATCACTTATTTATCTTTACACATTGCATTCGTTTGATTAATGTATTAACTACGAATTTATTTCATTAAAAAAACTTATGAAAAAGTTTGATTTAAAAGAAAGCAATTATTTTTCTTCTGATCCAGTAGAAAGTTATTTTGAATGTATTTCCTGTTGTGATATAAATGATGGAATTTGCATCTCTAAATGTGTAGAAATACTTAGAGATGATTAGGTATAAAAACTTATTTTCTTGATAAATTCTTAATATCAGTCGGTTTAACTTTTAATTTAATAATATTATTTTTTCTTTTTAAAATTATATTTATAGACTTATTAATTCCATTTTTACTTATTTCATTGACCACATCTGATGAATTATTTATATCCTTTTTACCTACTTTTAATATTATATCATTGATAAGGATCCCACTTTTATCGGCAGGACTATTTGGGACAACATAGCCAACTTTTACGATACTTTGATTACTTTCAAAGTAAGTTTCGTCTGTTAAATTTATTCCAATCATAGGATGAATAACTCTTCCGTTTTTGATTAGTTGTGAAGCTATATTTTTAGCTTTATTGATTGGAATTGCAAAACTTAACCCTGCCCCAGGACCTGATCGAATCAGAGTATTGATTCCAATTACTTCGCCCTCACTATTTAGTAACGGACCCCCAGAATTACCAGGGTTGATTGCAGCGTCCGTCTGAATCAATTCAAATTTTTTGTCATATATGCCTAATTGGGATACATTTCTTTTTAAATTGCTAATTATACCCAGAGTCACTGTATTTTCTAATCCAAAAGGATTACCAACAGCTATTGCCCAATCTCCAACTTCTATTTTTGATGAATCACCTAATATTGCTTTTGGCCAAGGGCCTTCCCCTTCAAGTTTAATAACGGCTAAATCAGTCAGTACATCTTGCCCTATTAACTTTCCTTTATATTTTGCTCCATTTGATAATCCAACAACTAAGTTTTGCGATCCATTAACAACATGAGCATTAGTCATTACAAGACCATCTTCGAATATAAAACCACTTCCTTGACTTTGTTCTATTCTAGGTGGATTATCAGAAGGAATTTCTAAGCCAAAAAATCTTTCAAAATAAGGGTCTAAGAAAATTCTTGAATTTCGCGAAAATTGTTTATTCTTTACAAATTTTTGTGAGTCAATAGTTACTACAGAAGCCCCTGTTCTTTTTACTGCTTTTGTTATGAAAGATATGCTTGAAATTTTAGATTCTTTATCAAGATTTTGATTTGTAAGCGGCTGGGATATTATATTTGATTTGTTTATTAAGACATGTGTTAGAAATGAAAAAAATAGTAATATTTTAACAGCTGATTTTTTTGATTTTATTTGTATTAAATCACTCAAAAACATTAGTGAAGCTTTACCCAATTAATAATAAGTATATAATTATCTGAAATTATTTGGTGATCACTAGAATTTCTTTCACTAAAAATAGCTAATTTAATTTTTTTCAAGCTATCATAATCCTATAAAAAAAAATAAGTCTAATGTCTTTCTTATTCCCAATAATTTATTCAGCAGCTCTAACTTATCTAGTTTGGAAAGCATTTAAAGTAATGTCAAATGGTTGGAGCACATTTGATAAAGAGAAGAATCGACCCTTTACTACTAATATCAGACAAAAAAAGTACACTATTCATCCTGAACTCCTTGATAAATCTGGAAACATAACTAAGGAAGAATTATTGACTGTAAGATTCTCTAATGATACAGATTCTTCTCTAGAAGAGAAAGGAACTACAACTGACTAAATTTTAGTTATTAATTTAAAAGGAAAAAAAAATTGGAATTAAGAACCAAAATTGTTTCTGGAGTAATAAGAACGCTAAAATTACCACCCAGGTTTCGTCTCAAAATGGTTAAAGATGACCCCGTTAGACTGGAGTTAAGCTTAACTCCTTCTTATGGAAAAAATCCAGTAATTGTTGGTCTAGTGGAATCTCTTGATTTAGTTGCCAGAAGGGATAGAGATGGCAGAATGCCTAGAGATCTTCAAGGAACTTGGGATTGGACTGTCAGACATGGAAAAGTTAGTACTGGGGGTTGGAATCCAATGCTCAAAGAAGCACTTCAAACTATGTTTGAGACTGGATTACCAGCTATCATTTATGAAGAATTAACTGGAGATCAATATAAGCCTGTTGATGGAATCAAACATGTTAGATAACTCTTAATTTATTTTTCATAAATCTTACCTTCGAGCGCTAAAATAAAACAATTCAAACTATAAAACTATTATGAATGAGGATAATCAACAAAGATTTGGTTTTGTTAATTTTGCAGAAACATGGAATGGAAGAATGGCCATGCTAGGCATATTGATTGGTTTAGGTACAGAATTGATCACAGGTCAAAGTATTCTTAGACAGATTGGAATTGGTTAAAACTTTATTGATTAATTTTTAGTTTAATCATTTAACTTCTTCCGCTTTTACTTCAATAGTTGTTTCACCAGGGTTTTTAGAGTTTTCGAAGTTATTTGAACTTACAACATTTAAATCTGCGCCACAACTTAGGCAGGTTTTTCCTTCTCCTAATGTTATATTCCCACATTGATTACAAATATTGACTTTAGATTTTAAAGTATTAAAACTTATCAACGTTATCAAAAGTATTAAAAGAGGAACTAAAAATATAAGTAGTAAAATATTACCTATCAAATGTAATAAAAAATTAAGTCCAAAAATGGGAATAACTATTATAAATATTGAAGAATAGATTAATAAATTTTTGTTCATTTAATAAAAATATCATATTTTTATTGATAAATTAATTATTCCTTCTTCTATTTATTAGAGACATACTAGCTATAACAACACTCCAACATTGTCCAAAATATAAAATAACTCCTAGTAGCCATACCCATAAAGTTAGTACTAAAAAACCTCCAATAAAACCATAGGCTTGAAATCTTACCCCAAGAGAAAGGATACTTTTACTAACGGCGAGATTAAGAGTAGTTAGACCAATTCCAATGAGAATGGAACCTGGAATTAGTGGTTTTAACGGAACTTTTCTACTTGGTAAGAGTGCTTGAAGTAATAGTGCCATTAATGAAAATCCCATAAATGGAAAAACAAATTGACCAACTTGTAAGAGTGGTAATTTCATAAAGAAATCAGAGAAAAAATTACTAGAATTTGAGAGAGTTTCTAAAACAGTAGTTGGAATCATTCTAAGATTTGCACTAATTTGATCTATTACCATCAACAAACCTATAAAAAATACTATAAAGAAAGCTTCAATTCTATTCCTAAGAAATTTTGAGGCTTGCTCTTGCCATGCAGAGTTTAAGTTTACTCTCCGAGAGGGAAGCTGGTCTTCCCAAAGTCTATCTGAACCTCGTTGAAGTGATAAGTAGGCGTTGCCTGCAGTAAATAGTAAAAACATTGCTCCTAAAATTCCAGCCCCAAATCCTTGATCAATTAATTTAAATAATGTTGTTTCAACTAATTCAACAACAGATGGAGGCAAAATTTGAGCTGCAACAGATATTATTTGTTGATCTAAACCTTCTTGCTTTCCAAGAAACCAGGACGCTATTGAAAGAGAAATGAGGAGTATCGGAAAGAAAGACTGAAGTGTGTAATAAGCAAAAGCAGCACTTAAATCAATACAATCTGATTTACTCCATCTTTCACAAGCTCCCCATAAACTTTTGATAATCCATGTTGAACTGCGCTGCATATTAATCCTTCTCAAATATTTCTCCCGTAGTCTTATTTATTGTATCTAATAGGAATATTTTTCAAGTATTTTATAAATTTATAATTAAACTATTTTTCTATTAATAAATTACCCCATGGTCTTAAAACTTTAATTTTTTCTTTTGTCCAAGCAGCAATTAAGGGAAAATTAATATCTTTTAGGTCCAGTTCCGCAGCCAAATGCATGGGGCTTGTTTCTAACCATTCAATAGTGCAATTTAGTTCTTCAAGTAATAGCCATGCTGCTGCAATATCCCATATTTTGGGAGTTGACTCTATAGCTCCAAAAGTCTGACCCATTGCAACACTCGTTAAATTTAAACTTGATACACCGAGAAGTCTTATTTTCCCAGGAAATATAGAATTAGGTTTTTTTTGTAAAATTTTAATAGATCTACTACATAATGATACACATTCACTTCTTTGATTATGTTCCTTAACTTCTATCTTCTTATTATTGAGCCAAACACCCTTCCCTTTAATTGCTATAAATTTCATTTTTAATGTAGGAATGATTAAAAAAGAGGATTGAGGATTACCATCTACAAATCTTGCTACGGATATAGACCAATATGGAATTCCTGCGGCAAAATTTGTCGTTCCATCAAGAGGATCTACTATCCAATAAGCATTTGTATTAGGAACTATTTTCCCTCCCTCTTCACTTAGGACACCTTCATCTGGGGCGATTTTTGATAGAGCTTCTACAATCGTTCTATCGCTCCATAAATCACAACTTGTAACTAATGAACCATCTGATTTGTTACTTGCACTGATATTGCCAAAATCTTTTAATTGCCGATAACTAACTAATTTAAATAAAGAATCTAAATCTTTTAACTGTTGAATGGTTAAATGGTTTTTTTTCATATTCAAATATTACAAACAGATTGAATGTCATTTGTTTTGAAATTTTCATTATTATTACAAGTATTACTTATTTCAAGAAAAGTCAATCTTTCCAATTCATCCAAATTTAAATTGTAATTATAAATAGCATTAATATTTTTTGAATTAGCATCACTTAACTCTTTTTGTCTTGTAAGGACATCTTTCAATGTAGATATTCCAACGTCGTATCTTAATCTCGCAAGTCTAAGAGATTCTTTTGTAGAGGATATTTCTTTCATAGAAGATAGGATTTTTTCTTCATTTAATTTTAAATTTAAATACGCTTTATTAATATTAGTTCTTAAAGTATTCTCTAGATTTTTATAGGAGTAATCTTCTGATTTAGAATCAGCTTTACTAGATTTATATAAATTTCTATTTTGCCCACCATCAAAAATATTCCACCCAAAATTTAAGCTTATAGTATTTGTGTATGAAGATCCAGATTTCGGAGAATCTATTTGAATTATGAATGAATCATCCTTAGAAAATGAACTAGTAAATGTATTACTGATGTAAATATTTGGTTTATAAGCATTCAAAAAATTATTTGCTTGATTTTGTTTAATTGATTTTTTAAGATTAATATTTTTTAGGGAAAGACTATTAATTAAACCTTCGTTTACATTCTTATTTAATTTATGATTCCAGAAACCTATTAACTTTTGCTTTTGATTAATTGCAAAATCTCCTTTTAAATTTAAAATTTCTCTTAATGCAATTTTGTTTATTTGATTCTGAATTTTTTTTTCATTTAGGGATTGCCTATCTCTTGATAATTGTGCATCAGCTTCAAGCACTTCAAATTTTGTCCCTATTCCAGCATCAAACTTTGATTGAGCATCTTTTAAACTAGTAGTTGATAAATCAAGAGATAATTGTTTGTTTTTGATATCTTGAAAAGATTTTTGGAGTTTGTGGTACCTAGATTTTGCTTCTTGCAAAAGATCCTTTTTTTTAATCTCATAATTGTTTTTTGCTATTGCATAATTATCTTTAGCTATTTTTATTTCAGATCCCCTTAGAGGATCTATTAAATCTAATTTAATATTAAGTGAAGGATTTAATGAAAATTGGGAAGTTTTTGTTGTAGAAGAAGCACTACTATAGTTTTTGCCCGCAACATATTTTGGTAATCCACTGGCTTGTAAATCCAATGAGGGATATCTTTTTGCAATTTTGCTCGAGAGATTAAAAGTTGATGAATAAACTAAATTTTCTAATGCTTTAAGTTCTTGATTATTTTTTAAAATAATATTTTCTATTTCTGAATAATTAAGGAATATTTGATTTTCGTTCTCTTGTATTACTTCTTCAATATTATTTCTGGTTTTACTCAATAGTGTTTCTGGAGGATTAATGAATAAACAAAGGGGAAAAATTAAAATTGGATTTAGAAATCTTCTAAGCATAATTTAATAATTTTTGAGTATTAGATTTTCCAATTAGATTATTAATAATATCATTTGTATCATCAAGAACGTGAATTTTAGTTTTCAATTTCATTGAAATTTCTGTAATAGTTTTGTCATCTAAAAATAAATCACTGTTAAGTTTTAACATTATTGATGGTATAAATATACTTTCTCCCAAATCCTTATCTAGTAATCCATTAATTAAATCTTCACCCGTTAAAAGTCCAGTAACAACTTGATCTTGGCCCCAATAAACACTCGGTAAACCATATAGATTAACTGTAAGCCCATCAATTTTATTAAGTTTGTTCACTATAGGAAGAAGTGCTTCGTAAACTAATTTGCCAACAATCCAACTAACTTTTCTTTTTTTCTTAACTTTTACTGGAAGAGATTTGGTTTTGGTTTCCAATGTTTTAAGAAAACTTCTAATTGAACCAACCCCATTAGATTCTTGAGGCATATTTTCGTATGTTGAATAACTTGGTAATTTTATACCAGCTATTAAGTACCATTCGTCTGCGAGCCAACAAAAACGAGTTCCGATTCTTTTTTGAAGAGAGTTTTGAATCTTTTCTACCTTTTTGATAGTTTCTCTTGCATATTCTTTATTAATTGGTATTAAGCCATCATTTTCTGGTCTGAACTTTGTTAGACCTACAGGAACTATTGCAGTAGATAGAACTGTTTTTATTCTTTTTTTATGAAATTTTGCAAGATCATATATAGATTTTTCTAGGATCTTATCGTCATTAATTTTGGGACATACAACTATTTGAGCGTGAATTTGGATTGAATGTTGTTCTAACCACTCAATTTGATTAAGAATTTGACTTGCTTTTTTATTTTTTAATAGTTTTTCTCGAGTTTTGGGATCAGTGGAATGTACAGAAATAAAAAGTGGTGAAAGTTTTTGAGTGGATATTCTATTCCAGTCATCTTTGTTTAAATTTGTAAGTGTTAAATATGAACCATATAGAAAACTTAATCTATAATCATCATCCTTTATATATAGACTTTTTCTTTTACCATTTGGTTGTTGATCTATAAAGCAAAAAGGACACTTATTATTACATTGTTTTATTGAGTCAAACAGTGCATCTTTAAAATTAATACCTAAATTCTCATCTTGATCTTTTTCAATACTAATATTATGAATTTTCTTTTTTTTATCTATAACTGATATGTCTAATATTTCCTCACTAATTAAGATCTGATAATCAATTAAATCTCTTGGTTTTTTACCATTAATACTAATAATTGAATCACCTGATTCAAATCCTACTTCTTCAGCTATGGAATCTTTTTCAACACTCTCAATTTCTGCTGGATTAATTTGGTAATTAATATTGGGAATCAAAAGATCATCAGAATTCTCTTTATAATTGATTTCTTTCCACACAATTAAAGAACTAAACTTTACACTCTATATTAATTGTAAGCTTATATAAGACTCAAAGTATATTAAATACTCTTAAAATACTAAATATGATTAATTTATTTCAAATAAAAGTTTGATATCTGTTTTTTATTAAACTCGATCTAAATTAATTCAAACATTTTAAAAGCCTTAATGCATTGGAAGAATTAATTACTAAAAATTTAGAAGTAAAAGATAATTTGAAACCTAGATTTCATAATCAACTTGATGTTTTTAGAAGTACTTTCTTATCTAGACCCATTGCTTTGAGATTATGGTCTTCTTTTTTTGTAATTTTACCAATTTTTGTTCAAGCGCCTTGGGTTAGGTTTCATCCTATAAGTGCTCTTTGTGCTACTTTTATTATTCTTTTTGCAGGACTTTTATTATCCAGAGAAGAGACAGATAAATGGTTCATTGTAGGTTCCTTATTATTAGGAGTCTCAGGCAGTTGGCTTGGAGGTTGCTTATTTTGGGGCTGGTTAAGTGCTTATCCTATTCTCCATATACCTGTTGAAGCGGTAGCATTGCCTCTGGCTATGGTAGGACTTGGAACAAAATGGAAAATTGGCTCAAGTTTTTACATTTCTTCTTTATTTGGAACAGCGATTACAGATATGACAATATTTATGACAGGAATAATGGACCAATGGAAAGAGGTTATTACTGCGGACTCTGATAATGCTCCTTTAATACTTCAGAAAACTTCCGAAAATCTTATTCAATTAAAATCTATGTCTATTATAATTTTTACTGCTTTAATAATTTGGTTCATATCAAAAGAAATTTTTAATAACGCAATTGCTAATTCTGCAAATGGTAAGGCCCTATTAGTATCAAGTTATGTTATACAAACTACTTTAATTGTTGATGCTATTTTTATTTTTTTGGCAATTATTCAACCAACACTTAGTGGATTGGTTTAATGTTAAGACCCCCATTTTCGCAAGAACCAATATCTATAGATAAATGGGATGTAATTGTAATTGGTGCAGGAGCAGCTGGTTTAATGACTTGTTTAGAATTGCCAGAACATTTGAATGTACTTCTATTAAATAGAAATACAAGTAAAAGATCTTCGAGTAGATGGGCGCAAGGAGGAATTGCATCAGTAGTTAGACCTGAAGATTCTTTTGCTCTTCATGTAGAGGATACCCTAAAAGCTGGAGATGAGTTGTGTGATTTAGCCGCTGTCGAAATGCTTGTAAGAGAAGCGCCTAATTGTGTTAATAGGTTGCAAAAGTTAGGCATGATTTTCGATCATAGCTCTGATCAATTAGCAACAACTTTAGAGGCTGCTCATTCTTGCAGAAGAGTTTTACATGTAAAAGATCGAACGGGTAGAGCGCTTGTAGAAGTTTTAGAAGACCATATTGAAAACAAGAAAAATATCTTACATTGTAGAGGTGTTCGAGTAACTGAATTGCTTATTGAAAATGAAGAGTGTAGAGGAGTTCAGGTTCTCGATGGATCTAATTCATATTGGATTACATCTAAAGCTGTGGTTTTGGCAACTGGAGGAGGTGGACACCTATTCACTAATACAACTAATCCAGCTCAATCTTCCGGGGAGGGAATAGCTCTTTCATGGAAAGCAGGAGCTGCAATTGAGGATTTGGAATTTATTCAATTTCATCCTACAGCTTTAAAGTTTTATGGTTCGCCTTGTTTTTTAATTTCTGAAGCTCTAAGAGGAGAGGGAGCAGTTCTTGTCGACAAAAATGGTGAAAGTCCTGTAAAGCATTTACAAAATGGTGATCTAGCTACAAGAGATCAAGTTAGTAGAGCAATAATGAACAATATGCATAAAAACAATGTTGATCATGTAGGTCTTGATTTAAGATTTATTGATCCAGAAAAAATTGTAGAAAGGTTTCCAACTATATTAAGTAGATGTCAAGATTATGGAGTGAATCCTCTTACTGATGTGATTCCTGTTGCACCTGCTGCTCATTATTGGATGGGAGGTGTTTATACAGATTTGAATGCATCTTCAACAATAAAGGGATTATATGCTGTTGGAGAAGTAGCTTCTACTGGAGTACATGGTGCTAATAGACTTGCGAGTAATTCATTGATGGAATGTCTTGTATTTGCAAGAAAAATGTCAACTATCGAGTTAAACACTTCTCTTAAATTAAGGAGATTAGCTAGATATACTAAAGAACTATTCATGGATAAGCCACAGGAGGAATATATTCTAAGTTTTTCGGAGAAGATTGATAGTTTAAGAAAATTATGTTGGTCAAATTTAGGAGTCTCTCGTAATAAAAAGGGTATGATGAAACTTTTGACAACTCTTCAAGATGATATTGATCAATTGAAAATAAACCCTTTGATTAAGAGTCTTGGAAAATTAAAAATTGATCAACAATTGAAATTAAGTGAACCAAACAGGAGAGGTCTTAATCTTTTGCTTGATTTACATAATAGACAAATCACAACATTACTTTTACTAAAAGCTTGTCTTTTTAGAGAGGAGAGTAGAGGAGGGCATTATAGGGATGATTTTCCTACTAAAGATATCTTTTGGAAATGTCACACTAGGCAAAAATTAAATCAAAAAATATCTAAGAGATCTATTAAAAATTAGAATCCCCTTCATATCCAGATATTATTGCTAAGTCATTTAAATTTTTAACGCCGCTATATATTTCACCATTAATTTCCCATGACGGGAAACCTTCAATTTGTTTTTCCCTACAAAGTTTATATTGATTATCTTTACCATCTTGGGCGCACTCTACAATTGTTAATTCTTTAACTGCTTCTTTGCCAAATAACTGTTTTTGATCGTGACAATGTGGGCACCAATATGCGCTATACATTTTAATATTATTATCGCTTAAAAATTTAGCGAACTTAACTTTTTGGGGTGAGCTAGATGTTGTTATTGCTGGTGATACTTTTTCTGGGTTATTGGAAATATCAATTGCATTAGAAGGGTCTACATTGTTGGACCATATTAATCCTCCAATAAGGACTGTTAAAGCAATAATAAATCCTCTATAGATCATAGGTTCTCGACTTTCAAACTTTGCACCAATCATAGTGATAATAAAGATGGAAATAGATAAAATTGCCGAAAGAATACAAAAAAAACAATAAGCCTTTATTTTTAAGAACATTATATTTAACAATAGAAAGCTAAATACAGAAGAAGCACAAGATATTGAAAATATTAGCCACCATATAAATTTATTTAATTTTGATTTAGGTGAAATTATATTCAGTGATAGAAATATTGAAAGGATTAGTATTGAAGAATAAGTAATTACTCCAGCTAATGAGAGAGGAACATTGATTTGATTATTCTCGAATAAGGTACCCCAAGGGCTATTTAATACAGTCTCACAACCATTTTTGATTCCAGGACATGAGAGAGAGTTAAATAATCCGTATTTTTTTAAAGTAATTGAACCTGTATCAACCAATCCAATAGTGCTAAGAACGGCAATTATAATTTTTGGCCATCTTAAATCTTTTTTGTTTCTCTTTTTAAAACTTTCAAGGGCCATAGAGATTTAATGTTTATATTGTGCGGGATTTAAGTTATATATTATATTTTAAGTAGGCTTATAAATAAGTTTCTTTATTAATTATTTTTATTAAATATCTAAATTCAGTGAATTGCAATAATCAAAAAACTAAAAATAAAAAACTTTCAAAGGTTGCTTTTAGTCATGTTGGATGTGAGAAAAATCTTGTTGATACTGAACATATGCAAGGCTTATTAAATAGGGAGGGATATCAAGTAGGCAATAATACTGATGATGCGAATGTTGTTGTTGTCAATACTTGTAGTTTTATAGAGACAGCTAGAGAAGAATCTATCAGAAGGATTCTTGAATTTACAGATCAAGGCAAAGAGGTAATAGTCGCTGGTTGTATGGCGCAGCACTTTAAAGAAGAACTTTTAAAAGAAATGCCTGAAATAAAAGGTTTAGTAGGAACTGGTGATTATCAGAAAATAGCCAAGGTCATAAATCGAGTAGAGAAAGGTGAAATTGTTAACGAAGTTTCAAAAATTCCTGAATTTATTGCTGATGAAAAAATGCCACGATTGGTTGATAAAAATAAATTTGTTGCTTATCTCCGTATAGCTGAAGGCTGTAATTATAATTGCGCATTTTGTATTATCCCTAAGTTGAGAGGTCCTCAACGCAGTAGGACAATAGAATCAATAGTGTCAGAGGCAAAAAATCTTGCAGCTCAAGGGATTCAGGAAATAATACTAATTAGTCAAATTACAACAAATTATGGTCAAGACATTTATGGTAAACCTTCTTTAGCAAGATTATTGAAAGAACTGTCAAAAGTTTCAATTCCTTGGATAAGAATTCATTATGCTTATCCAACTGGTTTAAGTGATGAAGTCATTAAGGCTTTTAAAGATTCAAATAATATAGTCCCCTATTTTGATCTGCCACTGCAACACAGTCATTCAGATGTTCTTAGGAGTATGAATAGACCTTGGCAGGCTTCTTTAAATGAATCGATTTTAAGTCAAATAAGAGAGCAAATTCCAACTGCTGTATTAAGAACAAGCTTAATTGTTGGGTTCCCAGGAGAAAATCAAAAACATTTTCAACATCTTCTAGATTTTTTACATAGGCATAAGTTTGATCACGTTGGGGTTTTTATTTTTTCTCCAGAGGAAGGAACAAGTGCTTTTGATTTACCAAATAGAGTACCTTCAGAAGTTGCTGAAGCTAGAAAAGATAATATAATTTCTATTCAACAAACAATTTCTAAGAACAAAAATCAATTATATATTGGTACACAACTTAAAGTATTAGTAGAAAAAATATCTAAAAATAATGAATTAATAGGACGTTCTTATAACTTCGCTCCTGAAGTAGATGGTAATGTTATCTTATCTATTAAAGATAATGAGAGTAATTATATAGGTAAATTTGTCGAGGCAAATATTTATTTTGCAGATGAATATGATTTATATGGAGAAGTTATAAACACCTTATAAATTTTTCTCTAAATTAATTTAACTGCTCTCAAGAGTTTATCTAATAGGAAAGCTGCCCCAAAACCAAATCCTAGAAATGCGAAATAGAAAATGATGTTCATTTTTCTTATATATATCTATTTAATTTAGCACTTTAATAAAAATTAGAATTTTTTCGTTTAATTTCTTAATCTTGAATGTAGGATAAATTTTTGTACAAACATTCTTCTGCTTTTTGTAATTCTCTTCCTAAATATAAGGCATGATCAAATCTAGATATAAGATCGTTTCTCTTTTCTGTTATTGCTATTCCAATCTCTTTTGCACTTATTCCTTTGAAAGTTTCATTGCAACTTTTAATCTGTTTTGAGTCACATTTTATTGGCTCATTAGTTTTTGGATCTAGTGCATATCCCTCTTCATTAATTTTATTTAAATAATGTTCTAGTATAATTTGTTTTGTATTTAAATCGATCTTTATAATGAAATATCCATTTGGGTCGAGTTCAATATATCTATTAGATAAATCATTATCCATCGCTATTTTTTTCTCCAAAATCTTACTAATATCCATTTTCAAAATTTTGTAATAAATTTATATTCTTAATATAAGCAATGTTCTTGAAAATAAATTTTTGTTTTATTTAAAAGGAATAGATTTATTTTCTAACTCAATTTCTTTCAAAGTTTGAAAATTTACTTCATTCAACCAAGGGGTAATTATGTTTTCCATATTTTTGTTAAACCATTTGTGTAAACTTATTGTGCTTTTAGCAAAAAAACCTCTTCTTCTTTTATGTTTACCCCCTGCTCCAGGATCAAAACTTTTAATATTATTTTTTATCGCCCACTCTATAGGCTGGTAATAACATAACTCGAAATGTAAGTTAAGTATTTCTTCTTTACTTCCCCAATATCTACCCCATATTTTTTTTTCATTTTTTACGCACATTGACATTGCAATTGTCCTATTAGGATGATTTCTTGATGCACTAAAAAGTATTAAATTTTTTTTATTCTCAAGAATATTTTCGAAGAATTTAGAGGTAAGATATTTGCTTCCCCATACTCCCCATCTCAAACAGTGTTGTTCATAGAAATTATGCATCTTTTCAACTATTTCTAGATTTATACTCTCTTCTGTGTGAATTTTTATTTCGAGATTTTGTTTTGAAATTGTTTTTCTTTCTTTTTTAATATTTCTTCTTTGATTTGAATTGAACCTAGATAAAAAATCATCAAATGTATTTTCACCATTATTATTCCATTCACTACTTGTATTTATCCATTCCTGATATCCTAAGGTTTTTAGATGCTTCCCCCAATCTTCGTTTACATATAAGAAATTGCAACTCAAGATATTATTTTTTGAAGCAAACTTATGAATATAATTTATTAATGAGTTTGTGATTTCTGATTTATTTTTATTTTCTTTGTATAAAAACTGATATCCATTAACGGGACTGTAAGGACTCATCCCAATGAGCTTAGGATAATAATTCAAATTTAAATCTTTCGCTAATCTTGCAAAGGATTGATCAAAAATAAATTCTCCATAACTATGATTTTTAAGAAAAAGTGGAGCGATTCCGCATATTTCTTGATCTTCATAAGCAACAAAATATAAAGGTTGCCAACCAGTTTCTCTTGAGACACTTTTCGATAACTCAAGGTTATTAAGCCATTCCCATTCATAAAAAGGATTATTAATTTCTTTCCTCAATTGATTCCAATTTTTTTTATTTATTTCTTGAATTGATAGTTTTATTTCAATTTTGTGCTCAAAGTAGTTCATATAATTTTTATTTTAGTAATCTTCTACTTTTCTTGTGTAATGAATATGTATTTCATTTGCACCTAATTCTTTAATTGATTTTATTTCCCATAATTGTTTTAGATTAAAAATTTTGTTTGTCTGCTCTGTAGGTATCCATGTGTATTTTCCTCCAATAATTCTTGGCGCTATTGTAATTTTGATTTCATTAATCAAATCTTCTTTTATAAAGGAATTGATAAGCTTTGCACCACCCAAAAGTGCAAGACGATTGATTCCAGATTTTTTAACACTTAATAAAGTTTGTTTCCATGTTTTTTTGTAGTAAATTTCTTTCTCAAAATCTATATTTTTTAATTTTTTATTTTTGTTAGAGCTAATTAACCATCTTTTAACTGGTTGTTTGAAATAACTCCAATCTTTACTAAATTTCTTACTATTGGAGGCAACTATAGAAATTGGCTGATTTTTTGAAATTTTTATTACACCATTTTCGGAATGAACTTTGACTAAATATGTACTCTGGTGAGCTTTAAGTGTTCCTAATCCGAAAATTGTAGCATCAACATTTGATAAATTTTCATCTAGTATTCTTTTATCTTTATTGCTCGCAAGATGTGATTCTCCCCCACTTGGGAAGGCAATTCTTCCATCTAAACTAGAAGCGATTATTATCGCTATGCTTGGAATATTCAAGCTTTAGTAACTAATTTATTTTCAAATTTTAAATTTAATGAATTGGTTATATTCTGATCAACATAAATTTCTGCAGCATTATTTGGACTTTCTTGCAGTCTTACTTTATGTAATTTTGCACCAAGATTTTTTATAGGTTTTTTGAGAATATCTGAAATATATAGAGCGATATTTTCAGCTGTAGGGACACAAGTATGAAAAAATTTAATGTCTTTATTTAGAAATGTATGGTCTAATTGCTCAACAACTAATTCATTAATAATGGTTTGAAGAGAAGATAAATCACATATCATCCCGGTTCTTTTATCAATTTCTCCTTTAACTGTGATATCAACAAGATAATTATGTCCGTGTCCGTTAACTCTGGCACATTTCCCATAAATCTTTTTGTTTTCATCAAAAGATATCTCCTCTTTTGCTAGCCGATGAGCAGCCGCAAAATGTGTTTGAACTGTTAGTAAAGCTTCCATGTTTTTACCATAATAATCTGCCCATAAATTTGGGTTTTCATAAAGTCTTAAACTCGTAAGAGGTAGATCATCTTTTAAACGATTCCAAATAACTTTAACTAAGGCTTCAGTAGTTGGAAGTATGCCATTTTTTTGATGAATGTTAAATTCAGGCCATACATCATTTAAAAAACGAAAATCTAATTGCCCAGTAACCTTGTCTTTAATTGAATGTTTTACATCAGAAAGATTTAAGACCATTCCATCCGAGTCAAGTTGACCACCCATTGATACAATAAGTTCATAGTTATGACCATGTCCTGGGGCAATACTACAATTTCCAAAAAGAGAAAGATTTTCTTCCGAGCTTTTTTCAGGAAGCCAATAACGATGACTCGAACTAAAGCAGGCACGTCGAGTTATGACGCATTCACGTCCCTTTCCATGCAATGGTTTGGTGAGTGTAGAAGCCATAAATGTCTGCATTAACACTATCTTAAGGTTTTATATACACTTTTGTCTGTATGGATAAATTCATTATTGAAAAAACAATCAAAAAGATTCAAGGTAGAAGTATATTTTTAATAGGTATGATGGGCTGCGGAAAATCTCAAACTGGTCCAATACTGGCTAGATTACTGAGTTATAAATATATTGATTTAGATACATTAATAGAGAGGTTAGCTAATAAAACAATAAATCAAATCTTTATTGATAGTGGAGAAGAAGAGTTTCGTGAACTAGAAACAAATTGCCTAAAAGAAACTATTAAAATTCCTTCTTTGGTAATATCTACTGGCGGAGGAATTGTTACAACTCCTCAAAATTGGGGAATATTAAGGCAAGGAATAGTAATTTGGCTTGATGTAGACAAAAATATTGTTATTGAAAGATTAAAAGATGATTTAGAAAATAGGCCTTTACTTCAAGAAGGAAATTTGAATAATTTATATACAAATATTTTAAAATCTAGAAAAAATTTATATTCTCAGGCTGATTTAAGAATTGAAGTTAATAATGAAAATTTAGAAGAAGTTTCAGAAAAAATAATATATGCTATCCATGAAAAAACTAATAATTAATCTTTGTCAACTCTTACTGCAAACCATTTAATAACGTATCCAAATTTTATTTCTAATTCATAAGTACTTTCTAATAATTCTTCAAAATATTCTTCTTTGGAATAATCTAGATTTTGATATATTGTTGAAGATTCAACCTTTGGGATCCAATTTTTTAACCATATTATTGCTTCTTGTTTAGTTACTATTTTTTCCTTTGAATCTGGCTCCAATAGAACAAAATGATCTGTGGATCTTATTAATGGATTTGACATGATACAAAATTGTCTTTGCTTAGTTCTTTTTCTAATTATTCAAACGCTTTCAACAAATAATGCATTTGCTTTTAACGATTTGAATGTAAGAGAGTTTTTGTATAATAGAGAAAATTCATGGCCAGAATTATACTTACCAAATTTTCAACTTTCTGATACTTCAAAAGATTTAATTTATCCTAGTTGGTTTGAAGGTGATTGGCTTGTTACTTCTCAAGATTTAACAAATGAATCAAAAGCACCTATTGTATATCAAGTCAATTTCTATAAAAATAATTTAAATGAAGTTATTGGTAATCGTTCAAAGAATTCTGAGTCTATAGGAAAGGCAATTTTTGGTGATAAATTGATAAAAGTAGTTAATGACCCGCAGTCTTTTAATAGTCAAATTACTTATTTAAAAGATGATTTTTATATTGATTCAAGAATTACAGGAAGAACTCAAGTGCAAGATAATGATATTTTTTTTGCTGATGAATTAGTAATTCAAACTTCCCATAAACCGGGTGTTTCAAGAGTAAATCAGGTGGAAGCTATAAGTAAATTTACAAAATGTGATCAAGATAATTTAAAATTACAAGATAAACAAAAAATTGATATTTGCGGTGTTCAATATATTGCTTCATATGGATCTAAAGTTGGTGATCCCTCAGTTCATGCAATAAAAACTAATAAATATAAACTGACTTTTACTTTTATTGAGAATTAGCACTAAAAATATATTCTTCCAAATTATTTCTCCATATAAATAGATTTTCTAGGTAAGGGTTATTTATATATTCTTGGCAACCTTCTCCAGAAAGAATAGGCCCTGAAGACTTTGGAAACTTAAGAAGAGATAATTGTGCTGCAATAGCAATATCAGCTATTGATAAATTATCGCCTAATAGATATTTTTTATTAATTAAAGATTTTGACAAAGACTCTAATATTTTTTGCAGTTCTAAATTGTCTTTAGAAGATATAAGCACATTAGAAATTTTACTAAGATTTTTAAAAGGTAATTTATCAACTAATCCTTTTACTGAAGATGGGATCTCGTCTGGAAGTAAAGCAGTACGCAGTTGAGGATTTTCTATTGCTGATTTAACTAGAGCCTTTCTACAGGTTGAGGCCATAGTAGTATCAGCCCAATCCTCTATTAATTTGCATTGTGCAAACAATAAAGGATCTTCAGGGAAAAGAGGATTGTTATTGTTTTTTTTATTTATATATTCGCAAATAATTGAGGAGTCACTAATAATTTGATCATTATCATCAACAATAACTGGAACTTGTTTTTGACCAGATATCTTGAAGATTTCAAATTGCCCAATGCCTGGGGTAACTTCTTCAACTCTATATTGTAATTTCTTGGCGTGAAGAGCCATTCTTGTCTTTAAGCAAAAAGCGCTATGTCTAAATTGATATAATGTGATCATGCTATTTAATGTTTGTTAAAACTTAGCTAAAAAAGTAATCAAATTGTGGAGCTAATGGGCGAATTCTTCTCTAATGTTGCTAGGTATCCTAAATATTTAATTTCTATTATTGCTGGAGGTTTAGTTGCATTATTAGAACCTTTGTTTACGAATAGATCAAATCCATTAACATTAGTTGGGTTAATATCTTCATTAATTAGTGCGTTCATAACAGTTTATTTCGTACTACAAGCAATGACAAATCCAATTAACTTACAACCATAATGCCAAATAATTATCGAATTGCAAAAGTTTCTTCTTTGCTAAAAAAGGAGATAACTCTTATTTTGCAGAATGATTTGGAAAATGACTTATTAAAGAATAATTTCATTCATATTTCAAAAATAGATTTAACGGGAGATTTGCAATTTTGTAAGATTTACGTCACAACAACAGCTGGAGAAGAAATTAGAAAAGAAATTATTTATAATTTAAATCTTGCAAAAAACTTTATCAGGCATACTTTAGGGCAAAGAATAGAGATTAGAAGAGTACCGGAAATGACTTTTAAAGATGACACAGTATTTGAAAAAGGATTATCAGTACTCAAGCTTCTCGAAGAATTAAAAAATAAAACTCAGGATCAAGATTCAAAATTTGAGGGAAATAATGCCAAAAGTTGAGCTTCCTTTGCATCATAAAAATATAATTATTACTCGATCAAAAGATAATATGTCAGACATAAAAAAATTATTCACTAATAGAGGTGCCCAAATATTTGATTTCCCAGCAATTGATGTTGGATATCCCGATGATTTAAATCCTCTTGATGATGCCCTAAGTGAAATAAATGATTTTCATTGGATTATATTTTCTAGTAGTAATGGCATAAAATTTGTAGATGAAAGATTAAGAAATTTCAATAGTTCATTAAAAGAGTGTTCAAAGAAAATAAAAATTGCTGTAGTGGGTGAAAAAACCTCTAAAACTCTTGGTGAGTTAGGAGTCGAGGCTGATTTTGTTCCTCCAGAATTTGTAGCGGAGAGTTTAATTGAAAATTTTCCGATATCAGGATATGGACTCAGAGTCTTTTTGCCAAGAGTTCAAACAGGAGGGAGGAATTTAATTGCTGATGAATTTAGGAATTCTGGTTCACGTGTTGTAGAGGTTGCTGCGTATGAAACCAGATGTCCGGATTCAATTCCAAAAGAAACAATAAATGTTATCAAAAGCAGAAAAGTTGATGCAATTGTTTTTTCAAGTGGCAAGACAGTATTAAATTCTGCTCTTTTGCTTGAGAAAGAATTTGGGGAAGAATGGTTAAAATTTCTTGATGATTCAAAGTTATTAACTATTGGTCCTCAAACTTCAAAAACATGTAAAAAAATTTTTGGTCGAGTAAATAGGGAGGCGCTCAAATATACGTTTGAAGGATTGTTAGATGTAGCGATTGATATTTTTAATTAGATAATTCATGGTTATAATTTTTTTCAACCAAGTCTCTAAACCTATCAATATTAACTTGTAGCTCATTAGTTACCATTTTACCAAGAATTCTCTCTTCCATAAATCGAGCAATCATTTTTGGTAATTCATAGGTAACAGCCAAGTTTACTGACGTTGATTCGTCTCCTTTTGATTCAAAAATTACAGATCCTTGAGTTGGTAATCCTCCTATAGATTTCCATTTCAATTTATTCTTTTCAATTCTTTCTGTTATTTGTGCTTTCCATTTAAATTTGAATCCATTAGCAGCTAAAGTCCATTCGGTTAAATCAGGTAAGGTAGATGTTTCTTGATCAACTGTTTTCACAGACTCAATCCAACTCATCCATAGAGACATAGATTTCAAATCACTCCACGTATTCCAAACGTTATCTAATGGTGCATTTACAATTGTAATTACTTCATGTTTCAGCCAAGTACCCATAGTTAGCTAACCGCAAGATTTTTTGCTAATTCGGCTTTCTTATCTAGGATTGCTGCTGCTGCTAGGTGACCGCTCATAGTAGCTCCTTCCATAGAATCAATATAATCTTGCTTTGTATAGCTACCTGCCATAAAGAAATTTGATATTGAGGTTCTTTGACTTGGTCTAAAAAGGTCCATACCTGGAGATTCTCTATAGAGTGATTGCGGAACTTGTACTAAATTACTCCAAAGCAATTTAAGATTTTTCGAAGAAGGAAATAGGCGTCGCACCTCAGCATCAATCTCCTCGGTTACTCTTTTTGTTGATCTACCCATCCACCGATCCCCGGGAGTTAAAACACATTGAAGTAGAGATCCCATTCCCTTTTTTCTATAATCAACTGGACTTGCTAATGCTAAATCTGCAAAACAACTAAAAGATGCATCAGCTGAATATAAAAGATTATCTAGACCTGCAGGATTCTGGCTTTTGTTATCTTTTTTTAGTTCAGTTACCCATCCATCATATCTTAATTGTATTGTTGCCACAGCAACTGCTCTAAGTTTTTTTAAACCTTGAAATTCTTTAAATTTATACCATTCTTTGGGAACTATTTTTTTAATTCCAGGCACATCACATGCAGCGAGGAACGTATCAGCAAATATAGCTTTAGGTCCATCAGGAGTTGATATTTTTAATTGGGTGACAGAGTAGGAAGAAGAATCTTTTTCATAAATAATTTCTTCGACCTTATGATTTAAATAGATTTTGCAGCCTTTATTTGAGATGTAATCAACGATTGGTTTTGTAAGCCATTTATGAGGTGATCCTTTTAAAAGGTTAAGCTTAGACGCCTCAGTCTTAGATGCAAACATCATAAAAATAGTTAACATACATCTTGCAGAAATATCCTGACAATTTATAAAACCTAAAGCGTATGCAATTGGATCCCACATTCTTTCAAGACTTCTTATACTTCCGCCATGATTTAAAAACCATTCTTTGAAGCTTAATCTATCTAAGTCTCTAATGATCTTCATTGCACCCTCATAATCTACTAATCCTCTTACTATCGGGCTAGTTCCTAAAGCCAATGCATTTCTCAACTTATCTACCCAAGTCAATTGTTCCGTAGTGAAAAAAGCTTTCAGTCCGTTAAAAGGGGCTCCTAGTGCAAATCTAAAATCCAAAGATTTTAAATTACCACCATTATTTATGAATAAATGAGTATGTTCTTTCGGAAGCAGATTATCTAATGCACCGACTTTATTCATGAGTTTAAATAAATTTGCATAGTTATAGAAAAAAACATGTAATCCCATTTCTATGTGATTTCCATCTTTATCTTCCCAACTACCAACTTTTCCTCCCCAAAATGATCTACTCTCATAAATCTCAACATCATGGCCTTCATCAACCAAATTGACTGCTGCTGTTAGACCAGCTAATCCAGAACCTACTATTGCAATTTTCACTTTTTTCTTGATTATAACAAATCAACTTTGTATATCGTTTGATCTATGCAAGATGTGTTTGATTTTTTTATAGTATATTTAGGTGAGAAACTTGTAATTATGGAAAATTTAAAAATTGATGAAAAAATTAAGGTCTCAGACAATGGAAAGGGGATATTAATAACCAATGATGCAATAGAACAAGTATCTTTTTTATTAAAAAATCAGACTGACAAGAAAGTTCTTAGAGTTGGTGTAAGATCAGGTGGTTGCAGTGGTATGAGTTATACAATGGACTTTATTAGCGGTAATGAAATTAAATCAGATGATAAAGTATATGATTATTCACTAAATTCCCAAGACAGTTTCAAAGTAGTATGTGACCCAAAAAGCCTTTTATATATTTATGGAATGCAGTTAGATTTTAGTAAGGATTTAATTGGTGGAGGATTTAATTTTGTAAATCCTAATGCCTCACAAACTTGTGGTTGCGGAAGTTCTTTTGCAGTTTAAATTAAAAACATGACAGATGAAATTAATCCAATTGAATCTGATTTCAATGCAGCTTTATCAAGATATCAAGATGGTCAAGAATTAGTACCAATTGCCAAAGATTTTCAAAAAATCATTCAACAAATCCCTAACCATTTTGCTGCTTGGACTTGTCTATCTTGGTTGCAGCTTCTTTTGAAAAATAATGAAGAAGCATTAGCAGCAGCAAGACAGGCTGTCCGCTTAAATCATCAAGATCCGCAAGCTAGGATGAATTTATCTTTAGCTCTTTTGGCTACAAAAAATAAAGGTGTTAGAGAGCACGTTGAATTAATTAAAAAAATGACAATAATGATGCCTGATGTAAAGACAGAATTAAAAGAGTCTGTTGACGATGGGTTTAAAAGATATCCAAACTGGCCAGAATTAATCAAAATCAATAGATGGTTGGAATTTTAAATTTTCAAGAATTTTACTTTTAAGTAATGGACATGGTGAAGATTTATTGGTTAGTTTGCTAGGTAAATATCTTTTTAAAAGAGGTGATCTCGTAAAAGCGCTTCCAATACTTGGATATGGTAAAAATTATAAAAACGCAAATTTAAGAATAAGCGAGAGCAATGTATGTACTAAAGTAATAAATATAAATAACTGTCATGAAAAATGACTATAGATAAATCTCAACCAAGGCTAAAAGAGATTATTGATAATTTTTTATTAATAAATTTGTTTGTTGTAGTTTTTTTTTCAATTTTTTTTATTTTTGCAATAATTATGCAGTTAAATGGAGTAATTATTTTCCTGAATTTTTTTCAGAATCTTTGGAACCCTCTTATAGTGCCATTAATTACAATTTTAATTGTTAGCTCGTTAGTTAATGGCATTAATGCTTGGTGGAGGCGTAAATTGCTTTCTGAAGAAGAGGATATTTGAATTTATATATATTTTCCCCTAATTTAATACTTTTTACTTTTTGTCCCTCTAATACTAATTTTGCCCCATCTCCTAAAAGTAATTTTAGGATCGTTCCAGGCACAGGAAGCAAATCTGGTCTACTTAAGCATCTCCCTAAAGTCTTAGAGAAATCTTTCATTAATACTGGTTCTGGTGCAACAGCATTAAAAACCCCAGAAAATTTTTTATTTACTAATGCATTCACAATTAGTCCACATAGATCACTTCTATGAATCCAACTCATCCATTGCTTCCCATCTCCAATTGGGCCACCTAATCCAACTTTAAATACAGGAAGCATTTTTCCTAGTGCTCCGCCGTCCGCCTCTAATACTATTCCAATTCTGAAAATTACTAACCTTGAGAAGATTGGTTTTTCACTGGCTACCTCTTCCCATTTTTTACAAAGGTTAGCTAAAAAGTCATTCCCGCTATTACTATTTTCATTAAACTCTTTAGTTAAGCTTGTTCCATAAAAGCCTATTGCTGAACCATTTATTATTACTTTTGGATTAATTCGAAATTTTTTTAGGGTTTCCATTAAAAACTTAGTTGAATAAATCCTGCTATTTACAATCTCTTCTTTTTGATTTTCAGTCCATTTTTTATCTGCTATTGGTTCACCTATTAGATTAATTATTCCATCGTATTTTTTTAGATTATTTAATAGATTTTCATTGCTCCAATTTTGTTTTTTTGATAGGTCAATTTTTAGGAATTTAAATTTATCTAATGGAATATTTATTTTTAATTTATTAATATTTTTTCTGCTCACAAGACAGAGTTCATGACCCTCTTTGAGCAAAGTAGGGACTAATTCTTTCCCCACAAATCCAGTACATCCAAGAAGTAAAAGACGCATATTTTTTAATGTGATAATTTTAATAGAATATTAAATTTTTTTGTAGATTGTAATTATTATGGTGTAATCAATTAAAAAAAGATAATGGAAAAAGTTTTTTATAATATAATACTATAATTTTACTTACATAATTTTCTTTATGACTGAGTCAATACCTAATAAACCCCTTAAGAAAGGTAGCTTAGTCTTTGTCGATAAAGATATCTATACAAAAAGTATCGAAGCATTAGCTAGTGATTCTGATTTGCCTAGTTATGTATTTGATGGTCCTGGAGAAATTCTAGGAATTAAAGAAGAGTATGCTCAGGTAAGATGGCGTCGACCTGTTCCTGATGTCTGGTTTAAATTAGATCAGCTGAAAGAATATTTAGTTTCAGAATAATTACTTATCAAATGATGGATTTTTTATCAAATGCCATTTTTGATTGGATTCTCTTCGCCTCTTTCATCATTTCTTTAGCATCAAATAAATAATCATCTACATATCCTTTTGTGTACTTATCAAGTTCTGATAGGGCATCTTTAACTTGAGAAAAACAGTGATAAAGATCTAAACCTAAAGAAGATATTGAATGAGGTACAGATATTGATTTATAAAGTTGATCTACTTTCTCAATTTTTTTTTGGGAAAGATTAATGTAATTGCAAAATTTATCCATCAATTCTTGATCATATGGATCAGCAGAAAGTTCTTTTATTTCTTGACTTAGAGGTTTTATTATTTGGGTAATAAATCTATTGGTTGGATTATAAATATTTTTTATCCAATTTTTAACTTCGTTATCTTTAATTTTTGAACTATATTTGTTTGTATTAACTTTTTCTTCCCAATTTACATTAACGAAATTAGATTGTTGATAAGTAGACAATGTTTTATCATATAGTGCTTTTTTATATGGATCATTAAGTGTATCCCATGCATTTTGTATAGCAAGAAACCTATCTGTTTCCCCACCTGCATCAGGATGATGTTGTTTTACTAAGCTACGATAAGAGGATTTAATTTCGTCTTGCGTTGCATTTTTTTTTAAACCTAATTCTTCATAAAGATTTTTGTTCATAACTAAACCCACTCCATTTATAAATATCCGTCTGGTCTAGCTTTAATTAAAGTATTTGATTCAAACATTGCTGTAGATAAATATCGTTCCCCAAAACTTGGAAGAATCACTACTAATCTTTTTTTAATAAGTTCTTTCCTTTGGCCAATTTTTATTGTTGCTGCTAAGGCGGCACCACTACTAATGCCCGATAAAAGACCCTCTAGCCTAGCTAGTAACCTCCCATAATAAAATGCTTCATCATCATCTATCTTGATAATTTCATCTATTAATCGGGTATTAAGTACTTTTGGAATAAAGCCTGCGCCAATTCCTTGTATTAAGTGGGAACCTGCTTTTTCTCCTGAAATAACAGCACTTTTTGCGGGTTCAACTGCATATATCTTGCACTTTGGATTAACTTTTTTTAAAAATCGAGCACATCCTGTGACGGTTCCTCCAGTACCAACTCCTGTAACTAATCCATCAATATTTTGATTAGATTGGTCCCAAATTTCTTGAGCTGTTGTCCTTTCATGAATATCTGGATTAGCGAGATTTTCAAACTGGTTAAATTGAAAGCTATTTGGAATACTTGAAGATAATTCTTTAGCCAGATCTAATGCCCCTTTCATTCCTTCTTTGCCGGGAGTAAGTTGTAATTCTGCACCATATGCACGAAGCATTGCTCTTCTTTCAATACTCATGGTATCTGGCATAGTTAATATCAATCTATAGCCCTTAGCTGCAGCAACCATTGCTAAGGCTATACCAGTATTTCCACTTGTTGCTTCAATTAAGGTTGTTTCTCCCGGAAATATTAAACCATCTTTTTCGGCTGAATTTAACATCGAAAAAGCGATACGATCTTTAACAGATGCTGATGGATTGAAACTTTCAAGTTTAGCTATTATTTCCGGATGACACTTACAGTAATTTTTTATCCTGTCTAATTTAACTAAAGGTGTGTTACCAACTAAAGAAGTAATATCACTAGCAATTTCCATGGAATAATCTACAAAAATAAATTTGTTTAATGATATATTAAATGTATTTTATTGATTTTTAAAAAACTTTTTCAATTGAACTTAATTTAAAAACAACTTCTTAGAAAAGATTGTTCTATAGTTTGTTTATAATAAATTATTTACAGTTCTTTTATGTATTCTCTTGAAATAAGCCTAAGATATTCCCCTTTTCCCCTTTCAATTCAGAAGAAAGATTTTGAAGATGTTAAAAAAATCTATGATGAAATTAGAGATTTTATGAATGGCAATAATCAAGATTCCAATTTAATTGAATTAAATTGTGAAAAAGTTCAAGATAAATTTATCACTGTTCTTGCTAAAGAGGTTATTTCTGTCCAAATATATGAAAAGTCCGCAGTAGCTGGCGGTTCAAAAAGACCGGGATTTTCTTTAGATATTTAACATGATTGAGGTCAAGGATACTTTGCAAAATCAAGTTCCCAATGTGACTTTTAAAAATGTGAGTTTTTCTTGGCCAGGAAAAAAAGAGCTCGTCATAAATAATTGTAGTTTTTCTATTAATAAATCAGGATTATGGATGATTGTTGGTAAAAATGGAAGCGGTAAGAGTACCTTGCTTAAGTTAATTAATGGACTTCTTAAACCAAGTAATGGAGTTATAAGCAATTTAGCTAATGTTGGTATGGTTTTTCAAAATCCTGATCATCAAATTCTAATGCCAAACTGTAGGAGCGAACTACTTTTAAATATTAATAAAAAATTAAGTAGAAAAGATATCACTAATAAAATTAATTTTGCACTTAACAAAGTCGGATTAGATGGATTTGATAAAAGACCCATCCATACTTTAAGTGGTGGACAAAAACAACGTTTAACTATCGCCTGTTCTTTGATAAGTGATAAGAATTTTGTTCTTTTGGACGAACCTACAGCACTATTGGATAGTAATAGTCAATTAAAAGTTTTAGATATAATTAAAAATCTTACTAATAATAAAAGAAATCCATTTACTGCTTTATGGATTACGCATCGTTTAGAGGAATTGAGTTACTCAGATGCCGTTGCAGAGATGAAGAATGGGAGTTTATCAGATTGGGAAAAACCGTTAAATTTTCATTATAATTAAGATCTACCCCTTGTCATAGGGTATATGTAAGAGTTAAATTTCTAAGTGTTCCTCGGTAGCTCAGCGGTAGAGCGATCGACTGTTAATCGATTGGTCGCAGGTTCGAATCCCGCCCGGGGAGTCTCATAATAAATTCAACAACAATCAAGAGACTTAATAAGTCTCTTTTTTATTGTCTATAACTGGACTGGGATATGGAAAAAGAATAGATATTTAGAACTTTTTTCTTATACATTTGCTTTAAGATTAACCTCTAATTATCAAAGTGAAGTTAGTGTAATTTCAAAAAAGTATTAGTGTAATTCTTCAATCACATGACATTGGGTTTCAAGAGCATTCAGTTATATAAGTTCACTACAACTTTTGATTTTAGATTAATTACATTAACTCAGTCGCAATAAATTAAGCAATTTTGATTTGTTGGATGTTCTCTACATTCCTTCTCCCAAAAGTTCTGAAACTCAGGAATACATTTCTCAACTTCCTGTGGAGTATCATTTAAGTTTAACCCTGCGTAATTAAATGCAGTGAGATATTTTGGAAGAACATTGAATTGGTTGAATAGTTTCATAAGACCTCCTAGATCTATACTTAATATTGTCATCCTTTTAACTGAAAATTCATAGAGTATTTCTACCTGAGTATTGGTCCTTTATAGTGGTCACGAATATATTTTCCCAATGGTAGGAGTAAAAATGCAGATGTTTATTGAACTAATGAATTTTGTGGAAAGCGAGTTGCCTATGACTCGAAATGCGCAAACAAATGCTCCTTAAATTTTTTTTCAAATTTCAATATTAATCGTAATAAATTAGTCAAAAAAAAGACCCCTACTATCAGAGGCCTTTTCCGGTTTTACTGAATAAAGTGTTTCCTTGTTTCCACTTTTTTAGTAGAACCTCTCCTACACACACCTTTAAGTTAATACAAATATTTTTTTTTGGTGTAAGGGGATAGTTAATGTTACTCATTCGAAACATAAGCCAATTAATCTTTTAGGACTTTTTGGCATTAAAAACACCCTAATTCATATGAATCAGGGCGTTCATTATCAGAAATTAGTGTGTGAGGAGTTTCTGATAGATTTAATTTACAGTGAAAAGGTATCAAATATCTTAAGTATTAAGTACTATTTCTTTTCAAAATATAGATACTGATTTGAAATCAGTGTTTAGTATCCACGATTACAGTGCTCGTTGAGATTAGCTTCTTACCTGCGGCATTAGCATTATTTATTAAAAAAATTAAAGTTTTAAAAAATTGGATGATTCAATATCATTTTTTAAAAGGATTTTTATGATTTCATTCACCTTTAACCTTTCAGTATTATGAGAAGTATATTCTAAAGAACCTGACAAATTTTCTTTACCCTTCAAGTAGTAGTTATCATAGTCTAATCCTCTATTATCAGAAGGTATTCTATAGAATTTACCTTTATCCTCTACCCTTTTCATCTCTTCCTTGGATATTAGTGTTTCATATAATTTTTCACTATGCCTAGTGCCAATTATTATATTATCTTTTTTATAGTTAAATATTTCTTTTAACGCTAATACAAGATCGCCAATAGTACATGCTGGCGCTTTCTGAACAAAAATATCTCCGTTTAATCCCTTATCAAAGGCGTATAAAACCAAACTCACTGCATCCTCTAAACTCATTAAATATCTAGTCATGTTTGGATCAGTAATTGTAATAGGCTTATTTTTTTTTATTTGATCAACAAATAAAGGGATTACAGAACCCCTTGAACAAATAACATTCCCATAACGAGTAGCACAAAATACTCCCTTTCCATAATTATGCAAAGATTTTGAAAGCATTAATTTCTCCATCATCGCTTTCGATAGACCCATAGCATTTATTGGATAAACAGCTTTATCAGTACTCAAAAATACAACTTTTTTTACATTTCTACTTAAGGAAGCCTTCAAAATGTTTTCTGTTCCTAAAACATTTGTTTTGAAAGCCTCTAAAGGATAAAATTCACAAGAGGGTACTTGTTTTAAAGCCGCTGCATGAAAAATATAATCAACATTTAGGCAAGCATCATAAGTACTTTGAAAATCTCTTACATCACCAATAAAAAAGGAAACTCTAGAGTCATTCAATTTTTTTCTCATTAGATATTGCTTATTTTCATCCCTACTAAATATACGTATTTCTTTAATATTACTCTTCAGAAGCATTTCAGTTAGGGTGCCTCCAAATGATCCAGTGCCTCCAGTTATTAATATTACTGAATTTTCGATACTTTTACTCTGAATCATAATGTATGTATCCTAAATGCTTTAATTTCTTTAACTAACTTTTATCTATTCTAAAGGTTGATAGCCCTTTTTTTTTTTGGAATTTACCAGTATCTAATCACTTTTAAATTTTAATTAAAATCTTCATCTATAGGATTCATTTTTTGTATAAGTTTTTTTAAAGATTGATAAAGAAGTAAATTATCAATTTTCTTTGATTAAACAAAAAAACTACTTTTAGTATTCTTTGGAATACTTTTTTATGAATTTAATTGATTATTTTTTTAAGATAATAGCGCTTAATAAATTCCATTTTATATCCTTGAATTTTTCAAATTTAAATAAAAAACTAATAAAATCTATCCTTATTTTTTGATAATTCTTATTCAATAAATTATAATTTAATGTTGGGCTTTTGACTCAAGAATTTATCTAGAATTTTTTCAAAATTGTTTATTACTAAATAAATAAATCAATTTTTTAAATTAAAATTAAGTTTTTTACTTTAATTTTTAACAGACTATAATTGTATCTTTTTAATATTTTTAGTGATTAATTTATTAACCTATAAACTAATTTTTAAAAAATAAAATAATATTTGGTATATGTACTTGATGTATGATTACAGTATATTGATATTCTCAAATAAATAATGGAATCTAGAATTATCGCCATTGGGGGAAATGGGGTTAATTATGTAGAGGTAGGTAATGACAAACCACTTGTATTTATAGGTGGTCCGTGTGCAATTGAAAGCGAAAAACATACAATGTTAATGGCTGAAAAAATTTCAGAAGTATGTTCTGATCTCTGCATTAATTGGATCTTTAAATCTTGTTTTGATAAAGACTGTAGATCTTCAAAAGATAGTTTTCATGGTGTGGGTATTATCGAGGGTTTAAAAATATTATCAAAAGTTAGAGACGAGTTTAAAATACCAGTTGTTTCTGATTTTTCAGACTCAAATTGGGCTCAACAAACAGGAGAAGTTTGCGATCTTGTACAAATACCTGCTTATTTATGTAGGCAGACATCAATCCTTAAGGCAGCAGCTTTAACAAGAAAACCAATTCACCTAAAAAAGGGTCAATTTATGAGTCCTTGGAATATGAAAAATTCAGTAAGAAAACTTGAAAGCTTTGGATGTAATCAAGTTATCCTTACAGATCGAGGAACTTTTTTTGGATATAATCAATTAGTGAACGATATGACTTCCTTACCAATTATGCGCAAAATAGGATATCCAGTTTGCTTTGATGCTACGCACTCTATACAACTGCCTACCTCAATGGGTAATATTTCTGGAGGGCAAAGAGAATTTATACCTTATTTAGTAAGAGCAGCTTGTGCATGTGGAGTAAATGCTGTTTTTATGGAAGTTCATGATAATCCCGAGAAAGCTTTATCAGATTCAAATACTGTTTTAAGTCTTAAATATCTTAAACAAATTCTTTCTGAGGCTATGGAAATACATAATCTCAGAATTAAACTAACAACCAAAAATGGAGAATTTAATGTACACACAGATTGAAGAAATATTAGTAAAAGATGTAATGATGAATTGTGATTCCTTTCCTGTTGTAAATGATAGAGAATTATTGAGAGAAACAATTATTGAAATGTGTAATTATGGAATTGGTGTGGCTTGTATAGTTAATACAAAAAATCAATTGAAAGGGGTTTTTACAGATGGTGATATTAGAAGGTTAATTCTTAAAGTGCAAAAACCTATTGCAGCATTATTTGTTGATGATGTTCATGATTATTGTACGAAAGTTTATTCATCGATAAGGCCCGACTCTAGTCTAAAAAGTGCGATTCTTTTAATGGAAGAATTAAGTATTTGGGACCTTCCTGTAGTTGATGATGAAAAAAATTTAAAAGGTCTGTTGCATTTGCATCCTGCTCTAAAAAAATTATTTAATATTTGATTATTAAGTTTATCAATAAAAAAGTCAGTTAAATATAAAAAGTAGTTTATAGACTAATAATTATTAATGACAACATTAAAATGTTATTATTTTTTAAACTCGAATAATTACTCTGCTATT
>QCBY01000009.1 GCA_003279005.1 Prochlorococcus sp. AG-347-J22 | reverse complement strand
ATTTCAACGTATTGGAGTAATAAAATAGTATCTGTAATAGTTGATATATGAGAGTCCGTAATCGAATGGCTTCCCATGAATTCTTCAGCAGTATTCGTGAAGAAACCTGCTATCTCTTCTTGTTTTGAATAACCAGTAACCCCTATTACAAACTGTCTAAAAGCATTTAAACTCACACCTCTAGCAAGTGCCGAGAGAGAATCAATTGCCATTCTTTTTGGCTTAAATTGATTTATTTGCGTCTTTATGATCTGTAAATGATCTTCTAAACCAGTTGATTCAGGATATGCACAAATAATTTTTAGTAATCCATCACTTTCCATTTTTTCAAAATCTATACCCCAACTCGTGGCATTTCTTAGTAGTTGAGCTCTAGATTCTTCATATGCAAAGAGTATTGCTCTTTCGTTATGGTTATATGCATCTTCAATAAATTTTGATACAAGCATTGTTTTACCTGTGCCAGTAGCACCAGTTGCCAGAATTATTGAATCTTGAAAATAACCCCCTCCACACATTTCATCAAGATCTTTAACTCCTGAACTTATTCTGATGTTTGAGGATCTTTGAGTTAATCGCATAGCTCCCAAGGCAAAAACACTTATCCCCTCATCTCCCATTGTGAATGGAAATTCTCCTTTCATATGAACGGTACCTCTCAACTTTAAAACTTCTAGTGTTCTTCTCCTCTTCTCGGATTCAAGAACATTTCTTAGTAGGACAACATTATCAGATACAAACTCCTCTACTCCATACCGAGCTATGGGACCATAATCCTCTACCCTTTCAGTCGTCATAATAGTGGTAACTCCTATTTCTTTTAATCTTGCGATAAGTCTAAAAATCTCTCTTCTGACAACATAAATAGCATCATATTGCTGGAAAACAGCGGTTATTGAGTCTATTGCTACCCTCTTTGCTTTATATTTTCTTATTGCATAACTAATTCTTTCAATTAAACCTGAAAGATCAAAATTACCGGCAACATCTTGTCCATCAGGATCAGGTGACGCATCCAAAATAAAAAGTTTATTTTGATCAATTAATTTCTGTAAGTCCCAGCCGAAGCTAGCTGCATTTCTAATTATATCTAGAGGTGATTCTTCAAAAGTAATGAAAATTCCTGGTTCATCAAAATTACAAATCCCATGATGTAAATATTGTAAAGAAAAAACTGTTTTGCCGGTTCCAGATGTACCACTAACAAGTGTACTTCTTGCCGCAGGTAACCCGCCTCTACAAACATCGTCAAAACCTTGAATCCCTGTAGGTAATTTCTGGACTTGCATCTTATTTGATTTACTAAATTTTTTATCTTTCATAAATGTTTTTTTCTAAAGAAATTATGCTTTAATTTAGTTTTTAATATCAAATCTTATTATAAAAGTTTTTATTTATTTTTTGTACCTCTACTATATTCACTCTCTGATAATTCATCAAAAAGTAAATCTAACCCAATTAAAACCTTCTCTCTATCTGACAGATCACCTATTATCCTTCTAACCGGGGGAGGTAAAATTTTTGCTAGGGTTGGGGTAGCCAAAATCTTATCTTCTTCGGCAAGTTGTGGCTGTTTAAGGACATCTATCACCTTTAAAGCATAAACTCCTTTAAATTCATTTTCAAGAATTTCTTTAAGGGTGTTTAAAGCTCTCATTGAATTAGGAGTATTACCTGCTACGTAAAGTTTTAAAATATATGTTTTTCTTACTACCATTTTTGATACCTAGAACTTAATAAAAGATTTTAATAATAAACCTTGACTAATTACACTATAAAATAAGAAAATAAAAAAACCTATATGATTGCTTACCAGGCTAAATCAGATTAATAAATTTGAGCCTGACTGCGTCTTTAAATATATGACTTCTTCAAAAAAACAATCAGATAAAGCTTTACCAAGTGATAACTTATACGCAATAGCTGAGACTTCTGGTCAACAGTTCTGGTTTGAATTAGATAAATATTATGATATTGATAGATTAAATGCTAAAGAAAAAGATAAAATTACAATTGATAAAATTCTATTAATAAAAGATAAAGAGAATGTTTCCATCGGGAAACCTTATATAAAAGATGCAAAAATTGAATTAGAAGTCGTTTCACATAAAAGAGATAAAAAGATAACTGTGTACAAAATGCGTCCTAAAAAGAAGACAAGGAGAAAGATGGGGCATAGGCAAGAACTCACAAGAGTTATGGTAAAATCAATATCAATTACAAAAAGTACTCCAAAAACATCTTCAAAAACTGAAGTTAAAAAAAAGAGCACTAGCCCAAAATCATCAAATTCCTAAACTAAATTTTACTAATGGCACATAAAAAAGGTACAGGATCAACCAGAAATGGACGAGATTCAAATTCCAAAAGACTCGGTGTTAAAGCTTATGGAGGAGAAAAAGTATTAGCAGGATCTATCATAATCCGACAAAGAGGTACTTCTTTTTTGCCAGGAATCAATGTTGGCAAAGGGAAGGATGATACACTTTTCGCCCTAAAAGATGGAATTGTTAGCTTTGACAGCATCAAAAGGAATTTAAAAAACAGAAAGAGAGTAAATGTAGTTCTTTAATTTTTTTTGTAAGATCTTGTAGTAATAATGATAGGATGAAAAACTTCAACAAATTTTGATTGAAGAGTTTTAAAAAATTGTTCTACGATTTTTAAATCGTCAACGTGAAACGGATATTCATTCTTTTCTCCTTTATAAAAATACCAATTGAATAAGCCAATTGAATTGGAATCCATAATTTCATGAAAGACCTCAAGTTGAAAAGATGGATCAGACAAGTGCTCTAATACATCAAGGCATATAATAGTATCAAATTTTGATATCTCTGTTTCCTGAATTGTTTTACAAAAAGTGAGTTTATTTTCCAATCCAAGCTTGTTAGCCCTATATTCAACAAAATTTCTATTTGTTTGATTAATATCTACGAAAAAAACATGCTCAACCTTGGGAGACATCGCATTAGCTAAGGCATGCGTACCAATACCTCCACCAAAATCTAGGACCAAATTTCTTGAAAATCTCTGCTGAAGTTTTAACGTATCATTAATATAATCCTTGCTGGAAATATGCCATGCTGCCAGATCCGCCAAATGCTTATCTCCAACAATTTTTTCATAAAATTCTTCAGTTTCACTTAAACTATTTCCTGGATGAAGACTTGCTAAATCCATCTTTGCATTTTTGAGGAACTTATCTAAATCTGCCTCTTCAATTGACAAAAACTCCTTTAAGTGTGATTTCAAATCAAAAGCATCGTACATAAATTCTTTTAAAATAAAATCATCTTTTTTCAATTTCTTACTTAGATAATTCCTTATTTTAAAATAATAAAATAGTAATAAATAGTAATTAAAGTTATGTTAATAATAAAATGAAAATTAGGGATGGATTCATAGCAATAAATAAAGAGAAAGGTTATACGTCTCATGATTGCGTTAAACAAATAAGGAAATTATTGGGTATGAAAAAAGTTGGCCATACTGGTACTTTAGATCCACAAGTAACTGGCACTTTACCAATAGCCATTGGAAACGCAACCAAATTTATTCAATATTTGCCAAAAAGCAAATCCTATATTGGACAAATTCAATTAGGTATAAGGACTAAAACTGATGATATACAAGGCGAAATCCTTAATAAAAAAGAGTGGCCTATTTTAAGCAATAATCAAATGAATAAATATTTAAATAACTTCAGGGGGGTCATTCAACAAATCCCTCCAAAAGTATCAAGCATACATGTTAATGGAGAAAGAGCGTACAAAAAAGCTTTGAAGAATGAGGAATTTGAACTAAAGCCAAGAGAAGTAGAAATTAAAGAGTTAGTCTTAAAAAAATGGGATCAAGCAAATGGAATATTAGAGATAAAAGTATCATGTACCTCAGGTACTTATATAAGATCCATAGCCAGAGATTTAGGGCAAATCTTAGATTCAGAAGGTTGTCTCTTGAACCTAAAAAGGATTTCGTCTTGCGGATTCCATGAGAAAAATTCTATAAAGATATCTGAATTAAGCAATCTATATGAAAAAAATGAACCATTTATTATTCCCATAATTGATGCTCTTGATCATATCTCAACTCTAGTTTTAACTAATCAAGAAGAACTAAACTTTTGGCAAACAGGAAGAGCAATTCAATTCGATGCTAGTAATTTTGTAAAAAGTCGCTCATTTGATTACAAAAAACCAATAAAAATAATAAACAATGAGAACAACCTTTTGGGAATGGGATTTATTAATGAAGAAAAAACTACATTACATCCAAAATTAGTTCTTAATGCAAAATAATATTTATAAAAAATTTTTGTTAAATGGTTTAATTTTTACACCTTTATAAAAATGCTTCAATATTCTTTCTGCTTTTATACCTTTGGAAGCCAAAAATCTTGCTCCCCATTGACTCATACCTACCCCATGTCCAGATCCTTGACCTAAAACTATTAAAAAATTTTCAGAGGGAATGGAATAGTTCTCATTATCAGAAATAATTTTTTTATCCTCAATAAATTTGAACCTTATAAAATTACTTTTAAGATCAAGTTTTTTTCTAAGATCAACCCCTGTCATCTGATAAGAACCATAATTACCAAAAAGTTTTACATTTTTTACTCTTCCAGTATTAGTTATATTCAGAATCTCAATTTTTTTTATCCCTCCAATTTTAGGGAATAAGCTTTCTAATTCTTTTTTTGAGAATTTTTTCCGCCATCTCAGTTTTGGATTATTTCTATCAAAATCTTTAACGCTAGATAAATAAGGATATTGTGTTTTCCAGACATCTTGGCTATTTTCTGTAATACCTCCTGAACTACTATGAAATAAAGCGTTAATCAATTTATTTTTGTATGTCAATACTAATGATCTAGTACTTCTTACTGCTCTTGAAGTTTTGTAAGTCCTTGATTCCAAACCATTATAAACTTGATTTTTCTGCGTAGAATCAATGTCATAGAATTGATTTCCTTTCTGTTTTAAAGCATAAGTTCTTGAAGCTATAGCTTGTGCTTTTAATGCCTCCAAAGGCCATTTAGCTGGCATCTCTGAGCCCACTACGCTACTCAAATACTTCTCAATACCTAGGATATTAATTACTAATATCTGAGAATCAAGCACTAATAGATTTATTATGCCTGAATATCTTTTCTGACCAACCCATATACCTCGCCCATCAAAAGATTTAACTTCAAATACTGATTTATTTTTAACATCATAAATTTTTTGCTTATTCTTATCAAAAAATATTGTTGTTTTATTATTTACCTTTTTTAAAGTTAAACCTTTAATTTTTTTATTTGAGAATTCTTGTCCCCTGATTATTAAGGGAATTGATCTATCAGATCTTATTCTTAAATTTTTTTGTTTTGATATTAGAACTCTTATCAAGGGCTCACTAGCCGCAGATACAGAGTAATTTTGGAAAACACAAAAAGTTAATATCCCAATTAAATAAAATTTGTGAGAATTTTTTATAATTTTAAAACCCACTATGTTTGAAAAACAAATTTTGCAATTGCCTTAGTTTGACTAAAAGTCTAGATTTAGTCTAGATATTTAAGTAAGAATATTATTATAAGTGAATATTACTTTCCTAGGAACAAGTTCTGGGGTCCCAACCTTAACAAGAAATGTTTCTTCCTTAGCCCTTAAATTATCTCAAACTGCAGAAGTATGGCTTTTTGACTGCGGAGAAGGTACCCAACATCAACTAATGAAGAGTAATATTAAATCTTCACAAATTAAGAAGATATTTATTACTCATATGCATGGTGATCATATATATGGTTTACCGGGGCTTTTAGCTACATTAGGACTATCAGGTAATAGTAATGGTATTGAAATCTATGGTCCTTCAGAGTTAAAAAGTTTTGTAACTTCTGCACTGCAAAGCAGCTATTGCAATTTATCTTTTCCTTTACGTTTTAAAGAAGTTGAAAGTTTCGCTTCATTAAATAAAATTTTATTTGAAAACGATAAATTAAAAGTCAATTGCGCCTGCCTCAAGCATAGGCTACCTGCTTATGGTTATCGTGTAAGCGAAAAAGATAAGCCAGGAGTATTCGATATCAAAAAAGCAGAAGATTCAAACATTCCTCCAGGGCCTATATATTCAGAATTACAAGCAGGTAAAACAGTAGAATTGAAAGATGGGAGATCTTTTAATGGGCAGGATTTTTGTGGACCTCCTAGAAAAGGCGAAAGTTTTGTTTACTGTACTGACACAGTTTTTAGCGAGTCGGCGGTTAACTTATCTAGAAATGCCGATTTATTGGTACATGAATCTACATTTTCGAAAGAAGATGAGAAAATGGCATACGAAAAATTACATTCGACAACAATTATGGCTGCAAAAACTGCACTATTGTCTAACGCAAAAAAACTTATTCTCACACATTTAAGTCCAAGATACACTCAAAGAAGTCCAATTAAACCAAGCGATTTGCTAAAAGAAGCTCAAAAAATTTTCCCTAATACTTTTCTTGCTAAAGATTTTTTAACCACAGAAGTTAAATAAACTGCAACAGTTCGTGAGCAGTAAGGTTGTAAATGACCAACCCATGAAATAATAGTCTTATGGTTTTTTTTAATTTGATGTCGATCGAAATGGTTTCTATTTTTTCATCACTGAACAAGTCTTTCAAAAGACTTCTCATTTTTCTTCCGTTGATTATTGGTTTACTTCTTTATCCAATCTCTGCAAATGCTCTTTATCCAAGTGATCCTTCATCAGTAGATGTATTGAAAGATGATCTTCATGGCGCAGATCTTCAAAATACAGAATATGTAAAATATGACTTATCTAATCAAGATTTAGGTGAAGCAAACCTTCAAGGTGCATATATGAGCGTAACAACTGCAAAGAACTCTAGTTTCAAAGGTGCAAATATGAAAGATCTTATTGCATATGCGACTCGTTTTGATAATGCAGATTTCTCGGATGCAAATCTTACAAATGGTGAGCTAATGAAAAGCGTTTTCGATGGAGCAATAATAGATGGAGCAGACTTCACTGATGCAAATCTTGATTTAAAAACAAGAAAATCATTATGTGAAAGAGCAACAGGTACTAACTCAAAAACAGGAGTGGATACAGTTGATAGTCTTGAATGCTCTGGCTTAAAAGGTTACATGCCTCCAAAACCAAAAGCTTAAAAAATACTTTAAATACTTCCTGGCAAAACATTACCAGGTTCTTTTGAACCTGGTTTTTTACTGTACCACCATTCTTGAATTTCTGAACAAAATTTCTTTGAGAAGAGTGTTATTACAGTTTCTACAGGTTTTGATCCTGGTTCTAGAATTTGGACTGAATAAGATGGACATTTCCTTGAGGCCATATCTGCAACAAATCTAGCTCCTATTCTTCTCCAGCTTGGCTCTTTACTGCGCCAAGCAAGCCTAGAACAAGGCCAAGGCAGTTCTTCTCTGTCATATAGTCTGCAACAAGGGCCAATTACTTTATAGCTGAATTGACCACCGTAACTTGATTGAATTTCGCCAGTTTTAAAAAATTCAAATTTACTCATTTATCGCAAATTAAAAAAGCCACCTCATATGAGAGTGGCAGAAAAATTTTAAAAAAACAACCCAATAGAGTTTTTTTTATATAATTAATAAAGTTCTTCTTCAGCGTGAGTTGTAATTGTTACATCAGAAGAAGGATAAGCGACGCAAGTTAATACGAATCCTGACTCCAGTTGATCATCATCTAAAAAACTTTGATCTGACTGATCAACAGTACCGGATGTGATTTTTCCTGCACAGGTAGAGCATGCACCAGCCCTGCAAGAATATGGTAGATCCACACCCTGTTCCTCAGCAGCATCTAAAATGTACTGATCATCAGGAACTTCAATCGTAGAATTGAGACCTTCACTTTCGCTGATAAGTGTAACTTTGTAAGAAGCCATTTAAATAAAAAATTGATAGTAAAAAAAGATTTACCTTTAGACCTTTTTTAACATTGTTTACAAGCATTTGTGTGTTATTAGAGTAGAAAATGAAACAATGCAATGTAAAAGGAGGGTTACATTAGAAAAACTTATATATAAATAAGATTAGAAGATTTTTTGTGCTGTAATGCAAACCCAATCTTTTTTTGAAGATACATCATTTGTTTTAAAATTACTAGCATTTAGTAAATCAAATATATCATCTTTTTGTGAATTCAAAATTCCACTTAGAATTACAACCCCATCTATTTTTAGGGAATTACTTATTCCAGGGATTATGCCTTTCATAACTTCTGCAAGAATATTACACAAAATAAAATCAAAATTCTTCAAAGAATATTTTGAAACCAACTTATCAAATGGTCCAAGATAAGTCTTTAGATCATTTAGATTGCCAAAATTTAGCCGATAATTAGACTTCGTTGAATTTATAGCAAGATAATCATTATCAATAGCATAAATTTCATTTGCACCTAAACATTTAGCTGCAACACTTAAAATTCCACTGCCTGAGCCTATATCTAAAATTTTGTGATTAGATAAAGAAATTTTTTCTAATTGCTCTAGACAAAGAGATGTAGTGGGATGACTTCCAGTCCCAAAAGCAGCCCCTGGATCTATTTTTATAACTTTCTTATTTTTGTACTCCTTTGGTAATTCAAGCCAACAAGGCAAAATAAGGAATTCATCTCCGACAGTTTCTGGTCCCCAATATTTCTTCCAACCTGATACCCAATCTTCCTCCTGAATAACATTCCACTCAAAAAAATTAGTTTGATAGTTGTTTTTATCTAAAACCTTTTTAATATTTTTTTCAAGTTTTATTCTTAAATTTTCCTGCCAATTTAGAGTAGGAAGCCAAATTATTACTTTTTTTTTGTTTTTATTTAATAGAATTTCAAAAGCATAACTAAAGATTCCTAATTCATTTAATTTCCAAATAATAATCTCTTCTAAATTAGCCTCTATTTCAAAAGTAAGTTTATGCCAATTTTTTATTTCCATTAACTATTGAAATTGTTTATAGAGTTACTGGATCAGAACTAGTAATGCCCTCAACTTCAAGGATTGATTCAAGTAACTTTGAAGGAATAGGATCATCAATACTTAAAACCATAACAGCCTCCCCTCTAACAATTTTTCTTCCAACTTGCATTGAAGCGATATTGACATTATGGTCCCCAAGGAGAGAACCTAATTTTCCAATAATACCAGGCATATCTCTATGCCTAGTAATAAGCATGTATCTACTTGGAGAAACATTAACTGGATATTGATCAATGCTAATTATTCTCAATTCGCCATCAGCAAATATACTTCCTGCGACACTATGCTCTCCATGATCTCCAAGGGTAGTTAATTGAAGTGAACCGCTAGCAAATTCAGGCCGAGCTTCATCTTTACTTTCAACTACAGAGATTCCTCTAGATTCTGCTTCTAGAGAAGCGTTAACATAATTTATTCTATCTCCAAGAGCTTTACTCAAGAGACCTTTTAAACTAGCTATGATCAAAGGCTTAGAAGGATGCTGCACGAATTCACCTTGAAGCCTTACCTCTAACTTTTGAATTTGACCTCCCGAAAGTTGGCTAATTAAAAGTCCCATTGTTTCAGCTAATTGTAAATGAGGTTTAAGGCTGTCCATAATATCAGGACTTAAGCCAGGAATATTTACTGCCGTTCGTGCTGAAAGGCCCAAAAGAACATCTCTTATCTGTTCTGCAACATCTACCGCAACATTCTCCTGAGCCTCCTTAGTTGATGCTCCTAGATGCGGAGTAAGAATAAGATTCTTTTCAACTTTCAGAAGTGGTGAACTAGACTCCAAAGGTTCTTTAGAAAAGACATCTATTGCTGCTCCTCCAATAAATGATTTATTTAAAGCTTCTACTAAAGCTTCTTCATCAATTAAACCTCCTCGAGCGCAATTAATCAATTTTGCGCTATTTTTCATACTTTTAAGGACCTCTAAATTTACTAAATTCTCCGTCTCAGGTGTGCGAGGTAAATGCAAAGTTACATAATCGGATTGTTGGAATAAATTATTTAGTTCAGAAAGTTTAACTTGTATTTGTTGAGCTCTTTCACTTGAAACAAAGGGATCATATCCATATACTTCCATTCCTAATGCATTAGCAACTTTCGCTACATGCGCTCCAATTTTCCCTAAACCAACGACACCTAATTTTTTCTTATAAAGCTCATTCCCAACAAATTTCTTTCTCTCCCATTTGCCTAAAAAAGTACTAGTATTAGCTATTGGAATATGTCTAGATAAAGCCAACATCATAGCTATGGTGTGTTCAGCGGCAGCTATTGTGTTCCCCCCCGGAGAATTGACAACGAGAACTCCTTTTTGCGTGGCAGCCTTAACATCAACATTATCAACACCAACTCCTGCTCTTCCAATAATTCTCAATTTATTAGATGAATTAATTATTTCTTCAGTCACTTGAGTACCAGATCGAATCATTAGGGCATCATATTCTTTAATAATTGATGCTAAATCAGAGTTTGAAATCCCTATTTTCTGATCAACCTGAGCAACTTGTGAAAGAATATCAATTCCTGTTTGATCAATCGGATCTGTAATGAGAACTTTAGTCATTGAAGATTGGTTCTTTAATCTTTTACTTTAACTTAATCTATAGTGTATGTATCTTATTTTATTAATTTGAATAACACACAAACATTTGAGGATTGAAATTTGACTAAAAGTATTGTGATATTTGAAGACATTGATAAATGTATTCAGCTATTTAATGATTTCAAAGAAAAATCAGTAATGCTTTCTGAAGCTATTTTGATCCCACCATTAAGTGAAAAAATATCATCCAATGAAGCCGAATTACTAAATACAAATTCAAATATCTTATTTAAATCTCAAAAATTTGAAGACATAAGGATCTTAAATCCTAAACTTGATAGAAAGATCAGGCAAAAAGATATGAGTAAATGGCTGATGCCTTTTGGCTTTATAGCTGGTATATCTTTTTCTAACATGACAAATTTGTCTACTTTTAGCTTTCTTGGTTTAAACAATATAGGAGAATCCTTAATTGGAGGACTTTTAGGAATGGGTTCAGGATATTTAGGAAGCATTGTTTCTTCTGCAAGTATCGGAATTAATAGAAATAAAGAGTTGAGATCAATCATTAACTTTAATAAAGAGGGTAAATGGCTTGTTCTGCTTGAAAATCAAATTGGAACTGAATTACCTTGGGCTTTAATTAAACAATCAGAAGCAAAAGATATAATTTTTTTAGAAGGGTAAATGATTGAATTAAAAGAAATCTCAGAAAATTCAAACTACAAAAAAGAAACTCAGGAATTAATAAATATTGCTAACTTAGCTTACAAACGCTGGGAAACTTATTGGACTGGATTTAATTCGACCTATGTTTGCGAGGAGATTTTAAAAGATTTTGAAAATTTAAATGATTTCAAATTTTTTATTTATGGAGGATTTTCCTCTTCTCAAAGATCAAGAATAGCTTGCTTCAGAGAAGATAATATTCCTGAAGAAGATTCGTTGAAAAGTAATTTTCCAGCACAAGGTATACAAATTAATGGCAATTTTTTATTTGATAATGCTACGCAAGAAGACTTTAGATCCCTTTTAATTGAAAATGGGGTAAATAAAAAAAAAGTAGGTGATATATGGACTATTGGCGATAGAGGGGCACAAGGGATAATTGACAATTTAGATATTGATTATCTAAATAAAAAGATCTTTTATTTGAGAGACGTAAAAGTGAAAATTAATTTAGTTGGTATAGATGAATTACAAATACCTACTGGAAGATTAAAAAAAATTGTTAACACAGTAGAAGCTTCAACAAGATTAGATGCTATAGCCTCAGCAGGTTTTAGAATATCACGATCCAAAATTATTGAAAGGATAGAAAATGGAATGCTCAAATTGAATGGAAGCAAAGTTAATAAGCCAACTATTACTTTAAAAATTGGCGACAAACTAGAACTAGAAAATAAAGGATTTATAGAAATCCTAAATTTAGAAATCACCAAAAGAGAAAGATGGAAAGTTAAATTACTTAGAAAATGAAACTTAACCTGCTATTTTCTTATAAGGGAGATCTAAAATTCTTCAATTTGGGCGATTAGCTCAGTGGTAGAGCACTACCTCGACACGGTAGTGGCCACTGGTTCGAATCCAGTATCGCCCATTAAAAACTTTTGACGACCTTGCTTATATCCACAGAAAATAATTTCATTTTTTAGATTATTAAAAAAGATGAAACTTAATCAAATTATTAATCTTCATAAGGGGCTAACAGCATTTGTAGTTATAGGTCTTATGATTCTTTTTGATAATTTTACAATTGCTCCTTACGTTTATTTAGCTCTGCATGGTACTTATGGATTACTTTGGCTTCTAAAAGAAAAGATATTCCCAGATCCTTATTTCAAAGAAAAAATCAATTTTTTAACTTCAGTTACAGGTTTTATTTTCCTAGGAAGTTATTGGGTAGCTCCCTACATTCTCATCTCATCTCAGAAATCTGTTCCTAATATCATAATAGCTGCATCTGTATCTATAAATATAATTGGTGTGTTTTTACACTTTGCTAGTGATGCCCAAAAATATTTTTCTCTAAAATTAAAAAAAGATCTAATTAAAGAGGGATTTTTCAAAAATATAAGGAATACAAATTATCTGGGAGAAATACTAATTTATCTATCATTCGCCATACTTTCAATGAGTTTCATTCCATTAGTAATTCTTGCAATATTTTTCTCTATAGTTTTTCTGCCAAGAATGATAAAAAAAGATAAATCGCTCTCAAAGTATGATTCATTCGAAGAATACAAAAAGAAAACTGGTCTTATTTTGCCTAAATTAAATGCTTGATAACAACTTTCCAAGTTGGAGACAAGATTTAAAATCATCTAGAAAAAAAGAGGGCAAATCACCCTCTAGTAGATGGGTACAGCTTGCAACAGTTAGCGAAAAAAATGAGCCAAGATTAAGAACAGTTGTTTTCAGAGGATGGCATAAAGATACTTCAATGATTATTTTTACAGATAAAAGAAGTGATAAAATTGGGCATTTGAAATCTAACCCTAATGCAGAAATATTGTGGTTCTTTTTGAAAAGCAAGTCACAATATAGATTCAAAGGAAAAATACATGAATTAAGTTATAACGAAAATTATTGGGATTCATTATCAGAAAAATCAAAATCTTCTTGGTATTGGGAATCTCCTGGAGAGAAAATAAACCCAAAAGTGGAATCTGCTTATGAAATATTATCGAATCTGCCCAAGCCAGAAAATTTTGTAGTTCTAAATTTTGAAATTGATTCAGTAGATCTCCTTAAATTAGAAAAGCCTATCCATAAAAGATATCTATGGGAAAAGATTAAGAAATGGGAAAAAATTGAAATTAATCCTTAAATATTTCTAAATTGTATATTTAGGTTGAAAAACATATAGTGATCAGTCAGTTTTAAAAAAGAAGTATTATTCATATGAATTTCTCAGGAATTCCAGAAAACCCCATCATTTTTTTATCTTGGGTGACTGCAATAGGACTGTTTATAAGTCTTTCTGAAGCATCAATTAAGATAAAACTCGAGAAAAGAAACAGTAATCGCAAAAGGTTAGAACTGATAAATAGTCTTTATCCTAAAAAGTTAGCTTGAAGTATCTGAGAGTATGTTGGCCTGAAGAAATTGAAACAAACCGCCTGTACTTGTTTCTTCTTTAATTTCAAGTTCCTTAGAAGTTTTTGATTTTGTTGAAGGAATAATTTCCTCTTCATCTTCTGATTTCAAGATTCTAATAATAACTTCATCTAATGAAAAATTACCAGGCCCTGTCAAAGCAATTGAAGTTGCTGAAGCGAAATACAAAAGTAATAACTCTAGTAAAAAAATATTAAAACCTGAGGTAACAAGTGCATGATATATAGCGACAGAAATTGTTCCAACAATTGCCAGAGCTCCAAATCTTGTAGCTAAGCCGATAATTAGTAACCAACTACCGCCTATCTCTGAAAATGCCGCTATGTACGATAAAAATATTGGAAATGGAAGATGTAACGGTCTGACAAAAGCATCAGCAAAATTTTCTATATTTGCTAATTTTTCATAACCGTGATGAATAAGAACAGTTCCAGTTATGACTCTAAGAATTAATAGAGCAGTATCTTTGCTAAACGATTTAGTAAGAATTGTTGAGAGCACTATAAAAAAATATCCTTAAGTAAAAATAACTAGTCACAGTATCCATCGTGGATTAAATAGCAAAAGTCGCATCTAATTAAGTATTTATACTTACTTATTCAAAGGATTCTTTTTCTTGGTAAGAATTCAAATAAGTTAAAAATTATTTTTTGAATAATTTTCAAAAATTCTCTGATTGATTTTTGGAATATTTTCTTTAAATTTGAAAAACCCTTTTTTGGCAAATTTCCACGCATATAAATCTTCATCTCTAACAAGATTAAAAATTTTTTTATTGTGTAAATTTTTGAACTCAGTTATGAAATCATAATTTTCTCCCACCCCAGGATAAATAATGTCTATCTCGATAGTATTTTTAAAAATAATTTCCAGTGAACATGGATCAATCTGTTCAACATTATCAAATTGCTCTACAAATTCAGAGACCAAATCTTGTTTAAATTTCAAAACAGATTCAGACAATTTAATTTGTCTTTGTTCATTCTTTAGAAGAATAACAAATACTTTTTTATAGCTTTGAAGTAAATTTTTAAGGGTTGCTAGGTGCAGATCATTTTCAAACATAATCAGATTATCTGATTTAGGCTCCATATTATTTTTATAAATCTCATCTTCTAATGGTATTTGATTCGATTCCTCAAGAAAAATTTGTTTATTAATTATTTTTTCTGCATTAAATCTATTATTTGAAAATTTTCTGAGATTTGTTGATGAAAAAAGATATTGTTTTCCCTTAGTTTGCAATCCTCCGACCCATCTCCAGCTAAGGAGATTAGATGCAGCATCACCATCAAAAAGATATTTAAAGAAAAACTTTGCCCCCAATTGCCATGGGAGGCCTAAATTAAATATCCATGTACTTGCAAACCACATTCTTGTATGGTTATGTAAATAGTTGTACTGCTTTAGTTCTAGGACCCAAGAATTAAAAAAGTCTATTTCTGTATTGCCATTAATTGCATTTTCATATAACTCATAATCAAAATAAAGATTTTTTTCTGAAATAAAATTTCGCCAAACTTTCGGTCTATTTTCCATCCATCCTTTCCAATAAACTCTCCAAAATATTTCTTCAATAAATTTAGTTGAATTTTTGATTTTGTATTTACTTTTAATATCTTGAATCAGATCATATTCCGATAATATTCTATGAGTAATGAAAGGAGATAATTTTGAAACTGAACTTTCGTTATTTGGCCCAAAATCAAAATTTCTTAATTTTGCGTAATCATTAATTTTATATTTAGCAAAATTGTCCCAGATACTTTGAGCTTTTGATAAAAATGACATTTTTCTGATAATTTAAAAAATTTTTTTATTGATAGAAATTTCAAAAATTAGCCTGCAATTTAATCCTTAAAATTTTCTATTTCACTGTTAGGTAAATATGTTTGATTGAAGTATTTAATTTAAACTCCTAATAGGTACATTTTATACTCTTAAATCGCTCTCTGCGTAGGAGGATATTTAGTTGTCTATTACTTTTAAATCTAGTTTAAATTTCCTATTTTAATTTAAATGATTTTTTCTCAAAGATTTTTAAATATTTATCAGAATTATTATGAATAATTTATTATTGAGGGATGTTAAGTATCTTGATGAACAATACAGATTAGGTGAAGGCATAATTTCAGATGATGCATTTAAGCAACTTGAGAAGATCTTTATACCTTTTTGTCCAGAATCTGACTACTTTAATCGAAAAAATAATAGACTTTTGCCAAAATTAGCTAAAGAAAATTATAAAGAATTTTTGGGAAGTTTATTAACAAAAACAAGATTAAGCATTCAACCCAAAATTGATGGCTGCGCTATTGCAATTAGATATATAAATGGCAATTTTAATAAAGCTATTACAAAAAAAGGATTTGATGTCTCAAGCAAAATTAAACAAATTAAAAATGTCCCCGATTGTATTCCTATCAAACGAGATTTTCAAGTTAGAGGTGAACTATACGCTACAAACCAAGTTGCCGGAATTTCCCAAAGAATTACAAGAAAATACCTCAATGATAAGAAAGGGATTGGAGAAAGTCTCAGCTTTTGCTGTTTCCAAATACTTAATGGAAGACTTAATCAATATGAAACCCTTAACTATCTTAAAAAATGTGGCTTTAGCACCCCTGAAAGTTACTTCACAAATCATACAAGCGAAATCCAAATATTTAAAAAAAATTGGTTAGAGAGAAAAATATTTGCGAAATATCCAACTAATGGGATAGTTATTAAGATAAATAGTAGGAAACTACAGTTACTTAGAGAGGAAAGTTTATCTCAAAATAACGAATGGCAATATGCAATTGAAAAATAATATTAAATAGTACCTTTAAAAATAGCTCACGATACTAACTTCAAGTATTTACAGTGGGGGGGAACCAATTTCGATAAGATTCCAAAGCAATTTGCAGGATTATTAAATGACTGCCACTATCTCAAGACCCAAAATCTCTAACTGGGAAACATCTAATATTCCAAACCTTACAGGCAAAACAGCACTTATAACTGGTGCAAATAGTGGTCTTGGATACTACACAGCAAAGGCCTTAGTCGAAAAAAATGCTCATGTAGTCATAGCTTGTAGATCGCTTGAAAAAGCTAATCAAACCATCAAAAAACTTAAAGGTCTTAATCCTGAAGGAATATTTACACCTTTAGAATTAGATTTGTCAGATCTAAAAAATGTTGTTGAAGTTCAGTCCAAAATTTTTGATGATTTTGAAAATTTGGATTTACTAATCAATAACGCTGGCATTATGCATCCGCCTAAAACGCTTAGTGCCCAGGGATATGAAATACAATTTGCAGTGAATCATTTAGCCCATATGCTTTTGACCCTAAAACTTCTTCCAATTATTGAAAGAAAGGAGGAATCGAGAATAGTGACTGTTACTTCTGGCGCTCAGTTCTTTGGAAAAGTTGGATGGAATAATTTAAAAGCAGAAAATTACTATAATAAGTGGGAATCATACGCTAATAGTAAATTAGCTAATGTAATGTTTGCTTTAGAGTTAAATGTTCTTCTTAAGCAAAAAAATATTTTATCTTTAGCAGCACATCCAGGAATCGCTAAAACAAACCTTTTTTCTGCCCAGAAACCAAAGCCAAGTCCCTTAGAAACGTTCTCTTTAGAATTATTTAGCCCTATTTTTCAATCGGCAGAGATGGGGGCCTTACCTCAGTTATTTGCCGCCACTTCTCCTGACGCAAAAGGCGGTGAACATTATGGGCCTAAATTCAATTTTAGAGGTCACCCAAAATTATCTCCAACTTCACCATTTGCTCAAAACAAAAAAGAAAGAGAAAATCTATGGGAAAAGAGTATGGCGATAATAAATAATTTTTTATAAGTTCTTTTGTTTTATTATTTTTAAAAAATATTTTAAAATATGCAGCTCACTTTCTGAAAGTTTCATAAATTCATTCAAAGCCTGATAATTTTCTATATCAAATTCTTTAGATAATTCTAAAAATTCATCATGATTCTCATTTACAAATCTCTCTGCAATCTGGGATGGGGACAAACCGCTCTCAAGTAAATCTCCTGGAGCATATTTCTCCCAATTTTTGTAGAACCAGGAAAACCATAATTCGGTAATATTTTCCCTCATTTACTTGATTGATTTGGATATTTACTTTTTGATTTAGGGAATAACAATAAACCAGAGATTATTGCAGTAATTGTTAGAAAACCTACCAAAGGAGTATACAAAGGTTGTAAATTTATGAAGAAAAAATTACCTGTATGAATTTTCATAAGCCAAAAGAAATCTAATCCAAAATATTGAAATAATGAATATAAGCTACCGCTAATAACAGTAATAAGTAATGGGCATACCGCTACTAAAGTCAGGCGTCTATGCAGTTTTTTTGTTTTAGTTCCAAACATTATTAACTTTTTCTTAAATATTTATGCAATTCTTTTTCACTTTCACAAGGCATCCACTTTTCTTTTAATTTAAATGCTCCCTTACAGCCAAGTTCTTTAGCTTTTTCTTTAGCTTCACTTTCAATTAAATAGTTACCTCTAAGATGAGCCTTTAAATCAATATCAATTATATTGAATCCAAAAACAATTAAAAAAGAATTTATTAATTTTAATTTAGAAATTAAATTAGTTTTTAAAGAATTTTTCATAATTGAATAAACTTATCAGTTCCTCCTTAAAATTTAATTATAAATTTGATGTCAGTTAAAAATAATTCAAAAAAAGAAGAAAAAATTAATTTTGTAGTTGGATTAGGAAGATCTGGATTTTGGGCTGCCAAGTATTTGAGAAGCATCAATAAGAGAGTAATTGTTTGGGAAAGTAAAGATGGGATAGAATTCTTAGAAAGAAAAACAGAATTAGAGGCACTTAATATACTAGTTTCTCTGAATAAAGAATTTGTATTTGAAGAAATTCAACCTTATCTGAAAGAGATTGAATCTGTTGTTGTAAGTCCATCAATACCTTATGACCATACAACTATTATCGAATTAAAAAAAAAAGGAATTAAAGTAATTGGAGAAATTAATATTGCATGGGAAATTTTAAAAGACACAAATTGGATAGGAATTACTGGCACTAATGGTAAGACTACTGTTACTCATTTACTAAGCCATATACTCTGCGATACTGGATTATATGCTCCTTTCGCTGGAAATATTGGTACACCTTTATGTAAATATGCTTACTCCAAAAAACACAAAAAAATGGATTGGATTGTAGCTGAATTAAGCAGTTATCAAATAGAAATATCTCCAGAAGTAAAACCTAATATTGGAATTTGGACAACCTTCACAGAGGATCATCTTGAAAGACATAAAACACTTGAAAATTATTTCAAAATAAAAAAAAGCTTGCTAGAAAAATCAGATTTTAGAATTTATAATTATGACGATAAAAATCTAAGAAATCGATATAGTTCACTATCAAGAGGGGTTTGGATAACAACTAGTTTCGATAAATCAAATTTTATTAAATGCGATTATTGGATAGATGATCAAGCATACATATTTGAGAGAGGAAAGAGACTATTCAAACTTGAACATTTTTCTTTAAAAGGAATGCATAATCTTCAAAATCTTTTATTGGTAATAGCAGCAGCAAGAAAAGTTGGATTATCTGGAAAGAAGATTAAAGATTCTTTATCTAATTACAAACAATTACCCCATAGGATGGAAACAATTTATAAAAATAATGATCTAGAAATAATTAATGATAGTAAAGCCACAAATTTTGATTCATCTATTGCAGGAATAAGTTCAATTGAAGGTCAAATAATAATTATTGCTGGGGGTAGATTAAAAAGCAATGAATATAGTGAGTGGATAAAAGTTTTAAAGAAAAAAGTTAAATGTGTTTTCCTTTTTGGAGAAAGCTCAAAAGTCCTAAAAATGGCGCTTATGAGTGAAGGATTTAAAAAAAATATTTTTGAATTTTCAGAACTCAAAGAGCTTTTAAATTTTGTTTTTCATTATTTACAAAATAATAGGGTTGGAACATTATTATTCTCACCCTCATGCTCTAGTTTTGATCAATTTAAAAATTATGAAGAGCGTGGAGATTATTTCAAGAAACTAATAAGTGAAAAATTAAAGGTTAATAAATCCATTTTTAGTTCAAGTACCATTTTGTAATTTTCAGGTCGGTCATCACAACCGTCTCTCCTCTAGCGAATATTTACTAAATAAGTTAGATTTTGATTATAAATTATTTACTAGCAATGAGTGAATCTAACAATTTACCTCAAGCAATAAGTCATAAAAAATTAAGTTACTTGATGCTTAAAGCACAAAAAGATTCTCACTTTTCTGATGAATTAGCAGAAATAGAAAGTCCTGAAAAAAGAGAATTTGATGAGTTGATAGACAATTGGGAAGTTTCAACTAAGAAAGTGGTTAAAGAGTTATCAAAAAGAAAAGAGAATTTACTAAAAGATAAATCACCAAATTCTTTAATTGCTCTTGGTGCTATGGAAGTCCACCTTAACATGGCTTTGCAAGCCTTAAATGCTTTTAATAAAGGAGTTGATGAGTAATAGTAACAGAGAAACTATAAGGATGGCATCGAAAATAAGAGAAAATCCAGCTCTTTATCAGTTTCTATAGAGACACCATCATAATAATTAACTTCAAATCCCAATCCATCTCCAGATTCGAGACATATATTTGAATTAGAGTCTTTACTTTTTAATAAAAGATTTCCTTCTATTATTTGAATCCAATTAAATTTATCGATTTTTAATGGCAATTTTTTTTCTTTAATAGGTTTATATTTACATCGCCATAAAGAGATATTTTGATTTAGAAAAAGCTTATTATTATGACCGTTTTTGTAATTAAAAATAAGATTGTCCCATAACTTTTCATTTAATGAAATTTGATCATATCGAGGTTTGATATTTTCTTTTTGAGGGTATATCCAAATCTGAAACAACTTACAAGTCTCATTTTCTTCATTCTTCTCGCTATGAGAGATTCCAGTACCTGCAGACATAACTTGCACTTCATCTTTGTAAATTTTTCCGAGGTTGTTTAACGAATCTCTATGAGTTATTGCTCCTTTTGTTACGACAGTGATTATTTCTATATTTGCATGAGAATGTGTATTAAATCCTGCATTAGGAGAAATAATATCTTCGTTTATTACTCTAATTTTCCCAAAATTATCCCATTTTGGATCTCTATGCTCTGCAAAAGAAAATGAATGCATCGAATTTAGCCATTCTCTATTTGATCTAAATCTTTCGTTCGATTTCCTTATTTTAATTATTTTGTAGGACATAAATTCCTAGAAATAAATTTAGTGAATTTGAGTAAATTAAATGCATTTTAAAATTATAAATTATGAATAAGATAAATTAGTTTTTATTTATTTGTTGATTTTACTTTGTGCTTTATTTGCTTTAATAATTATTTTTTTTGCTTCTTCTCTTGTAGAACATTTTTCCGCCTTAATATTTAAGTTTTTTAGTTTATTTAATTGCTTTGAAATTTTCATATAAGTATTAATCACCAAATAGAAATTAACATATATTTAATGAAATAGCTAAAAATACTGGTTTGCATTTGAGCCTTACTACCTAAAAATAAGATTGGAGTATGGAGTTATCAGAACAGAATAGAGGATGTATTGGATTATCTTTGATTGTTTTTTTAATAAAAAGCGGCCCAAGAGGTTTATCAAAATTACTTTTCCTAATTAAATTATATTGCATTATTTTTTTTGCTATTTTTTTATTTCTATTTAGAAATTTACCTTTGTTACCCCAACCTAACCATAAATCGCAATTTTTATTTTCAGACCAGTGTTTTAAGTTTTTATAAATATGATTATTGTTTAGATAACCCACAGGGTTTTTGTGATTAAAAAGTTTTTCTGGTTTGCTTGAAATGAGAGCAAATAGATTGATTAACTTTACTTTGCCGTAATTATTATTTTTCGAAATTTTGATTATCTTTTTTGTTGTATTATCTATGAAAACTTCATCCGATAATGAGGGATTTAAACCAATAAAAATAATTTCCTTTGTAGATTTAGAAATCTTATAACTTAGACTCCATCTATAAATTTTGTTAGCACTTATTAAACAATTTCTTTCTAGAAATAAATTTTTCAACCTAAACCTACACCTCTAGCCATAAGAGTGGCAAACAAAGGTATTGTTGCAAAGCCCACTAATTCAGTAGTTATGATGAGTCTGAACCTCTTAACTAGATTCTCAGTTATTTCAGGTAATTTATTCTTACTTAATGGAATGGCCCATAAGATATAGGTTGTTGTTGGATATAAAGAAAGTAAACCCACCAGAATGTAAAGAGAAACCTTTATCCAAAACACAGGATTACCTGTATAAAAATCACCTCCTTGACCAAAATACTTAACACGCAAAATCCCAGTAACTAATATTGCGACTCCTGCCAAACCATAAACCACATCTGCAATTATCATAGAGATCGTCTCATTTCTATTAAGATCCACTTTGAGAGTCAATCTTTCAAACAAAAGAGAACCGAAACACAATATAATCCCTAAGTAATGAACATATGCTACTAATGCACTTTTTGCAATTTCACCTGTTAATAAAGTTCCTAATAACATTTTCTAGTCAAAATTTATACAATACTAACGACCAAATAAAGAATTTGTTTAGACAGTAGATTGAACAATAGAAAGCAAGGTATTAAATCTAGGACTCCAAAAACCTTTTTTGACCATCTTCAAAACAATCCTTTTTATTCCATACTTCAATTATATCTGGGAAATGTTTTTCCATACAACTATCACAAACCCCATGACTGAATCTAATATCACTTATTTTCGAGAGATATTTTTCTAAATGCATCCAATCGCCCTCCTTATTTTTCACTTCTCTACAATATGAACATACAGATAAAATCCCTTCCTGTTTGTGCAAATTAGACAATGCATCTAGCAAATTTAATGACTTTTTTCTAAGCTCTAAAAATGAAACTATTTGCTTGGATAACAATTCCATAATATTAAATTGTTGTGTAGTTAGATTTCCTGGCTTTCTGTCTATTACACAAAGAGTTCCAAGCTTATTACCATCACTATTTCTAAGGGGAAAACCTGCATAAAAACGAATCTTTGGATCTCCAGTTACCAATGGACTATTTATAAATCTTTCATCTTGGAAAGCATCATGAATAATTAATGGACTATTTTCTTTTATTGCATGTGTACAAAAAGACCAATCTCTTCTAGTTTCTGATATTTGAAGTCCTATTTTGGATTTAAACCATTGTTTATCTTTATCTACCAAAGTCATTAAAGAAATAGGCACATTACAGGTTGTAGCAGCAATTTTTGTAATATCGTCATAACATGATTCTGGCTTGGTTCCCAAAATCCTATATTCTGCTAAAGCTTTTAATCTTCTTTCCTCTTCTTCTTTTTTTGATACAAGATTATGCATTCATCTTCACCAATAATTAAAACTTTAAAATTAAAGTTTCTTCAAAAAACTTTTTTCCTTTAATACTTAATAAAAAAAAGATAAACTTATTGATTTGTTACTTAATGATTTAACTTTGAGACTGCCGTCCCAGCGATCCATCCACTTGTCCAACAATGTTGAAAATTAAATCCACCTGTGATCCCATCAACATCTAAAACTTCTCCAGAAAAAAATAAACCTGGACAAATTAAGCTTTCCATACTTTTAAAATTAACTTCATTTTTTTTTACGCCTCCAGAAGTAACAAATTCCTCTCCAAATGGTCCTTTGCCCGAAATTAAATAGTTGTCCCTCATAAGAATATTTATCATTTTCTCTCTTTCATCCGCCAGTAAATCAGCCCACTTTTTCTCTTTATCAATACCTATTTTATTTAATAAAAAAATCCATAATCTTTTTGTTAATATTGGAATAGGTCTACTATTAATTAGATTCACCTTTCCTTTATTTAATCTTAAATAATTAACTTTATCTTTTAACTCCTCATAACTTAAATCAGACCATTTAATGATTAGATTAAATTTATATTTTTGGCTATAAAGTTCCCTTGCTGCAATTGATGAAAGTTTTAATACTGCTGGCCCGCTAAAACCCCAATGAGTTATTAGTAAATCGCCTCTATTTTGAAAATTCTTATTGTTTAATTTAATTTCTATATTTATGCCCTTTATCGATACCCCGCTACATTCATCCAAATTTGGTTCTTTTGTAGAAAAAGTAAAAAGCGATGGTACAGGTTTAACAATGTTGTGTCCAAGATTTTGAGCTAATTTGTATCCGCTTGGATTACCTCCAGTTGAAAGAATAATATTTTTTGAAGTTACCTTTGCTTTTTTAAGACTAAAAATATTGAATAGATTATCTGGAGTTTTTGAGATTTCTTTTACAAAAAATTTTGTTAATATCTCTACGTTTTTTGATAAAGCACTTTTTCTCAAACAATCAATAACATCTGAAGAAGAATTAGAGACTGGGAACACTCTTAGATCTTCCTCAATTTTTAATTTTAACCCTTTTTTCTCAAACCAATCATATATATCTCCAGCAGCAAAACGATTAAATGATTCCAAGAGCCGAATTCCACCTCTGGGGTAATTCTCAACAAGTTCATTCGGTATCCATGTCGCATTAGTGACGTTACATCTTCCCCCTCCACTAATCCTTACTTTCTCCATAAGTTTTGAAGTGCCTTCAAGAATTATTATTCTTTTTACTCCATTTTCAGCAGCAGTTATTGCTGTCATAAAACCGGCTGCACCTCCCCCAACAACTGCTAAATCAAAAGGTTCCAAAAACTAATTATTTAATATACTTCCATTTGATAATAGCAAGGAGTTACAAAGAAAAATTACTTTAAAAACCATAAAAAAAATAATTAAAAAACTTTAAAACTTAATAATACATAGCTCCAATTCACTAATTTTTAAATTTCTAAAAAAAAACAACGCAGTCGTTATTTTTATGCTTTAACTTAATTAAATGAGCTTAATATTTTCTTACGTTAAATATTCTGAGGCCAGTTTTCCTATGACTGGTCAATATAGTGCTCTTCTTTTAATAACTTCTGTTATTTGGGTTCTACTTTGGTTTGGATATAGACAAAATAAGATAAATGATGAGATCAAAAAAAAAGAAAAAGAAGAAAGAATTAATGCGAAAGTTAAAAGAAGAAAGAAATTGGAGAGTTTGTACCCTAGTAATAAAAAAACTGTTTAAAGTAAATTACCTCTAAGTAAATATGAAAAAAAATAATTTCAAATCATTAATTCAGTATTTACCGGGAATTTTGATTCTTATATATGTATTCTTTTTAGCATTTAATCAATTAATAAAATAAATTTATAAAAATTATTCGTTTTGATTGGAATCCTTTCTGCTTTTGGAGCTGCTATATCTTGGACTTATGCGTGCTTTATTTGGCGCTCACAAACTAAAAAATTTAAACCAATAGATATTAATTTAATAAAAAACATAATAGCTTTTTTAGTTTTTATACCTTCTTTAATTAATCTAAGTTCTACAACTGAATTAAAAAACATATTTATCCTATTATTTAGTGGAATAATAGGTATTGGTTTAGGTGATACTTTCTACCTAAAGTCATTACAAACAATTGGCACAAGAAAAACTTTATCTACAGAAACTCTTTCTCCGTTAATGGCTGCCTTATCAGGGGAAATTTTTATTAATGAAAATTTAACAATTAAATCATGGGTTGGAATAATTATAGTATCGATTTCGCTATTCATAATTCTCAAAAAAAGTAACGATTTTAAAGAGGAAAACTCTCCTTTCTCAGAAAAAAATAACTTTAAGATTTTTGCTTATCCTTTTTTATCAGTTTTATGTGCTGTTCTTGGAGGTCTTTTTTCAAGGATGGTTTTCCTTCAAAGCAATTTATCTCCTTTTCTTACAACTGAAATAAGATTATTAGGTGCAATAATTTTTTTGATTAGTCTAAAAGGATTTAAGATCAATTTTTTCTTAAAAAACATAGAAAAAAAACAACAAAAAAGATTTTTGATTTCAATAATTCTTGGAACAAATATAGGAATATTGCTACAACAAGTTGTTTTTAAAACCCTTCCCATAGGAGTAGGATGGGCTTTATTAAGCACATCCCCAGTAATTTCCTTATTTTTTGCTAAGAATGAGGAAAGAGAAATTACCAAAAAAATAATATTTTTTACTTGCTTTTTATTTTTTGGCTTGACATTAATAATTCTTTAATCTCTGAGTTAATGTAATAAATACTCATGTTAATAGAAATCAGATTAAATAAAATTATCCTATATACACTTAGAATAATGAAAATTTTAAAGAAAAAAAGACTTGGTACATTAGAGGTTTATGTTATTTTTCTAAGCTGCATTTATGCAGGCTTTATAAGTTATAAATTTCTTTTAAGTGTTTTATTTTCTTGAAATTAATTAATTTTTTGGAATGATTTAATCAACTTACCTCCATCTTGGTCATCATCATCATTAGACGCAAAAAATAGAAAAAATATCCCTAGAGAAGCTATAGATAATGAAATTGACAATACAGCAAGCTCATCCATAAATCAAAATTTTTTTTATAATAAACAAAAAAAAATAAAATGCAGTAAACAAATACACATTCTCAAAAAAAATTTATTTTTTCTGAAAATATAAAAAATTTATATCCGAACTATTTCATGAAAGTTCTAATTACTTCTCCTTGAAGTGCAAGCATAATAATTCAATATGCAATAAAAAATTGGCCTATTTGGGAATGTGAGCCAAGTAAATTTGAATTGCATTAAGATGATAAGGAAATTTGCTTAATTATTGACGACCAAGCAAAATAAGCAAGAAAAACTTTAACATTTATTTTATTAAAGTTGGAGATCTAGTTGAGTTTACTGCTGATATTTACTGCGAATAGTAAGTAACCAAAAGTATTAAAAAATATTATCGATTGGGCGACTAAATGAAAAAAAAAAGATTTTTTCTTTTTTTATTGTTAAGTCAATGCAGATAAAATATAGTTAATACATGATTTTTCAAGGGGGAACTTATATTATGCCTTTTACTGATCAAGAATATTTTGAGGTTATCGAAAAAAACGAAATAGTAAAAAAGGCCTTTGAAAACATAAAGCAAATTTGCATTGATTTACAAAAACAAACAAATTGTCCTGAAGAGGACCTAAAAGATTTTCTTGAATTTATTTCTAAACAATGGAATAAGTAATAATTAACAAGCCTTTTAAAAATACTAGATTTAAAATCTCAATTTAGTTTTCTAATTGTAAAAGTTCTAATCTAATTCCTTTTTTGGTTTTGTATTGATACTGGAAGTTCCCTTGGCAGCAGAAACGAAGAAAAAGAAGCCTACAATTCCTGATATACCAAATATCGCAGCTAAAGGATCAAAAGTGAAAGAAAACATAGAATTTATAAAATCAAGATAAATAATAGTTTTTGAATCAAAATTGTACAATTATTGTTAAGTATAAAAAATAACAATTGCGCGATTCATTATGTCAATATTAGGTTTTCAGTAGGTTCAAAAAAATTATTATTCAAATCTATATTGAAGAATAAAAATATAAATATATACTAAAGATCTATCCTTAACACAGAAAAAGTTTCTAGATAATTTTTATAGGAATATTGAATAACACTATCCACAGGATCCACAATTATTGCTTCTTTCTATTAGTATCTTTATATGACAGAATTGTACTCAGTTTCCTCTACAGTAAGTCCATTTACAGTAATTCTATGGTGTCTCTACCCGATTGCTTTACTTGTAATTATTGAATTGCTTCTCGGGGGTGGTTTTGACGACGATAATGATGATCAGGATGGGGGAATGTTAATCCCAGCATATTCATCAGCAAAGAATTAAAATTTTTTTTAAAATTTTTAATATTGTAAGTTTTTCTATATTAAAGAATTGTATAACACTACACTCATCTCACTGGTGTTATTGTCCTTCTTTATAGGCACTTTTCTCTATTGGTTAGTAAACGAGACACTCAAAGAGGGTAAAGAAGCCCTCAAAGAAATAGATAGGGATAGCAAGTAAGTACTCTTTTTTAATATTCTTAGTAAATACTTAATTAAATAAAATAGGAAATATTAAACTCAAAATAGTTTAAATAGTTAAAAATACATTTTAAGTTAAAGAATAATTACTTATTATTGGGAAAATATCTTGTTTTAAGAAATTCTTTTAAAAATAACTAAAAATGCATCTTAATTCCTTACTTTATATTTTTTCTATATCTTTGTTTATTTATGTTATGGCATTATTTTGGAGAGACCTACCTAATCAAAAAAAGTAGCAAAAGATAATTATTATTAATTTTGTTGCCTATCCAAATAAATTTAGTTATTAATTTAATAGTGATTCTGTAAACTTTATATAAATGCCAATTCAGTCTTCAAATAATTCAAAAGAAAAGGATTTTTCTCAGTCATTGAAAATTGAAAAAGAGAATATTTCTTGTAAAGATGGATTTTGTACATTACCAAGTCAAAATAAAAATCCAAGCATTCAAAAAAATCATGCAGATTTATTCGAACCTATCTAATTTTAAGCGACAAAAATATTTAGTAAAATTCTTCAGCAAAAACTTTCTAAAATAAAGTTTATTCTTTATTAATTTTAAAAATTAGATCTAATGTATAAGAATTTTTTTAATGCCTATAAAGAGTTTTGGCTTAAAGCTACAGAATTTAATACCAAAACATCCAGATCCGATTGGTGGTGGGTTCAATTGGCTAATTTTATAATTTCTATATTTACGATCCCAATATTTTTGAGAACATTTGGTTTTAATATATATGGAATAGCATGTATTCTTCCTCAAATAGCTATTGATATAAGAAGACTAAGGGACTATGGCAAAAATTGGAAATGGATATTTATTAATTTAATACCAATTTTAGGATGGATAATTTGGTTTATATGGTTGGGATTTGGAAAGTCAGGGAAAGGAAGATCAAAATTTTTTTAAGAATTTAAAATTCAACCTAGAGAATCTAAATCTCTGCGATAGTGGACTGATTTTTCATCATCAATTGAGCTATTTTCTTTCAAATTTCTGTTCAAATTTTTCACTAAATTTAGAATAGAGAATGAACTAATTAAGTTTTTCATAAAAAATCTATTTCTTCCAATCTAATTAATGTGTACTAGAAGTTGTGTTTAAGTTTTGTATTTTAACCGAACTTTAATGTGCATTAACCCGTACCAAAAAACTTAAGCGTTTTTTTATTAATTTATCATTTTTACTTTTTTACTTTTTTACTTTTTTTAAAATCTACAAAAGTTACCTTATTTCGAAAGTCTAGTTGTTTTTTTAGAATTCTGAATACATGCCATTCACACTCAGTTAACTTTTGAAATTGATCTAGAGTATCTCTATCTTCATCATCAAATTTATCAAAAATATCTGAAATGACTAAACTATTAATTTCAATAAACTTTTCTGCTACATCTTCAGGATCCTTGCCTAAGGCAAAATCTTTGAAAGCTTCATAAGAATTTAATTTTCTAGTCAACCAATTAAACCATAATTCAGATTCACCATTATTTTCTTCTCTTACTATTTTCTTCATAAACAGATTGTTGTCTATATTAATAATTGTTGGTCATTCTCAGTTTGGCACCCGTACAATTACTCAAATTTAAATTTACAAAAAAATAGTACAGAAATTTTTTTCAAGTCATTTTTATTTAATTAATTGAAATGACAAAAACTCTATTTTTTTAATTCAAAAACTATATTTGAAAGATATTTGGTATTAATTTTAGATTTTTTTAATCAAAAAAAGGTAAGATAAAAATTTATAGAACAAATGCTAACTGTACAATTCTACGATTTCCCATCATCCCCCTTGTTAATAATTGGAGCCTTAGGAATCTTAGTTGCGTTAGCAGTATTTTTTCTAGCTTATCAAAAATATTTCAATTCACCTTTCAATAAAGAACTTCAACAAAAGAAAAAATCATTATTAAAGGAAAAGCAAGTTCTAAATGAAAAATTGCTAAAAATAGATCAAGATTTAAAAAATTTATAAGATTAAGACAAAAATAAATAAACCACTTTTGAGGAAAGATTAAACCAAAAGCAGAAAATAATTTACATAAAAAAAAAAAAATAAGGTTTGGGATTCAAGATCTTAAGTTTTTAATAGAGAATTATGACTTATAAGAGGATATGGATAAAGAACATCTTATAGAATTAATCTCAAATAGCTTGATTTACGAAAGTAAAAATTTTAAATCAAGAGAAAGTTCTGGTGAAATCCTAAATTATTTAAATAGATTAAATTTAGAGCAGTTAAGAACGATGTCTAAAGAGTTTATACTTTAGCCTTCAAAACTTTTTAACTTAAATATCTCAATGAAACCACGATAAATGATAACTCAGCTATCCTAAATTAATAAATAAGATAAAATTATATGAATAAAATTAAAAGATCTGACTTCTTAATTAAGCCTTTTCTTAAAAGAAGTAATTTTAGAGCCACTTATCAGTTAATTGTTACCATTACACCAATAATTTTTCTCTGGTTAATTGTCTCTAAGATCATATACTCCCCTATTTTGCCGTCTACAAAAGGATTATTATTAATTCCCATTCTTTTTCTTCTTACCCTTTTATCTTCAAGAACATTCTCATTAATGCATGATTGTGGACATAACTCTTTATTTGAAAAACGTTATTTAAACAATTTATTTGGCTTCTTTTTAGGTCTATTAAATGGAATACCTCATAAACCCTGGGCCAATGATCACGCTTTCCATCATAGAAATAATGGGAATTGGGAAATTTATAAGGGGCCTGTAGATGTTTTAAGTCTAGAAGATTATGAGGCACTTAATAAAAGAGAAAAATTTATTTACAAGATAACTAGACATTGGTTAATGCTTTTACCAGGCGGTTTCTTTTATTTAGTTATCAAGGCAAGATTAGGCTTAATATTAATAATTTTTAATTTTATAAAATCTTTAATCAAGGAAAGTTTCTTTAAAATTAAAAAAAGAAATTATCTAGAACTATTTAATATTCAATCGAGAATTAAACCCCCCTTCTCTGATTATGGAGACAACTTTGATGAATTATTTGATCTATTAGCAAACAATCTTATTGTGATAAGTGGTTGGATAATTATGTGTAAATGGTTAGGAACTGCTTTTTTCTTAACTTTTTACTCACTAATATTAACTTTCTCAGCAGCAATATTCATATGTATTTTTTTCATCCAACATAATTATGAAAATGCATATGCAAGTAATACAAAAAACTGGGACATTGTTGAGGGTGCTATTTCTGGAAGCAGTAATTTAGATATCCCAAATTGGCTTAATTGGTTTTTAGCTGATATCTCATTCCATAGCATTCATCATTTGTCCGAAAGAATACCTAATTACAATCTAAGAGAATGTCATAAAGCAAATTCACATTTACTACAAAAATCAAAAGTTCTCAAATTAAGTGACTTCCCAAATTGCTTTAAATATATTATTTGGGACAGCAAAAACCAAAATCTAATTCCAATTAAGTAGATCCTAGCTAAATCTTCTTCGCATTTTCCTCTTTAGAGGACTTTCACTATAAGCATGAGCTCCAATAGATGGAGGTAAGTCATTTTTTAAAGGATGAATAAAAGCATTTGCCATGCTCTCTAACATTTTAGAAAGCCAATTCATAATTGATCTCATTTGAAAATCTAAAGATTATATTATTATCATCTAATGAAATTTCTTAAAAGTAAATCAGTCTTTATGCTGATTTACTTTTTATTAATCTTTATCTCAATATGTATAACATTAATATTTAAAGAATATCTATTAATAAAAAAAACTATTCGGTAACAAATTAAAAAAAAGATTTGCACTCATCTAATACTTAAATTTCTGAATTAATTTATTTATGATTTTATAAAAATTATTCAACAAAATTAGGATCCGCATACCTGTAAATTAAAAGTACAGAAATTACGAGAAAAGTAACTTATATGACAAAACTTCAATAAACAAAATTAAGTTTTGATTATTAAATTAACCTCATAAGGCTAAATAAAGTTATGGTTTTGATCCCTTTATTGATTTAATACTTAAAAATAGTTACTATTACTTATCTTTTCGAATCTTCTTAACAAATCAAAGTTTTATTTTTAAGGTCATGTTATATATCATTACCAAATTAGGGAATAAAATTTATGGATCAGTTTTCATTTTGTTCAAATCAAATAACTGTAAAAGATACTATTGACTCATATTTTGAATGTATAAGTGAATGCAGCATTGTTGATGGCCATCAAGAATGTATTACTCAATGCGTTGAAGTTCATCTTAAAGGAGGAAATAAAAATGAATGAAAAATATTCTTCTCAAAGAAAAACAACTTTAAAATGGGACTCTAATGGAGATCTTTCTGAGATTGATATGCTAAGAATTTTGGATAAAATGTCAACTTCTAAACTCAATCTATGCGAATTAACTTGCGATATAGATACATAGATTTATTTAATATCTTTGATTTATATACTTTTAAAAATAAAATCCCCTTATAAATATTTAATTAGAAAAAAATCTAAATTTAATAATTAATTCTATTAAAAAAGAGTATGCATGTGGAGTAAGAATGCTTCAAAAAATAATTTTAATGCAGTCTCCTAAAATCGTCATAGTGCAATTCCTGTTAATTGAGCTTTACAAAGCTTAAAAGGCAGATCGGATGTTTATAACTTTCTATTATAGTATTGAATTTTTAACTGTTACCTTTGCCTAGTCTGTTTATGAGAAATTAGACTTTAAAATATCATTTTTAGACTTACTTTTATCAATCAAGGCATTGGAAATTTCTTGCCTTGTTACTTGTATGGGCTCTACTTTGAAAGCGTTACCATGAATAGGACAGTAATAAGTCATCAGCATCCAATCTTTATCTTCATTCATAATATTTCTCCTTTTGTTGAAATTTAGTAATTTGTTTTTAAGATGGAAATTTTAAAAAGGTCTTATATTTAATATTTTTTTCATTTTTGCTTAATAATATATAAAGTTGTAAAGATATGGTCTTATTAGATATAAATACGCATGACTAAAAAAATAATTACTGCTATTTGTACAGATAATTTAAAAAAAAATTAATGTCTCTAGAATCTATACTCATGGTTGTGGCTCCAATATGCGTTTTTACAGCAGGAGTTATTATTTTGCCAATACTAGTAAAGCCAAGAAAGCAATCGGTAGAACCAAAAAGGTACATTCGCGGTTTATAAACTTAACCTAAGTTTCTAAAAGACTTTCTTAAAAATCAAAAATAAATTAAAAACTAAGCTAAAAATTTAAGACTATAGTTAGAGAAAAATCTATATAAAAATTCTTATGTAAATATGGAGTTTCCAGAAGCAATTCTTTTTGATTTAGATGGTGTTCTTTTAGATACCGAACCCTTGCTAGCGAATGCCTGGAGAGAAACTGCAAAAGAATATAATTATTATTTATCAAAGAATCAATTACAAAAATTAAAAGGGAGAAGAAGAATAGATTGTGCCAAAGAAGTACATAAATGGATAAATAAAGAAAACTCAATAGAAGAATTGCTCGTTATTCAAAAAGCAAAAGTTGATCAGCAACTCACAAAAGCAAAACCTTTCAAGGGGGCCATAGATTTAATTAATTTTTGTATAAAAATAAAATTACCAATTGCATTAGTAACTAGTAGTAGTAGTGAAAGTTTTAAAATTAAAAGTTCTGAAAATATCTGGTTGAATCTTTTTAAAACAAAGATTCTTGGAGATGATAAATCTATTTCTGCCGGGAAACCATCACCTGAACCCTATCTTAGAGCACTAAGATTATTAGATGTAGATCCAAACAAAACATGGGTCATAGAAGACTCTTATGCAGGATCTGTATCTGGATTAAAGGCAGAATGTAATTTATTGTTTTTTTCCAAAGATATTAAAATACTAAATAAATTAATAAATGAATTTACTCAAGAAAAAGTTCAAAAAATAAATGAGTTATCAGAAATTATTTATTATTTAAGACTATACAAGAGAATTTAAACTAAAAAGATAAATTTTGAATAAAATGCATAAAATAAATTCAAATAATTTATATGTGCGGAAGATTTGAACTAAAAACTAAGTTTGATAACTTACCAAAGATTTTAAAAAAAAACTATCCAAGTGGTCTAAATACTAAATATGAGACTCAGAATTTAATTAAACCTACAGATCCAGTACTAGTAATTAAGAATGAAGGGAGAATTCAGACTACTTTTATGTCATGGGGTTTAATATCTCCTTGGGCTAAAGAGCCATTTGAGAAGGCAAGAGCTAGGCCATTTAATGCAAGAGCAGAAACTGTTGAGGAGAAAAAATTGTTTAGTGGAAGTTGGAAACATAAAAGATGCTTAATCCCAGCAAGTGGTTTTTTTGAAAAAAAATTCCGTATAAGGAAAGAGAATTATGATACTTTCTGGTTGGGAGGGATTTGGAGTAAATGGGCTTCATATGATGGGGCAGAATTAGAAAGTTTCTGCATTTTAACAACTGAGCCAAATGATTTAATCAAACCAATTCACAATCGTATGCCTGTTGTTATTCCTAATGGATACGAAGAACAATGGACTGAACAGGTTAAGGATGCGGACGAATTAAGAGGTTTAATCCCCATCATGATGGGATGGTCATCTTCAGGATGGATAACAGAAGAGATTAATAAAAAACACATAGAGCAAATGAATTTATTTTAATTAAGGTGTTTAAAATTATTTTTGTTATTGAAATTTATTAAGCTTATTTGATGTAACCTTCCACATTCAATAGGTTTAGAATAATTCTGTTTGAATAAATGGCAAAAGTAATTAACAGAAAAATTAGATTTTTAAGATGGCTAAATACTGGTCTAATTTTGCCTCTTTCTGCATTAGCAATTACCTCTACTCTCTTTCTATATCTAGTTTTGTTGATAGCTATTAAATAATTTTTTATTGATTAAAAAAACTTAATTAACGTTTTATAACTTATCGAAAAATACTATTTCTTTCTTGATGCTAAAAAATTAGAACTAATTAATACTATTTTTTATAGTTAACTATACAATCACTTTCATAAAAAGATTCTTTGATGGATAATAAATTAGATAAATTAAAATTTATTTTAAACTAAATCCTAATACAAAATAATTTGAGTATTATTAATTTCTCTGGCCTTAAAGGTCAAGCACTTGAGATAAATATCAGTGATATCCCAAGCATAAAAGAGTTTAAAAGTGTTATTCCTAATCACTGCTTTAATCCTAAAACCATAACTTCATTAGGCTATCTTTTACAATCAACCATAATCCAGGTAATTGTTATAGCCATTGGATTAGCAATTCCTTTTACTCAAAGAATGATCCCAATATGGATTCTTTATGCATTTATATCAGGAACAACTGCTATGGGTTTTTGGGTAATCGCCCACGAATGTGGTCATGGGGCCTTCTCGAAAAATAGGTTTTTGGAAACAATTACTGGATATGTAATTCATTCATTATTATTAGTGCCATATTTCTCTTGGCAACGTTCACATGCAGTTCATCATCGTTTCACTAATCATATAACTAATGGAGAAACTCACGTGCCATTAGTTATTGATGGAGATGGAATTAGCGAAAAAGTTGGAGGAGAGAAGGAACTAGCTTTCTCAAGTTCATTAGGAAAAAATAAGTATGGAATTCTTCAAATTGTATTACATCTAATCTTTGGTTGGCCTGCTTATTTGTTAACTGGAAGTACAGGAGGTCTCAAATATGGAACTTCAAATCATTTCTGGCCAATGAAACCTTTTTCTAAGACATTATGGCCAGCAATATGGGCTAAGAAAGTTTGGATTTCAGATGTTGGTGTAATTTTAGTGACAATAGCACTAATTATGTTAATTATTAAGCATGGAATCTTTCCAATAATAGGAATGTATGTGGGACCTTTGTTAGTAGTTAATTGTTGGTTAGTTTTGTATACTTGGCTTCACCATACAGATTCAGATGTACCACACCTCTCTAATTCAGAATTTTCTTTTATGAGAGGGGCTTTCCTCTCAATAGATAGGCCTTATGGAAAAGTTATTAATTTTCTACATCATCAAATTGGTTCGAGTCACGTAGTACATCATGTATGCCCAAGTATTCCTCACTATCATGCCAAGGAGGCTACTTTAGCAATAAAAAAAGTTTTTAATAAAGCCTACCTTTTTAATCCTGACCCAATACATAAGGCTCTATGGAACATTGCTTGTAATTGTATTGCTGTTAAATCAGATATCGATAAAGGTAAGTATATATGGCAATCCTCTTACAAAAAAGTTCAAAACAATTTATCGAAAAAAATCTAATATCACAATAATTTACGCAAATCTGAAAATAATATAAAAGAATTAGAAATTTAATCCTTTTCATCTTAAATATTTAACTTGATACTAGGTTACTATTTTTAAAATCAATGAGCGGAGACAACCTTCACGGAAAGCAACCTATAAAGTTTTACTCTGAGGAAGTAACACTTACTAAGGTTCAATTATTAGAAAAACAACTAAGTTTAGGAGATAAAGTATCAGACTTAGATGAGAAGCATAAAGAATGGAGCAGGAAGTTATCAGGATAGTTTTATATGATATTAAAATTTTTGCAAAAATTTCTTTATTTAAAAGGCTAAAGTAAATTTATGAACATTATTTTTCAAAAAATTTTATAGAATTAATTAAGAAATATATGAATTTTTTATATCTAATTATTTATTTTTTACATAAAAATTATTTAGGACTTTTTTATGAAGAAAATTTCCTGTAAATAATCGTAAAATTGTTAGCTGGCATACGAATAACCTCATCTTTAATGAAACCATTTTTAGTAGCTTCTTCACTAACCTCTATTAGGTCTCTAACACCCCAAAATTTATTTTGCATTTTTAAGGAACTATCAAATAATTTATTGCTTTGACTTATGTGCTTATTATTAATTTTAAATGGTCCATATAACATCAAAAATTTTCCATCATTTAACAATTTGCCAGCCTCTATAAATAGTGATTTTGTACAGTCCCACGATGCTATATGAATCATATTGATAGATATAATTCCTTGAATAGAAAGCAGTATATCGGATGGGACATTCCATGGAGTTTTCTCCACATCAATATCTAAAGGTTGAGGCATTTTTAAACTTAATTCTTCATGATTAATCCAAGAACTAATACTTTTTCTATGGATAAGTTCCGGGTCGCTTGATTGCCAAATTATTTCTGGAAAAGATTTTTGAAATGCAACTCCATGCTCTCCACTACCGCTACCAATTTCTAAAATAAAACCTTTTTTAACAAGAATTCTTGATAATACTTCTCCAATAGACTTTCTATTTCTCTCAGTCGCAGGAAAAAAAAGTCTATTATCCAAAATATTTTTTATTTAACTCCTCTCAATTTAGGCGCTTTATAAAACATTATTTTAAAGCTAAAGAATAGTATAGAAACTGTTAAAACTGGCAAAATATAAAGTATCAAATCAGAACTAAATAAAGGAGGCATGTTAGCAAAAAATAAATGCATATAGTAAGTAATAAATGACATAACTATTTTTGTATTTAATTTATTAATAGCAATTATTTAATTAAATAAAAAGAGTTTTTATCTAAGTTTTTAAAAATAAAAAGAGTCAGCCTGTATCCCTACTAGCTGACTCTTAAGATCATATTAGTTAATATTCACTTTAAATGAGGATTGTTATCTTAATAAATTAAATAGTTCATGATTATTATGAAAATAATAAATAGGGAATAATTTGGTTACTAAAAAAATTAGAAAAAAATCCACTTTTACATAATTTATAGTTTATCGATCTATGTTTTATTAACCTCATTGCAGGTTATTTTAAATATTTATATATGGTGGCTATGTATTTATAAATTAATAAAAAAGCTTGCTTTTTTCTTTATATAGAATATCAATATCCTACAAAATTTTGACTATAAATTTTAAGAATCAATTGAGTCTCGAATATATCAATATTAATACTAGATTAAATAAATTGACAGGTAGAGATCTGACTAATTAATATTGACTAAGCAAAAGAATTTTTAAAAAGAAAAAATAACTTGCAAACGTCAAAATTTGAGACAAGTATCAAAATCTATAAATTAGATTAAAAATTAAATACTTTTTATATTCTTTATTAATCCTGAATTTCTAAATTAAAACCAATTAAATGAAAAAACTAAACAAGATGTATACTGATTTATTACATCAAGCTTCAGTCGCAACTGGAAGAAAAGAAGCTTTAGCTTTATTGCATAAAGCAACAAAACTTCAAACTAAATTTGATGAAAAGTCATAGCTTAAAAAATTTTTTGATTTTTATGACTTAAACTAAGTAGCAAAAAGCCTTTTTTAATTTCCTCAAGAAAAAAAGAATTCTTAGATAAATCTTTTGAATTATGCAAAGAATATTAAGAAGACATTCCAACATATAAAATTACACCAATTTTGAGAGCATGCAGATAAATTAGATGGATAAAGCTAAATACATTTGAACCTAAATCCTTAAATAATTGAATACCTAATTCTAAAAAAAATTTTAAAGAAAATCTAATCTAAATTTATTATTTTCTTTAAGAGAAATATAAAGATATAGAAATTCTTCAAAGTGGAGAAATCTCAATAAAAACTATTTTGAAATATCACTTAGGAGAATAATTATTTCTCTTCAAGCATTACCTTAAGTTGCAGATCATCCAATTGCTCAAGATAATTTCTCATTGCAAGCCAAGATTTGCGACTTTCTATCTTTCCGCTTTTCTTGAATATGTTTGCGGAAACTTGATCCACTAATTCTTTATGATTCATAAACGTACTCCTCAGCAACTTTAATAACTACACCATCAAAAAATTCTGCTAACAATTTTGATGGATCATGTACTGAAATTTTTAGATCTTTTTCAGAAATTCTCTCTTTAATTGAAATTAGTTTTTTCATGCGGCTTAAGATTAGTGACTAAGTTTTTTTTCTATACTAAATCTTTCTTTTTTTTGATATAGCTCGCATGAATGAGTTAAATGTTGACCGTGAAAAATAAGTTTTTGATGCCAGTTACAACAAAGTATCGAACCAAAATTTGGTTGGTTGGCATAATTAAATTTTGAACAAGTCATACAGACATGACTACCTATCGATCTAGAATAAGTTGGATCTTCAATATATTCCCATTCTTCCTGAAGCTTATGATAACTATTAAGTAAGGAAGTCATTTCTGTAACTTTTTTGATCATCTACTAAATAATACATTTGTACTATTATTTATAACCTTTTGCCGACAACAGGTCAACTATTAAAAGATAAAATATTTACGACAATACAGTTCTTGGTCAAAAAATAAAAGAAATAAAATGCAAATTAAACATTATTGTCACAAAAATGTAGCTTGTTAGATTTGATTTCGGATAATTAAGGTAATTTGTTTACAAAACTAAATATTTGTGTTATATTTATTTACATAAATTATTTACAAAAAAATGACTCCAGAAGCAGAACGTTTTAATGGTTGGGCAGCAATGCTAGGTTTCGTAGCGGCTGTAGGTGCTTACGTAACAACAGGTCAAATTATTCCTGGATGGTTCTAATGAAGAACACTGAAACAAAATTAATTGAAAAAGAAAAAATTGTAGCCGAAAAGCTCAATGGTAGATTCGCAATGATGGGCTTCGTTGCGTTAGTAGGAGCTTACCTTACAACAGGTCAAATTATTCCTGGTTTTATCTAAGTAATTTAAAATTTTTAATTTCCCAGATTGTTAATTTCAATCTGGTTTTTTTTTGCAAATTATTTTGAATATTTACTATTTCTTATTCCTTTTAGTTCTATTAATCAAAAAAATAATTTTTACATAAAATCGTAACCTTTGAGGATTGATTTTTAATAAATATTCACTAGATTAAAATTAATTTTTATTTGAGGATGATTTGTGTCTAGAAGAAAGAAAAATTCCAAGCAAAAAAAATTTGAAACTAATACCGAATGGTTAGATAAAATTATTAATAAATTAATAAATTAATAAATTAATAAATTAATAAATAATTAAGTCATTAATTTTTACCAATTTGTTTTGGACTAAATATTTTAAAGAAGTGTTTTTAGATTGAGCTCTAGTATCAAATTTTTATCGAATAAAGTTATAAATAAAAAACTCAATTATTATTTTGCAAATGCATCAAAGGGAAACTCAATTTAAAAATAAATTAACTAATTAAACAATCTTAAAATAAATTTTTATTGATTAATAACTTGCTTTGACAACCTCTAAATTATAAATATATCTTTCTCCATCTCCACCGTTATCATCATCATCATCTCCAAAAGCCGAGATTAAAATATAAATACCTATTAAACCAAGAAGCATTGAGAGATAGAGGATTGGATCAGCCATTTTTTTTTATAAGTAAAATTATGGTTGATAGTTAATACTTTCGTGGGATCTCTTTTAAAACATTTTAGTAACTCTATATTATCTTAATTATTGAGCAGTAATTTAATAAAAAAGACGCTTTTAATACGAAAGAATATTATCAATAATTCAAATTAACTTTTTTTTTAAATTTGAACTCCTAGACGAAACCAGGGATTATTTGGCCTGTTGTCAAATAAGCACCTAATGCTGCTATTAAGCCAACCATTGCGAATCTTCCATTCAGAACTTCAGCAATAACTTTTTCTTTCTCAACTTTTTTTGGTATTGAGTTTATGTTTTTGATTTGATTCATATTTAAATGAATTATATTTTCGTCTTGAAATTGTTTTGTTAAATATGCAATAACAAGAGCAGTTAGGGATACAATAAAAATCAAAAAGCCTGAAAGTGGACTCATTAAAAAATACCTGGAATAATTTGTCCTGTTGTTACATAAGCACCTATCATTGCAATAAAGCCAATCATTGCCCATCTACCGTTAACTTTCTCTGCATTTTGAGGGTATCCGTCATATGACACGGACTCATCAATATATGGACGAGTTTCAGCAGGGAACATGTTTTGTCTACCGCCTGATTCATTTGTTACTTGAGAATTAGACATTAATAGTTGTGAAATTTTGATAAATTTAACACAAGTATTAAATAATGTAAAGCTAATAACCTCAAAGAGTAGTTATAAAGTAATTATTTGACAGTTATGTACCATAGATGTAGATCATAAGATAAATAAGAGTTGGGCATCGATAGCTTACGAAACTATATAATTTTTTTGCTACGTAACTAAGCCAAAAGCAGGAAAGCAAACCTTTAAATCAGCATAAGCATTTATACTCACAGTAAGTAATTTTACTTACTATTATAAATATAAGGCATTTAGGAAGTGCTTAGCTGGTTAAGCTCAGTTAACCTGAATTTAACTTTATCGTCATGAGAGTTTGCTAGTAGGGATACGAGCAAACTCTTCTCAATTTTCAAAGTTAAAGATATATTTTGAGGCAAAAATGTTAATGCATTTCTATTAAGAGGATAAAATATTCGTATAAGTTTGATTAGCGATTAAAAAAGTAATGGAATAAATTTAAACACCAATGGATTTATTGTTTAAAAATTACCTGTCAAAATAAAATAATTTTGCTAAAAAGGGATACAGATTAAATTTAAAATGTCCTTAGACTTTTTTCTTATCCCTTTTTGTATCATTGCTATTTTGTGGCTTTTTAAAAGAGAGAACAATATTTACCGCAATAGTAAAAAAGCGCGATAAGCACAAATTTTAACCTCAAGACTTTAAGTCTAATAGTTACAGATAGATGTAATTTTTTATTTAGGCCAAATCCAAAATATTAAATATCTTCAATTATTCCAAAAATTTAATCATTCAATTTATTAATTACCTTATCCCAATAAACCCTTGAACGATTAATTTGTTCTAATTTTTGTTTGCAATGAATACAATTACAATTTTTTACTATTGTTTTGGAAGGCATAACATCATTTTTTTTTAATAAAACAAATATAAAAATTAATTGCAATATCGAAATTTTTTTTGTGATTTTTTCAAACAGAAATTGTTAATGATTGTTTATCATCATTTATTAAGAAAATATATTTCAATATTTAGTTATATAGATAAAATACTGAGGGAAATATTGTTTTAGGTATATAACTAACTAAATTCTATTCGATCTCCATAACAAGATATTGCCAAACCCTAAAAATATAAATACTGGGATCCAAGCCGCAAGAAAAGGAGTTAGTATGCCAATAATTCCCATCGAACTAAAAACAAAGCAAGTTAAATAATATAAGAAAATAAGTATGATACTCAGACCAAAGCCTTGACTTTTGGTAGATCTAATATTTTGTTTTATTCCAAGAGTACTTCCTATTAATGAAAAAACTATGCAAGACATAGGTAATGTCATCTTCTCATAAATTCTTACTTTCATCTTTCTAGATTCTTTTATATTTCCTGACAACTCAAACATTTCCTGAGCTTTTCTAGCTTCAGATAGTGTCATATTATCGGCATCTCGAGGGATTTCAGCTAACTTTGATGGACCATTATCTAATGGATAAATATATTTATCAAATAAAATAGTTGAAACTGACCCCTCATCCTCAGTTGCCATAATCTTTCCGTTATTAAATTTCCAACTACTCAATTGATCATCAAACGAACCATTATTTGCAGTTATTAATATTTTCGTACCTTTTTTTGAAAAATCAATTACTGTTACGTCATACATGATTTTCTTTAAGAATCTTCGAGCATAAAAAATATGAGTTAAATGAGATTCACTATCAATAGGTTTATTAGTATCACTATCAATAATTGATCCATATTTCGAAAATGAAATGTTGTATTTCCCTTTCTCTGCTCTCATCGATTTTCCCAAACTATTCTGCAATAAATCAGTAGCCACACGATTTGAGATAGGAACCAAATTATCACTAAAAGTAAATGTAAGAAATGTCATAACAATTGCTAGAAGCAAAGAAGGAAAAACTATACGATAATTATTAATTCCTAGACTTTTTAGAGCCATGATTTCTGAATTTGAAGAAAGAGTACCATAAGTAAGTAGACATGAAAGTAAAACTGACATTGGAAATGCAATAACTAAAAATCCAGGTAGGCTTAAAAAAAAGATTTTTAAGGCTATAAAGATAGGTAATCCATACTCAACAACTTTTCTTATTAGATCGAACATTACCCCTACAGAAAGAGATACGATAGTAAATGCAGAAATTGCAAAAAATAATATAGGTATTAATTTCGAGATTATCCACCTATCTAAAAGAGGTATTTTTCTAAAAATTGAAGGCATCTGATAATGTGATTTTTGATTTCTCAAGATAATAATTTTTGACTAGAAGGAACTACTTTTATTGGGAAAATATATATACTATTAGACCTACTATATGGATTATCCCTTTGTGCGTATAAAGAAGATTCTTTATTAAAATTCATGGAATCAAAAAATATATTTTTTTCTTTAAAGTAAGGTTCTTCAACAAGCGTGATTTTAACATTTTTATATTTAGTTATAAGTTCATCGCCTTTCTTTAAATCTAGTGAAAAATTTTCTATCTCTTTAATACTTTGGGTAACTAATAATCTTGTGCCAATAAAATTTACTGGAACATATGTTTGAGGATCTTGTTTATTATATGTAGCCCTTATCTGAGAAAAGTCATTGTATAAATAATGCGTATCACAATCTACCAAAGAAATTGTATCAGTATTATTTTTAGCAACAAATTCCCTTATGTTTAAAGGGATTTCATCAGCTTTAAGTGGATCAAAACGTAAATAAGATGAATAAATTGACAAGATTATTAAAAATGTAAGTAATGAAATACTTAATAGTTTTTTAATTAGAAATGCTTTAAAAAAAATATTTTTCAAATCTAAATATATTAATTGCAAAGCAACCGCAACTAAGAAAAAAATATATGGAGTTATAAATAGTGAATGTCTAGTTAAACCGAAAGACAACTGTCCAATAATTATTAAGAAAGCTATGAAAATTAAATTTATTATTGAAATATCAATGGCAAATATTAATGATTTAGAGTTTTTATATGGAATCGAAATATTTATATCATTTTTTAATCTTTTATAAATGATGTAAAAACATAAAAAAATGAGTGAAATTGAAGTTACATATGTAAAAATACTAATTTTTGAGTATTGAGGTAAAAACGCAAATGGAGTAAAAAATCCTCTATAGTCAAAATCAATTCTATTACTGCTATTAAAAGGTAAAAAAAAGATAATTACAAATAAAAATATTGAGAAACTTATTCTATTAGTATTGATTACCAACTTTAACTTATCAACTAATATATTTTTAATCTTATTTTTCGAAATTAATTTTTTTGTAAAAACCCTCTTACTATAAAAATAAATATTATGAGTAAGAAAATGTATGATTGAAGGATAGCTAGTTATTAAAGCAAGGCTGAAACCATATTTTGAGGCCTTACTATGAAAAAATATTGTTGAAGAGATGGATATCAACGAACCTGATATAAACCAAATAGTACTTCCCAAATGATAGGTATATGAATTTATAGAATAAAAACTAAGCATACCAAATGAACAAAGAAATGATATGTATTTTGATATCCCAACAAATTTAAGTGCTTGGTAGAAAATCAGAATTACTGAAATAATAAAAATTATATTTATAAATGATGCATATTCATAAAATAATCCAAATCGATCGGGTAAATATAGTCCATAAATAAAACCTTCTAAAGGAGGATATGTCATTTTCAAAGGTAATAATATCGAGGATTTTATAAAATCAAAGGGAATAATTGAGACAGTCAAAGCAAACAAAATTCTCAAAGGAGTAAAAATAGAGCCTGTTTTCCATATATGACCTATAAAATTACCTCTTGAAAATATTGAAGAATCAGTTAGGTATTTATAAACATCACTTGAATCACATTCGTGAAAATGAAACAAAGAAATAATTGAATGAGATATTAAAACTAAAAAAATAAAAATTAAAATAATTATTTTTTCTTTATCATCCAAGAAACTTTTTAACTTAGTCAAAATAAACAATTTATAAAATTGCACGTATTAATATAAAAATAACTTAAATATCCAAGTAATCAAAATACTTTTAATTGATTGACAATCGACCTAAAATATTTTTGTATAGCTTCTTATTTTTTATGACCATTGAAACAAGCGTTTTCACCTTTAAAATTTCAAATACATTTGAAGAGTGGTGTCAAGTATTTGATAGTAAAGAGATTGATGAATTCCATAAAAGTGTAGGTCTTTCGCCTCTTTATCGAGGAAAAAGTATAACAGATCCTCAAGAAATCATTGTAATTCATCAAGCAGAAGAAGGAGTAGCTAAACATGTATTTTCTGATCCAGAAACAATAAAAAATATTGAAGCTGGAGGTCATATTTATAGCACTACGAAAATCACAAGTTGGGTATCAGATTAAATTAAAAAGTAATACCAATTAACTAAACTTATTACTTCATCACTTTAAAAGCCTTCAAGTCGGAGAGCAAACTATACTTTGAATTTGATTATTTGGATTACAAATCCACAAAATATATTAGTTAATTATTTGACTTAATTTTTAAAATTTGTTTGAAGAAAGTTTTAAAGATGACTAATTACTTCATTACTTTTATAGTTATAGCTATGTTTATTAACAATAAAATACAAGAAAAAACACAATTTCATATCCCTTCCTATCAATAATTACACCAATTTATAATGATAAAGCTCGAAAAAATAATAAGAATAAAGATTGATACTTTGATTAAATTTTTGCAGATACTGGAGAAATAATTGGTTTGTTTGGAGATAAGCCCACATTAATGTAAACAAGAGTTTCACTAAAAGTAAATGAGGCTTGAGAGATTTATAAAAGATAACTTTCTCAGGGTTGGAGGAAAACCTGACCAATTTGGTTATAAAAATTATTTACTTAAACTGAATATAAATACTTCAAGTTAGAATTTAAATAAATTCTTTTTGAACAACTCACAAATTTATAATCTGAAATTTAATATTAAATTACCAATAATAATTTTTAAAATGGGAGAAGCAAAAAGAAGAAAAGAATTAGGTATTTCTCCTAGAAAAAAAACATTTGACCTAGAAAAATCAGATAGACTTGTTTCTTGGCTGCCTGTT
>QCBY01000008.1 GCA_003279005.1 Prochlorococcus sp. AG-347-J22 | reverse complement strand
AAAATAAGAGCTTTGATTAACTTGTTAAATAACAAAATAAATCAATCCAGACATAAGTCAGTTTTTTTAAAATTGGGAAATCATTGCGTTTTTGCATTAATAGCCTTAATAGTTATTGGAGGAGCTACAAGGGTTATGGAAGCAGGACTTGCTTGTCCTGATTGGCCTTTATGTTATGGCACTTTTCTACCTTTAAGTCATATGAATATAAGAGTATTTCTAGAATGGTTTCACCGTCTGGATGCTTTTCTAGTTGGGCTATTAATTCTTACTAAATTCGTATTATCAATAATTTGGAGAAGAGAAGTACCAAATTGGCTACCAATTACATATTCATTATTAGTTTTCCTTGTTATTGTTCAAGGCTCTATTGGAGCCTTAACAGTTATAAATTTACTTAATTCATACTCAGTTACAGCTCACCTTTTGACAGCTTTTTTACTACTAATAACAACAATTTTTATAAATCAGAAACTAGAAAATAATGAGGTTAATAAATCATTGATTTGGTGGAAGATTTTATTATTGTTCCCCTTAATATTGACTTTAATTCAATCTTTTATCGGAGTAAGGCTTTCATCAACTTGGTCTGCACATCTCTGTTTATCTTTAAATAAACAATGTTTGATATTAGATGCTCATAAATTATTTGCCATCCCAATTTCTGTCTCTGTTTTATCTATATTGGCAATCTCAATATATAAACAAAATTTGTTCCAAAAAAATTGGAAATACCTGTCCTCACTATTTTTTCTCTTGATTTCCCAAATTGTTCTTGGAGTATTGAGCCTTAAAACAAATTTAAGAGAACCTTTTTTTGTTATTGGCCATCAACTAAATTCCTCCCTATTAATCGCGATCTTAACATCATTGATTTTCAAGAATCCAAATTTAAATAAAAAAATAAATCAACCACTGAATTCAGTAATAGTAGGTTTAAACTCATGAAAAGTAATTTAGAAAACTTAAATTTCCCGAGTTCAATTCGTGAACAAGTTGTACCCTCAAGAAAAAAAGTTATATTGCCTGCTTGGCTTGAAGTCGCCAAACCTAGATTGATTCCATTATTACTTGCTACAACTTTGGGGGGTATGGCATTAACGGAAGAATGGCCTTTATCTTCTCCAAAACTTGTATGTACTTTAGGAGGGGGGGCTTTAGCAGCAGCAGCGGCTGGAGCACTTAACTGTTTATGGGAAATGGACTTAGACAAAAGGATGACAAGAACAAGTAAAAGAGCTTTACCTTCAGGCAAATTATCATCAAAGACTGTTTTTTTAGGCGCTATGTCTTGTACTTTGGCGGCTGCAATGCTTCTGATAAGCGGGGTGAATTATTTAGCTGCTGGATTAACATTATTGGGTTTATGCAGCTATGTAATTTTATACACGATAATTCTTAAACCACGAACAACTCAAAATATTGTTTTTGGAGGAGTTGCAGGAGCTATCCCTCCATTAGTAGGTGCATCTGCAGCTAATGGACATGTAGGACTTAGTGGTTGGTGGTTATTTGGTTTGGTAATGCTTTGGACGCCAGCTCATTTTTGGGCGCTAGCAATTTTATTAAAAGATGATTATGCGTCTGTGGGTATACCTATGCTCCCCTCTGTTAAAGGCTCGGCTTTTACAGTAAAAGCTATTTCGCGTTATGGATGGGCAACCGTATTTATGAGTATTTTGGGGGTTTTAGCTTTACCTGAGGGAGGATTTCTTTATTTGATAATGCTTTTACCTTTTAATGGCAGACTTTTACAACTAATAAATAGATTGAAAAGTTCTCCAGATGATTTAGTAAAAGCCAAAGGATTATTCAGATGGTCAATTCTTTATATGTTTGGTATCTGTCTTTTACTTTTGATTTCAAGAACTCAACTTTCGGTGGAATTTGAACAACATTCTATTCAAATGTTCTTTTCCTTAGTAGCAAACTTTAATTATTAAATTAATTTAAAATGTTTAGAGAAAAAATCCTAGCAAGATGAACTATATAAAAGTTAAAGATCTTTCAAAATCATATTCTGATATTAAGGCATTAAAAAATTTATCAATGGATATTGATTCTGGAACATTATTTGGAATCTTGGGTCCAAATGGTGCAGGTAAATCCACTCTTATAAAAATACTAGCTACTTTAGTTGAACCTGATAGCGGAGAAGTTTTTATAAATAATATTGATTTAAAAAAAAATCCAAGACAAATTAGAGAGTTTATTGGTTATGTTGCTCAGGATATTAGTCTTGATAAAATCCTCACTGGGCGAGAGTTATTAGATTTTCAGTCGGATTTGTACCATATGAAAAAAAAGGAAAAATACGAAAGAATAAAAATTTTAATTAAGCAATTAGATATGAATGATTGGATTGATAGAAAATGCGGAACATATTCAGGAGGTATGAAAAGAAGAATTGATTTAGCCGCAGGTCTTTTACATTTGCCCAAAGTTTTAATATTAGATGAACCAACGGTAGGGTTGGATATTGAAAGCAGAAATATAATTTGGCAACTCCTGAAGGATTTGAGAAATGAGGGAATGACAATTATATTAAGTAGTCATTATCTTGATGAAATAGATAAATTGGCGGATAGTTTGGTAATTATTGACGATGGTAAAGTTATAGCGAAAGGAAAACCTGCTTTACTCAAAAATAAATTAGGAGGAGATAGAATAACATTAAAAGTAAGAGAATTTAGTACTAAGGAAGAATCGAAAAAAATATGCGAAATTTTATCTTCAATAGATGGAATTAGTCAGATTATCATTAATAAATCTCAAGGTTATTCAATAAATTTCGTAGTAGAGAGGGAAAAGGATTTACTCTCAAAAGTTAAAGTAGAATTGGCTTTTTCAAAGTTTGAAATCTTTTCTCTTGCTCAAAGCCAGCCAAGCTTGGATGATGTATATCTACAAGCTACTGGTAAAACATTGCAAGACGCAGAAATTTCCATGACTGGCAAAAGAGATCTAAAAAAAGAATCTAAGCAATCAATGAGATAAAATAATAAATTTTTTCATTATTAATTATAATAAGGATATAGAGATTCTTTAAAATGGAATTAAAAAAATATAATTTATTTTTTTTATATCAAGAAACTTTTGCTTTAACAAAAAGGTTATTTATCCAATTAAAAAGAAGACCTTCAACTCTTCTAGCAGGTATATTGCAACCCATAATTTGGCTTTTTTTATTTGGAGCTCTTTTCTCAAAAGCTCCTGAAGGTTTTCTACCAGGAGTAAATTCTTATGGGAATTTCTTAGGAGCAGGACTAATTGTTTTTACTGCTTTTAGTGGAGCTTTGAATTCAGGCTTGCCTTTGATGTTTGATAGAGAGTTCGGATTTTTAAATAGGTTACTCGTTGCCCCTCTAGCAAGTAGATTGTCTATAGTTTTATCTTCTTTCTTTTATATTACTATTTTGAGTTTCGTTCAAAGTATATTGATAATGATTGTTTCTTTTGTTCTAGGTTATGGATGGCCTGACTTTTATGGATTAGGTATTGTATTTACAACATTAATTCTATTAGTACTTTTTGTTACATCCATAAGTCTATGTTTAGCTTTCGTTTTGCCTGGTCATATTGAATTAATTGCTCTTATATTCGTAATAAATTTGCCTCTTCTTTTTGCAAGCACTGCATTAGCTCCTATATCTTTCATGCCAAATTGGTTAGGGTGGCTTGCCTCTCTAAACCCTTTAACTTTTGCTATCGAGCCAATAAGGATTGCATATACTCAAAGTATGAATTTGGATGTCGTGGCTTTACATGCACCATATGGTGACTTAACTTGTAAGAGTTGTATCTCAATTTTATTTTCCTTAACAGTTGTTTCCTTGATAATTATCAGACCATTGTTAAACAGAAAATTAAATTAATAAATTTATGTTTTTAAAAGATCATCTAAAAGATACTTACCAAAAAGCATCTTTTGTTAAAAATTATTCAATCTTAGAAAATTTAGTTAATAGATGGGTACATAGGTTTGGAATTGAATCTTTGAACGAGTTAATAGAGGAAAATAAAGATCAAATTAAATCAATAGGAGAATATCAGGAAGAGGAAAATAAAGATCAAATTAAATCAATAGAAGAATATCAGGAAGAGGAAAATAAAGATCAAATTAAATCAATAGAAGAATATCAGGAAGAGGAAAATAAAGATCAAATTAATTTAGAATTTTTAGAAAATGTTCCAAACCAAGTAGAGATAAATTTTAAATCTAATAAAGTAAAAGTATCTAATAATAATGGAATTGTTAGAGATGACATTTATGAGTTAAATAAAAATATAAGCGAATATGTTGATAAGGAAAATTTACCATTACCCAATATAAATAATTTAAGAAAATGGATTAAAAACGAGAAAAAAGCTAGTTAGGTTTTTTTACATCATTCCTGGCATGCCCATGCCACCCATTCCTGGCATACCCATACCACCCATTCCTGGCATGCCCATGCCACCCATGCCACCCATTCCTGGCATGCCCATACCACCCATTCCACCCATTCCACCCATTCCACCCATTCCACCCATAGGATCTGCTCCTTGCCCTCCAGCTGGAACTGTCTCAGGCTCTGGAATGTCAGCAACTGCGACTTCAGTAGTGAGAAGCATGGCTGCTATTGATACTGAATCTTGAAGAGCTAATCGAATTACTTTAGTAGGATCTAATATCCCTGATGCGTTTAAATTCTCATAATCTCCAGTATTAGCATTAAACCCCTTGTTAAGTCTTTTTATATCTGCAACAACTACATCTCCATTAAACCCAGCATTTTTTGCAATTTGTTTAGTAGGTTCTAAAAGTGCATTTGTAATAATATCTATACCTGTGGTTAAATCATCTGATGTCTCTTTACGTAAATTAGAAAGTTCTTCTGAAATCTCTATTAATGTTTGCCCACCCCCTGAAACAACTCCTTCTTCAATAGCTGCTTTTGTTGCGTTGAGTGAGTCTTCTATTCTTAATTTTTTATATTTCATCTCTGTTTCTGTAGCAGCTCCAACTTTAATTAGAGCTACTCCTCCAGATAGTTTGGCTATCCTCTCATTAATTTTATCCTTATCATATTCTGATTCAGTTATTTCTACTTCCCTTTTTAATTTCTCAACTCTTGCTTTGACAAAGTTTTTGGTATCGTCAAAAGCTACGATTGTTGTTTTATCCTTAGAGATTGTTATTTTTTTTGCTTTACCAAGATCATTGATAGTTACTTCTTCTAACTTCATAGATTTGTCTTCACTTATTAATTTAGCTCCTGTAAGAATCGCAATATCCTCTAATGCAGCCTTTCTTCTTTCCCCAAATGATGGAGCTCGAACAGCTGAAACGTTTAATACTCCACTATTTTTATTTAATACGAGTGTTGTTAAAGCTTCTCCCTCAATATCTTCAGCAAGGACTAAAAATGGAGAAGCAGATTTTTGAATTTCTTCTAGGATAGGGACCAAATTTGATAATGTAGAAATCTTTTGATCAGTAATCAATATCTTAGGATTTTCAAGTTCGCAGATTTGTCTTTCTTGATCTGTTACAAAATAAGGTGAACTATATCCCCTATCAAAAGACATTCCTTCTGTGATGTCTAAATCTGTCTCGAGTGATTGTGATTCTTCTACGGTGATTACCCCATCTGAAGTTACAATATCCATTGCCTTTGAAATTATTGCACCTATCTCTTCATCTCCTCCAGCACTTACTGTTGCAACTTTTTGAATATCTGATCCATTTATTTTTATACTTTTTGATTTTAGTTGCTCTAAAACAAAAGCTAATCCCTTTTCCATACCTTTTTTGAGCTCAATAGGACTAGCACCAGCAGCTATATTTTTTAATCCTTCTTGAACCATTATTTGAGTTAAGATTGTTGCTGTAGTTGTTCCATCTCCTGCACTTTCTTTAGTTTTAGATGCTACTTGTTCTATTAATTTTGCTCCTAAATTAGAGATAGGGTTTTCAAGGTTTATTTCTTTAGCAACTGTAGATCCATCTCTAACCACATCTGGTGATCCGAATTTTCTATCTATGACAACATTTTTTGCCTTGGGTCCAATAGTTACCTTAACCGCATCAGCTACAGTATTTACTCCCTTTTCGATCGCTTCTCGTGATTCGTTCGAAAAGCTCAATTGTTTTGGCATGTTTATTAAATCAATTTTTATTCCTATTCTAATCTCCCATGGAATTATATTTAAGTGATAGTTAATTAAGTGGGGAAAGCCGAATTTCTCTTAAGCAGCTCTTCAAATTAATTAAAAAATGAGTATCTTGTTATTATGGATAAAACCGGAAATCTTATTTTCACTTTAACTGCGACACTTGCAGTCGCAATGACTCTTATATATTTCCCTCTAAGATTTTTCTTGACTTTAACTGCTAGAAGTCGAAGATTAAAACTTTTGCAAAAAATTAGAAGATTAAGGGATGAATTAGGACAACCATACGAAAGCACTTAATTAAATACTCATTCCCCCATCAATTCTTATTGTCTGTCCTGTAATATAACTTCCTGCATTACTCGAAACTAAAAAAGAAACTAATTGCGCTATTTGTGAGCTAGTACCAAGTTTAGCAAGCGGGATAGCCTTGATTATTTCTTCATTATTTAGGTTTTCAGTCATTTCTGTTTCTATAAAACCAGGGGCTATGGCATTTACATTTATCCCTCTAGAAGCAAATTCTTTCGCACAAGTTTTTGTGAAGCCAATAACACCTGCTTTTGCGGCAGAATAATTTGCTTGTCCAGGATTTCCAATTATTCCAACAATAGATGAGATATTTATTATCTTGCCGCTTCTTTTTTTAAGCATAAATTTAGAAGCATATTTAGTACAAAGAAAAACCCCTTTTAAATTTGTATTTAGAACGTCGTCCCATTGCTCTGATTTCATTCGCATTAATAGACCATCCCTTGTTATCCCAGCATTATTTACAAGGATATCTATGGTCCCATTAATTTTTATAATTTCTTCAAAAGCCGCACTAACAGATTCCTCTTTTGAGACGTCAAATTTTAACTTATGAACTTTACCTCCAGAATTTTTGATTATATTTACAACTTCTTCCGCTTTTTCATCAGAAGATGAATAATTGATAATTACCTCTGCTCCTAAGTAACTAAGTTCTATGGCTATCTCCTTTCCTATCCCTCTACTTGCTCCTGTAATTAAAGCAACTTTTCCTGTTAAAGATTCTGCCTTTGACATTGTAAAAATTTTTATAATTTAAAATCGTAGTACTATTTGTGCAAACATAATGCGTTTATTTATAATTATCTAGAAAACATTAAGCCAAATTATTGTGCATGTATTAATACCTGCTGCAGGAAGCGGTAGCAGAATGAAAGCTGGAAAAAATAAATTACTTATTGAACTAGAAGGTGAATCTCTCATTTATTGGACTTTAAAATCTGTATTTTCTTCAAGTTTAGTAAGCTGGGTAGGAATAATTGGGCAACCTAACGATAAACATGAATTATTAAATTCAGTTAAAGGTTTTTCCTCTAAAGTGCAATGGATTATTGGTGGTAAAACCAGGCAAGAGTCTGTCTTTAATGGTTTAAATTCTCTACCGTCTAATGCTGAAAAAGTTCTCATTCATGATGGTGCTAGATGCTTAATAGATCCAATCTTGATAAATAAATGTGCTTTGGGATTAGAAGAAAATGATGCAGTTATTTTAGCTACCAAAGTTACCGATACAATAAAGATTGTTGATGATAAAGGTTATATTAAAAAAACTCCCGATAGAAAAAATTTGTGGGCAGCACAAACCCCGCAAGGTTTTTTAGTAAAGAGTCTAAGAAAAGCTCATATTATGGCAATTGAAAATAATTGGAAAGTTACTGATGATGCCTCACTGTTCGAATTTTTAAATTGGGAAGTCAAAATTATTGAAGGAAATTCTTCAAATATAAAAATTACATCTCCGATAGATCTAAAAATAGCGAAACTGTTTTTAAAAAATTTTCAGTAACAAGGAATATGAACACTAAGGTTTCCATTATTTCCATTTAATATTGCTTCACAACCCAAGGGGATGCATGCATTACCAGATAAATGTCCAACAGGGAGGTCAAAAAGAATAGGAATATCAAACTCTTCTAGTCTTTCTATTATTACTTTTTTGAGTAAGCCTTTCCATTCGGGAGTAACTGAGTCATCTGAAAAACTTCCGAATCCAATTCCTGCAATTTCATTCAATTTGTTTGTCATTCTTAAATAAGTCAACATTCGATCAATTTTATAAATATCTTCATTGATGTCTTCAAATATTATTATTTTTCCTTTTAATTCTGGAAAGTGATCTGTCCCAATTAGAAAAGATGCAATAGTTAGATTTGTAACAATAATCTCTCCTTTGGCAATGCCCTTTTTTAAAGGATAACCTCTAATATCTTCAACATATCCTTCAAAAAGTAAATTTTTTAGTCTACTTAAACTCCACTCAGGCTCTTTAAAAAGAGTTGTAATCATAGGTCCATGAATCGAGCCAAAATATCCTTTTGAATATTTAGATAGTAATAGTGAACATGTATCAGAGAATCCAATCATCAGGCCATTTCCCCAATTTGGATTTTTTTCCAAAAGTCTTGCTGCACCCCATCCTCCTTTTGCAAAAATAATAAGCTTACTATTTTGCGCTTTCTCGAGTTCTTCAAATCTGCTTGAATCATCTCCAGCAAAAAAACCATATTTTCTTGAGAGGATATTATTGCTAATTATTTTTAAACCCCAAGTTTTTAATATATCTATGCCCTTTTTAAAATCATCTTCTTTATCTATAAAAGAGCTGGGAGCTAAAATATTAATTTCATCTCCTTTTTTTAATTTTTTTAATTTTCTATTCATAAATTTATGAGGCAATTATGAGTCCCAACAAAATTAATCCCCCATATATGGTTTGGTTTTTAAAATGATTACCAATATTTTGAATTGTTTGTTTTCTTTCAGGAAATATTTTTAAAGTATCTTTTTGCATCAAAAATGTTGTTATCAACCAAATTGGCCAAAAAATTAGATTAAGTTGATTGACTAAAGCGCAAATTGCTAGAAAAGTGGAAGTTAAAAAATAACAAATTTGTATAGTTATTTTTGTTTTGGATGCAAGGTTAATAGCGGAACTATTTACTCCAATCTCAATATCATATTTTTTATCAGCCAATGCATATACAGTATCAAAACCAAAAGTCCAAAAAATTGTAGCAAGCCAGCAAAATAGTAAAACAATACTGTTTATATTCCCTTCACTAGCGGCCCAAGGTATCAAAACCGCGAAACCCCAACATAAGGACAAGATAACTTGAGGATATTTAAACCATCTTTTTGCCGAAGGATAAATTAAGATTAGTGGTAAAGCTAAAAAAGCGAGTGAAATTGAAAGTATTCTTCCATTGTCTGGTAGTGATAAAGTTAAAAGGAAACTACATATAATTAGAATTATAAGAATTGAGTAGGCTGATTTGGTTCTTATTTTGTTTGCAGCAAGAGGTCTGTTTTTGGTTCTTAAAACTTTTTGATCTATTTTTTTATCCCAAATATCATTAACGATACAGCCTAAACCACTAACTAATAATCCTCCAATTATTATTTTCAATAACAAGTGAAAACTTGGATTTGATTCTGGAGTTAGATATAAACTCCATCCAGAAGGAATAAGTAAAATTAGTCTTCCAGTGGGTTTATTCCACCTAAGTAATTCAAAAATAATATTTAATTTAAATTTCAAGTCTTTAATTATCAAAAGATCTATATTTCATAACTTTAAATAATCTAACTAGTATTTAGTCAATTCTGTAATTTAATAATCAATCTTAAGTATATTAATTACGGTATTAAGAATCTCTTTTTTAGAGAATAAAAATGATAAAGAAAAAAGAATTAATTAATCTGAGAGAAAAAGATATTTTTGTAGCATCCATTGATATTGGAACAAATTCTACTCACCTTTTGATTGCAGAGATAAATTTTGATCTTAAATCTTTTTCAATAAAATTTACTGATAAATCTACAACTCGTTTAGGGGAAAAAGATGAAGAGGGAAACCTAACTGAAGAGTCAATGCAAAGGGTTTTGGATACCCTAAAGCGATTTAATGAATATTGTAAAAGTAACGGAGTTAATCAAATAGTAACTGCAGCAACAAGTGCTGTCAGGGAGGCTCCAAATGGACGAGAATTTTTAAATAGAGTGTCTAGTGAGATAGGTATTCAAATAGAACTTATAAGCGGATTTGAAGAAGCTCGATTAATTTATCTTGGAGTTTTGTCTGGAATGGCCTTGGATGATGAGTCTTACATAATTGTTGATATTGGAGGAGGCTCAACAGAATTAATACTTGCAGATAAAAAAGATGCTTTAGCTCTTACAAGTACAAGGATTGGAGCAGTAAGGCTCAAAAATGATTTTCTTAATGAGGAACCTATTAATATGGAAAGATCTAAGTTTTTGAGAACTTTTATTCAAGGTTCTTTAGAACCATCTGTTGGAAAAATAAAAAGGAGATTGCAAAAAGAAAAAAAGGTTTCGATGATTGCTACAAGTGGTACAGCAATTTCTCTGGGGAATTTAATTTTATCTGATCTAGGGCAACCAAAACAAAAAATGCATGGTTATAAATTTAAAAAAGAGAGTTTAGAGATCGTCTTAGAAAAATTAATCAAAATGCCAAGCTCTGAAATAAAGAAAATACCGTCATTAAGTGAAAGAAGAGCAGAAATAATAATCCCAGGCGCATTAATTCTTAATGCCTCAATGGAAATGTTGGATTTTAATGAATTAATAATAAGTGAAAGGGCTTTAAGGGAAGGATTAGTAGTTGATTGGATGCTTCGCCATGGAATAATAAACAATGAATTTAATATTCAAAGTAATGTTAGGAAAACGACTATAGTTCATCAGGCTAAAAAGTTTGGTGTTGATGAAGCAAGATCTGAGAAAGTTACTAATATCGCATTTCAAATTTATGATCAAACTAAAAATATCTTTCATAGTAATGTTGATTCAAAAGCAAAAGATCTTCTTTGGGCCTCTTGCCAACTCTATAGTTGCGGTAAATATGTAAATATAGGTTCATACCATAAGCATTCTTGGTATTTAATTAAACATTGCGAATTATTGGGTTATTCTCAATCTGAAACAAATATTATTGCATCAGTAGCTAGATATCATAGAAAGACCTTACCTAAAAAAAGACATGAGTCTTGGCAAAGTTTAATGTCAAAAGAGGATAAAATATTAGTACTGGAAATGTCTCTAATTTTAAGATTAGCTGCCTCTCTTGATCAAAGACCTGAGAATGTAATATCCTCAATAAAAATTAAATTACTTGAAAATATACTCTCAATTGAACTAATTCCTATTGATTCAACACAAGAACTTCTTCTTGAGAAATGGAGCTTAGAATCATGTCGTAATGTGTTAAAAGAATTAAAAAATCTCGAGTTAGATATTGTTTAATTTTTATTTATAAAATCTTTCTTTGGCGTTTTCTCTTCAAAAGAGTCTGAAAAAATATTAAAAATTAGAGATGAGGCTAAGAGGCCTAATATTCCTGAAATTAAAATTAATATAAAAACTCTAAGAGAATTTTTATCCTTAACTTTTTTTTTCTTTTGAGATTTAACTGAGACTTCTTGAACAATATCTTCAATTTTTACTTCTTTTCTTTCGGTTTTGAATTCGCTCATTATGAATTTCGTATCAATTTTAAGTTTTTCAGATATCCTACGAACCATTGCCTTTATAAAAACTTTTTCAGGTAAAATATCTTCATTACCGTCTTCTAAAGCTTGTAATTGATGAGCCCCAATTTTTAAACTAGAGGCTAATTCTTCAATAGATTGATTTCTGCTTATTCTTGCTTCTTTAATAAAATTGCCAACACTTTTTAAAGAGGAACTATTGTTAGAAATATTTTCAGACTTATTAGATTTTAATTCTTCCAAAGTAATAGTTTTCACCAATTATAGTAAGTTTTTTATATCTATCAACTTTATTAGATTATTTATTTCTAAATAAATGTTTGTAAGATGGACTATAAAGATTAGATCTATTTGTTGTGCAATTTATAGCGGGACTAACAATATAGATAGTAGTCCTAATAAGTTCCTTTTCAATAGTAAATTTTTCCATATCTTTCAATTCAATTATCTCTGTCCAACCATCATCCCAAGATACTCTATAACCTACAATTACTTTAGTTTCTGGAGGGTAAAATTCCAGTAAAGTTTTTTGTGAACTTTTTATGTGCCTTGCACTTAAATAAAGACATAAAGAGGATTTGTGTCTTGCAAGATCTTGAAGAGACTCCTTTTCAGGCATGCCAGTTCTACCTTCCGCTCTGGAAAGAATTATAGTCTGAGTAATTTCTGGAATTGTAAGCTCGGCCTGATGATATGCAGCTGCGACCTGAAAAGCACTAACTCCCGGAATAACTTCAGTTTCAATATTGTCTTGATTTAATATTTCTATTTGTTCTTTAACTGCACCATAAAGGCACGGATCCCCATCATGTAATCTAATAACAATTTTACCTTCATTGAATCTCTCTATCATTATTGAAGTAATTCTCTCAAGAGTAAGACCGCTTGTTTTTATTTTTTCAGAACTTAAAGATGACAAATTTATGATTTTTTCAGGAATCAAAGAATCAGCCCAAAATATAACGTCAGCAGATTCTATTTTTTTTAATGCTTTAATTGTTAATAAATCAGGATCACCAGGACCAACTCCAATAAATGATATCTTTCTATCCATTCGACGTTGTTTTCCTTTTATATGATCTTAATTTTAAAAAAAATATTCCAATTAATCCAGAAGAAAACAAAAAAATGCTAATAAATTGAGCCATTCTTAAGCCTCCATCACAGAATGGGGGAAGGCCTCCAATACATAAAGGATCAATTCTTAAACCTTCAATCCAGAATCTTCCAAAACTATAGCCAATTAAATAAAGACAACTAATAAATCCTGGCCTTACTGAGTTATTTTTGTTCTGTTTATAAAAAATAGTAATTAATAATATAAAAATAAAAAAATTCCATAATGATTCATAAAAAAATGTTGGATGAAAAAACTGGAAATTTATAAATTCAAATGGTCTATTCTCTATAGGAATAAATAATTTCCAAGGTAAATCTGTTGGTAAGCCAAAAGCTTCATTATTAAAAAAATTCCCCCATCTTCCAATTGATTGTCCAAGTATAACTGATGGAATTAATACATCTACAAAGGTCTTTGTATGTATGTTTTTAGACTTACAAAAAAATAAAATAGATAAGAATCCTCCAATTAATCCTCCATGAATTGCTATGCCTCCTTCCCAAATCGCAAGAAAAGAGGGTATTTGAATTGAATTATTAAATAGGTCAAAAGAAGTAAAAAATTTATCACCACTATATTGCCTCCATTCAAAAATCACATAGTAAGCTCTTGCTCCAATGACTGAAGAAATTATTAAAGAAGGTAAAATATCGCTTATATATTGAGGATTAATATTTCTCAATTTTGCAAGCTTCTTAGAAATAAAAATACCTATTAATACTGAAAAGGAAATTAGTAGGCCATACCATCTAATAGTAAGAAAACCTAAATTTAAGAATGTGTCTCCAGGAGATTGAATAAAAGCTTGATATGTGAGCATTTAAAGGCTAATTAAATACCCTCAGCAGCTTGTACCTTTTCAACTTGTTTCTTCTTAAGTACTAAAAGTATTTGAGTTAAGCCTACGCCAATAAAAAACGCAATTAAACCTATTATTCTATAAGGGCTTTGTAGTACTACTTCTGCATCTAGTTGTCCGAAACCGCCTACATTAGGGTCATTGGTAAGAGGATCTCCAGCATTTATTTGGTCTTGTTCTTTTACAATTAGTTCAGGGCCCAATGGGACAGGCTCCTTTATTATTTCTCCATTGTCATTTTTAATATTAATTTGATAACTTCCATCTTCAATAGTTTCTATTGAGTCTATAGTGCCTGCAGAAGAAGAAGTAAATATTACATTGTTGCTTTTATCACCATTAGGATAAACTTGCCCTCTCCCTCTATTCCCTCCTATGTGCAGTGAGTATTTACCGTAGTGATATTCTTTATTAGTAGCTGGATTAGGGGAAAGAACTGGAAAAACAATTTCTTTATTAGTGTCACCAGGTAATGGTCCAACAATAATTATGTTATCGTTTTCTTCGCTGTAGTTAGTGAAATATACACCTTCAGTTTCTTCTTTTATTTCATCAGTCCATCTTTCCTGAGGAGCTAATTTAAAGCCATCTGGAAGCATAACAACTGCCCCTACTTGTAAAGGGACTTCCGAACCGTCAGCACCTATTTCTTTTAAATCATTTTTATAAGGTATTTTAACCACAGCCTTGAAAACACTATCAGCCCCAACAGCCTGAGGGACCTCTGCAATAGTTGGCATTTGTGCTAAGTGGCAATTTGCGCAGACTATTTTTCCAGTAGCTTCTCTGGGAGATTCGTAATTTTGTTGAGCCCAAAAAGGATAAGCAAAAGAGGATTTTGGAAAAATTACAATGCAGGAAATAAAAAGCAGGATGAAGAGAAAGAAAGTAGTTTTTTTCATTATTTGGTTTTTAAAATTAATCATTTTCTTAGGCCCACCATGGATTCTCATTAGTTCTAAAATCTGTTTCTGACCATTGTTTAACAAGTACAGCATCTTCATCCACATCAACATGGGCTAAAGCCAAAGATAGAGGGGCAGGTCCTCTCACTACTTTCCCATTTGTATCATATTGGCTTCCATGACAAGGACATATAAATTTATTAGCACCGCTATCCCAGGGAACAACGCATCCTAAATGGGTGCAAATAGCATTAAGTCCAAATTCTCCTATCTCGCCTTCATTATTTACAATTAAGTAAGTTGGATCTCCTTTAAGACCCTGAACTAAACTCCTATCTCCAGGTTGATGACTCGCTAGCCAACCAGTCTTTGTTACAGGATTACCTAATTCATCTTTAGCAGAGGTTCCACCACCGCCACCACCAGCCCTTAGAGGCATAAAATAATTAGCTACGGGATATAGTGCTCCTAATGCGACGCCAGTTGCTGTACCAAATGTAAGAAGATTCATAAATTGCCTTCGGCCCATGGACGGAACGTCATTGGAACTTAATTGAGTCATTCGATACTTGAGACTGTTATTTAATAGTCATTATGAATCAAATTGCACGGTTTCTGTTGCAAATAGATAGGACTTTTAATAATTTAAAGTATTGGCTTTGATAAGATTGTTTGTTATTAAATTATGAAACCTTTGGTAGTAGATGAGATTATCCATTACTTGATTCATAGATGGGGCAAAAAATACGACTTTAGACTTTTCAAGAGAGGTAAATATTTATATTTTCAAATGATGTGGGGTTTTTATGGACAAGAATCTTTCCCATTAAATGAAATGGAATACAAAAAATCAATTGCAGATAAAATTGAAATATTAAATAGATGTGGCTATTCAGATGAGGTAAGGGAATGGCTTAAAAAAGTAAATTCAAGACCAAAATTAGGCAGGGCTGTAAGCCTTCAACTTAATATTAATGAGAAGATGAAAGAGTTTTTGATTTAAGGTTTTCTGATAAGTAAGTTAACCCAGTTCCCACAAAAAATAAAAAAATTATCGAAATTGAAAGTAATGACATAGTTAAAGGATCTGTTGAAGGTGTAATTACTGCGGATAATATTGCAGAGGAAATTACAACTATTTTCCAATTTGAGATCATTTTTGCTGTAGTGATAATTCCAAGGGAACCAAGAATAAATTGCAAAACCGGTAATTGGAACGCTACTGCAGTACTTGACATTAATAATAAAACAAAATCAAAATATCTTTCTATTGACCATGTGGGCTCGACTATATCAGCTCCAAAATTTATAAAAAAATTTATTGCTGCAGGAACTAATATCCACCAAGAAAAAAGCAAACCAAGAAAAAATAGTAAGCCTGATCCAAAAACAGCTGGTAAAATTAAGCTTTTTTCTTTTTTGGTTAATCCTGGAGAAATAAATAATATTACTTGATAGAAAATATATGGAATTGAAACGATTATCCCGCTATAACCTGCTATTTTGATGGCAACAAATAAAAATTCTCCTGGGGCAAGTTGTAATAAATGTATATCACTGGCAGGAATTTCTAAAAAAGAAATCAAAGGTTTAATTATCAAAAAACTGAAAAAAATCGAAATTAATATCGAATAAATAGAATTTAGTATTCTTTGCCTAAGCTCCTCTAAATGATCAGTAAAGCTCATCGATTCGGATATATTAGTTTTACTTTCTTCTAGACTCTTCATCCTTGAATATTTTTTAAAATGGTAAAGAATAAATTTAAATTATCTTTTAAAAGCGTAATTTTTAAATTATTAGTGTCAAATAATTATTTACTTAATTTTGGGTTAGTCGGGTCAGGTAATAAAAAAGGAGGAGCGTCATTTAGAGAAGACTCTCCATATGTTTCATATTCTCTATAACCACCCATCTTCCCATTTGTTTTCATCAAAGCGCTTACGAAAGCAAGTAAAAGAAAAACAGTGGGAGCGCCAATGATTAATGCTGCTCCAAATAAGTACCCTACAATAAATTCTGGGAAACTATGATTACCTAAAAATTCGTGTGTTCCAAGAAGAAAATCTAACATTTAAGACAATTATTTTTTTCATTATAAGCTAAATAACTGTTTTAAGATTTTTTTTAATGTAATCTTTTCCTCTTGTAGGATTACCCCAAAGAATTTCTACGTTATTAAATGAAACGCATCCAAGACCTCCTTTAGTGATTTTTTGGAGATCTTTTATATTCACGAGACTGATAGGTACTTTAATATTCATTTTTGCTTTACTAAATAAAGCCGCTAAATCTGCTGAAATTTGAATATCCTCATCTGATGGTTTTTGAGATGAAGACTTTAAAACAACATGACTCCCAGGAGATTCTTGTGCATGGAACCAAAGATCTCCTTTTTTTGAAAACTTAAAACTTATTAGATCATTTTGCCTCATATTTCTTCCTATTTGAACTTTTAGGCCTTTGGGAGTGTTTATTTCTATTGGAGATGATTCCAATCCAGATGGATCTCTTTTTTGTTCTCTTACATTTTTTATTTTTACATTAAACTCTCGACAAATTTCAGCTTTAATTTCTTCCAGTAAGTTTATTCTGATTGTTGGATTTTCATTTTTTAAAGAATTCAGATTATCCAATAGATTACTAAACTCTTCTAATCTATCAAGTTTGTTTTTATGTATGTCAATTCTTTCTTTAATTAAATTTTGTGCTCTTTTTAGCTTTTTTGACTTCTTATAAAGCTTTTGGCCTTTGATAATATCTTGTTTTTTTATTTCATGAGTCATAAATATTTTGTCAGCCTTTTCTTTATATTTTTGATAATTTTCGGAGTTAACTAAAAGATCGGATTGTAAATTAAAATTCTTTTTCTCAAGATTTGTTTGTTTAAAAATTATGCCATCAATTTTTTTTATTAAGGTGTCAATTTTTCTTTGTTTTAAGTAAAAACTGTAATAGTCTTCTAATCCATCAACTTTATCAAAATTATTTTTATTATTTATTTCATTCTCTAAAAACCAAACTGAATAAAAAAAGGTTTCAAAAATTGAGAAATTAAAGTTGTTGTTATTAAACCTATCAATCCATATTTTCCAACTTTGGTATATCTTTCTTAAGTTAGTTTCACTTATGAAATCAATATTTGTATTCATTATTTTTAAACTGCTTAAATCACAAAAAGTCTCAAGTTGCCTAGTTAATATGGGACTTACTCCTTGATAAGTATTAATAAGGCAGTATTTGAGTGATTCGGGAACTGATGAAATAGACTCTTTCCACGATTCATAAGTTTCGCTTAAACTAGGTTCTTTTTTCAAATTTTTGGGAGGCTCCGAATAAATAGAGCCAGTTGAAACTACACGAAAGCTAGATTGATTAGACTTAATTTGTTTGCCAACTGCAATTATTTTTTGATTATTGTCTAAGTAAAAAAGATTACTATGTTTACCCATTAATTCAAAAATCAAGTATTTATTTATTTTATCTCCAGGCTTTTTTGCAAATCCGAATTTAATAACTCTTTCAAATTTATCTTGTTCTATGGTAACTAGAGCCATATATTTCAATCCATATCTCAATTGTTTTGAGAGGGTACTTTCTGCTCCGATTTTTTCGGGCCTTTTTATTTTTAGTATTCGTGCATTATCACTATCCCAAGATACCTCTATCCAAGTTTGGCTATTTATTCCTCTTAAACAGAATTGAATTATATTAGATTCGGGTTGTTGAGCGGTTTCAAACCTTGATGGTAAAACTTCTTTCGATAAAACATGCAAAACAGATTTAATAGAAGTAATATCCATTATCTGAGGTACTCCCTTTTGCATTATTTCTAGTAATTACTCACCGGCTTCCATTTTACTGTAAAAATTTTAATATGAAAAATTTAAAAAAACTGATAATTATCACAGGCCCTAGTGGAGTTGGGAAAGGTACTGTTGTTAAAGAACTTTTGGATAAAGATAAAGATATTTGGCTTTCAGTATCTGCAACAACAAGAAGCCCAAGGATGGGGGAGAAAAATGGGGAGAATTATTACTACATAAGTGATGAAAAGTTTAAAGATATGATCGATAAAAAAGAATTCCTCGAATGGGCCCAGTTTGCTGGGAATTATTATGGAACACCCCTATCTACTGTGAATGAAAAGATTGAAATGGGATTTATTGTTTTACTTGAAATTGAAGTTGAAGGTGCAAAACAAATAAAAGAAAAGTTCCCAGAGGCATTATCAATATTTCTTCTACCTCCTAGCAAGGAAGAATTAGAAAAAAGAATAAGAAACAGAGGTACAGAAAAAGAGGATGCAATAAAAAAAAGACTTAGCAGAGCTAACTTTGAAATTGCATCCTCAGATAAATTTGATTTTGTGTTAACAAATCATGATGTTGATGAGACAGTAAAGGGTGTTTTCAAAATAATTAAGTCTTGAAAACCCTTTGGAAAACTCAGCTCATTGGATGAAATAATAAATCAGGAAAAAATCTATTGAATTCAATAATTATTCCAGCTGTAAGGCTTAACCAAACTGCCGCCACTACTGGAGCTGATCTGATAAATTTTGTGTTTAAAATTTTGAACATTTGATTTTTAGGTTTGTGTGGAAAGATGATTTATCTTGGACCATTAAGAGTAATATTATTATCTTTTTCTCTTAAATCGCCATTTCTTCCTTGTTTGTTAGCTAATAAGGGCCATTGAGCACCTTTTACAAGACATTTTTTTGCTAGGTCAAAATCAATAATAATCTCAAGGTCTGCTGGATTCTTTGTCTTTTTAGACTCAATCAAATATTCTCTGCCAGACCATCCTATAATTCCTGCAATATAGATAAACAAGACTCCAGGAATAAGCAAATCGCCTTCATGTCCTCTATTTAAAAGGGCACCCCATGGTTCGAGAGGTGGTCCTATTATCAAGTGAGGTAAACCATCGTCACCACAAAGCGCTTTGCCATACCTTTCAAATCTTGCGATATCTTTTTGATTAACAGCAGAACTTGCTCTTTCAATAAATTTTGGATTCTCAGAACATGTTGTTAGAGCGGAGGCTTTAAATTCTGTACTTGCTCTATCTGCATTTAATGCTGGACCATTAGCAGCTAAAGCAATTGGGGTTATTCCAAAAAAAAGAAAAACCGAAGTTATGATTGAAAAAAAGAATTTCATAAGTTGCAATCTTTAATTCCTTTTAGTGTTTAAATTAAGAAATTATTATTAAAATAGACCAATATCGAATCAAATATGATCAAAGTTTTAGCTATTGAAACAAGTTGTGATGAGACTTCAGTCTCCGTGGTTTCAAATAGTGATGATATTTATAAAATACATTCAAATATTGTTGCATCACAAATTAAAGATCATTCTAGGTGGGGGGGGGTTGTTCCAGAACTGGCGGCCAGGAAGCATTTGGAATTGATACCTTTTGTCCTTGAACAAGCTCTTGAAGAGTCAAAAATAAGTATTGATGAAATTGATGTTATCGCATCAACTGTTACGCCAGGATTAGTAGGCTGTTTAAGAATTGGATCTATTACTGCAAGATCTCTATGTTCTTTACACTCAAAGCCCTTCATGGGGATACATCATTTAGAAGGACATCTTTCTTCAATATTATTTTCAAAAAACTTTCCCAAACCTCCTTTTTTAACTTTACTTGTGAGTGGTGGTCATACTGAACTCATTAAAGTAGGTGAGAGAAGAGAAATGCAAAGACTAGGAAGAAGTTATGATGATGCCGCCGGCGAAGCTTTCGATAAAGTAGGAAGATTATTAGGTTTAAGTTACCCTGGAGGTCCTGCGATTGCAAAAATTGCCAAAAAAGGTAATGCCTCAAAATTTAAGTTACCAAGATGCAAAATTTCTGATAAGGAAGGAGGTTTTTTGAAATATGATTTCTCTTTTAGTGGTTTAAAAACAGCAGTACTAAGATTGGTTGAAAAAATAAATCTAAATGGAGATGAGATGCCTATCCCAGATATTGCAGCAAGTTTTGAGAGGGTTGTTGCAGAGGTCTTGGTAGAGAGGACTGTAAAATGCGCAATTGATCATGGTTTAGATAATATAGTCGTTGTCGGTGGAGTAGCAGCTAACAATACGTTAAGAAAAATGATGATTGGAGAAGCATCTAAAAAATCTATTAAAGTTTATTTAGCCCCTTTAAATCTTTGTACAGATAATGCTGCAATGATTGGAGCTGCAGCATTATTTCGACTCAAATTTGCTCCACATGAAAGTTCTCTTAAATTAGGCATTTCAGGAAGATTTCCTATTGACCAAGCCAACACTCTTTATGAAAAAAATCCTCCTTTCTGATATCGATGAAAAAAAAATCCGAAATTGAGTTCAACGAAACAAAAAAAATTGTTGATAAACGAGAGCTAAATTTGTGGAAAAGAGGTTTTACTCCTCAAGCAGAAATTTGGAATGGAAGAATGGCGACTATAGGAATAGGAATAATATTTATTATTATTGCTTTGATTAGTAAATTTTCCTCAATCTAAAATTCTTAAAGGCAATTATGCTCTTAATCTTGTTAAAGAGCTTCAAATAACCAAGTCTTTACCGTTGGATATAGTTAATAAATATTGTTTATAGTGGACTTGAAATGAGATTATTGATTTAATCAAATTAATTAATATGTTTTATTAAAAGAAACTTATATGACGCCTGAAAGGCTTGGCTTACTATGGGGTATAACTGTATTTGCAGGTGCATGCGCACGTCTATTCTCATCGATCTCAGGATTTCCAAGTGTTGTTATTTTATTGCTTTCGGGAATATTCATTGGCCGGTCAGGTTTAGGACTTGTTGAGCCACTAGATCTTGGGCAAGGTCTTGAAACTATAGTTGGACTTTTAGTTTGTTTAGTTTTATTTGAAGGAGGTTTAAATTTGAAGCTGCCTGAGGGCAGTATTAGAAATACTGTTTTAAAAATTGCATTAATAAGATTATTCATTTCATTATTAGCAGGAATATTTATTGCTCATTGGTTAGCAGGACTATCATGGTCCGTAGCTGGGGTATATAGTGCGATAGTTCTTGCTACTGGACCGACAGTAGTTTCTCCTTTGGTAGACCAAATAAAATTAGTCTCTCCACTTTCCGAGGTCTTAAAAGCTGAAGGATTAGTTCTTGAACCTATTGGAGCAGTTCTTGCTTTATTACTTTTAGAACTGATACTGGGAGATTTACATGGGATAAAAGAGGTGTTTATTGCATTAATGGCAAGATTAGGTGGAGGAGTTTTGATAGGGGTAAGTTCTGGATGGTTGTTATCTGAAATTTTAAAGAAAATAAAAAATGAAGCATCATTTGGAATTGAGCTTCAAGTTACATTAGGGTTTATTTTTCTTGTATACGGAATTTGCGAATTCATTTTACCTGAATCAGGTTTGCCCGCTTCTGTTGCCGCAGGATTTATTGTTGGGAAAAGAGAAATTATCGATAAAGAAAGATTAGATAATTTGATTGGAGAATTAGCCCAACTAGCCATAACAGTTCTTTTCCCTCTCCTTGCATCTGATGTCTCTTGGGGAGAATTAAGCCCTTTAGGTTGGGGAGGTATTATTTGCGTATTAATGTTGATGTTAATTGTACGTCCAATTTCCATAATGTTGGCAACTATGGGAAGAGAATTAGATATGAAACAAAGGGTATTTCTAGCATGGTTAGCGCCCAGAGGAATAGTTACTGCTGCTGTAGCCTCTCTTTTCTCAATAAGACTTGAGCAGGCAGGTATACTTGGTGCAGGACGTCTTCAAGGATTAGTATTCCTAACAATACTCATGACAGTTGGAATTCAAGGCCTTTCAGCAAGACCTCTTGCTAATTTCTTGGATTTAATTGAAAAGAAAATATAGCTAGATGAGACATCTCTTGATTAAATCGAGATCACGTTTGCTTTCAGAAAATAATTCCCAACTTTTAATTAAATCTGGGCCGCTAAGACACCCAAAAAAAGCAATTCTAAGTGATTTCATTACAATGCCTTTTTTAATAGAATGATTGATGGAAATCTTGCTAATTATTTCTCGAGCTTTATCGTTATTAACCTTAGATATATTGTCTTGTTTTAAATAGAAAAGAATGTACTTTAACGATTCTTTTGCCTCTCTGTTATCTTTCAGAAAGTCATTTCCCTCTTTTTGAATTTCAGACAAAGAAAAAAAAGGTTTTGATAGATCAATTGCATCCTTTAATAGAATCATTGAGTCTTTAATTAAATTTGTCAGTTTCAATTCCCATTCTTTAGAAGGGGATTCCCAACCCATATCATGCCAGAACTTTTTAATTAATTTCTTCAACTTGGGCAATTCCATTTTCTTGATGTATTGGGAATTAATCCAATTAAGTTTTTCCCAATTAAATTTGGCACCAGCTTTATTAACATCTGAAAGATCAAAAACTTTAGATATCTCTTTAAGTGAAAGAATTTCACTTTCAGGAACTTTTGTTGACCAGCCTAAAAATGCCATGTAATTGGTTAAAGCTTCAGGTAAGTATCCCATCTCTTTAAATTCATCGATAGAAGTTACACAATCTCGTTTAGATAGCTTTTTCCCCTCACTATTTAAGATAAGAGGGGTATGAGAAAAAATTGGTAATTTGTAATCTAAGGCTTTGTAAATCAATATCTGTTTTGCAGTATTTGAGATATGATCTTCACCTCTTACAACATGAGTAATATTCATAAAATTATCATCTACTACAACAGCGAGATTATATAGAGGGTCACCTATCTCATTGCCTAAAGTTCTTCTTGATAAAACTAAATCACCCCCTAGATCCTTTCCTTGCCATTTTATTTCGCCTCTAATTTGATCATTCCATCGAATTTCTGTTTCTTCATCAACTTTAAACCTTATTACAGAAGATTTTCCTTGAGATATGAATTCTTGAATCTCTTTACTAGTTAGATTTCTATGCCTATTATCGTGCTTTGGTGGAAGCCCACTTTTTTTTTGTTTTTCTCTAAGCTCATTAATCTCACTTTCAGAAGTGAAGCATCTGTATGCAGCTCCAATTTCTAAAAGTCTTTTAATGTGATTTTTGTGAATTGAAATCCGATTGCTTTGTTTAATTGGCTCCTCATCCCAATTAATACCTAACCAATTAAGTCCATTTAATATATTGGTTTCATATTCAGATTTTGATCGTAGAATATCAGTATCTTCGATTCGAATAAGAAACTTACCATTGTTTTTTTTTGCATATAACCAATTAAATAAAGCTGTTCTCGCTGTACCTATATGTAATAAACCTGTTGGACTTGGTGCTAACCTTAAACGTTTTTCCAATTTCTTTTAGAAAAGAACGGGACCGACGGGATTCGAACCCGCAACTTCCGCCGTGACAGGGCGGTGCTCTAACCAGTTGAACTACGGTCCCAGAATTTAGTTCTAATTTAATTAGAGAACTAGACCTAAAATTATCAGATCATAATACTTTATTAATGTTGTTGTAATAAAAAATTCTTAAATTTAAAGATTTAAAAAAAAATAAGTAGCTTTTTAACGAGGAAAAGAATTTATTTCTTCAAGGCCTAAAGCCTGCAGGCTCTATTAAACGAACTTGGTTACCTCGAGCCGTAAATTCTCTACCTTGATCGCTTTGAACTACGACTCTCCCTCCAGATTTTACTCTGATAACCCTTGCACGAACCCATCCTAAAGCAGCTGATTCGAGGACTTTAACCACATCCCCAGGTTGAAGATCTAACTCCATCTCAATGAAAAAAATTAATTTACAATTTGTTGATCAAACGCGCCGTGGAGGACTTGAACCCCCGACATCAGGTTTTGGAGACCTGCGTTCTACCAACTGAACTAACGACGCAATATAGTTATTATAAGCGCCATTATGATCGTTAGGTTGAAATAACTTTACAACCTTATCGATCAAAGCGTTGTTTTACGCGAGTAGCTTTACCTACTCTATCCCTTAGATAGAATAATTTAGCTCTTCTTACTTTACCTCTACGTTCAACTTTTAGAGAGGCAACTTGAGGACTATGTAGCATAAATACTCTTTCAACCCCAATACCTTGGAAAATTCTTCTTACTGTAATTGTCTGGTTAAGACCACCATGCCTCTTTGCAATTACAACTCCTTCGTAAGGTTGAACTCTTTCTTTGTTACCTTCTGTAATCTTTACACCAACTTTAACGGTATCTCCTACATATATTTCAGGTAGTTGTTTTTTTAATTGTTCACTTTCAAAATCATTGATTAAATTTGATAAACTTAAACTTTTTTTGGGTTGGGAAATTGATTTGTTTTCTTCGTTCTCAACAGTTAATACTTTGGAAGTGTCAGTTTCATTGATGATTTCAGACTCTTTTTCTTGTTTTTCTTTTGTCATTTGCGATCAATAATTTTTCAAGAATTTTATTTTAACCTTTCGACTCACCTTTAGTAACCTTTTTATTAAATGAAAAATTTTTTGAAAACATTTGGAACCCAGTTATTAGCATCCAAATAAGCCCTAGAGAATTAAGGATTACGTAAATTAGTTCTCCGTTATTTCCAAGCCACTCTCCTTCGTGAAGAGACATTAACCAATGAACATCATCTCTTGAGAAGCCCAAAAAATCTTTAGAAATTCTATAAAATAAACCTGTTAAAGCCGAAATGAATAATGGGAGGAAAACCCAAGGTGCCAATGATTTATGAAATTGCCTAGAATTGTTAATAAACTTCATTCTGTTTTTCTTATTGATAGATTTAAGATAGCCTTCAACAGACTATGGCTATTTTGATGATATTTACCTATTACCATTATTTAATCCAATGAAACATTTTGCAGATCTTTTATTAAATAAAAATAATTCTAGATCCAATGATCAGATCCCTTTTATCCAACGAAGAAGAGGAATCGAAATAAAGTCTTCAAGGGAAATAAATTTGATGAAGAAATCTAGTAAAATTGTTGGAACAGTTTTGAGAGAAATAAATGATTTAATTAAACCTGGAATGAGTACAAAAGATTTAGATGAGTTTGCAGAAAAGAGAATAAGAGAGATGGGAGCCGTGCCAAGTTTTAAGGGATATCATGGGTTCCCGTCTAGTATCTGCTCAAGCATCAATAATGAAGTTGTTCATGGAATACCAAACAAAAATAAAATAATCAAGAATGGAGACTTAGTAAAAATTGATACTGGAGCTTATTTAGATGGCTTTCATGGAGATAGTTGTATCTCTATTTGTGTAGGTGATGTAAGTGAACAAGCCAAAAAACTTAGTGAAGTAGCCCTACAAGCTTTAATTGCTGGACTTTCAAAAATTAAATCAGGCAATACACTTCTTGATGTTGCAGGCGCTATTGAAGATGTTGTTAAAACTAATGGGTTTAGTGTTGTTGAAGATTATACCGGTCATGGTGTTGGGCGAAATCTACATGAAGAACCATCTGTTTTCAATTTTCGAACAAATGAATTGCCGAATGTTGTTCTACGAGAGGGAATGACATTAGCTGTAGAACCAATAGTTAATCAAGGAAGTAAATTTTGCAAAACTTTAAACGACAAATGGACAGTTATTACAAAAGATGGAAAATTATCGGCACAATGGGAACATACAATAGTTGTAATGAAAGACGGAATTGAAATTTTAACAGATAGAGATTTTTAGTTACTAAACTTAAATTTTTCTAGTAACTTACAATAGAAAAAATAATATAATTCTTTGATAGGAAAAAGAATATATGAAAATGGATTTGGGCTAATAATAATCAAAAAAATATTTAAACTTGCAAAATTGTAAATATTATCTGATACAAATTTTGGACTCATTATTCCAATAGGGTTTAATTGCGATTTGAAAGGACCTAATATTATTTTTTTAATTTTTAATTTTTTCTTTGTGTTTTTATCAAGAAGGTTTTTTTTAAAAGAAACTAATTGACCAATAAGTGATTTACTTACTTCATAGGAGGGATTTAAGGCTGGCAATATTTCTGCTTCAGAAGTATTTATCCAAATTTCTTTTACTGTTGGGGAGTTGTTTTTTATGGCTATTTCTTCAAATAAAGTTAGAAATTTAAATTTGCTTAACGCATTTATTTCAATTGAATTTTCATAACTTGAATTTTTTTTACTCATATCATAGATTCCATGGTTGAGAATTAGGATATCAATTTTTTTGAGGTCCTCTATGAGTAAGAATTCTTTACCGCATTGCCATTCAATCAATTCGTTTGGAGAATCATTTTTTATTTCATAATTGTATTTACTATGAGTGAATCCGATAACTTTGAATCCTTTTTGGCGAAATATTTTTGTTAATTCTTTCCCTAGGGCTCCTGAAGCCCCTGTTATCCCAATAGTTTTTCCTTCATCCATTATATAAATAAAATTTTGATTAACTCCGATAATAGATCAAATAACTATAAATTAATTTTATTTGATTAAAGTTATTTAACTTATTTGATTAAAAGTCATAAAAAATTGATTGTATACTTTAAAAAAAATTATTATCTTAAATCTATGGATAAATTAATTAATTCATTATGGGTCAGATATTGTTAATTGGTTCCTGTGAACCATTTAGTGGTAAGTCGGCAATGGTATTGGGAGTATCTAAAAGACTTTTAGATCAAGGGGAAAAAGTCCGAATAGGAAAGCCATTAGCAACTTGTATTGAACTTACTAATCTTCCTTCAATGACTTACGAAGGTTTGATAGATGATGATGTTAAATTTATTGGGTCTACTTTAAATATTGCAGAAGAAAACTTAATTCCTTCAGTAGGATTGTTAGACGATATATCTGCTGAGAAAAGAATTTTTAATAAAGACTTAATCCCAGGTAAAGGTTTTGAACAAATTGAGGCATTAGCAAATGATGATTTTAATGGGTTAAATATTCTGGAAGCAGCAGGTAGCCTTCATGAAGGAATGATTTATGGTTTAAGTCTTCCACAACTTGCAAAACATCTAAATGCAAAAGTGCTTATCGTTAATTTATGGGAGGATAGTAAAAGTGTAGATGCTTTATTAGCTGCGAAAAAACAATTAGGAGATCATTTCGCTGGAGTTGTTTTGAATGCAGTTGTTCCTGAAGAGGTAGAAAAAATAAAGAATAGAATAATACCCTCTCTTGAAGAAATGAATATAAAAGTATTTGGAGTGATGCCTAAATCTCCATTACTCAGAAGTGTAACTGTAGGTGAAATTGTAAGAAGATTAGACGCTAAAGTAATTTGTTGTCCTGAAAAAGAACAATTACTAGTTGAAACATTAAGTATTGGCGCAATGGGAGTTAATTCTGCAATGGAATTTTTTAGAAGAAGGAGAAATATGGCTGTCGTTACAGGGGCTGATAGAACTGATATTCAACTTGCAGCCTTGGAAGCTTCTACACAATGCTTAATTCTTACAGGTTTAGGTGAACCTTTATCACAGTTAATCCATAGAGCAGAAGAGTTAGAAGTGCCAATCTTAAAAGTAGAATTAGATACTCTTGCTTCGGTGGAAATTATTGAACAAGCTTTTGGTCATGTCAGAATACATGAATCTATAAAAGCATCATACGCTGTTCAATTAGTTAAAGAGCATGTTAATCTACAAAATATTCTTGAAACAATAGATTTTCCCTGCAATATCTCAGATAAATGCTAATTTCAAATGTAGTAATCATTTTATTTTGAGTCGTTCTTTAGACCTACCCTCAACCCAAGGTGTTGACACCTTAGCTCAGGAACTCGCAAAACTTCAGGATAATGGGAAAAGAAGAATTGCTTTTTTGGGTAGTAGACACGTACCTGTTGTCGATATCCATCTGATTGAATTAATCGCGAGATCATTAGCGGAAGAGGGACATAATATCCTTACATCAGGATCTCAGGGAGTAAATGCAGCAGTTATAAGAGCTGTGTTGGGAATTAATCCCTCTTTGCTAACTGTTCTTTTGCCACAGAGTTTAGATAAGCAATTACCTGAAATTAAAGAACAATTAGAGAGCGTCATGCATTTGGTTGAGAAGACCGAGAATGATGAATTACCTTTGCCAATGGCAAGCAGTCTTTGTAATCAAGAAATAATTAATAGGTGTGATCAATTAATTTGCTTTGCTTTTCACGATAGTGAAACCCTATTAAATAGTTGTAGATGTGCTGAAGAAATGGGCAAAGTAGTTAGTTTGTTATTTTTTGATTAAATAAACCAATCTTTTTTTTTTTTTAACTTAATTAGGGGTAATAATAAATTAATTTATAGAATTAAGTAATGGCAGAAAATTTTTCATTTGATGTGGTTTCTGATTTCGATAGACAAGAATTGGTAAATGCTTTAGATCAAGTTAAAAGAGAGATTTCGCAAAGATATGACCTTAAAGGAACAGACACCTCCTTAGACCTGGAAAAAGAAAATATTTTTATAACTACAAATAGTGAATTAACTTTAAATTCTGTGATCGATATCATTAGACAAAAAGCAATAAAAAGAAAGCTCTCCTTGAAAATCTTTGATTACAAAAGCATTGAAGTTGTGAGCGGAAATAAAATAAAGCAAACTATTACTTTGAAGAAGGGGCTCAATCAGGAAATCGCAAAAAAAATCAGCAAAAATATTAGAGATGAATTCAAAAAGGTAAATGTAAGCATTAATGGAGAGACTTTGAGGGTAACGAGCAAAAGTAAGAATGATCTCCAAATGACAATTAAACTACTTAATAATTTGGAGGAGACATATAAAATTCCTCTCCAAGCTAATAATTATCGATAAAATAATAATAATTATTAATTATTAATGACAGATTATTCAAAATCTCTCCTTGATTCATTGAGCTTGAAAATAAAAAATTATCCTCGTTTTTCACTTAGAGAAATTGAGAAATTTTGTTGGATGGCAGCCCACGAATATAAACATGGAGTTTTACCTTCCGAATATGATATTAGGGAAATAGATGAGAATCTTTACTTACAATTATTAGATAAATTTAAAACTAATAGTGGATAAAAATTTTAATTAATTACGTAATAGAATTATTAAAAAAATATTTTAATTAAATACCTATTTAATGCAGTAATTAATTTCTTTAAATATGATAACTAAAAAGCAATTTTAAATGTCAACATCTTTCAAAAATGTCACTCCAACTGGTCCAGGAGGGACAGCAACTTTATTAATCGTATTATCTTTTACTGGATTTCTTTTGCTTACACAATCTTTATTTGTAGTACCCTCTGGACAGGTAGCTGTAGTAACTACTTTAGGAAAAGTTAGTGGAGGATCAAGAAGACCAGGATTAAACTTTAAAATCCCTTTCGTTCAGTCAGTATTCCCATTTGACGTTAAAACTCAAGTTCAACCTGAGAAATTCGAAACCTTAACAAAAGATCTTCAAGTTATAAGAGCAACGGCTACTGTAAAATATTCAGTAAAACCAAATGAAGCAGGTAGAATTTTTGCCACAATTGCTAGCAGAAACAGTGATGTATATCAAAAAATAGTTCAGCCTTCTTTACTGAAAGCTCTCAAATCTGTCTTTTCTCAATATGAACTTGAAACAATAGCAACTGAATTCAATGTAATTTCTGAAAAAGTTGCTTCAACTGTTGCTGCTGAATTGAATTCATTTGATTATGTAGACGTAAAAAGCTTAGACCTTACTGGATTAGAAATAGCTGAAGAATATAGAGCAGCTATCGAACAGAAACAAATTGCTGGGCAGCTACTTTTAAGAGCTAAAACAGAAGTAGAAATCGCAGGACAGGAAGCCTTGAGGTACGAAACATTAAATAAAGGTTTAAATGATCAAGTTTTATTCAAACTTTTCTTAGACAAATGGGATGGTAGTACACAAGTAGTTCCAGGTTTGCCAGGAACTAGTGGATCTATGCCACCTGTTATTGTTGGCGGAAAGAATAGATAGGTTTAATTCTTAAGAACATTAAATGAATGATCGAATGCTTCTAGTGTTCGATCAATTTCTTCTTCACTGTGAGCTAATGAAGTAAATCCAGCTTCGAATGGACTTGGAGCTAAATATATACCTCTATTAAGCATCTCCCTATGGAGTCTGCCAAAGAGTTCTGAATTATTTGTCTTAGCTTCTTCGAAATTTCTTACCGGTCCTTCACACAAGAAAAAACCAAACATTGCACTAACACTCCCTCCATTGATTGGGATACCATTATTCTCAGCAGATTGCATAATCCCTTCAATCAATCTAGAGGTTGTTGACTCTAGCTTGTCGTATGTACCTTCTTGTTTAAGTAACTCAAGAGTTTTAATACCTGCTGTCATTGCTAGTGGATTTCCACTTAAAGTACCGGCCTGATATACGGGCCCAGAGGGCGCTACCATCGACATTATTTCTTTTCTTCCTCCATATGCTCCTACTGGCAAACCTCCTCCAATTACTTTGCCAAGAGTTGTTAAATCAGGGGTAACTCCAAATTTTTCTTGGGCTCCACCATAGCTAATTCTGAAACCAGTCATGACTTCATCAAAAACTAGTAAAGATCCATTTTCAGTTGTCAGTTCTCTCAATCCTTCAAGGAAACCAGGTTCAGGAGTAATAAATCCCGCATTACCTACTATTGGCTCCAGAATTACTCCGGATATTGCATCAGGATTCTCAGAAAATAATTTTTTTACAGCTTCAAGATCGTTGTAAGGCGCAGTTAGAGTATTTGCTGTTGTAGTTCTTGGAACCCCAGGGGAATCTGGTAAACCTAAAGTTGCTACTCCTGATCCAGCTTTTACCAAAAACATATCAGCATGACCGTGATAGCACCCGTCAAATTTTATTACTTTGTCTCTCCCAGTAAATGCTCTCATTAACCTTAAAACTGCCATACAGGCTTCTGTACCACTATTTACAAATCTAACCATCTCTACCGAAGGAACAGCATCTATTACCATTTCAGCCAGTTTATTCTCTAATACACATGGTGCTCCAAAACTAGTACCTTTTTCAATTGCTTCTTGCAATGCTGTAATTACCTCAGGGTGTGCATGTCCACAAATGGCTGGTCCCCAACTACCTATGTAATCAATATATCTATTCCCATCAATGTCCCAAGCATAAGGGCCTTTTACTCTATCAAAAACAATTGGCTGGCCACCAACAGATTTGAATGCTCTTACAGGGGAACTGACCCCTCCTGGCATTAATTCTAGAGCTGAAGAGAAAACTTCTTCGGAATGAGTAGTATTTAATATGTCAGTCAAAATTTAAATGAATGTAGTTTTGAGAAGATTTCGTCATGTTCTAAGTTAGAAATAAGTAAAAAATTTGTCAATCGGATAGAAACTCTACATTAGGATATTTTTAGTGCGATAGTAAGTTATTTAAATTAAAACTCTAAGAAAAATTTGATAAAAATTAATCATCTTGGAAATTTTCATTAATATAAAGCGTTTTGAGGCTTTAAATATATATATTGATCTTCTGGAATTATATTTCGAAAAGATCATCATCATCATCAAAGTAATCTACATTTTGATTATCTATTTCTAAATTAATTAACACTGGAGCATGGTCACTAGGTTGTAAATTTTCTCTTTGATTCCTCTCTATCACACAGCTTTTGAGCTTTGATGAAAGGTTTTTACTGATATAAATATGGTCAATTCTCCAACCTTTATTAAGTTCATAAGCATTATTACGGTAATCCCACCAACTCCAATGACCAGTGGTCTTCTCAAAAATACGAAAAGAATCAATAAATCTTCCTTTAAGAACATTATTGAGTGCTTCTCTTTCCTTTTTTGAGGCCATTATCCCACCTTCGTATTTCTTAGGGGCATGAATATCTATCTCGCTGGGAGCAATATTAAAATCGCCGACAAAACAAACAAAATCATCATCTTTTACTTCTTCATCCAAGAAAGATGATAAGTGATTTAACCATTTAATTTTATAATCGAATTTATCAGAATCTATTGAAGAACCATTTGGCACATAAACATTTATTATTTTTAACCCATTGATATCTGCAGCAATTAACCTTTTTTGTTCATTAAATTCTACAGAAATTTTTTTTTCTTTATTATCTTGACTAAATCCTTTTTTAACATTTTCTATCTTTAATTTACTTATTATTGCGACTCCATTGTAAGATTTTTGCCCATATTTAATAACTTCATATCCTAATTCTTCAAATGGCTTCATAGGAAAAGAATCATCTGTAACTTTGGTTTCTTGAAGACAAAGTATATCTGGATTTGCATCATTAATCCAATTTGTAATTTGAGAAAGCCTTGTTCTTACAGAGTTTACATTCCAAGTTGCTATTAACAATTTATTTCCGAACTATGTAAAATTAAAATAGCAAAAGAATTTAAACCTTTAACTATTTTGAAATTTATCAAAATGAAATTCAAATTAAATTTTCATTTATCAAAAGCAGTGAAAATGTTTATTTTATTTATTTCATTAATTAATTTTAAATCAACTTCTTTAACTGCAGAAGAGTCATTTTTAAATGAAATTGAAATTGATAGTTCTACAAAATTAGAAACAAGTAGTTCAGATTTACCTGCTAATCCCTTTGAAATAGTAGAGATGCTTAGAAGAGCAAATAGCATGAACGATGCTACCAAGCCCTCTGATGCTATAGACGATGCTTTAAAATCCTTTAGTAAGATTGAAGACAAAAATCTTTAATTCAATAAACTTACTTATTAAAAATTTTTTCAAATACAAATAAATATGATAAAAAATCCTATTCAAGAAGTTACGAACAAATTGCAGTACAGGGCTATAGGCATCGTTAGAGGTATTTATAAGCCAAATAATAAAGATCAATTAAACCGAGGGACATTAACTGATACAGAGGGAAAAATAATTGACACAGTTGTTCTTGGGAAAACTTTAACTCTAATAAAAAAATACATTAACCTAGATAAGAGTTATTTTTGGATAGTTTATCCAAGAAATAAAAGTACTAATAATTTGCATTTTCAGGTAGCAGGTATTTGGGACCCTTACCAATTAAATCAAGTTGATAATACTTTGGAAAAGGATCCTAATGAAATATTAGAGGAATTAAATTTAAGAAATAATTATTTCTCTATAAGAGGAGAATTGGTTTATGTAAATACTCAAAAGAAAGAGCTTGTCATTAAGATTCGTTCTTCTCCCACTTTGAGAAGAGTAAAAGATCCAAATTTTAAAATCATTGTCGAGGGAGATATCTCTCTTCAATTTCTGAAAAATTTTGTAAGCCTTGATGTAATTAGAGATGGAAGTATACTGCGAATGGTTAAATATGAAATTATTGAAAAAACAAAATCTGCAAAATCATAATATTTAATATAATTTAAAAAGTTTTTAACTTTTGAATTTTTATTCAAAATCTATAAAGGTTATGGAAGAAATATTAATTGAGTGTTCTCCTGGAGTTTCTGGCGATATGTTACTGGGAGCGTTTCATGACTTGGGAGTACCAAAAAGTATTATTGAAAAAACACTTGAGGCTTTTGGATTAGATAATTTATATGATTTACATTTCAGAGAATCTAAAAGTTGTTCTATTAGAGGAATCAAGGTTCAAATCGACAAAATTGATCAAAGCACTCAAAGAGATTGGAGTAGCATCAAAGATTTAATCTTGAAGGCTCGATTAGAAAAAAAATTAAAAACAAGAATTTACGAAGTTTTTGAGTCTTTAGCTTTAGCAGAGGGAAAAGTTCATGGTATTGATCCTGAAGAAGTTCATTTTCATGAGATAGGTGCAATAGATTCCATGGTAGATATCATCGGTGTTTGCGCTTCAATTGATTATTTAAAGCCAAAAAAGGTTTTTTGCAATGCACCAACTTTAGGAAGAGGTTTTGTTCAAACTGATCATGGCAAACTACAAATACCATCTCCTGCGGTAATAGAGTTATTAAAAAAAAATAATATTAAAGTGATCTCAAGTATTGATTTAATAGAGGGGGAATTGTCAACGCCAACTGGAATAGCTTTACTAAGTAATTTGGTTGAAATATTCCAAATACCTAATAAATATTCCATTAATTCTTATGGAGTTGGTATTGGAAACTTAGAACTTCCATTTCCAAATTTGGTAAGAGTAATAAATATTAATTCTAGTAATGAAAATTTAATAGAAAAAAAAATTAGCCCAAGATACGAAGAGATCGCTATTCAAGAGGCTTTGATTGATGATCAAACATCTGAAGAAATCGCAAATTTTTTAGAGATATTTAGAAAAAAAGGAGCTTATGATGTTTCTTGTCAAACAATTAATATGAAAAAAAATAGAACAGGTTTTTCTATTCAAGTTATTTTGCCTATTGAGAAGCAAAAATATTTCAGAGAATTATGGTTTCGATATTCCAATACAATAGGATTGAGAGAAAGAAAACAATTTAGGTGGGTTTTACTAAGAAGAAGAGGTGAGTGTTTTACAGCATTTGGAGATATAAGGTTTAAACAAATAATGAAACCTGACGGTACTATTTCTATGAAACCTGAAAATGATGAAATTTTAAGATTGCAGATAGAGAATAATAAAACAGCTCAGGAAATAACAAAAATTATTAAAGAATCTTGCAGAGAATTTAAAGCTATTGAAGATTGGAAATAAGATTTAAAATTCAAAGAGTATTTTATATTAAGCTTTTAAGAAAATTAATTTTGCAATCCTGAATAACCTTTTCTTTTTTATAGAAAAATTATTTCACAATAATCAAACATTAAAATTTTAATTTTTTCTAGATTTACAAATACCTATGCAGATTTATTATTTGGCATACCTTTTTTTATTAAGAAAACTTTTGAGTAAAATTTAATTCTTTTTTTCTAAGCTTGGAATTAATGTGCTTGATGCAATTAGCCCTAATAATGTTATGAAGAGTGCAGGTAATAAGGCTTCTGCCATTCGCTCATCTCCAGCATATTGATAAATTCTTACAGATAACGTATCAAAGTCGAATGGTCTGAGAATAAATGTAATAGGCAACTCCTTAATTATGTCTACAAAGACTAGAAGCGATCCAACGAATATTGGTCCTTTTAATAAGGGAAGATGTATCTTTTTGGTAATATCAAACGAATTAGAGCCAAGGATATTAGCTGCCTCATCAAGGCTAGGAGATATTCTTTCAAACCCAGAATCAAGGGTCCCTTTTAAAATTGTCAAAAATCGAACTACATAACCCCAGATCAGAAGGCATATAGCTATGAAATAGAAATTTGAATTAGAAATTGTTATTAGTGATATAGCTAATACCGTGCCTGGTATTGCATATCCTATCCCTGCCGGAAATGTTATGAGTTTTATGATTAAGCTCTTATTTTGACGATTAGCTAGCGTTAAAATTAAAGAGAAAAATAATGTTAATAATGCAGCAATTAATCCGAGGGAAATTGTCCTAAATGTTAGAGATAGTAATTCTGTCGTATATCCTTTTTTTAACTGATCAATATTTAATAGAAACCATGAGAATGGAATTCCAATTGAAAATAATGGAGGAAATAGAGTAACTAAAACTGCTAAGGAAGATCTATATCCTTTTAAATCCCATCCAAGTGAATCTAATGATGCTGGATTTTCACTCCAACGCTTTGCTCTCTTTCTTGAAAATTTTTCAAGCAAAATCAAAGTAAAAACTATCATTAATGCAACTAATGACAACCCAATCGCGCTTTTAGGATTTCCTTCAATAATCCAATTCTCAGTTATACCTTTAGAAATACTTGGAATATTTAATAACTCAACTGTTCCTAACTCATTTAAGACTTCCATACACATAAGGCTAATTCCAGTTATTAATGCAGGTAATGCCATTGGCAGAGCAATTTTAAAAAAGCTGCCCCATGGTCCAATTCCTAAACCTCTACTCGCATTAATTTGATTTATACCAAATTTATTAAAACTTTCATTTGCAAGTATGAAAACATAAGGATAATTAGTAATTGAAAGTATAAAAACTCCCCACCATAAACCAGTTATCTGATAGCCTAAAATACTTCCTAAATCTTGTAAAACTGCAGTTATTAAATATGCAGGAGTTGCAAGTGGAATTAGTTGAAAAATACGAAGTTTTTTCCTTAATTTAAATTCACAATTTGATAGTAACCAACCATTTAAGGTCCCCAGACCACCTCCAAATAGACTAGTCAAAATTAAAAGTTTTAATGTGCCAAATATTTCTTGTCTGCCTGCAATACCTAAAGAAAAATTTCCCCCTAAAACAAAACTTATTCCTTCAATCAAGAAATTTAAAATTGGAATTATCACTAAAATGGCAACTATTAAAGATGCAATATCCAAAAGTTTTAAATCGGTTAGTGATTTCTTTGTTTGTTTAATAAAAATTTTCAAAAATTAAATAAAACTTTATTATGCTTCTTCTTTAGAATTAAATCTACAAAAATCAAGTTGATTCTTAATAGTTTGATGATCTAAATTTTTTCCTATTAGAACTATCTTATTTGATTTTTCACTTTCCCAATCATAGTCATCAAGAGAAAAACGTTTACCTGATAAATGAAAAATATGTTTTCTCTCGCTTTCAACAAACCATAAAATTCCTTTAGCTCTAAATATATTTTGTGAAATTTCATTATCCAAGAAATTTTGAAACTTCCTTAAAGAAAATGGTTCACTAGTCTCAAATGAAACTGATGTAAACCCCTCTATATTATTAACTAAATCATGTGAATGGGAAGAGTGATCATGTGAATGGGAAGAGTGATCATGTGAATGGGAAGAGTGATCATGTGAGCCTTCATTATTCTTCATATTCTCTTTGAATTGAAAAGTATCTGTCTCAAAAAGTCCCACACTCATGATGGTTTGTAATGCAACCTCACTATTTATCGACCTCAAAATTCTTGGTTCTGTTTTTATGTTATTGATATGCTGTTCTATTTTGTTTAACTTTGCATCTGTCACTAAATCACATTTATTTAGAAGTAAAATATCACCATATAAAATTTGAGAGTAGGCAACACTTGAATTTTTTAAATCAAAATCATAGTTATCAGCGTCAATTAAAGTAATTATCGAATCTAATCTGACTTTTTCTCTTAGATCACTACCTGCAAAGGTCATTGCAACGGGTAGTGGGTCCGCAAGACCAGTAGTTTCGACAATTAAATAATCTATTTTTTCAGGCCTTTCTAAAATCTTAGAGACAGTGTTTAATAATGTTTCATTTATTGTGCAACAAATGCATCCATTATTTAGTTCGATTATATCCTCAGAAGTCTTTATTATTAATTCATTATCGATTCCGATCTCTCCAAATTCATTAACTAAAACAGCAGTTTTAAGATTAACTTGATTCTTTAAAACATGATTTAAAAGGGTAGTTTTCCCTGAGCCCAAGAATCCACTAATTATGGTTACAGGCATTAATTTATCAGACATTTTAAGTATTATTTTTTAAGTAATTAAATAACTTTATAGTAAATTATTTTTCGAAAATTTCATTAATTTCTGAAGCAATTGTTTGATCTAAATTTGTAATACCTCCCAAATCATGCGTGCTTAGTTTAATTATTACTTTCGAATAGACATTTTCCCAATTTGGATGATGATTATGTTTTTCACAAATCAAGGCAATCTTTGTCATGAAGGAGAAGGCCTCTATAAAATTACTAAAATTGAATTCTCTTTCAATATGATCTGAGAAAATATCCCACCCAGGTATTTTGGCGACTAGTTCTTTTAATTCCTCATTTTGTAAAAGGTATGGCTTCATTGATATTCAGTGTGACTAACTATTATTATAGATATCTGAACTCTTTTCACCAATAATATGAATACTTATACTCCTTTCTTTTTGACTATATCGGTGTTCCCATAAATAAATTGCTTGCCAGGTTCCTAGTTTAATTTCACCCCCTTGAAAACTTAAAGACAGATTAGAATTCGTTAAAGCTGTTTTAATATGCGCTGGCATATCGTCCTCGCCTTCTTGAAAATGTTCATAGTAGATATACTCTTTGTCTTTCGATAAAGATGTATAACAGTTGTATGGGACAATAGATTTAAAGTACTTTTTTAAGTCCTTTAAAACATTTGGATCTGCATTCTCATTTATAGTTAAACTACAACTTGTATGGAGGCATGTTAAAACTAAAATACCTGAGTGAAAATTACTTTTTTGTATAAATAAATTTAAATCATTAGTAATATCAGTAAAGCCTTCTCCATTAGTTAAAAAGTTTAATTTTGAAAAAATTTGTTCCATAAATATTTAAAGTCCAAATAATCAATATTCTATTATGCATAAAGTTTTAAGATTTTTATACTTACTTCAAAATTTTTGTCTTAAAATGCTTAATAACTAAAAAAATATTATTGGCGGAAACTGAATGGAATAAGCTAGGTGCTTATTTAAAAGAAACTCAAATATTAGGCTCAATACAGAGTACATTATATTGGGATCAAAATACTGGTATGCCCAAGAAAGGAGCCTCTTGGAGATCTGAACAACTAACATATATAGCTAAAATATTGCATAAAAGAAATTCCTCAGAAGAATTCTCAGATTTAATAAAAAGTGCTAGTGATGAATTTTGTGATTACTCAGAAACATTGACTAATCAAGAGATTATTCAAAGTAAAAAAAGAAATATTGAATTATTAACCAAAGAATTTAATAGACAAAATAATCTAGATCCTAAATTGGTTGAATCTCTTGCTAAGGCTAAATCAAGAGGTTATGAAAGTTGGCAAGAAGCTAAGAAAAGATCCGATTTTAAAATTTTCTTACCATTTTTTGAAGAGTTAATTAAATTACGTGTAGAAGAAGCAAAGCAAATATCAGATAAATATTCACCCTGGGAAACTTTAGCTCAACCATTTGAACCTGACTTAACCCTAAAGTGGTTAAATAATATTTTCTTGCCACTTAAAGAAACTATCCCATCTTTATTAAGTAAACTCAAGAAACCAGAAAAATTTCTTTGGGATTTAAGTCCCATAGCACAGCAAAACTTATGTTCTAAATTACTTGATGAGTTTGGTAGAGACCAAGATTTAGTTGTAGTAGCTAAATCTCCTCACCCTTTCTCAATTACCTTAGGTCCAGCCGATTACAGAATAACTACGAGGATTGTTAAAGGTGAACCATTCTCAAGTTTTCTGGCAACTGCACATGAGTGGGGACATTCGATTTATGAACAAGGTTTGCCTTCTCAAAGTCATCAATGGTTTGCATGGCCTTTAGGTCAAGCAACATCAATGGGCGTTCATGAAAGCCAATCATTGTTTTGGGAAAATAGGATAGTTAAATCAAAATCTTTTTCAAAAAGGTTTTTCAAGCATTTTGTTTCTGAAGGTTGTTCTTTAAATAATTATTCAGAACTTTGGAAATCTATTAATTATATGCAACCAGGCTTAAATAGAGTTGAGGCAGATGAATTAAGTTACGGGTTGCATATTTTAATTAGGACTGAACTAGAAATAGATTTAATTGAAGGAGATCTAGAAGCAAAAGATGTACCATCAGAATGGAATAAAAGGTATAAAGAACTACTAGGAATAAGCCCATCTAATGATGCAGAGGGTTGTCTGCAGGATGTTCATTGGAGTGAAGGAGCTTTTGGATATTTCCCTTCGTATTTGTTGGGACATCTTATAAGTGCACAAATTTCTTCAAAAATGGAAGAGGAGATAGGATTAATTGATAATTTAGTTGAAAATGGAGACTATGAAAAAATAATCTTTTGGTTAAAAAATAATATTCATAAATATGGAAGATCTGTTAATTCTATGGAGTTAGTCAGAAAGGTAACAGGAGAAGAACTTACATCAATTTATTTTGTTAATCATTTAAAATCTAAATTAAAAAATTTTTGCTAAAAATTTACTTTTTAGAATTTGATTGAGTATAAGGATGTAGGATAAATAAAAATAATTTTTTGATGGCAAATCTTAATCAATCTCCTACTAGAGTTACTCCAAATTTGTTGCACATTTTAGATGCTTTTACAGACAGTACAAAATTAGTTGTTAATACAATTGTAGAGTTAAATTCCAATACCATAAACAAGTACGAATTAATTACTGAAACTGGACACTTGAAACTCGATAGGGTGGGTTATTCATCACTTGCATACCCTTTTGCTTATGGATGTATTCCAAGAACCTGGGATGAGGATGGTGATCCCCTGGATATTGAAATAGTTGGAGTTACAGAACCTTTAATACCTGGTTCGATCGTAGAGTCAAGGATAATTGGAGTAATGAAATTTGATGATGGAGGAGAAGTTGATGACAAAGTAATTGCTGTTCTTGCAGATGATAAGAGAATGGATCATATTCAAAAGTTTGAGGATCTAGGTGAACATTGGCTTAAAGAGACAACATATTATTGGGAACACTATAAGGATCTAAAGAAGCCAGGGACATGTACAGTTAATGGTTTTTATGACATTGAAGAAGCGGTAAAAGTAATTCAAGATTGTGAATCTAGGTACCAAAAAGAAATTGAACCTAAACTAGTTGATTAAAAAAAATATTATTTGCCCCTGAATTGTTCAAATATTTCGAAGAGAATTTTATCGGCTCCTTGTATTTTTAGCTTTTCAGCAAGTTGTTCCCCAACTTCTTCTGGGGATTTAATACTTCCAACATATTCATCTTTAATAAGTCTTTCCCCATCAATAGATGCAACCATTCCTGTTAGGAGTATTTTATCATCTTGAATCTTACTATTAACACCTATTGGAACTTGACAACCACCTTCAAGTTCTCTCAAAAAAGATCTTTCTGCTAAGCATCTTTGGCTTGAGGTCTTATCTTCCAAAACTTTTATAATTTCAAGAACGTCTTTATCTCCAGATTTACACTCTATACCTAACGCTCCTTGGCCAACAGCATGAAGGGAAACCTCATTAGGAATGATTTGGTGAATTCTTGACTCAAATCCTAATCTTTTCAAACCTGCTGCAGCCAGTATAATGCAATCAAATTCGCCGGAATCTAATTTTTCTATTCTTGTAATAACATTTCCCCTTATGTCTTTGAAATCAAGATGAGGGAACTTATATCTTAATTGAGCAAGTCTCCTTAGAGAACTAGTCCCAACAATTGAACCTGGAGGTAAACTTTCTATTTGATAATTTCTATTTTTTTTACTAACCACTAAAGCATCTGAGGGATCCTCTCTTTTTGTAATACATCCTAATGTAAGCCCATCAGGTAAATTAGTTGGCAAGTCTTTTAAGGAATGTACTGCAATATCTGCATGACCTATTAGCATTTGAGCCTCAAGTTCCTTAGTAAAAAGCCCTTTATCGCCTATTTTTGCTAATGCTACATCTAAAATTTTGTCACCTTGAGTTGCCATTGCCTCTATAGATACTTCCAGTTCAGGAATATTTTTTTCTAATTGTTCTTTAACCCATAATGTTTGAACCATCGCTAATTTACTTCTTCTACTAGCTATCTTTAATTGAAATTTAGTCATTAAATATTGGTTTAATTAGGTTTAATAATATGACACGACTATTTTAAGCTAATGGTTGACAACATTACTTAGCTTAAAAATTATATTTAACTTTTTTATTTAATATATTCCTTTAGCACTCCATTTCTATTTGGATGTCTAAGCTTTCTTAGTGCTTTTGCTTCTATTTGTCTAATTCTTTCTCTTGTGACATCAAAAATTTGACCTATTTCTTCAAGAGTTTTCATCCTCCCATCATCAATTCCATATCGCAGTCTAAGAACATCCCTTTCTCTTGGGCTTAGAGTAGCCAAAACTCCTTCTAAATCTTCCCTCAAAAGAGTTTTAGAAACATCTTGTTCTGGGTTCTCAATATCAGCCTCTATAAAGTCACCAAGTCTTGAATCCTCTTCTTTACCAATAGGGGTCTCCAGCGAAATTGGAAGCTGGGCACTTTTAGCTATAAATCTTAATTTTTCAATTGTCATTTCCATACTCTCAGCTATTTCTTCTTCAGTAGGCTTCCTTCCAAACTCTTGACTAAGAACTTTTGTTGTTTTTTTAATCCTAGAAATCGTTTCATATAAGTGAACAGGCAACCTGATAGTTCTGCTTTGATCTGCTATCGCTCTTGTAATGGCTTGACGAATCCACCATGTAGCGTAAGTAGAGAATTTATAACCTTTTTCATGATCAAATTTTTCTGCAGCCCTTATTAAGCCTAGGCTTCCTTCTTGTATTAAATCTTGAAAAGATAACCCTCTATTCATATATTTCTTAGCTATTGAGACAACTAATCTTAAATTAGATTGAACCATTTTTTCCTTCGCTCTTCTCCCTAATAGAAGTCTTCTTCTGAATTTAGAAAGAGGCATATCTATTAATTCAGCCCATTCTCTAACTGAAGGGAAATGTCCTTTTTCAGACTCGTATTGTGTAGCTAACTCTTCAAGTTGGAGTAGATCGGCTATTTTTCTAGCAAGTTCAATTTCTTCATCTGGCCTTAATAATCTTATTCTTCCAATCTCCTGAAGATAAACTCTTATTGAATCCTCTGTATATATTCCTTTTGGTCCGATCTTTATGTTTCCAAGAGCTTTATCCTCTTCATCAGACCCATTGAATTCATCATTATTTTCAATACTTCCATTAATCTCAATGGAATTTTGCGGTAAGTTTTGACTAGAATCCTGATCCTTGGTAATTTCTTCTTGAAGGGTTTCTAAATTTGAATCAATTTTTTTATTAATTGTTTTTTTAGAAATAGGATTAGATTTTTTTGATTTAGCTGCAACTGGACACATAATGGACTCCTTTCTACGGTGAATTTAACTAGGCAAAAAATTAATTAAGGCAATTTTATACATTTAGTAGCAAAAGTTTGCCTTAGAGGTTGGAAAACTAACTCACAAAAATTGTGAATAGATAAAGTTTCTTTTAAATTGTTGAAAAATTTAAATAGTGTTATAGATTACCTAAAGTAAAAAGTCTTGGGATTTCTCAGACTGGCAGATCAATTTTTGAATTTCATTCAATGATCAAAGCTTCATGTCTCCCATAAGAGCAGGATACTTACAATGTGCAAAAACACTTTGTGGAATGTTCAACAATCCAATACTAAGAAAAAGTTTTGATGCCGGCAAGTAATAATTTATCAAATACCTTTTTTAAGTTGGAGATCTTGCTTGATATAGGTAGTAATAGTAATTGTTTTTCTTATTTAGATGGTAATAATCTTGGTGTTGAAATTGGAGATATTGTTTCAGTTAGACTTAAAGGAAGATTATTAAATGGTCTAGCTATTGCTAAAAGTCCATTTTTAAAAAGAAATAAAAGCAAAGAAGATTTTGAAGAAGGATCTAAGTTTGAATATTTGTTTATAGAGAGTATTTTTCAAAAAAATGTGATGCAGGACTGGTGGAGAGAATGGATGGAGGATCTAGCTTATCTTTATCGTGTAAGTAGTTTGAAAATGTTTAAAACAGCTTTCCCTCCTGGATGGATTGGAAAACATAAAAAAATATCTCAAAATTATAAATTTCAAATATGGATTGAATCTAAAACTGACTTGGAATTTACTAATGATGTATTAACAAATAGACAACTTTTATTAATACAAGCTTTACGCCATAAAGGAAACTGGCAAAGCGAATTAATCAAATTTGGCTTTAATTTAACTCTTATTAATTCAATGGTTAGAAAAAATTTATTAAAAAAGACTAAAAGAAAAAAAGTATTTGATACCAAACTAAGGGTTTTAAAAAATAGTTATTTTGAATTAAAAAAACCAAATCTTACGCAGGAGCAAAAAAAAGTTTATAGGGAAATGCAAGGGCAGCACTCTGGGGATGTTTTTTTGCTATGGGGAGAAACAGGCTCTGGTAAAACAGAAGTTTATATGAGAATGGCTGAAGATCAACTCCTAAGCAAAAAGAGCTGTTTAATACTAGTACCAGAAATTGGTCTTATTCCTCAACTAATTGATAGATTCAGTAAAAGATTTCAAACTGAAGTCTATGAGTATCACAGTAATTGTTCTTCAAGGCATAGAACTTTGCTTTGGGAAAAGATAATAAATGAAGATGTACCTCTTATAGTTATTGGAACTAGGTCAGCGGTATTTCTTCCTATTAAGAATTTGGGCTTAATAGTAATGGATGAAGAGCATGATGTTTCATATAAACAAGACAACCCAATGCCTTGTTATGATGCAAGAGATGTTGCTCTTGAAAGGGTAAAAAGAAATCAAACAAAGTTAATTTTTGGAAGTGCAACTCCTTCAATGAGGACTTGGAAAAGAGTTGTTTTTGAAAAAAAGTTAAGTTTGCTGAGAATGAAGGAAAGAATATCTAGTACTGAAATACCAGAAATTAAAGTTGTTGATATGCGTGATGAATTTCAAAAGGGAAACTCTAAAATTTTTTGCAGTGAATTATTAAAAACAATTTCTAAACTCAGGGATAATCAAGAGCAGGCAATAGTTTTAGTTCCTAGAAGAGGTTACAACGGTTTCCTAAGTTGTAGAAATTGCGGATTTGTAATAAATTGCCCTAATTGTGATGTCCCTTTATCAGTGCATAAAGGTTCAAAAGGTAAACAATGGCTAAGTTGTCACTGGTGTGACCACAAAGCAAAACTTATTAATACTTGCCCAGATTGTCAATCAAATGCTTTTAAGCCTTTTGGTATAGGGACACAAAGAGTTATTGAATTCTTAAATAATGAATTTCCTGAATTGAGGGTCCTTCGTTTTGATAGAGACACAACCTCAGGTAAAGATGGGCATAGAAATATTCTTTCAAACTTTTCAAATGGGAATGCGGATGTTCTTGTAGGGACTCAAATGTTGGCAAAGGGTATAGATATCCCTAATGTTACTCTTTCAGTAGTTATCGCCGCAGATGGACTTCTTCATCGTCCAGATATTTCTGCAGAAGAAAAATCATTGCAATTATTTTTACAACTAGCAGGTAGAGCAGGCAGAGCAAAAAAAACAGGGAAGGTTATTTTTCAAACTTATAAGCCAAGCCATCCTGTGATCACCTACCTTAAAAATAGAGATTATGAAGGATTTTTAGCTGAAAGCTCAAAAATCAGAAAAGAGGCAAAACTTTTTCCATTCTGCAAGGTATGCCTTCTAAAAGTTTCTGGGGAGAATTATGAATCTACTGAAATCACTGCAATTAAGCTTGCTAAATATTTGATTAGTTTTTGTAACGATAACAAATGGAAAGTAATTGGACCTGCTCCAAGTTTAATCGCAAAAGTTGGGAATAAATTCAGGTGGCAAATTTTAATACATGGCCCAGAAAACTTGGACTTGCCTTTACCAGATAGGTATAATTTATGGCGAATAGTGCCTAAAAATGTATTTTTATCAATTGATTTAAATCCAGTAGAACTATAGTTAACTAGAAGGGAGTTCTGGAAAGTTAGAACCTATCTTGTATTTGTAAAACCTTAAAAAATAAGCTATTAATATTATCAACACAATAAGTAAAAAGCCTAATAATAATTTGTTCCAACTCCAAAAAGAGAACTCTATACTATTTTTTTCTCCGGGAATTAATTTCCAATATATAAAGTTTTCAGATACTTCTACTTTAGTATTATTTTCGTCTCTGACGTTAACAATATTTGGATTAATAATTTTGAAAGCTAATTCTAAATCGTCTACTTTAAGAAGGTTTTTAAGATCTATATCTATACTGTAATTATATTTTTTTAAAATGAAAAAATTATTTT
>QCBY01000007.1 GCA_003279005.1 Prochlorococcus sp. AG-347-J22 | reverse complement strand
TAAAAATAAATATGGTGCCGCAATAAATAGCCTTGAAAGTATAGAAGAAATAAATAAAAAAATCAAAAATAAAGTTGAAGCAGAATTATTATTGTATGAAAAAAATAAATTATCTGAACAGTTAAAGCACGGAGACTATAAAGTTATTTTATTTGGGACTGGGTCTTCTGGAAAAACATCCATAGCAAGAGCATTATTAAAAAACTTAATTGGTAAAACCTCCCCAACAATTGGTACTACAAAAAAAATAACTAGTTATAAAATCAGAATACCTATCTTAAAAAGAAACATTAAAATATTAGATACTCCAGGTCTATTTGAGGCATCAAGAGAAGGTGAGGAGAGGGAGAAATCTACAATGATTGAAGCTACAAAATCTGATCTTATACTTTTTGTATTAGATCAGGATATTAATAAATATGAGCTCTTTTTAATTAGAAAATTATCCGAATTAAAAAAGAAAATAATTATTGTATTAAATAAATGTGATTTAAGGTCAGAGAAACAAAATAACTTGATAAAAGAAAATGTTATTTCAATTACATCTTCAAAACAAGTTCAAATTTCAGTAGTTAAGACAATTGCTTCACCAAAGCTTTTGCCAAATAAATCAATAGATTCATTAAAAATAATGCCAGATGTAAGTAATTTATTTAGAAAAATAATTGAAACTCTAGATGAGAATGGAGAAGAATTATTAGCTGATAATATCCTTTTTAAATGTAACAAATTAGGACTTATTAGTAAAAAAGTAATTTCTGAACAAAGGAAATCAAGTGCTATTAAAGTAATAAATAAATATACCTGGATAACCGGAGGAGTAATACTGGTAAACCCTTTGCCCGTAATAGATTTTATAACAACAACATCTGTAAACGTACAAATGATCCTTGAGATATCCAAAATATACAATTATAGGCTTACTAAAAATCAAGCAGTAGATCTATCAAAAACACTAATCACTACTCTTGCAAAACTAGGGATATTAAAGGGGGGGCTAGCGGTTATTACTACGGCACTATCATCAAATTTTACTACAATTTATATTTCAAAATCAATACAGTCGATCACATCATGTTGGCTTATAAGAATTGTTGGATTATCAATAATAAAATATTTTAATAATGGACAAAGTTGGGGAGATGACGGCATTCAAGAAGTAATCCAGGAAATTTACAAATTGAACAAACGGGAAGATTTTTTAAATAAATTTATTAAAGAAGCAATTAATAAAATCAAGTCAAATCAAAAAAAATTAATATATAAAAAACTGCCGCCATATTCTCAGAAAAACTAATTATTTTTTCATTTAACAAAGATCTAAAATCAAAAACTGTTATTAATAATAAATACAAAATACATATTGTTATTGAAATAAATCCTGCAACTATAGCAACTATTTTTGATTTGCTGATGTTCATAAGAACTAATCAAGTAATTTTAATATGGCATTAATATGAGTCTCACTAGTATTATAGTTTCCAAAAACTGCCCTTAAAAAATATCTATTCTTAAATAATGGTCTAGAGAGCATAATATTATTATTCATGAGAATTTTTCTTTTTTTTAAAGTCCAAGCATCTGATTCAAATTTATTCATATCTTTTGGTATGAACGAAATTATGTGTAAAGGACCAGAACATAATTTATATTTCTCTTTATTTAGATTATTTTCAAAAAATTTCCTTCTCACAATAGACGAATTTAATATATCGTCTATTCCTTGCATACCAAGAAATCTTAAACCTAACCAAAGTTTAATAATTTCAGCAGGTCTAGATCCTTGTATGCCCAATTCACCTCTATTCAAAACATTATTTTCTGAAGAAATATAAGGTAAACCTGTAGTGAATGTATTTTTAAGAACTTCGATATCTGAAACTAACAATATAGATGAGGTTTTAGTAATACCAAGTATTTTTTGAGGATTAATAGTTATTGAATTAGCAAACTTAAGATTACTGATTCCATTAATTGGGATTTTAGTAATCGCAAAAATGCCGCCAATAGAACCGTCAATATGCAGCCATATATTTCTTTCTTTACAAATACTACTTATACTCTCAATTGGATCTATAGCTCCTCTTATTGTTGTTCCTAGAGTAGCAACTATAGAAAATATTTTTTTCCCTTCTTCATTACATTTTTTAATAGACTTTTCAAGTTCTAATATATCCATACAACCATTATTATCGCTTTTTACCTTGATTAAATTATTTTTACCTAAGCCCATAATTTGACTACATTTTATAAATGATGAATGAGCATCTTCGCTAATTAAAAAAACTGCATTTTGATCTGTTTCAAGTCCTGCATGATTCCGTGCCGCAACTAGTGCATTTAAATTACTTAATGTCCCGCCACTTGCTGCAATTCCTCCAGCAGATTCAGGAAAGCCAATTTTATTTGAAAACCATTTACAAATTGAATCCTCAAGTAAAGAAATGCTTGGGGATAATTCATGTGCAAGAAGATTATTATTTAAACCAGCAGAAATTAAATCTCCCAAAATAGATATGATTAGAGGTGGAGGATCTAGATGCGCAAGTGATCCTGGATGTACTGGATTAAAAGAACTATAAATGAGACTTTCAATCTCAGAAAATAGAATATCTGTTGGATTACCAAATTCATCTGGAACCGAACACTTAAAGTTAATATCAATTGGTAAGGGGCCTATTTTTTCAGCATCTGAAAACCATTTGCATATAATTTCAGAGGTTTTACTAAGAAGAACAAGTAAATTATCGTTACTACCTGAATATGTTGGAAACATTTTTTCTTTTTTATTAACTGAATCTGCAGACATTCTCTAAAAAATTATTAGTTAGGTAATTTATGGTAATAATAAATATGAATCGCTATCAATAATAATGAATCATGATATAAAAGTTCAATATAAAGGGATTAACAACTTAGATTATATTAAATGGATGAAATCTATTTTACGAAGATCAGAAGAGGTTGGTAAAGCAGAATTACCAATAACGGCTTTTATAATAGATGACAAAGGAAGATGTATTGGTAGAGGTAGCAATAAAAGAGAAACCAATAATGATCCATTGGGACATGCAGAATTAATAGCACTTAGACAGGCGGCATGGATCAAAAATGATTGGCGATTCAATGAATGCAGCATCATTGTTAATTTAGAGCCATGTACAATGTGTGCTGCGGCATTAGTTCAAGCAAGAATAGGGGAAGTAATATTTGGGGCTGAAGATGATAAAAGAGGTGGATTCGGAGGTACCATAGATTTATCCAAACATAAGAGTGCACATCATAAGATGCATATAAAGGGGGGGATATTAGATAAAGAATGTAAAAGTAAAATAAAGATATGGTTTAAAAAGTTGAGGAATCAAAAATAGAAAATTTCTTTAATTCCGTATCAAATAAATTTAATAATAAATCAACATTTTCTTCACTTGAATTAAATCCCATTAATCCAATACGCCATACTTTACTTGATAATGCTCCTAATCCGTTTCCTATCTCGACACCAAAATTATCTAACAAATGATTTCTAAATGCATCTCCATTAACAGCAGGAGGTATCTTTACTGTTGTAAGTGTAGGTAATCTAAATTCGCTAGCGACATGTAACTCCATTCCAAGACTTTCTAATCCTTTGCATAATTTAATAGCATTAGAATTGTGTCTTTTCCAAATATTTTCTAAACCTTCATCCGCTATAAGTCGCAATCCCTCCCTTATTGCAAAATTCATATTAACAGGAGCAGTATGATGGTAAACCCGATCAGATCCCCAATATTTATTCAACAAAGATAAATCTAAGTACCAATTTGGAACTTTAGAAGTTCTTGAATTAAGCTTGTCTTCAGCTCTTTTATTCATTGTAAAAGGACTTAATCCTGGAGGACAACTTAGACCTTTTTGGCTACAACTATAAGCAAGATCAATTTTCCAATCATCAACAAATAGATCTAGCGCCCCTAATGATGTAACAGCATCAACTAAAAATAAACAATTATTATCTCTACATAAATCGCCAATTCCTTCAAGGGGCTGAAGTACTCCAGTAGATGTTTCAGCGTGAACCACTGCAAATATTGCTGGCTTATTAGTTTCTATTGCATATTTTATTTCTTCAAAAGTAAAAGCCTTTCCCCATTCTTTATCAATAGTAATCACATCAGCTTTATATCTCGATGCCATATCAACGAGACGATTACCAAAATATCCTTTTTTTGCAATTAATATTTTTTCACCTGGCTCTATAAAATTCGCAATAGAGGCCTCCATCGCTGCACTACCTGTTCCACTCATAGGTAGAGTTATTCGATTATTACATTGCCAAGTGTACCTCAGTAATTTTTGCACATCAGACATTAATTCTATATATGCTTCATCTAAATGACCAATGGGATTAAGCGATAAAGCTTTTAGCACTTCAGGATTAGCATTTGAAGGACCTGGTCCTAATAAAAGTCTTGTTGGAACAAAAGTTTTAGAGAGATTATGTAAATTCTCTTCATTTAAAGTAGAGATGAATTTTGTTTCTGTCAAAACTTTTTAATGTATTACTTTTAACCTAAACTAATTTCACCACTAAAGCGAAGAATGTTTAAAGAAATTAATTCAATTTAAATATTTAATTTAACAATTAGTAAACATATAACTTGAAACACTAAAAGAACTAACTAAGTGTTTAAAAAAGTAACTATTAATACATAATTAGAAGCATCAACTAATTAATTTTATTGAAGGTATTTATAAAGCAATGGCTAAGTCTCCCCAAGATGTTCTAAGTCAGATAAAAGATGAAGGAATTGAACTCATCGATCTAAAATTCACAGATATTCATGGTAAGTGGCAACATCTTACTTTGACATCTGACATGATAGAGGAAGAGTCATTCACAGAAGGACTAGCATTTGATGGATCCTCTATCAGAGGGTGGAAAGCTATAAATGCATCTGACATGTCTATGGTTCCAGATTCAACTACTGCGTGGATTGATCCTTTTTATAAACATAAGACTTTAAGCATGATTTGCTCCATTCAAGAGCCGAGAAGTGGAGAACCATATGATAGGTGTCCAAGATCATTAGCTCAAAAGGCATTAAAATATTTAGACTCTACTGGTATTGCTGATACTGCATTTTTTGGACCAGAACCAGAATTCTTTTTATTTGATGATGTTAGATATGATTCTAAAGAAGGTGGTTGTTTTTATAGCGTAGATACTATTGAAGCACCATGGAATACAGGAAGAATAGAAGAAGGAGGAAATTTAGGATATAAAATTCAATACAAAGAGGGGTATTTCCCAGTAGCCCCAAATGATACAGCCCAAGATATTAGATCTGAAATGCTCTTACTAATGGGTGAATTGGGTATTCCTACTGAAAAGCATCATCATGAAGTAGCGGGGGCTGGGCAGCATGAACTCGGCATGAAATTTGACTCGTTAATAAATGCCGCTGATAACGTTATGACTTACAAATATGTGGTAAGGAACGTAGCTAAAAAATATGGCAAAACCGCTACCTTTATGCCTAAACCTGTATTTAATGATAACGGAACAGGAATGCATGTCCATCAAAGCTTGTGGAAAAGTGGTCAACCATTATTTTTTGGTGAAGGTTCGTATGCCAATCTCTCTCAAACAGCAAGGTGGTATATCGGAGGTATATTAAAGCACGCACCTTCATTCCTTGCATTTACCAATCCAACTACTAATAGTTATAAAAGATTAGTTCCAGGTTTTGAAGCTCCAGTAAATTTAGTTTATTCAGAGGGTAATAGGTCCGCCGCTGTAAGAATACCCTTAACAGGGCCGAGTCCAAAAGCTAAAAGATTGGAATTTAGATCAGGCGATGCACTTGCTAATCCTTACTTAGCTTTTTCTGTAATGATGCTAGCTGGTATTGATGGAATAAAGAATCAAATTGATCCAGGTGATGGAGTAGATGTTGACTTATTTGAATTACCAGCCGAAGAGCTATCCAAAATAGATACAGTTCCTTCATCACTAAATGATTCACTTAATGCACTTAAAGCTGATAAAGATTATTTGTTAGCTGGAGGAGTATTTACTGAAGACTTCATAGATAATTTTATAGATATTAAATATGAAGAGGTTCAACAATTAAGACAGAGACCACATCCTCATGAATTCTTCATGTATTATGACGCCTGATCTTATATAAAATTTTTAAATTACTAAAAAAATCATTTTGAGAATTATCACAAATAATTCTCAGATTGATTTTTTTTTTGTTGAAATGTAAGTAGATATAAATAAAAATGGCTAGAAATCAAATTTCTAAAATCGCATACAAAACTCTTCAGCAGGGAAAAAGTATTGCGGGATTAGCGCATAAGGAACTAAGTACAAAAATAATGAACTTTATACTTCCTGATAATAAACTGGGTAATTTTTATATAGATAAACAGTTGTTAATAGATATTCAAAGTTCAATGGACAGCTTAAGGGAAGAAGATTGGAACGATGCAGAAAACAATATATATCCTAAAAAATTATTATTTGATGAACCTTGGCTACGATATTTGACCCAATACCCAAAAATTTGGCTAGACATGCCAAATACTTGGGATAGGAGAAGAAAGCAAAATTATCAAGATCTTCCTAAAAATATCGATAATGAAAGCTACCCAAAATATTATTTGCGAAATTTTCATCATCAAACAGATGGATATCTATCTGACTTTTCTGCGAGTATTTATGACTTACAAGTAGAAATTCTTTTTAATGGAAGTGCCGATTCTATGAGAAGAAGAATAATAAAGCCTCTAAAGGAAGGTTTGAATAACTTTAGGGATAGAAAAAAGAGTTCCTTAAAAATACTTGACGTTGCCACTGGATCAGGCAGAACACTAAAACAATTAAGAGGAGCATTCCCTAAGGAAAAAATTATAGGACTTGATTTGTCTGGATCATACCTAAAAGAAGCAAGTAGATTTATTTCTAATTTAGATGGAGATTTAATCGAATTAGTAAAGGGCAATGCTGAAGAATTACCTTTTGATGATAATAGTCTTCAAGGAATTTCTTGTGTATATTTATTCCACGAATTACCAAGAACAGTAAGAGAAAAAGTATTAAAAGAATTTTTTAGAGTACTTGAGCCTGGCGGGATATTAGTTCTTGCTGATTCAATACAAGTAAATGATTCTCCTAATTTCATCCAAATAATGGAAAATTTTCATAAATCATTTCATGAACCTTTTTATTGTGATTACATTAAAGAAGACCTAAACTCTAAAATTGAAGAAATAGGTTTTAATAGCACTAATTCTAAATCTTTCTTCATGACTAAAGTCTGGTCTGCGGTAAAATAAAAATAAGCAATACAACATTACTCATGAATGAATCTGATGAAGATATTGTTGAGCTTCTACAGACACTTAATAATAAATTAAAAATTGATCATATTAATTGGCATAAGCTAAAAGGAAAAAAAATAGATAGATCTGCAGAGCTAATTTCAGCGGCATTATGTCAGTTACTAATTTCCAAGAATGAAAAAGACGCAATTAATTATCTAGAAGAAAGTATTAAATGGCTAAAAGGAATTAATATTGATAAACCTTGCCCAAGTAAACATTCATCTTTTTAAAGCTAATTGAAGTCTATTACCTTTATTGCTCCATCTGATATCATCAAAGCATTCGTTAATTATATAAAGACCACGACCATTAATAGAACTAATTTCATTAGGTAATTTGTAATTTCTTTTTTTTATTTCTAAACCATTCCCTTGATCTTGAATTTGCCAAACGCACCAGTTGGGAGTAATAATTCTTCGAACTCTTATTGATTTTTGGGGATCTAGTTTATTGCCATGAGTAACTGCATTTATAAGAGCTTCATGCAAACCAAGTTTTATTCGATATCTATAATGAGATGAATTTACTGGCTCTAACAATAAATCCAGAAATTCACTTAATTGAAGTGATGAGCATAATTCAAAATTAGCCCAATAAGTTGAAGGTCTATTGAGTATTTTTATAATTAAATTTAAAAGAATCTTGCCCTGAAAAAAGGACATAACTATATATTTATAGTAATAATATTTTATCTTATCAAAGAGCTTAAGATCAAAGAATATTATTATGCCTTAAAGAAATTCCAGGATGTCTGAGAATAGAATCTATGAGTCTAACTCCTCTTAGTTGATTAATTAATGGCATGTGCCCTTCAGGTGCGTCTAATGACCAATCAAACGCAATAGGGTATCTTGTCCAATGCCCATCTTTTTTCCAGCCTATTTTGGGCCATAACAATTCATATTTTTTTTCAACTGACTTTAGGATCTTTGCCTGTATTGAAAACCCAAATTTACCATTTGAATAAATATTCCATAATCTATCTATCGTTTGAAGATCAGTACCTGACATATTGTTAACTTCACTATAAAAAACATATCCTCTTTTTTCAGCAAGTTTACCAGCAAGCTTTCTTAAATATGAGCTCGTTAATCTATCCGCATCTTCAAATTTTTGTTCTAGTAATTTTAACTGTAATTCATCATAATTAATTTGCTTATCGGAATAAGTATTAAACCAATTATTATATTTTTTATTTTCAAAGAAATTGGGTTTATGTTTTTTGAATAACTGTAAAATCCAACCAGCTGCCCAATCATCTCCATCCTGGTCAAAATCATCAAATAATTTTTGTCCAATAAGAAACAAGTTATCAACTTCAGATTCTATATTATTTAATAAATTTATCCTTTTTCGTTGATTTGATTCAACAAACTTTTTAACCAAATTTAATGTACTCTTATATTGATCCTCTTTAACTTTGTTTGTCATTTCTAGTAAATCCATCTAATATTAAAAACTATCCATGTACTCCAAAAAGAAAGAACTAGAGAAATTCAGGAAGTTTAAAGGACCGCTTATCGATGTTAGAAGTCCAGGAGAATATTATAAAGGAAATTTGCCAAATTCTATAAATATTCCATTATTTGATAATGAAGAGAGATCAATAATAGGGACTATATATAAGAATCATGGAAGGGAGAAAGCGGTAATTAAAGGTTTGGAATTTGTAGCGAATAAAATTGATAGTATTTTTAATAATATAATTGAAATTTTTAATTTATATAAATCAAATAATAATAATTCAAAATCAGAAGAAATTACGATAAAAATATACTGTGCAAGAGGTGGAATGAGATCTTTAAGTATTGCTTGGCTTTTAGAAAAATATAAATTGAAAAATATAACTTTAAGGGGTGGTTATAAAAGCTATAGAAAGTGGACCTTAGATAGTTTTAAAAAGAATTGGAAACTAATTGTTGTAGGTGGCAAAACTGGTACAGGAAAAACAAAATTGTTAAAATTACTTGATGAAAATAACTATCAAATTGTTGATTTAGAGGAATTAGCCTGCCATCGAGGAAGTACATTTGGGGGTCTAGGAATGAAAAAGCAACCTTCAAATGAACAATTTGAAAATTTAATCGCAGAGGAATTAAAAAGTTTTAGAAAAGACAATAAAATATTTGTAGAAGCTGAAAGTGCAAATATTGGAAAATGTAAAATACCTCATGAATTTTTCATTCAAATGAAAAAAGCCGAAAGAATAGAGATTATAAAAAGCGAATCAAATCGGTTAGAGGAATTAACTAAAACTTATAGTATTTTTGAAGAACAAGATCTAATAGATGCGGTCATAAGAATAAAGAAAAGACTTGGTCCACAAAGAACCAAAATAGCTATAGAATCAATTAAAAATAAAAATTGGATATCTGTTTGCAAGTCAGTTTTGGAATATTATGATAAATGCTACGATTATGAAAAAATGGGAAAAAACAACCTTAAAACTATTAATCTGACAGATATATTTGATAAACAAACAACCTTGAAGTTAATAAAAAACTCAATTAAATTTTAAATTTTTATAACGAATAATTCTTTTTTTATCTACAATATATAATTAACCTCAAAATTATTATGGCAGCGGATAAACAAGCTAAAATTCAATTCTATGATGGAGTTGATGAACCTGTAGTGCCGGAAATTAGATTAACAAGAGGAAATGATGGAACTACTGGACAGGCAATATTTATTTTTGAAAAACCTCAAGCATTATCTTCGATTGCTGATGGTGAGATTACAGGAATGAAGATGATAGATTCTGAAGGTGAAATTTTAACTAGAGAGGTTAAAGTTAAATTTGTAGATGGAGATCCAATGTTTCTTGAGGGTATCTATATTTGGAAAACCAAGCCTGATTTTGATAGATTTATGAGATTTGCTAATAGTTATGCCAAATCAAATGGATTAGGATACTCTGAGAAGAAATAAGCAATTTTTCTAAAATTGAATCGTTCCTTCTATTTTAAATTTGCTGTAGTAACAATCAGCGCTTTATTAATATGGACTTTAAGGGATTTCATTCTTTTAATAATTTGTTCCTTAGTAATTTCTAATGTTGTTTGTAATTTATGTAATCAAATTCAAACTGGTTTAAAACTACCAAGATCTATTTCTTTATTGATTGTTTTAGTAGTAATATCATTCATCATATTTATAATTGCAATTCTTGTATTACCTCCCTTCATAAGAGAATTTAATGACCTATTAATTGATATTCCAAACGGATTATCAAGAATTAATATCTTAATTAATTCTAATTTAAACAAATTTAACGATTTACTTTACGGTGAAGAATCTGAAAACGTCCTAGATATATTCAATTTAGTTAATGATGTAGTCCCTATTCCAGATGGTGCAACCATTGCTAAGGCAATTCAAGAGAGCTTTATAAATATAATTAATTTAGCAGGTAACCTTGGTTCTGGATTGATAAGAATATTGTTTGTATTAGTAGTGAGTCTTATGATATCTATTGAACCAAATGCTTATAAGGAAGGAGTACTACTTGTTATTCCTAAAGTTTATAGAAATAAATTTAGACTTATATTTGATAAATGTAATGTTGCATTAAGCAATTGGACTTTTTCTATGGTTATAAGTTCATTATCAGTTGGTTTACTATCTTTAATAGCTCTAACAATTTTAGATGTTAAATATGTGGTCTCAAATGCAATCATCGCGATGATCTTAAACATAATTCCTAATATTGGACCCGTAATAAGTGGAATATTTCCGATATCGATAGCACTTTTAGATAACTTCTGGAAACCCTTAGCTGTTTTAGGTTCTTATATAATCATTCAAAATATAGAGAGTTATTTAATAATGCCATCTATTTTAAAGAAAAAAACAAATTTACTTCCTGGCTTGACATTAATATCTCAATTTGGATTTACTTTTATATTTGGGCCTTTAGGGTTAGTATTATCTTTACCGATTGCAGTTGTAATTCAAGTTTTAATTAAAGAATTAACAAATGGTAAGGGACGTATATTATCTAGTTAATTTCCTATATAAATATGGATAAGAAAAAAGAATAAAGAAAGAGAGAGGATGTTTTGATAATGCAAAATATAAAGAATTGAATGTAAAATGATCAAACAAAATTCTTATTTCTGTAGATAGATCAATTAAAACTAAAGAAAATAATAAAATTAAATAGTAATTTACTTTCATATAGATTAATCTAATAATTTAATCTTTAATTAGAAAGGAAGGGGCTAATAAAATACTTGAATAACTACCAATTAAAATTCCTAATGATAAAGAAATTGAAAACCAAAGGAGTGAGTACGAGCCAAAAATAATAAGAGTTACTAAAGGAATTAGGGTTGTAAAACTAGTAAAAAATGTTCTTCTAAAGGATTCATTTATGGAAATTTGAATAGTTTCATTATAGTTATTTGAACTTTGTTTAAGATTTTCTCTGATTCTGTCAAAGATCACAACTGTATCATTAACTGAATAGCCTGCAATTGTTAATAAAGAAACAGCAAACAAGCTATTTACCTCTATAGATAAAATGATACCTAACCAAGAAAAAACACCAAATACTATTAACAAATCATGGAATAAAGCTAATAATGCAAACAATGCATACTTTTTATCAAATCGAAAAGATATATATAAAGATATGGCAACTAAAGAAACTAATAATGAGGTAGCGCAATTTGTAAGAAGTTTTTTCCCAAGTTTGGGACCTATAATTCTCGAGTCTTTACTTTCGTAGTTTAAAGGTCCTACTAATTTATCCAAATTGGTAATTAGATCATTTGATTCTTCTATTGTTAAATAAGGTGTTCTAATTGAAATTAATCTATTATTATTTTGAATCTGTAATTTAATATTATTTGAAATATTTTTAATATTAGAAAATCCTCTTAATTTTTCAACAACTAAATCTGGAGAAATCTTATCGCATTCATTGTCACAAATTCTTTCAACTCTTAATTCATTTCCTCCAATAAAATCCATTCCAAGATTGATAGGTTTTTTAAAAGATGTATTAAAAGTTGAATATAATATGCCAATTAAACTTAAAAGGATAAGAAAAGAAGAAAATCCAAAAATTTTATTTTTATTTTTAATTAAATTAAAACTTAAAATTGACATGAATATGAAAATGGAGGAATTTTAAATTAGATGTAGTTAGTATTATTTTTTAAATAAAGATTTTTTTGTCTTAATGACTGATAACCAGTTAAAAATCTTAAAATAGTTTTGGAACAATTTAATGAGGTAAATAAACTTATCACAACACCAATACCGAGTGTTGCTGCAAATCCTTTTACAAAATTAGTACCTAGAATAAACAATACAAAACAACTTAAGAATGTGGTAATGTGACCGTCGACAATAGAAGAATTAGCTCTTTTAAATCCACTATCAATAGATTTTATAAGAGTATTTCCATCAATGAGTTCTTCTCTAATTCTCTCAAAAATTAAAACATTTGCATCTACAGCCATGCCAATACTTAGGATCAATCCAGCTATTCCAGGCAAAGTTAAAGTAACTGGTATCAAAGAATAAAGTGCCAAATTAAAAAACCCATAAAATATTAATGAGATAACAGAAACAAATCCTAAAATTCGATAATTAAAAATCATAAATACGCCAACAAATATTAATCCAAAAATTCCAGCATAAAGACTTTTCATAATATTTTTTGAACCAAGAGAAGGTCCTATAGTATTAGTTTCAACAATTTCAATGGGTAAAGGTAAAGAACCACCTTTAAGTTGAACTTCTAATTCTCTGGCGTTCTCAGCTGAAAAATTTCCACTTATTGTAGCTGAGCCTCCCGTAATTCCAGTGTTTATAAATTGACTTCCAACGCTAGCTTCACTAATCGATTCCCCATCAAGAACAATTGATAATAGTTGGTCAGTACCTGCTATTGATTTTGTAATTTGAGCAAATTTCTCACCACCTTCATTATTAAAAGATAATAAAACTTCCCAATTATTATTTGTTTGTTCTTGCCTTCTACCAGCATTTATTAAATCTTTTCCAGTTAAATCTGTTTTATTAAACAAAGCTGTAATTTCGTTACTTATGTATTTCTTGGTATCGATCAATTTATCATATAAATCTTGATTACTAGAAGAATAATTTATATCATTTTGCAATGCAGAAAGATTATTATTTATGAGCAATAACTTGTCCTCATTTTGTTTATCCACGGAATTAAATAGATCAATTAAATCATTTATTTGAAATCTTTGTAGTTGAAGGTTTTTTAATTGGGAACTAGTATTTTCTTTTTGAGTTCTAAATTCTAATAAAGCAGTTTTACCCAATATCCTTGAGGCTGACAAAGGATTTTGTTCACCTGGCAACTCCAAAATTAATTGATCGCCTCCCAAGGTTTGTAAATTAGACTCTGCTACTCCCAAATTATTTACACGTTTATCTAAAACTGCATTTACAGCCTCTAGTTCTTCATTAGTAACTTTCCCATCATCTTTAATTAATTGAAGAGTAAGTTGAGAACCTCCTTTTAAATCTAATCCCAATTGCAATGGAAAATTAATTAATAAATAAATTGAAAAAGTTAGAAGAAAAATTATAAAAAAAAGCCAACCTTGCCTTCTTTTCATTTGTTAAATACTCCCATTGATTACTTCTTCAACTTTTTCGACTATTTGATGAGGTTGAATTATGGTTAAATTTTCTAGATTTCCATTATAAGGAGTAGGTATATCCTGACTAGATAATCTTACAGGTCTAGTATCTAGATCATCGAAACATTCTTCAGTAATCAAAGCAATCAATTCTGCTCCTATGCCTCCAGTTTTCATACACTCCTCAACGATAATTACGTTATTAGTTTTTTTTATAGATTTTGAAATAGTTTCTATATCAAAGGGTTTTAAGCTTATCAGATCAATTAATTCCACATCAATATTTTTCTTATCTAATTCTTCAATAGCCTTTAAACAATGATGTCTCATTCTTGAATAAGTTAAAATTGTAATATCTTTACCTTCCTTAACTAAGTCAGCCTGCTCCAAAGAACATACATAATCTCCATCAGGTAATTCCTCAGACAAGTTATACAAAAGTACATGTTCAAAAAATAAAACAGGATTATCATCCCTTATAGCTGCTTTCATTAGACCCTTTGCATTAGTAGGAGTACTACAAGCAACAATTTTAATGCCGGGGACAGCATGAAAATAAGCCTCTAATCTTTGACTATGTTCAGCACCTAATTGCCTTCCTACACCACCAGGACCACGAACTACCGCTGGTATTTTATAATTACCACCACTTGTATATCTCAGCATACCCATGTTATTGGATATTTGATTAAAGGCTAAAAGTAAAAAACCCATATTCATACCTTCAACTATAGGCCTTAATCCTGTCATAGCAGCGCCAACAGCCATACCAGTAAAACTATTTTCAGCAATTGGGGTATCTAAAACTCTTAATTCTCCATATTTTTCATATAGATCCTTAGTTACTTTATACGAACCACCATATTGACCAACATCTTCTCCCATGACACAAACATTCACATCATTTGCCATTTCTTCATCAATTGCTTCTTTCAAAGCGTTAAATAATAAGGTACCAGCCACGAGTAATTCCGTAATTAATCATATATATAAATTTATACCATCAAGGTTGAATTAACCTCCCTCAGCAAAAGTTATAAGTAGAATTATTGACAAAATCATGCCTGGAGAAAGTAATAATATAAGCAGGCCTAAGTCATGTAAAGACATTAAAAAACAATTGTTTTTTTAATAATATTAGTATCTCAAATTTTTTTAACCAAAAAAGTTCGAATAAAAACAATAAAAAGTCCTAATCCTATAAAAGCAAAGGAAAAAGTTAATAAGAAGGACAATCCAATAATTAATGTATTAATACTTGATGAAATACTTTGAACAATCTCAGATGAGTTGGATGGTTTATGCAGTGAAAAATAGATTGCAATCTTATTGCTTATAAAATAAAAAAATATACAAAGTAAAAAACTTGTTAATGAACCACTAATAAAACTTAAAGGACCTTTTTCAGGAGTAGGTTTAGTTTCACTATTTTCTTTGTTAATTGAAGTTTTCTGATCGTTCATTTTTGTTGAAAATAATCAAAATTTTAAAAAAAGGTGATACCACTATTAATTAATTTACAGACCCATGCATCATATCCATGATTATTAAATATTTTTTTATTTTGTTCAAAAACCTCAGTAGCTATATTTATATCCTTGAAAAGAGCAAAACATGTTGGGCCAGAACCACTCATTGATAACGAAAAGCAATTTTTCAAATTTGAAAGTAGATATAATGCATGCCTTACCGAATCATTTTCTTTTTCAACAATAACTTGTAAATCATTTTTTACTTTTATCATTTGTTCTGAAGAATTATGTTTATTGAATCCATTTATTCTTAATGAATTTCTAATAGCATTTGTTTTGTAAGATTCTGCATAGTTATTTGAACAAAACTCTTTACTATATTTTTTATAAGTTTCTGCTGTTGAGATTGAAATATTTGGATTTTTTAAAAGTATTACACCGTATTCAGATTCAAAATTGTACTTTTCAAGAATTTCTCCCCTTCCAAAACAGAATTGTCTTCCTCCATTTATAAAAAAAGGTACATCTGAACCTAATTTCGCTGAAAGTGAAAGAATGGTTTCATATTCAAGCTTTAAATTCCATAATCTATTAAGTCCAATTAATGAAGCAGCTGCGTTGCTAGAGCCACCAGCTAAGCCAGCACCAATAGGAATATTTTTTTTTAGAAATATATTAGCTCCTAAATCCTTATCATTGGATATCTCCTTTAAATAATTCGCTGCTTTTATTATTAAGTTATCCTGATTAAGACTTAGATCTGATTTATCACAGTTTAATTCAATCTCACCTATTTGGTTATTTTCAAATTCTATATAGTCAAAAAGGTCAATATTTTGCATTATCATTGCTAATTCATGAAATCCATCTTCTCTTTTTCCGATAATTTCAAGGTGAAGGTTTATCTTTGCTGGTGACTTAACACAAATTTTAGTTTTGGGTAATAATGACATCTAACTAATTCACATTTCTTATTTTAATACAGGCTTCTGCAAGCTTAATCCATTTATTAATTGAAATATCTTGAGGCCTTAAATTAAAGCATATTTCAGATGATTCCGATAATTTCTTTATCTCATCCTCTGAAAGTATTGAATTAAGAGTATTTCTTATCATTTTTCTTCTTGAGTTATATGAAATTCGAAGAAGTTTATCAATATATTTCTCTAATTTAATATCTAACCGCAAATCTTGTCTTAATGGTTCAAAAACAACCAAAGAAGAAAATACTTTTGGAGGTGGATTAAAAGAAGATGGAGGTACATCGCATACTCTTCTAATATTAGAAATGAGTTGCATCCGCACACTAAGAGCTCCTGCATTCTTATTGCCATCCTCAGATAAGATCCTATCTACAACGTCCTTTTGCATCAAAAAAATTATTTTCTCGTAATTGTTCTTACTAACTATGCCTAATCTGCCTATGAAAATATCTAATATTGGGCCAGTAATATTATATGGAATATTTGCTATCACTTTTGTAATTTTTTTGTTTATAGATTCAAGATTTGTTGAAAGAATATCTCCTTGCTGTAGTGAAAATTTTTTATAATTTTTAAATTTATTGTTTAAATAATCAATTAAGTCTTTATCCAATTCAACAGCGTGTAATCTACTAATTTTTGAATTTAGCAATTGTGATGTCAAAGCTCCTCTTCCTGGCCCAATTTCTAGAATAAAATCTTTTTCTTCAAGTTCTGCTACTTCTTTTATCTTCTCCAATATCAAATTATTTACTAACCAATGTTGACCAAATCTTTTTTTTTGATGACAGTTTTTTGTATTCATCCAAAAGAGAATTTATGTGTTTAAATTATAAATAGATATATACATATATATCTCTATTTATTTATTTATTTATTTATTTATTTATTTATTAAATAATATGGGCCTATCAAAAAAAAATCTAGATAAACTCGGTACTTTTATTACACAAAGAAATTTAGTGAACAATAATAACTCATGTAGAAATCAGCAAGAACTTAATAATTCATCCAAAGTTGATGACCCATCCAAGATTTTCTATTCTATAATTGATAATTCCGACGATATAAGTGAAACAACAAAAGAAAATCCATTATTAAAAAATTGTGAGGATAGTTTTCATAATTTAAATTCTAGAAAAACTAATTACTCAAACAATTTATCGATTGAAGATGAGCTTTATGACGAATTTAATTATCTTCTTGATGAATAAAGGAAATTTTCTTATTTTCTATGCTTCAGACTAATAGATTATCAATAAATGCTATTGGTAAAATAAAAAAAAATTGGATAAAAGAAGGGATTAATCAATACAAAAAAAGGATGCCTGAGCTCATTATTAATGAGTCTAAAAGCTTCAATATTAATAATATTCCAGTTAATAATATTATTATTTGCCTTTCTGAAGAAGGTAAATCCTTCAGTTCAGTAGAATTAACATCTTTACTTTTAAATTTTAAAAATAAAAAAATTAATTTTCTTATAGGAGATGCCGATGGGATCCCTACAGACATTAAACAGAAATCTCATCTTTTACTAAGCCTCTCTTCTCTTACTTTTCCTCATGAACTTGCAAGATTAATTCTACTCGAACAAATTTATAGAGCTATTTCTATTTCAAATAATTCTCCTTATCATCGTGCATAAAATAGAAGATTAAAGATTATATATAAAACTCTAAAAACAAACACAATTTAAGGAATTTAATATATAGTATATATGTACTACAACTCAAAGCTTTGCTCCCTTCTGATTCAGCTTTTAAAAATGTGAAGATTCCATTATTAAGTGACTCGATATCGGCAGGTTTTCCTTCTCCTGCAGATGACTATACTGAGGAAAATATTGATTTAAACGAGCATTTAATATCTAATCCTTTTAGTACTTTTTTTCTTAGAGTAAAAGGTGACTCAATGATAAATTCAGGAATTAAAGATAAAGATTTAATAATAGTAGATAAGAGTTTAACTGCTAAACCAGGGAATATTATAATTGCAATGATAGATGGAGAATTTACGATAAAAAGATTATCCATAAAAAATAATGAATTATATTTAAAAGCAGAAAATCACAATTATCCAGACTTCAGTTTTAGAAATCATATTGATATACAAATTTGGGGAGTTGTAATCTATTCAATACATAGTTACTTATGAAAAGCAAAAGTTCCAGTACTCAATCAATAGCTCTTATAGATGCTAATAATTTCTATGCCTCATGCGAACAAAGTATTAACCCGCATTTAAGAAATAAACCAGTAGTAATTTTATCTAATAACGATGGCTGTGTTATCGCAAGAAGTCCTGAAGCTCGTGCATTAAAAATTAAAATGGGAATTCCTTATTTTAAGGCAAAAGAAAGATTGAATAGATTAGGGGTCGTAGTTTTAAGTTCAAATTACTCACTCTATGGTGACATGAGCAAGAGATTAATGAATTTATTAAAGAACTATTCTGAAGAGATGGAGATTTATTCTATTGATGAAGCCTTTGTCTCAATTCTTAGACCTAAGGATAAAAGTTTACATCCTTGGGCAAGAAAAGTAAGATGCTTAATATATCAAAGCCTAGGAATAACTTTAACAATTGGAATAGGCGAAAATAAAGTAAGGGCGAAAATTGCTAATAAGCTAGCTAAGAATATTAATTCTTCAGCAGGAATATTTGATTTAGTTAGAATCGAAAATGAGAATGATTACTTAAGAAAAATTAGTGTAGAAAACATATGGGGAATTGGTAAACAAACATCTAATTGGTTACAAAGCAAAGGAATTAAAAATGCGAAAGAATTAAGAGATATGGATCAAGATGAAATCATTAAAAAGTTAGGAGTCGTAGGGAAAAGGTTGCAATTGGAATTAAAAGGTAATAAATGTCTTCCGATAGAAATAAATAAAAAGCCAAAGAAAGAGATTCAAGTAAGTAGAAGTTTTGGCAAACCAATCACAAAATTAGAAGATTTAACTCAAGCATTAGCAATTTATGCAATAAAAGCGTCAGCAAAAATGAGAAGTCAAAATTTAAAATCATCTACCATTACAGTATTTACAAGAACTAGTCATTATTCAAATAATCCTTATCAAAAAAGTGCTCATAAAAAACTTATAAATGCAACAAATAACACAAGTACTATTTTAAAAACAGTCGTCGCATTATCTAAAGAGATTTACTCTCCAGAATATAAATTATCAAAAGCTGGAGTTTTAATGCAGGATTTAACTAACTGCAAATATTTACAGCAATCAATTATCAATTACGAGTCTCAAGAAGACTCAATAAAATCAATAAGTCTTATGAAAACAATTGACTCTTTGAATAAAAAATTTAATAATAAAGCAATTACATGGGCAATTGCAAAAAAGCCACAAGACTGGACAATGAATAGAAATTCATTAAGTCCCGGATCAACAACAGATATTAAAAAAATCCCAAATATAATTGTATAAAAAGCGGAAATGGAATTTATATTATTTTTAAACAAGATCGATAGAGAAATAATAGAACTAATCAATAAATCAAATCATTCAATAGAAGAGAATACAGAGCTTTGCCTTATAGATAAAAAGTTTGTTGGTTTTTATAAAAAAAGAGAAAAAAAAATCGTTATTTGCACTCAAAATGCGAAAAAATTAGGAGGTTATAGAGAAGACAAGCGTTACGATAATCACAAAACAAATCTTTATATAAGAAGAGCTTTAAGGCATGAGACAACACATCTAGTCCAGTCATGCAATAACAATAAACCCATAGGAGTAATAAAAAATATAGAAGATAAAATCCATAAAGGAAAATTAAAAGCTCTAAAATCATCAGTACGAATATCTGGGAATTTAGATAAAGAATTAGAAGCTTATGTTATGGAAGACAGGCCAAGAAAAATAAAAGAAATACTGAAAAGTTATTGCTTATAAATTGTTAAAGACTTATTTTTTTATAAGAAAAATTTCCACAACGTTGTTTATCGAGTAGATTGATATGCTCTCTTTCTAGATAATATAATTCTTGAAATTTAATAGCATCTGAGTTTAAATCTTTAAAGACATCATCAATTTCTTTATTAGAGTCTGAAGTTTCTAAGGAAGAATTATCAATTAAAATAGAAATACAGTTTTCTAAAGTTTTAAGTCTTTGAGAACCCCAAGATTCAATGAGATGTCTACATCTTTTTAATGATTTATATCTTTCAAGAAGAGACAAAGTTCCAAGAAGATTTTCTAAAGGATTTTTTAGATTGGTTAAAAATAATTCATCCGGATTAATAAAAGTATTAATATTATTTGAGACTTCAAGATTGTTAAGAGCCAGGTGATCAGGTAAAAGTGAAATCAAGTTAATTGAATTAAAGTCATTGCTCAATTTTTTATTATTTGCATTTTTCAAATCATCTAAATAATTCGAACCTAAATTATTTTCTTCTATTTGTGAGATAGATTCCCAAATAAGACGAATACTTTCAGTATTGAAAATATCTATTTCTCTTTTAAGTAATTCTTCACGAATAAAAAGTCTATGTTCGGGACAATGTAGATAATAATAAATTATTTCTGATTCATTTCTTTCACGTTGACTAATTTCATTTGGCTGTTCAAATTTTTTTGATCTTCCATGCCAACGAAATCCTTTAACTTGTTTTCTCAAGTCTTCTTCAAATTTAATAGCTAATCTCGCTTGACCCTTACTTAATCTTTCAGAAACTTTTTGCAAATAGTGCGTTCTAGTAGCAGATTGAGGCAGTTTACTTAGTAGCTTAACTATTGAAGAAATAACGTTCTGAAATATATCAGATTTAGATAAGTCTTTGTTATTAAAAATCTGATCAATCTCCCAATCAATCCAGAAAGAGGCATTATCTATTAAATTAAAATAATCTTCTGCAGTATTTCTTTTAAGATACTCGTCAGGGTCTTTAAATGATTTTATTTGAAGTATTTTTAAGTTTATTTGATCATGAAGTGATAAGCTTTCAACTTCATTTATAACCCTTTTTGTAGCTAATCTACCTGCATTATCAGAATCAAAATTAATGATTATATTTTTACTATCAGTACATCTACAAAGTTGGGATATTTGATATTTGTTTAAAGCTGTTCCAAGAGAAGCTACAGAATTCGTAATACCTCTGGAATGAAGTGAAATAACATCAAAATAACCTTCTACTATAACTGCCTTATCTCTTTTTCTAATATTGCTAGATGCTTTATTAAACGCAAATAAAATTTTACCTTTCTCAAAAACTTCGGATTCGGGAGAATTTAAATATTTGGGTTCCTGAGAATCAAGAGATCTACCCCCAAAAGCAACAACTCTTCCTTGCATATCAAAAATAGGAACTATCAATCTATTTCTAAAGCGATCATAAATCTTATCAGAATTTTCTTTTGAGATCACAAGGCCTGCGCTTAAAATAGACTTTATAGGAAATTTTTCCACTTTTGAAAGATAATTAAATAAATCATTCCATGAATTAGGAGCAAAACCTAATTCAAAATCATTAATATTTTTAGTATTTAAATTTCTTTTTGATGTCAAATAATGATGCGCTTCCTTTCCTAATGAATTATTTAATTGAGATTTAAACCAGTCTTTTGCAACTCGAAGAATCTTGTATAGTTCCTCTCTTCTAGATAATTGTTTTTTATATATCTCTTGTTGAGGGCCATCAACATTTATTACATTAATATCATTCTTTTTTGCAAGAGAGAGAACAACGTCTGTAAAGTTATTACGAGTAAACTCCATTAAAAATTTAATAGAATTTCCTCCGGCTCCACAAGAGAAACAATAATAAAATTGTTTAGTGGGAGAAACAGTCATGGATGGTTTACTATCATCATGAAAAGGGCATATTCCCACAAATTCTTTTCCCTTTTTCTTTAAGACAATATGTTCAGAAATAACATCTACAATATCTGCTTTATCTTTAACCTCCTGTATAGTGCTTGGATGTATCGAAGGTCCCATTTATATTTATTTCCAAAAAGAAGTCACATTGTCACTATGTTATAGAACAAATTTTTAGAAGAATCTACAAAATTTCACAATAAAATTATTTTTTAGTAATGTTGAAAGAGTTTTTCAATCGAAATAGTAAAGCAATTAATAAGATTAATTTAATATTTGCATCCCTTTTCTTTAGCCTTATGACTCTTTGCGTGAAGAAAATTGATAATAGGATACCGATATATGAATTGGTATTTTTCAGATCATTATTAAGCTTGTCAATAACCTCTTTAATAATAAATAAAAAAAATTTAAATCCTTGGGGAAATAACAAACCATTACTTATCTTGAGAGGCATTTTGGGGACTATAGCATTGGTTTGTATTTTTTATGCTATACGAAATATGCCTCTAAATATCGCTACTGTTATTCAATATACTTACCCAATTTTCATATCTATTTTTGCTGGAATTCTTATTAATGAAAAGATTACTAAGAATGTTGTTATTGCATCTTTAATAGGATGGTTAGGAATATTAATAATCTTAAATCCATACCAATTATCAAGTTTGAAAATTGAGCTAGATAAATTTGTCTTATTAATTGCATTTCTTGGGGCTGTCTCAACCTCCTTGGCTTACATAACAGTAAAGAAACTATCATTAACAGAGGATATTTTTATAATAATAAAATACTTTCCATTAGTGTCTGTAATTACGCTATCACCCATTGTATTAATGAATTGGGTAACACCAAATATTATTGATATAGTTTGGATCCTTGGTATAGGATTTTTTACACAGGCCGGACAAACATTTTTAACCGTTGGGATAAAGCAATTGCCAACCTCAGAAGCAGCTACGATAAATTATTTACAAGTATTTTTTGGCTCTTTATGGGGGTTTTTATTCTTCAATGAAATAATAAATATCAATTTTATAATTGGTTCATTACTAGTTTTGTTAGGAACTATTATTTCTACTAGCAAAATACTAAAAAAGATTTAAAATATTACTAGAAATAAATTTGTGATGAAATTTTTCTTATTAGTAATTTTCAGTTTCTATCCATTTCTGGAAGTTAAGTCATCAACTCCTAAATCCGTAACATGTACTAGGACTGAATATAGGGAAGAATATATTCCTGGAACAAAATCAAGCCCAGGTTATGTTAGAAATTATGAAGTAGATGTAGAAATACCTTGTGGAGGAGACAAGAAAGATGAATGTACTGATGGAAAGATAGCAGGTGCATTACTTGGTGGTGGAATTGGAGGTGCAGTTTCAAGGAAACAAGGTCGTTGGTGGGCTGTCCCATTGGGAGCAGTAACTGGAGCAGCTATTGGATGTCAGGTGGATGGTGGATAATTGATTAGCTGGATAAAAGGAGAATTAGTAAGTGCATGGCAAGCTAATAATAAATTCTACATATTAATTAATTGTCAGGGATTAGGTTATGAAATTCAAACCTTAGAATCAGTATTGGTAGACATCAATTTAAATAAAATTTCTAAAAAAGAAATAATCTTATGGTTGAAACATATAAAAAAAGAAGACTCTGATACGTTTTTTGGTTTTACATTAAAGGATCAAAGAGATTTCTTTATTCAAATTCTTAATATTAAGGGTATTGGATCTCAAATCGGAATGTCATTATTAAATAAATTTTCTTTAACTCAAATAATTAATGCGATAAACAACAATGACAAAAAGTTGATTGGTTCTGTACAAGGAATTGGACAAAAGATGACAGAACGTATAATTCTTGAATTAAAAAGCAAAATAATTAACAAACAAACTGTAGAAGAAAATTTTGATGAAAATAATTTTCTTTTAAATAATAAAGAATTACAATCAATTTTCGAAGATATTGATCTAACTCTTCAATCTTTAAACTACCCCAAGAAAGAAATAAAAAATTTATTTCCCAAACTTATTAAAGATATTAAAAATAATAAAATTCAGACTTTAGCAAAAAATTCTTTTTCTTTTGAAAATTTACTAAAAGTTGCCATGAACTATTTAGATAGACAAAAGTATTAATTTAGGCCAATTACGTAGTAAAATACAAATAAGTTTATAAATTTAATGACACTCGATACAGCCGAAAAACAAAAACTAATTGAATCCCATCAAGTACATGCAAAAGATACAGGATCTGTTGAAGTGCAGGTTGCAATGCTCTCTGAAAAAATTTCCAAATTAAGTGACCATCTGCAAGAAAATATTCATGATTATGCTTCAAGGCAAGGCTTATTAAAAATGATAGGGAAAAGAAAAAGATTATTATCATACTTGAAAATTAAAAATCCCCAAAATTATCAAGATCTAATTAAAAAAATCGGAATCAGAGGATAAATTTCCCTTAATGAAAAAAAAACAAGGTAAAAAGAAAAATACTACAAAAAAGAAAAAAATATCAGAGGTCAATGCCTTTAGAAATACTCAAAAAAATGTTCCTTTAATTACCCCAAAGCTTAAACAATCTAATGGGATACCTAAATATGTAGCCGACAGAATGGCTAAAAGAATTTTTTTTACAGCAGGAATTCCAACAATTATGGGTATGTCTGTATTTGTTGTAAGTTATATAATTGTTACAAGAAACATTGCTGAAATTCCCCCATCTTCAACAATTGCAATTTCCGCATTATTTTTCTTAATAGGGCTTGGAGGTTTGAGTTTTGGAATATTATCAGCAAGTTGGGATAAAGAACCAGGAAGTTTTTTTGGGATAGAAAATATTTCTTTAAACATTCAAAGAGCTAAAGCTGCTTTTAGACCTGCTTCTCAAAACTTCGATAAGAAAAAGTAATTTAATTAAGTCACTAACGATTTTAAATTAACCTGAAAAGATTTATCTTTAAGTAATTTAGTAACTCCCAAAATATCTCCAACACAAAATTGATCTCCAAACTTAACATAGGTTACAGAATCATTATTCCTAACAGCTGCCAGTACAGGAATCTTAATTCCACATTTATTTTTATCTGGTTTAAATTTAACTAAACAATCTCTTATCGTATTTTGAATTCTTATATCAGAGGCTTGAGAATTATCTAAGTCAATAATTAGTAATTTCAAGTTATCAATTTCTCTGCAATCATCAATAATTAACTGTGTCTTATCACTCTTTTTGTCAATAGTTCCCCATACTAATAATCTAGTATCGGTAAGTAGAAATTCAGATAATATACAATATGTCTTTGGAAATACTATTGCCTCACAGCTTCCTGAAAGATCTTCAAGTTGGACAATTGCCATTCTGTCTCCTTTTCTCGTAGTAATTTGCTTTAATTCAGGAATCATTCCAACTAAAGAAACCTTCGCTCTATCTTGCGCTTCTTCTAATTGAGAAATACTCATTGGAGAAACAAGTTTAGCAGGCTTTGCGAGATGTTTTAATGGATGATCTGATAAATAGAAACCTAAAAGTTGCTTTTCTAATTTAAGCTTTTCAATTAAAGAATAATCATCAACTTTAGATCGTTGAGATAGAGACAATTCTTTTTCTTCATAATTACTTATGGAATCAAATAGATTTCCTTGACCAGATAAGCGATCACGATTACGAGAAGAGGCCCACTCCATTACATGTTCAAGATCGGAGAATAGTTGAGCTCTATTTTTATTATCAGAAAATTCATCAAGAGCCCCACAATGAATCAAAGATTCTAGATTCCTTTTATTTAAAATATTAGATGGTAAACGATCGCATAAATCCGAAAATGATTTGAAGCTTCCAAGTTTATTCCGATTATCTATAATATTTTTTATTGCGGAATCTCCAAGATTTTTAATTGCAGATAATCCAAATAAAATTTGATCCTTCTTAATTGTAAAATCTATTCCAGATAAATTTATACTGGGTGAAATAACCTCAATTCCCATTGAATAACAATTAGAAATATACCTTTGCATTTTGTCAGTAGAGCCTGAATTCACACTTAGAAGAGAAGCCATATAAGCCACTGGAAAATGAGCTTTTAAAAAAGCTGTTTGGTATGTAACCGCTCCATATGCCGTCGAATGACTTTTATTAAAACAATATTCAGCAAATAAAACCATTTGATCAAAAAGATCATTAGCAAGTTTTTTATCTACCCCTTTATTGCAGGAACCTTCAATAAAAAGGTTACGATGTTTAACCATCTCAGATACTTTCTTTTTACCCATAGCTCTACGCAGTAAATCAGCATCTCCAAGAGAATATCCAGCTAAATCTTGAGCAATTTTCATGATTTGCTCTTGATAAACCATTATTCCATGGGTTTCAGTAAGAATTGATTCTATAAAAGGATGAGGAAAATCTATTTTTTCACTACCGTTTTTTCTATTGATAAACTTGGGAATTAGACCTGCATCAAGAGGGCCAGGTCTATATAGAGCTAAAATAGAAGAAATATCTTCAAGAGAATTTGGCTTAAAGTCTTTAACAACTTGTTTCATCCCAGAAGATTCCAGTTGGAAAATACCTTCTAAATCACCTCTTCCAATCAAATCAAAAGTTTTATTATCATTTGGAGGTAATTCATCAATATTGATTTTTTGTCCTGTAGAGGATTCTATTAAAGAAACTGTCTTATCAATCATTGTAAGATTTTTAAGACCCAAGAAGTCCATTTTCAACAAACCTAGGGATTCAATATCATCCATTGAATATTGAGTTATGATTTGTCCTTCATTATTCCTTTGAAGGGGAACAAGCATATCTAAAGGCTCTGATGAAATGACAACGCCTGCTGCATGAACTCCATAAGTTTTGTTAGTACCTTCAATTCTTAGTGCTAAATCAATCCATCTTTTGACCTTACTATCTTTCAAATATTTCTCCCTAAATTCAGGACTAGGAGATTTTTTATCAATCATTTCATTTAGCTTAAATGGTTTTCCTCTTACAACTGGTATCAACTTAGCTAACTTGTCTGATTCCCCATAAGGAATATCAAGAACTCTAGCGACATCCTTTAATACAGCTTTAGATGTCATTTTGTTAAAAGTAATTATTTGCGCCACTTTATCTTCGCCATATCTATTGGTTACATAATCAATAACTTCATTTCTCCTATCAATACAAAAATCCGTATCAATATCAGGCATAGACTTTCTAGCTGGATTTAAGAATCTCTCAAATAACAATCCATGTTTTACAGGATCAATATTTGTTATTTGAAGAGCATATGCTACAAGTGAACCTGCAGCGGAACCTCTCCCGGGACCAACTGGTATTAAATTATCTCTAGCAAATTTTATATAATCCCAAACAACTAAAAAATAATCTGGGAAGCCCATATCATCAATTATTTTTAATTCTGCAGATAATCTTTTTATATAAATCTCTGAAACTTCATCAATATTACTTTTGTTAAATCTTTTTAAAAGACCTTCCTTAGATATTTTCGTCAAAAAGGATAAAGAATCATCATCCTTTTCTTTTAATGGAAATTTAGGCATTCTATAGGTTCCAAACAATTCAAATTCTTCAATCTTTTTTGACACCTCAACAGTATTATTGATAGCTTCTCTAATAGATTCATTGTCAATATGATCATTAAAAAGTTTAAGCATCTCATTTTCACTTTTAATATATTCAGTCCCTGTATATCTCAATCTTTTTTCATCACTTATTAATTTACCAGTAAGGACACAAAGTAGGGCATCATGCGCTTCAACGTCCATGTTTGAGATGTAGTGAGCATCATTAGTAGCAATAACTTTAATTTGGTGTCTTTTAGCGATTCTTATTAATTCAACATTTACAATCCTATCTTCTACAGAGCCATGATCTTGTATTTCAAGATAAAAATCATCTCCAAATAATTTTTTATACCAAAGAGCAATATTTTCAGCAACATCAATCTTTCCTTTTAAGATGGCTTGAGGAATCTCCCCACCTAAACATGCTGTAGAGATAATAAGACCATCTTTATATTTTTCTAAAAGAGATTTATCAATACATGGTCTAGAAAATATACCTCTACCCCTCATCCCATTAAGATGGCTTAGTGTAGTAAGTTTTACAAGATTCTTATACCCTCTATGATTTTTAGCTAATACTACTAAATGGTATCTTTTTTCCTTCTTTGGTTGAGGATCATCAATTGAACCATTGATAATATACATTTCATTACCAATAATTGGTTTTATACCTTTTTCTTTACATTTTTTTACTAAATCAAGAGCTCCATACATTACTCCATGATCGGTTAAAGCAATTGCATTCATCCCAAGATCAGAAGCTCTTTCGACTATCTTTGAAACTTGACTTGCACCATCAAGAAGGCTGTAATCACTATGATTATGAAGTGGAACAAATCCCATTTTTAAACTACTAATATTTATAAGATAGAGAATATTTTTAAAAATTCTATATTTAACTAATACAAATTAATTATTAATTCAAATTTCAATATTAGGTTTGTTCTTTATGACTTCGGCATCCTTTTCGAATATATTTGCAACATTTAATATTCGATGCTCTTCTAAAACATTTCCGATTAATTGTAGCCCTATCGGTAAACCCTTTTTATCAAAACCACATGGAATACTAATAGCAGGGAGTCCAGCAAGATTTACTGGAACAGTTAAAAGATCCGATAAATACATAGACAAAGGGTCATTAACGAAATCACCTTTTAAAAATGCAGTAGTTGGGCATGTGGGTGTTAGTAATACATCAACTTTATCAAAAGCATTATCAAAATCCTTTCTTATTAAGGTTCTTACTCTCTGAGCTTTCTTATAATATGCATCACTATATCCTGCAGATAAAGCATAAGTACCAATCAAAATCCTTCTTTGTACTTCATTTCCAAAACCCTCTGCTCTACTCTTTGATGTCATTTCTAATAAGTTAGAGTCTCCATCAGATCTATATCCATATTTAACACCATCATATCTTGCTAAATTTGCTGAAGCTTCACAGGGAGCAATTACATAATAAGTTGCGATACCATCATTAAATCTTGGGCATTTTACATCATAAATTTCAGCCCCCAAAGATCTGAATCTCTCAACACCAGCTAAAACAGATTCTTTAACTTCAGGATTGAGCCCAGGATGATTAAAGCATTCTTCTATAATTCCAATTTTTAAACCTTTAATAGATTTATCTAAATCAGATAAAAAATTAGGTACAGGTTTATCTAAACATGTCGAATCGAGAGGATCCTTACCGGAGATCGAGTAAAGAATTTCTGCAGCATCAGAAACAGTATTTGTAATTGGACCAATTTGATCAAGAGAACTTGCAAATGCAATAAGTCCCCATCTACTAACTCTTCCGTAGGTTGGTTTTAGACCTACTACACCACAAAAAGAGGCCGGCTGTCTAATCGAGCCCCCTGTATCAGAACCAATAGCGGCCAAGCACAAACCAGCAGCTACTGAAGCAGCACTACCACCAGAACTTCCTCCTGGAACTCTATTTATATCCCAAGGATTAGAGGTGGTGCCGAATACCGAAGTCTCAGTAGAGCTTCCCATTGCAAATTCGTCTAAATTAGTTTTCCCTAAGCAAATGCCCCCTGATGACCATAACTTAGTTGATACAGAAGACTCGTATGGAGCTACAAAGTCTTGAAGCATTTTACTTGAACAAGAAGTTACGACTCCTTTGGTACAAATATTATCTTTTATAGCAATGGGTATTCCAGCAAGAGGTGGGAGGTTTTGATTATTAGAAATTAATTTATCTACTTGTTCAGATTGTGCATTAGCAATTTGTTTTGTTAGAGAGGTATAAGCATTTATTTTTGGATTTAATGAATCGATTTTCAAAAAGAATTCATTAATTAATTCCTTAACTGAAGTTTTTCCACTATTAATTTCCTTTCGAAAAGAATTAAAGTTCATATCAAGATTGAGTTTTTAGATTGATTTAATTATCAACTGTTAGCGGTTCTTCTTTATTACATCTAATAATACTATGTTGAATATCTTTTGACCCTTCTTCATAAAGGTCATTTAGAAATTTTTCTAAATTTTCATTTAAACTTCTCTTTGTTAGAAATGGACCATACCAATAAGTTGCAGAAGGAGAACCTGTATCAACTTTAGCCCACCATGCTAAACCAAGTTTGTTTCCAAGATTTCTAATCAATTTTTTTGGCCCTAAATTATGGACCAGCAATTCTTGTTAAATTGTATACAATTTTGGAGTAATTATTCAATAACAAATTATTAAATAAATATATTTAAATAATGATAAATATATTAATTAAAAGTTTAATTTTAATTTCTAAAAATTAATTTTTGGATAAATAACAAAATGAGATGGCTGCTGCCACAGAGGCATTTAAGCTAGAGGTTTTCCCTTTAAGAGGAATTCTAAGCAAATAATCACATTTTTTTTGGGTTAATAATGAAATACCTTTACTTTCAGCTCCAACAACTATGACTATTGGAGCCTTTTGATCAAATTCAGAGATAGGAATCTGCCCATCACCTGATAAACCAAGAATTAGAAAACCATTTTTCTTTAATTCATCTATTGCTCTATTTAGATTTACAACTCTGCTTACTGGTATATGTTCTAATGCTCCAGCTGCAACTTTTGCAACAGTCCCAGTTAATCCTGCTGATCTTCTTTGTGGAATAATAATACCTTTACAGTCAAAAGCTTCTGCAGACCTAATAATTGCTCCTAAATTATGAGGATCAGTAATACCATCTAATACAACAAAAATAGGGTTTTTAAATTTACTTTTAGAACTATCAATTAACTTATCTAAAGATAAAGTTTGAGAAGAAGCTGTCTGAAGCGCTACTCCTTGATGAACAGCACCAGATGTTAATTGGGATAGTCTAGACCAAGAGACTTCTTCAATTAAAACACCTTTAGACTTAAGATCCTTAAATAATAAAAAAAATTTTTCTGAAGAAAATATATCTGACGTACACCAAATTCTGTTTATCGGTCTTTTATTATTTAAAGCAGCAAAAACAGAATGTTTACCCCAAATCCAATCATCAAAATTTTTTACATTGGTATTTGTTTGAAAATTTTTTGGACTATTTTCAGGATAATTTCCTTTATTTGAATTATTTGAAGGAAATTTTCTTTTTGATTGATTTAAAATTTTTTTTGACTTTTCTTTTGATTCTAAATAATTGTATTCGTTAACTTTAAATTCATCTCTTTTTTTAAAATCATTTCTTTCATAACTAGTATTTTTATTTGATTTGAATCTAACTTCTTGAAAATTTTTAGATTTATAATTATTTTTATTTTTCGATTTTCTAGAATCTTTATCACTATTTTTTTTGGAATTATTATTTTTAGAAAAGTTGTTCATAAATTTATTGGCTTATTTGCAATCTAGATATTCAAAAATTTTAGACAATCTCTTGGGATCTTTTAAAAATAACCAACCAAGTAATGTTTCAAAACCAGTAGCTCTAGAATATAAGACAGGATTTGAAGACTTTGGAAATCTTTTTGTTTTGTTTCTAGCTCGTCTTATTAAATTAATTTCAAATGAATTTAATAAATGTTCAATGTCTTGCAATGATTTTGATTGAGCTTCAGCTTTGACTTCATTTACTACTGAGAGATGAAGTTCTTTGGATTTTAAAGGCATATGAATATATCGTAATCTTTGATGCAACTCCCATATAGAGTCCCCAAGCCAAGCAAGTTGAATCACACCTATCTCTTCAGGAGAACCATGTGGAGCAAGATTTTGTATCCAATAATTCAATTATTCAAATAGATTAATGAATCCTCAAGAGTAGCTTTCAAATTAAGAAAGTCTCCTAATCGAACAAGTTTTATAGTTTGAGCAACTCTAGAATTTCCAACCACTGAAAAACCAACTTTGAGTTTTTTGGATTCCTTAGAAGTTTGAACAAGAGCCCCTAACCCTGATGAGTCAAGAAAATCTATTTTGCTTAAGTCAATAACAAATGACTTAGGATCCTTTTTGAGATTATTAGTAACAAAAGTTTTAAATTGCTTTTCAGAAAATGCATCTAATTGCCCTTTAAAAGTAAAAACAATAATATTTGTCTTTACTTCTATATTTCCTCTTAAGGAAACAGTTAGTTTTTGAAAATCTTCTATGATTTAATTTCCCCCCAAAAAATAATTTATTAAATGTAATTATCAAATCAAAAAGAATCAATATGTCAACATCTTTCTAACATTAGAGAAACAAATTTTTCAAATAAATAATCCGAATCATGAGGACCGGGGCCAGCCTCGGGGTGATATTGAACACTAAAAATAGGCTTATTTTTAAGTTTCAATCCAGCAACAGTTTTATCATTAAGATTAAAGTGAGTTATTTCAACACTTTCATTTGATAAAGAATTTGGATCAATGGCAAAGCCGTGATTCTGACTTGTTATTTCAACATTATTATTCATCCCACAAGGATGATTTAAACCACGATGGCCAAACGGTAATTTATAAGTTTTTCCTCCCAATGCCAATCCAAAAATTTGATGTCCAAGACAAATTCCAAACATTGGAATTTTTCCAAAATTTATAAGTGATTTAGCTAAATTAATGCCCTCAAAAACAGAAGCAGGATCACCTGGACCGTTTGAGAAAAATATCCCATCAGGATTATGAGACAAAACATCGTCAAAAGATGAACTTGATGGCAAAACCATTACTTCACATCCATGAGATACTAATCTATTAAGAATTGATTTTTTAATCCCAAAATCAATAGCCACAATTTTAAATTTATTTTCATTTTTAGATAATCTTTCCCTTTTATCAAAATTAGTCTCAGTAGTGTTTTTCCATAAATAGTTATTATTTGTTGAAACTTCCTTTGATAAATTTAGGCCTTTCATATCTGGAGCATTAGAAATTAACTTAAGACAGCTTTCCAGATCTTTCTTTTCTGAAGTGATAAGTCCATTCATAGAACCACTAGATCTTAGAATTTTAACAAGTGCTCTAGTATCAACTCCATAAAGTCCAACAATATTATGATCAACTAACCACTGGTTAAGATTAGATTTGGATCTCCAATTACTATTATTGTTTGAGTAATTACGAACAATTAAACCTTTTACAAAATTATCAGATTCAGAATCTTCGAAATTAATTCCTGTATTTCCAATCTCTGGGTAGGTAAATGTTAGAATCTGCCCAAAATAACTTGGATCGGTTATTACTTCCTGATAACCAGTCATACCTGTATTAAAAACAATTTCACCAAGAGTTGTACCCAAAGCTCCAAATGAATAACCAGAAAAAGTAATACCGTTACTTAAAACAAGTTTTGCATTTTTCTTAAAAGGATGATTCATTTAATGAAAAAATTTCTTATGGCTCAAGATAAGCTTTCAAACGCAAAAATTTATCCCAAGGTTTTGCTTTACTCATAGAAAACAATGCTTTTTGAAATCCTTTCTCAATGTTATCTTCAATACCGGCTGCCCAAAGAACTAATGAAACATTTAAAGCTACAACATCCATATGGGCTTTTTGACCAGAACCCTTCAAAACAGATTTCAGAATCTCTTCGTAAGACTCATCATTTGATACTGTCAAGTTATTGTTAGAGGTATTCTGGTAATTAAAGTCAGAAACATTTAGTTTTGAATATTTTAATTGACCTTTATCCACAAATATAATTTTATTATCTCCTTCAAGTGAGGCCTCATCAAGTCCCCCATAACCATAAACAACTATTGCTCTATCCATTCCCATATTATTTAAAGCGGAAGCCATAGGAGTAAGAAGTTCTTCAGAAGCAACACCTAAAACTTGAGCATTAGGTCTTAAAGGATTTACTAATGGACCTAATTGATTAAAGACAGTTCTGATACCTAGAGCCTTTCTCAAAGGTGCTAATTTAATCAAAGATTTATGCCAAATAGGAGCAAATAAAAAAGTTATACCAATATCTTCTATTGCATTAATAACTTTTTCTAAAGAAGAATTAAGATTAATACCAAGATTTAACAAAACATCTGCAGAACCCACTTTTCCACTTGCACTTTTATTTCCGTGTTTTGCAATATTTACACCACATGTCGAAGCGACAAAGGCAACAGCAGTTGAAATATTGAATGTATTTGCACCATCACCGCCAGTCCCGCAAGTATCAACCATATACAAATCTGGCCGTTCGATAGGCATTTTGCAATTATTTAAAAGCACTTCTGACATTGAAGATAGTTCCAAACCAGTAACCCCTTTAGCTCTAAATGCACCTAAAAAAGCACCTGTTTGAACATCTAATATTTCATGATTTAACCACCTTTTCATTAAAGCTCTTGAAGTTTCTTCATTAAGATTATGTCCAAAAAGTAATTGATCTAGAATTTCTGAATTTGTTTTATTAGACATTTAGTATTTGTATTATTAAATAATGATTAATAGTTCAGTTAGAAGTATCAAAACCTGAACCGACTAATTCTTTTGAAGTTTTGGACGGCCTAAAATTATTTAACCATAATTTCCGAGTCATAGAAAAAAGGATATCCTGTGTAATATTCCAAAATTTAAGTATTTTTTGAATATCAGCCTTAATTTCTATTTCCCCAGGAAAATTATCATAGCGTTTAATTAATCTAGCTAAATTAATCAAATCGAAATCTTCAGGATTATGTTTTGTTATAAGTGAATCAATTATCTTTTTATCAGTTGCATGTAGTGGATGAATTTGCTCATTGCTCATAATAAAAAACCAAATCATTTATAAAGCTAGCTCACATATTCTAAAATGAAACATTATCTTAATCTTATGGGAAATATTAAATGAAAAATCTGAAATTAAAAGTTATAATAAAATATCTCAAACCATATAAAAAAGAATTTTTATATGGAGCAGTAGCTCTCTTAGCAGTAAATATTTTAAGTGTTTTAATTCCACTAGAAGTCAAAAACATTATTGACCAACTAAAAAATGGCTTTTCTTCTAATTTCGTAATATCTAAATCATTATGGCTTATGTTTCTAGCTACTTGTATGGGTCTCATTAGATTATTTTCAAGGCAGATTGTATTTGGTATAGGAAGAAAAGTTGAAGTAAATCTTCGTCAAAGATTATTTGATCATTTACTAATTCAAGACCCAGATTGGATTCAAAAAAAAGGTAGTGGAGATATTATCAGTAGAGCTACCAGTGATGTTGAGAACATCAGAAGACTTTTAGGTTTTACAGTACTAAGTTTATGCAATATCGTACTTGCTTATTCTCTAACAATTCCTTCAATGTTATCGATTAATAAAACCTTGACAATTGCAGCGCTAATGATATTTCCACTGATTTTAGTAATAGTAAGCTTATTTGGTGGACGAATGGTAAGTCAAAGAAAAATTCAACAAGAATCACTTTCCAAATTAAGTGATTTAATTCAAGAAGATTTATCAGGTATAAGTGCTATAAAAATTTATGCACAGGAAGATGCTGAGAAGAAAGAATTTAAAAATTTCAATAATGTTTATCGCAATTCAGCAATAAAGCTTGCAAGAACTGCAAGTATCTTATTCCCACTATTACAAGGTATATCTTCAATTTCACTGTTAATACTCTTAGGATTAGGGACTTCTCAGCTTGAAAATGGATTTATAACCATTGGCGGACTAGTAGCATTGATATTATTTGTCGAGAGACTTGTATTTCCAACAGCATTACTAGGATTTACACTAAATACTTTTCAATTAGGACAAGTAAGTCTAGATCGAATTGAAGAGATATTTAGAAATAGGCCAAAAATTGTTGACAACCCAAAAGCTAAATTCCTAAAGAAAAAAGTAAATGGTTTTATAGAAGCCAAAGATTTAAAAATAAGATATGATGATGCAAAATTCAATTCATTAAATGGATTAAATTTTAAGATCAAACCTGGAGAACTTGTCGCTATAGTTGGTCCAGTTGGATGTGGCAAAACCACCTTAGCAAAATCATTGGGAAGAACTATTGAGATATCAGATGGGCAATTATTTTTAGATAATATTGATATAAAGAATATTAAATTAAGTGATTTAAGAAAACATATTGCAATAGTACCTCAAGAAGCATTTTTATTTACATCTACAATTTCAGACAATCTAAAATTTGGAGAGCCAAAAGCTTCTAAAAGAGCAGTCAGGACAAGCGCAGTAAACGCTGGTTTAATTGATGACATTAAGAGTTTTCCTGAGGGATTTAAAACAATTGTTGGTGAAAGAGGTATCACTCTAAGCGGTGGTCAACGCCAAAGAACAGCTTTAGGAAGAGCGCTTCTGGTTGATGCTTCTGTTATAGTTTTAGATGATGCTTTGGCAAGTGTAGACAATAAGACTGCTGCGATAATCATCGATGAGATGAGAGAAAATAAAAGTAAAACAATATTGATGATTAGCCACCAATTATCTGTAGCAGCGACCTGTGATAGGGTATTTGTAATGGACAAAGGAGAAATTGTTCAAGAGGGGATTCATAAGGATTTGATAACCAAAAAAGGTTTATATAAAAAACTCTGGGAAAGAGAAATAGCTACAAATAAAATAGTAAGTTAATAATATACGTTGAAAGAATGTTTGAATTTCTAAAAAAAATCATGAATAACAAAGAATCAAATCCTGCTATTGAAGCAAATTTTGTCCATAGAATATTAAATACGGATATAAAAAAAGAACCAAAATCTCAAGAGGATTCGATAGTGTTTGGATGCGGATGTTTTTGGGGTGCAGAGAAATGTTTTTGGAAACTTCCAGGAGTTGTTACAACTTCAGTTGGTTATGCTGGTGGAGAGAAGAAAAACCCAACGTACTATGAAGTCTGTTCTGGTACTACTGGTCATGCAGAGGTGGTTAAGGTGGTTTGGAATACAAATAAAATTGATATTAGTGATTTATTAAAAATGTTCTGGGAATGTCATAATCCAACCCAAAAAAATAGGCAGGGTAATGATGTCGGAACTCAATATAGATCTACAATTTTCTATACAAATAAAAGTAATAAAGAGATAATTAATTTAAGTAAAGAAGCTTATCAAAAAGAACTTAATGCCCATAACTTTGGATTAATTGAAACAGAAATAAAAATGATTGAATCTTATTTTTACGCAGAAGAATATCACCAGCAATATTTAGCAGTAGATGGAAATAGGCAATATTGTTCAGCATCACCTACTAAAGTAAAGTTAGGAGACTTTAATGGTAGTAACTTCAAACTTCCTAATGAAGTTTGGAATAATTTCAATTGGGAGATTGATAAATGTGTATTGAGATCTAACAATAACCCAATAAAAATTGACAAGTAAAAGTTATTTATATTTATAGTGTTAATACGGGGCGTAGCGCAGTTTGGTAGCGCACCACTTTGGGGTAGTGGGGGTCGTGGGTTCAAATCCCGCCGTTCCGATTAACTAACAGAATCGTCTTTATTTATTAATGATTTGTAAAGCTTATAAGAGCTTATTCCAACTGCAATGAATGTAAATGAAGAAAAAATTGCACATATGATGATAGTAAGATTTGAGACTTGAACCTCACCAAGTTGATATGATATAAAAAAAAACATTTCAAAATTATATAAAAAAAACATTAACACGCAAACATCTAATTTTTATTTTAATTAGTTATAAATTTAAATTAATCAAAAATCTCAAAAAAATTCAACATCAAAAAATCATTGAGACCTTTAAAGGAAACCACTTTTATTAAGAAATAGATCTTAATCTAAAGTTTAAATTTTAATTTATCTTTTTACATCGTGAGCGCAACCATCACCCTTGTAATTTTCGCTTTCATAAAAATCATTTTTTGTCCCAAAATAAGCGGTTAATAATACGAAAGGTAAACTTACTATGAAAAGTATTGTATTTAGGTCCATTTGAGATTTTTTTAAAGAACTTTTAAATTATTGGTTGGTAATTAATAATCTGTTGGTCCTTTTAAACCAAGATAAAAAAACGCACCAAGACCAACTAATACTAAAACACCCGCAATAGCGGCAGATGGTACGAAACCACCAATAGCAAAGGAAGCAATTTGTGTCATTATCATATTTTAAATAATTAAATAATATCAATTAAACTTTGCAGGTGGGTAAAAATTCTGAGTCGAAGACAATTAAAAATATTAAGTTATCACGCAACTAGAGTTGCATCTTCATTTTCAGATGTAATTCTTATCCTTTCTTCTAGTTTAGGGCCATATAATTCATTACCCCATATCTCAACTCTAGAATCATTAGGAGCCATAAAAGTAAGAATATCAGTAGGAAATAAAACTCTTTCTAGAAAAAAATTAGAAGGGCCAATGCACCTTAAAACTACCATTCTGGAGCCTTCATTTTTATAAGAAAACTCAATCATCCAAAATAAAATAAATCAAATTAAATTAAACACCAAATAATTCAATTTAAATTGTATAAAAAACAACTAAATGAAAAATTATTTGGAAGAATTTTTAATTAATTCAACATTAATTAATTTTCTCTTTTGATTAATTAACAATAAAACATCAGAATTTATAAAATCAAAACTCTTGTGCGGGATAGAAACACTTAACATTCGAAGAAAATTACTTAATTTTTTATCTTTAAGAGAACTTCCTCGTTGAAGACCCATACTTTTTTCTTGATTGGATTTCCATTCATTCATATATTCAAACTTCAAAGGTTTTAGTTGCCAAGTTTGATCAATCAGATTCCAAATATCTAAATAGTTTTTCAAATTACTTTGAATATTATTTCTATAAGAACATTCATAAGAACTTAATTTAGGTGAAATTATTTCACTATTTTTTTCATCAATAGATAGTGGTTTTATCCCTAAAAACCATCCCTCAATTATTAACAAATCGGGTTCATCTTCTCTCCAATGAGATCTGTCACCTAAGCCATTTCTTAAAGATTTATCAAAAACAGGAACATTTAACGTTCCATCAACTTTCCATTTAATTAGTTTCTCTTTCATTAAATCTATCGAATGGGTCCCAGGAAATCCTCTAGAGACATTCCAGGGGTTATTTTGAATAGCTAATTCCATTTCACTGGAGGGGAGATAAAAATCATCAATAGAAATAACACATATTTTGAAATTTAATTTTCTAGATATACTTTCCAACCATTTACCTAAAGTTGTCTTGCCAGTCCCAGGAAGTGCTGAAATTCCAATAAGTTTTCTTTCAGGAAAATTCTTATTAAAGTAATATGCTTGAGATAGAAGAGGTAATGCAAGACCCCAAATCCAATCTTCATTTACACCACTGTCCCAAAATTTATTAATTGATAGTATTTCTTTTTTGGTCTCCCAAAAATCAAACCATTCATCAAGAGTTTCCCAACCCATTTGCCTAATTAAATTTTCAAATTTATCTAAAGGAAATTCAATTTTTAAATCTTTCATTACTTACTGAATACCAATTTATTTACTAACTTATTTATTTCACTTTTCCAACCATAACCATTTGGTTCACTGGCTAAAGTAAATTTACAATCACTTAATTTATCCAATAAATTTAAATTCGGTCCACTAGGACTTGGAATAACAATTTTGTAATCTGATTTTAATAATAGAGGTAAGTCATTAGGGGAATCACCAAGTCCAATAATTTTAATATTTGGATTATTTGAATATGATTTGAGTGCATCTATTGCTTTTCCTTTGTTTGAATTAATTGACAACATGTGACTCATCCTATTACCCCTAAATATTTCTACATTAAATTTTTTGCAACAAGCATTAATCTCTTGTTCTTTAGTTTCAGGAGGATTTAGGAATGGCATACTCCAATGTCTATCTCTCATTAATTCTAAAGAATGCCCTTTTAATCCAGTAAGTTTAGTTGCCTCTAGGTTAGAAATGTTATTAAGTGGTTGTAATTCATAATTAATTTCATTAGAAATATTACTCAAAATTTTTTCGAGTATTTCGTATTTTTCTCCAAGAATAATCTCCCCATTAACTTTAGTTAATGATTCGCCATATATAGCTCCGCCATTTTCAACAATATAAGGATCAGTTAAATTTAGTTCTTTTCTAATAACCTTTACTTCCGCAGCGGTTTTACTTGTACATAATATTATGGGGATAGATAATTCTTGAAGCAAATTTATAGTTTCTTTTGCTGGGGTTAAATCATAAGAATGATCCATAAGGGTACCATCAACATCACTTACTACCCAGATACCAGAATTTTCAATCATCTACTGAAAAACCAAGCCATATTACTTGAAATGGATTAAGTTCAATATTATTACAATTATATTTATTTGATGTTAAATAATCCTTCATATGAAAATCATTATTAATTTGTTTAGTTAATACAAGATCACTCAATCTATAGTTAATTTTATTTTCTGTCATGTTGTGAATTGTAAAAACAGCTTTTGAACCGACACCCCTTTTAATTACAACAATATCACTTCTATTTTTAGACAAGCATTCCATTTCTGACTGAGGATGGAATTGAGGTAAATTTGCTCTAGCATCCATTGCATTGCGGAGATATCTCAGATTCTTATTAGCATTAGATTCAGGATTTTTAAATAATGCAGTAAGTTTCTCTGACTTAAACTTTTCCCTATTAAGATCTCTTCTTTGACCTGTCATCGAAAAACTTTTTAAGTCATTTTCTGAAGCTAATAATGCTGGGAGATAAAAAGCAGGAACACCTTTTAAAGACATCACAAGTAGTTGCGTTAATAAAAACCTTTCATATTGAAAACGATTTGAATCTCGGCCAGCATCTTCCATGGCGCTCCACCAACTAATATTTAATTCATATGGTTTATCTTCGCCATTAGATAATCTTCTATGACTTACTAGCCCACCTCTTTTCTCGCAATTTATCAATAACTCTTTAATTCTTTGTTCATTCATCAGTCCTTCTAAAGCTCTTAATCCAACGCCATCATGAGAAGCTGTAAAATTAAACATAGTTGTTGACTCAGGTAAATCTGGCCAATCACAAATCCATGAATTTAAAATATCTGCCCTAGAAGTAATAATTGCTTCCAAAAGAAGAGGTGGGAGAGGAAAATTATAAGCCATATTTGCTTCATCTTCTGGTATTAAATAAGAAAGATTTTCCTTTTGTGGAACATTAGTTTCAGTAATTAATACACCATCTTTTAAAAGGTCATTTAGCAATATTCTTAGAATTTTTACAATTAAATGAGCCTTCGGCAAGTGCAAGCATGTTGTGCCTGGTTCCTTCCAAATAAAACCTACTGCATCCAATCTTAACCATTTAATGCCATTTGATAAGTAAGTAATAATTAAGTTAAGAAACTCTATTGTCATTTTGGGATTAAGCCAATTCAAATCAATTTGATCTGGTCCAAAAGTTGTCCAAACTTGTTTGGATCCATTAACAGTATTTATTTGTGAAAAAAGAGAAGAACTTCTTGGTCTTATCACATTCTTCCAATCAAGATTTTGAGACGGAGAAAAAACATTAGACAAGCCAGGTTCTTGACATTTAATAAATTGCTGCACCCATGGATGAGAGGATGAAACATGATTTAAAACTAAATCAGCCATTAAATGATGTTTTTTAGAAATACTATTAAGATCCTCCCAACTACCAAACTTCTCCTCTAATAATTTATGACTTGAAACAGCGAAGCCCCCATCACTAGTTGATTTGAGAAATGGAAGTATATGTATTACTTTTGAAAGGCTACCAAAATGTTTACTTAATAAATCTCGAAGTGTTACTAATGTAGCTTCTCCTTTTTTATATACACCATCAGCATAAGTTATTAAAACGGCATAAGATTCATCCCATTTTCTATCATCACTTTTTTCTTCATAACGAGACTTCTCTGAGAAATTATCTAAAATCTGCAATAATTGATTACAAATATAGTTAATCTCTTCAGTAGTATGATCCTTATAAATTGTTTCTAGCAATTTACTAAGCTTTAATCTAATTAATTTTTTCTCGGAATCAATTCGCATTACTTTGAAAAAATTATCGAAGAATTAACACTATTCTGCACATCAAATAGAAAATGGACTTTCAACAGGGTTTAATCACAACAATACATGAATATGGTGTCACAAAAGATCTTCTTAAAGAATTAAATAGAAGTCTTAAGAAAAGATCCACAGCAATATTAATTCCTTGCCTTTATGAAGAGTTTGAGCGTCCTGCGCTAAGAGATATAAGAGAAGTTCTAAAAAACCTTACAGAATTAAATGAATTAGTTATTGCTCTATCTGCAAAAACAATTAATCAAGTAAATTCAGCAAAATCTTTTTTCGATTCAATGCCATTCCCAGTTCACATTCAATGGACAAATTCTCCATCTGTAATTGAGCTATTAAAGAATCAAGAAACAAATGGTCTAGAATTACTTGGTACTCCAGGGAAAGGGTGGGCAGTATGGCAAGGTATAGGTGTTGCAACACGAAAATCTGAGGTTGTTGCTTTATTTGATGCTGACATAAGAACATTTAGTTCTTTATATCCATCTAGAATGATTCTTCCTTTGTTAGATGAATCATATGGGATTTCCTATGTAAAAGCATTCTACAGCCGATTATCACTAGAAACTAATCAATTGCAAGGTAGAGCAACTAGATTATTTGTTGGTCCTCTTTTGGCAAGCTTAGAGCAGTTAGTTGGAAATGGGCCTTTCCTACAGTATTTACAATCATTTAGATATCCTCTTGCTGGTGAGTTTGCATTTACAAAAGACTTGGCAATGAATTTAAGAATTCCATGTGATTGGGGATTAGAGATAGGTCTTCTTTCGGAGGTTTACAGAAATGTAAGAACTTCGAAGATAGCACAGGTGGACCTTGGATTATTTGATCATAAACATAAAACAATAGGAGCTTCCTCCAAGGAAGGACTACAAAAAATGTGCACAGAAATTCTCTCAAGTGTTTTAAGAGGACTTATGGAACATCAAGCAGAAACTTTAACAAGCACTCAATTGTCAACTCTCGAAGTGCTTTATAAAAGAGTAGGAGAGGACAGAGTCAAACAATTTGGATTAGATTCTGCAGTTAATAAGCTTCCTTATGATAGGCATGAAGAGGAATTGTCTGTTCAAAAATTCGCTAAATTATTAAGACCCGCTACTCAAGGTTATTTAGCAAATCCAACAACTCAACAACTTCCAAGTTGGTCAAGAGTTCTTTCATGTGAAAATAAACTTCAAGATGATTTAGCGAATGCAGGAACTAGAGAAATAAATTTAAACAAAAAAGAATTAATTAATAACTACTAGAGTAAAAAATATCTTTGTGCCATTGGAACTTCTTCAAGAGGTTCACATGTTAATAATTCACCATCGGAGAATACTTCATAAGTTTGTGGATCAACTGAAATATTAGGTAAATTATTATTTAATTTTAGATCTAATTTATTAATGGATCTTGTGTTCTCAACAGCTAAACATTTTTTTTGTAAAGAAAGTTTTTTAGGAATACCAAGATCGATTGCATTTTTGCTCAAAAAAGTGAAAGAACTCCTTAAAAGTGATTTTCCATAATTTGCAAACATAGGTCGACCGTGAACAGGGCCTGGAGTTGGAATTGAAGCATTAGCATCTCCCATCTGAGACCAAATGATAGAGCCACCTTTTATAACTAATTCTGGTTTAACTCCAAAAAAGGCTGGTTTCCATAAAACTAAATCTGCTATTTTACCTATTTCAATAGAACCAACAAATTTATCAATTCCATGGGCAATAGCAGGATTAATAGTCACTTTAGATATATATCTTTTAACTCGATTATTATCATTTTTGTCAGAATCTTCAGGCAAAGGACCTCTTTGAACTTTCATTTTATGTGCAGTTTGAAAAGTTCTTGTTATTACTTCTCCAACTCTTCCCATGGCTTGTGAATCACTTGCAATAATAGAGAAGGCACCAATATCATGTAAAATATCTTCAGCAGCTATTGTCTCCCTTCTTATTCTTGATTCTGCAAATGCTATATCTTCTGGTATTTTAGAATCTAAATGATGGCAGACCATCAACATATCAAGATGTTCTTCTAAAGTATTTTTGGTGTAAGGCCTGGTTGGATTTGTACTACTTGGTAAAACATTTAGTTCCCCGCAAATTTTAATAATATCTGGTGCATGGCCACCCCCTGCTCCTTCAGTATGAAAAGTATGTATAGTTCTTCCAGCAATAGCATTTATTGTATCCTCAACGAATCCTGCTTCATTCAATGTATCTGTATGTATACACACTTGAACATCTAAAGCATCTGCAACATTAAGACAAGAATTAATCGTTGAAGGAGTTGTACCCCAGTCTTCATGTAATTTTAAACCACATGCACCAGCATTAACCTGGTCAAAAAGATTTGTTTCATTAGATGAATTGCCTTTTCCAAAAAAGCCCAAATTCATGGGGAAGGCTTCAGCAGATTGAAGCATCCGAGATATATGAAAAGAACCTGGAGTACATGTGGTAGCATTTGTTCCAGTCGCTGGACCTGTTCCTCCCCCTAGCATAGTTGTTATGCCAGAAGCTAAAGCTGTTTCTATTTGTTGAGGGCAAATAAAATGGATATGTGTATCTATTGATCCTGCAGTGAGAATATGTCCCTCACCAGCTATAACCTCAGTTGAAGCGCCAATTATTATGTTTATATTATCTTGAATATCAGGATTTCCAGCCTTACCAATTTCACAAATATTTCCGTCTTTTAATCCTACATCAGCTTTTACAATTCCCCACCAATCAACTATTAAAGCATTAGTTATTACGGTATCAACTGCTCCATTATCTCTTGTTACTTGAGACTGTCCCATACCATCTCTGATAACCTTACCCCCACCAAATTTAACTTCATCTCCATAAGTAGTAAAATCTTTTTCCACTTCAATTATTAATTCTGTATCTGCAAGTCTCACTCTATCTCCCTTTGTAGGTCCATACGTTTGAGCATAAGTTTTTCTATTAATCTTAAAAGACATAATATTTAAGAATCTAAAGGACCATTAATTAAAGCATTAAAACCAAAGGCATTCCTATATCCGGAATAAGATACCAATTTTACTTCTGTAGTATCTCCAGGTTCAAATCTTATAGCAGTTCCTGCAGGAATATCTAGACGCATGCCAAGTGTAATTTCTCTATTAAAAATTAAAGCTTTATTAGTTTCAAAAAAATGATAATGAGATCCAACTTGAACAGGCCTATCACCAGAATTAGAAACAGTTAAAGTTTTAACATTCTTTCCTGTATTTAATTCAATTTCACCATCCTCAATCATTATTTCACCAGGTATTAAATAGTCCATAGTTAATTAATCGGATTGTGGATAGTTACTAATTTTGTACCATCGGGGAAGACAGCTTCCACTTGAACTTCATTGATCATTTCAGAAATTCCATCCATTACTTGTTTCTTACTGAGCCAAGTTGTACCTTCAGACATTAATTGGCTAACGCTTTTACCATCTCTAGCTCCCTCTAAAACTTGAAAACTTAAGAAAGCAACTGTCTCAGGGTAGTTAAGTTTAAGACCTCTATTTAGTCTTCTTTCAGCTAATTGTGCAGCTGAGAAAATTAATAACTTATCTTTTTCTTGAGGTGAGAGATGCATAATAATAAAAAATTAATATAAAAAATTTTGAAAAAAGTTCTCTGTGAACATAATTAATAATTTATAGAATCTTGTAAAGGCCATACACCTTGATATTCTGGCTTACAAAAGCCACAAACAGCTCTGATTTGTCTCCAAATACTAAAAAAACTTTTTCTGGCATCTTGTGATGAAGTACCCAAGAATCTTATTGATAAACCATTTTCTAAAGTTCCTAAAGATAAATAATTATTATTCTGTTTAAAAATCATTTTTATATTTTTTTCTAATTCCTTAAATTTTGTTTTAGGAAAATCTTTTTTACATATCCAAATTAAAGAACCAAATACTGGCATAGAATCCATACCACTTTTTGCTTCAAAACTAAATTTATTAAGTTCAATTTGATCTACAAATTCCCAATCATCATATAAATTACAATTCCTGATAATCTCTAATTTTGATCTGAATACTCCGTTTTCAATAGACTCGCCTGCGGAGGACCTTCCAAGTCTTATTAAATCGGTAAATAAGAAACTTGAGTTATCAGAAATACTTATTTTAAATTCTTGAGAATATAGTCCATTAGCAAAAACAATAGTTTCTTGTGGAAGGTATTCTAGATGAGAACCATCAAGAATATTTATTGTTGTTTTTTGCAAGGCGAAAGCTCCTTTAGGATTAATTTTTGACCTGCCAACTGATCCGTATACTTTCTGAGCTGAAGAAGTGGTCAACAAAACTTTCGAATTAATTCCAATTTTTGCATCAATTTCCAACAGATCTCCACCAACAAGACCTCCTGCTGTATGTAGTATGGGTAAAATACAACGACCCTCCCTGTCATGACTACACTTTAGTAATTTATACGGAGAAGTAAATTTAGATTTGAAGATTGTTTTATCATCTTTTTCAGAACTTGATTTATTATTAAAAAAATTTAAGAGACAATTACCTTCCCAAGAAGAATTAGCCATATTGTTTTCTTAATTACTCTATTAAAGTTACTAAAAATATTTTTGTATGAGCATCAAAAACGAAATAGTTGTAACGGATTGGATTAAGAATCGTCCTTATAAAGGGAATTTTTTAAAACTCACATTAAGTTCCGATCAAAGAAGAATTTTCAGAGGAAAAAGAAAATCAGATTGTAATCAAGAACTTCATTTACAATTACCAAGGGAAGGAAAATTAAAAGATGGTGATATCCTTGTAACTAATCATAAAAATTTATTTGTACAAATTTCTGCCCAAAAAGAAAATTTAATAGAAATAACTGCTAAAACAAATTTAGAGCTTATTAAAGTTGCTTATCATCTTGGAAATAGACATATGGAAATTGAGATTAATGAAAATATTTTACTAACTAAGAATGATTACATAATTGAAGAATTGCTAAAAAACTTTGAAGTTTGTTTCACAGAAGTTGAAAAGAAATTTTTTCCTGAAATGGGAGCTTTTCACAATGATTAAAAATCCCTTAGTTAAATATTTATTGACAAGTACAAGTTTACCAGTGGGAAGTTTTTGTTATTCAGAAGGATTAGAAAGTTATTTAAAAATCAAAAAATTAGAAGAGTCCCACCATATTAAAGAATTAATTCAAAATGAATTAAAAATTGGACAAATTAGAATAGAAGCTAAATGTTTAACAGAATTTTTTGATATTTTTATTGAATTAAAAAACGGTAATAATATAAAAAATAACAAACGAAGATTATTGAGTTTAGATAAATGGCTTATATCATTTAGAGATTCTATTGAAATAAGAGCGCAACAGACTCAAATGGCAAAATCGCTTTTTGAATTAACTAAAGAATTTGGCTTTGAATATCTACATGCAACAAATAAAAATATTTCTTGGTCTCTAGCATGGAGTTGGACAAGTTTTTGTTTTGAAATAACCAAAATAGAAATGATTGAGAATTTTATATATGCATGGACTGCTAATCAACTTAGCGCTGCAATAAGACTCATACCAATGGGCTCAATAAAAGCACAAATTATTCAACTAGAGCTTTTGGATTTAATATCAGAAGTTTCACAAGAAATTGTAGACATAAATATTAATGATCTTTATGTTGGGAATGTTAGCTTATCTATGGCCCAACAAAATCATAACGATTTATATTCAAAATTATTTCGAAATTAATTTATGAGCAGCAAATTAAGAGTAGGTGTTGCTGGGCCTGTAGGTTCTGGGAAAACTGCATTAGTTGAAACTTTGTGTGTTGGTCTTAAAAAGAAATATCAATTAGCTGTTGTTACTAATGACATTTATACAAAAGAGGATGCTAATTTTCTTATAAAGAAAAAGGTTTTAGAAGAGGGAAGAATTGTTGGAGTAGAAACAGGAGGTTGTCCTCATACTGCAATCAGAGAAGATTGTTCTCTTAATAAAAATGCAGTAATAGATCTTGAAAAGAAATATCATCCGTTAGATTTTATTTTTGTAGAAAGTGGAGGAGATAACTTGGCAGCGAGTTTTAGTCCAGAACTTGTAGATTTATCCATATATGTGATTGATGTATCTGCAGGAGATAAAATCCCTAGAAAAGGAGGTCCTGGTATTACAAGATCAGATTTGTTATTAATCAATAAAATTGATTTAGCTGAAATGGTTGGTGCAAATTTAAACATTATGGAAAAAGATACCAATATCATGAGGAATGGAAATCCATGGTTTTTTACAAATCTTTGTTCAGGGAAAGGAGTTGAAGAAGTTTTAAAATATTTAGAAGCTCAAATACCAAAAATGTAAAGTCACAAAAAAAATCCAAAGTTTTATTTTGGATTCAACAAAATGTTACGAGCGATACAAAAGGAAATCCCACTCGTTTATAACTTTTACTTTATCCCCCTAATGAGGGTCAATTACCTAATTTAAACGAATTCATGAGAATTTCAAGGCGTATTTTGGCAGGTTTAGCTACTGCCTCTCTTGCCGTTACCGTAACTTCCTGCGGAGGAGGAACAGACACTTCCGGAAGTTTCGATGACACTGTAACTGTTGGTATTTTACATTCCCTATCAGGAACAATGGCTATTTCTGAATCAACACTTGTTGACACTGAAAAAATGGCTATTGCTGAAATTAATGCAGCCGGCGGAGTAACCGTTGGTGGTAAAAGCTACAAAATCGAATACATTGTTGAAGATGGAGCTTCTGATTGGCCAACATTTGCAGAGAAATCTAAAAAATTAATCGATCAAGATGGAGTGCCCGTCGTATTTGGTGGATGGACATCTGCAAGTAGAAAAGCAATGCTTCCTGTTTACGAATCGAAAGATGCTTTCCTTTACTACCCAATTCAATATGAAGCTCAAGAGTGTTCAAACAACATCTTCTACACTGGTGCTTCACCAAATCAGCAGTCAGAACCAGCAACTGACTTCATGTTCAAGAGATCTCCTGCCGCTGGAAAACCATTTTTCTTAGTTGGTTCAGACTATGTTTTCCCAAGAACATCAAATACTATTACCAAAGAACAACTTAAATCACTTGGAGGAAAAGTTGTAGGCGAAGATTATTTACCTTTAGGAAATACTGAAGTTGCTCCTATCATTTCCAAGATAAAGAAAGCTTTAGCACCAACTGGCGGTGGAGTAATTATCAACACACTTAATGGAGACCAGAACGTTGCCTTCTTTAAACAAATACAGGATGCTGGTATTACTCCAAGCAATGGATATTATGTAATGAATTATTCAATTGCAGAGGAAGAAATCAGTACTATTGGACCTGAATTTTTAGAAGGTCACTATGGTGCTTGGAACTACATGATGTCTATTGATACTCCTGAATCAAAGAAATTTGCAGCCGACTTCAAAGCTTTATATGGAAGTGACAGAGTAGTTGCTGATCCTCAGGAATCTGCTTACAACATGGTTTATTTATGGAAACAAGCTGTGGAAGATGCTGGCACATTTGAGAACAGCGCCGTAAGAGAAGCTCTTGTGGGTCAAACATTTGACGCCCCTCAAGGACCAGTTGAAGTTATGCCTAACCATCACCTAGCTCAAACAGTAAGAATTGGTTTAATCAAGCCAGAAGGTGGATTCGAGATACTGGAAGAAACTGATGGAGTTGTATACCCACAAGCATGGAACCAATTTGAACCAAGTTCAAAAGGATATGCATGCGACTGGACTGATCCATCTAAGGGAGAAAGATATAAGCTTTAATTTCAAAGCTTACTCTTAAAAAATCGAGAGGAGGCTTTAAGCCTCCTCTTCTTATATACACAATAATTTTTTCTTATAAAAATTGGAATTGCTTCTTGATAGTCTATTTAATGGTATAGCGATTGGATCAGTTTTACTTGTAGCAGCATTAGGCTTAGCTATTGTATTTGGTTTGATGGGTGTAATTAACCTTGCTCACGGTGAACTTATGATGCTAGGTGCCTATACTACATACGTAACACAACTAATTTTTAAACTCCCATTATTAAAACCTTATTACAATGCATACGTTATAGTTTCAATCTTTCTAGCATTTATTGTAAGCGGAGTAGTCGGAATACTTTTAGAAAAAACTGTAATTAGAAAATTATATGGTAGCCCGTTAGAGACTTTACTCGCTACATGGGGGGTAAGCCTGATTCTTCAACAATTCGTTCGCAGTGTTCCACTAGCTTATGGAACAGGATTGATAATAAGTCTCCTAGTTGGTTTATTTCTACCAACGATATTTTCGTCAAAAATAAAAGAGTCTATAAATTTTAAATATATAAGATTCAGCTCTTGGGTAATAGCTGCACTATCAGGGGTTCTCACAGGTAATTTAATTTCATCTTCTGTTAGCAAATTAAGCAGAGCAAGTGCTAGAAATGTTGATGTAACAGCTCCAGCATGGATGAGAGGTCAGGTTGAGATCCTTGGAACAGCCTTCCCAAAAACAAGATTAATGATAATAATAATTACGTTGATATCTGTGATAGCAATTACCTTATTTTTGAATCAAAGTGCATGGGGAATGAGAATAAGAGCAGTAACTCAAAATAGAGAAATGAGTGACTGTCTTGGGATTTCAACAGAAAAAGTTGATGTCCTTACTTTCGGAATTGGTTCCGGTTTGGCAGGAGTAGCAGGTGTTGCTGTATCACTATTAGGATCTGTTGGGCCTAATGTTGGGGGAAACTATATAGTTGGATGCTTTATGGTGGTTGTTTTGGGAGGTGTAGGAAACTTATTGGGTACAATTTTTGCTTCCTTTGGAATTGGTATAATGACTGATTTAATTGGAGCTGGTCGCCTCTTGTCGATATGGCCCGATATGCCTTTACCTCTTTCAAATACAATTAATTTCTTTGCCACTACAAGTATGGCAAGAGTAATGATTTTCGCATTGATAGTAATATTTTTGCAATTCAAACCTACTGGTTTATTCCCACAGAAAGGGAGGATGGTTGAAAGCTAATGGAATTTAAAAATCTAAAACTTAGCAAAAAAACCACTTTTATTATTTGGGTTGGCATAATTGCTTTTGTTATTGCTGCGCCAACGATACTTCCTGTATTCAGATTAAATCTTCTTGGTAGATATTTATCATTAGCAATAGTAGCTCTTGGAGTTGATCTTATTTGGGGTTTTACTGGTTTGCTTAGCTTGGGACAAGGTATATTTTTTGCCCTTGGAGGTTATTGTGCAGCAATGTATCTACAAATAACAAGTTCATCTGAATTTCCAAACAACATTCCAGAATTCTTTGGTCTTTATGGTGTTGATAATTTACCTTTCTTTTGGGAGCCATTTAGATCCCCAATATTTACTTTATTTGCAATTTGGGTTATACCAGCATTAGTTGCAGGAATGCTAGGATTTTTAGTTTTTAGAAATAGAATAAAAGGTGTATATTTTTCAATACTAACCCAAGCGGCTCTCTTGGTATTCTTCAATTTCTTTAATGGGCAACAAAAACTGATCAACGGAACAAATGGATTAAAGACTGATGTTACAGAACTTTTTGGACAAATGGTTGGTTCAGAACAAATGCAAAGAATGTTTTTCTGGACAACAGCAGTATTAGTTATTGCTGCATGGTTTTTTTCAAAATGGTTGGTAAAAGGAAGGTTTGGAAATATTCTTATAGGTATCAGGGATGATGAACCAAGAGTCAGATTTACAGGCTATAATCCTGTTTTGTTCAAAACGATAATATTTTCTATAGCTGGCGCATTAGCTGGCATATCAGGAGCTTTATATACTGTTCAGTCAGGAATAGTATCTCCACAATTTATGACAGTACCATTTTCAATAGAAATGGTTATTTGGGTGGCTGTTGGTGGTAGAGGTACATTATTGGGAGCAATACTAGGTGCAGTATTTATTAATTATGCAAAGAGCTTAGTAAGTGAGGCTTTACCAGCCAGTTGGATGTTTATTCAAGGAGGCTTATTTATTTTAGTAGTTACTGCTTTACCAGAAGGAGTTTTAGGCTGGATTCAAGGAGAAGGGCCACGAAATCTTCTTCAAAGATTTGGCCTTAAAAGGAAAATTGAAACATATCCAAGCTTAGAAATTAACAATGAAGCAGAGGATTTAAAAAAATGAAAAAAAAATCTAAAAGTCTTCTAAGCCTAGAAAATATAACGGTTAGTTTTGAAGGATTTCTAGCTTTAAATGATCTAAACCTAAGTTTAAAAAAAGGAGAACTTAGAGCTGTAATTGGACCAAATGGAGCCGGCAAAACAACATTTCTTGATGTGATAACAGGTAAAGTAAAACCTAATAAAGGTAATGTATTTTTTAAAGGAAAATCTTTAATTGGAAGGAAAGAACATAAGATTGCACGCCTTGGAGTAGGAAGAAAATTTCAAAGCCCTAGAGTTTTTGAAAATCTGACAGTAAAGGAAAATCTTGAGATATCAGTAAGTTCTCCTAAAAGTCCTTTAAACCTCATAAATAAAAATATAAAAACTGAACAAATTGAAGAAATAGATCATTTGATGAAAATTGTTAATTTATCAAATAAAAAAAATGCAAAAGCAGGTTCACTTTCCCATGGTCAAAAACAGTGGCTAGAGATAGCCATGCTAGTTGGGCAGAAACCAGACTTGATGCTCGTAGATGAACCAGTTGCCGGTCTTACCGATGAGGAAACTGATTTAACAGCAGATTTATTAAAGTCTTTATCAGGAGATAATACAGTAGTGGTTATTGATCATGACATGGAATTCATAAGGAGACTAGACAGTAATGTTTCAGTTTTAAATCAGGGCACTGTATTATGTGAGGGGACAATGGACACTATTCAGAATGATAAAAAGGTTATTGATGTTTATTTAGGAAGACCGGAAGAATAATTATGGAGAGTCTATTAGAAGTAAAATCATTAAATACTTATTATGGAGAGAGTCATATTCTCAGAGATGTTGATTTGAACGTCAAATCTGGTGAAATGGTTTGTTTGATAGGTAGAAATGGCGTAGGAAAAACCACATTATTAAAAACACTAATAGGCTTATTAAAACCAAAAAGAGGAGAAATTTTCCTTATTGGAGAAAATATTAATAGAAAAGCTCCACATCAACGTGCAAGAAAGGGCATGGCATATGTTCCTCAGGGTAGAGAAATAATACCTTATTTGACTGTTGAAGAAAACTTAATGTTAGGTATGGAATCATTGCCTGGTGGATTATCCAAAAATAAAAAAATTGATCCTTTAATTTATGATTTATTTCCGATCTTAAAAGACTTTCTTTCACGAAAAGGCGGAGATCTAAGTGGTGGCCAACAACAACAACTAGCTATCGCTAGAGCACTACTTGGAAAACCACAATTATTATTATTAGACGAACCTACAGAGGGAATACAACCAAATATAGTTTTAGATATTGAAAACGCCATAAACCTTATAATTAAGGAAACTGGTATCGGAGTTTTATTAGTTGAGCAACATTTACACTTTGTTAGACAAGCTAGTAGATACTATGCAATGCAAAGGGGGGGTATCGTTGCAAGCGGAAACACAAATGAATTAAGCCAGACAGTCATTGATAAATTTTTAAGTGTATAAAATTTACACTTTTAAAAATTATTTTTTATTATTTTTCACACCTTATTAAATCAATACTATTAGGGTTTTCATGTATATATTTATTCAATTCCATAGCTAATGTTCTTGCTTCATAAGCATCTAGTGCATAGAAACAATTTTCTAATCTAAGATTTTGAAAATTTCTATAATGGACTGTATATGGTTTTAAAAAAGTTTTTTCCATCGAATCTTATTCTAGTAAAGGCAATATTCCTTTACTTATTTTAACCATGCATAATTTTTTAAACTAAAGAAATATGATTTGTTGCTTTCAATATATTTCAATAAAAACTTTAAAAATGAACTAAGTAATTTATAATTTCGATTCAAATTATCTTTTATTATTCTTTTCTAATTTTTGTGGTTTCCCCTCTATTAAGATAACAAACTTTGACAAGATTCTACCAAAAAAAGGGACCCAGAATTTCTCATAAAAATACTTCATAACCTATATTTATTCTATGCCGCTATAATAAAATTTTTTTGAATATCCAGGTCATTTAATGCTTCAAGATCAAACGAATTAAAAAGATACTGCATCAATAACAAATCAAGCTCATATTTCAATAAATTAACTTCCGAAAAAAGAAGATCGTCTACAAAGTAATTAAAGGTTTCTAAGTCATTTTTCATAAATTTAATTTATATTTTTAGTTGTTATAAATCCTAAAAATTTATTTGTCAATTTAATTTTAAATAACAAAAACGTAAATTTTATATTTGATTTTTAATAAGTTTATTTATCTGATGGAAATTTACAAGATTAGATAAAAAAAAATAAATTAGTGGATGTCTTTTTGCACTATAAATTTAAAATCAATTCGAACTAACAAACCAATTAAGATGAAAAATATTCCTAGGAAAGAATAAAATGAGATATTCAAGAAAATAAGTTTCCGTAATTATATCTTAGCCTATGAAATAAAATCATCAAATCTAGGATTAAGATTTGGAATAATTACAATAAATTTATAAGCATAAATATTTAATCACCTAATTTTTAAAATATAAATTAAGGTAAATTATTATAAAATTTAATTCTTAATGGAGAAATTTTTACAACGAGATCTTGGTTCAAGTTTACTATCTATTTCAGTATTATTAGGATGGCTTGGTTTAATTTTCGTTTTCTTAAGGTTACTAGCAATATCAATAAAAAGAATTTTAGAAGCCGTGTTTAAAAATACCAATAAGTAAAGATAAGAATATAAATTTAAAAATTTTTCACCATAATAAAAATCAAATAAGTATAATAACCTATAAAAAATGACAATTTTAGATAAAGTTCAAATTGGGAATCCTGTTAGAGTAAATCTGGATCGCTCAAAAGATAGATTAACAAAGGAGACCATTGAGGCGATAAATTCTTCATCAGAATGCACCATAATTGACTTTAAAATCACTGATGGGAAGGGTATAGGTGTAATACTACAATTATCGAATGGGAAAGAAGAATGGTTTTTTGAGAATGAAATTCAGATTCTTGATAAAGAAGGAAATATAATAGAAAACATAGAAAATAAAAATGACAATATAGTAACTAGAAATCTTAAAAATCTGAATTATGAAACCAACTATAAGTTCAATGAACTTTTAAATCCAGTTAATTTTATAACTTGGCTAGTTGTTTCCGTAAAAGATATCTTATGATTTTGGGTAATATTAAAGTATAAAAAACGAGAATTAGTTTTTAGAATATAAGAATTAAAAATTAAATCGAACAATTAATTTATATGGAAAAAAATATTATTCAGGTTGAAGATTTATCAAAATCATTCGATATTTCTTCAAAAGAACCTGGAATAAAAGGTACAGTTAAGCATTTTTTTAAAAGGGAAACAAAAAGTATCGAGGTTATTAAAAATATAAATTTTCAAATCAAAAAAGGGGAAATAGTTGGCTTTCTAGGGGCTAATGGTGCTGGGAAAACAACTATTCTGAAAATGCTTTGTGGTTTGATTTACCCAAGTGCAGGCAATTTAAATGTTACAGGTTATCTTCCTTATAAAAGAAGGCATAATTTTTTAAAAAATATAACTTTGATTATGGGTCAAAAACAACAACTAATTTGGGATCTTCCTCCAATAGAATCTTTCTACTTAAATGCAGCAATTTATGATATTGAAAAATATGAGGCCAAAAGAAGAATTAAAAAGTTATCAGATATGCTTGAGATAGATAAGGAGCTTTTTATACCTGTTCGAAAACTATCTCTAGGGCAAAGAATGAAAGCAGAATTATTAGCATCTTTAATACATAAACCAAATATTTTATTTTTAGATGAACCCACATTAGGTTTAGATATAAATGCTCAAAGAAATCTTAGAAAATTTCTGCAAATTTATAATAAAGAAACTGATGCAACAATTTGCCTTACTAGTCATTACATGAAAGATATTACATCTTTATGTAAAAGGGTTATATGTATTCACGAAGGATGTATTACCTATGATGGAAAGCTTAATAAACTATTAAAAAAAATATCGCCTCTCAAAGACATCCTAATTGTCTGCAAAACTGATAAAGATGCCAAAGAATTAAGCAATTCAGGATTTACTATTAAAAGTAGAAATCAAAAAGAAATAATAATAAGTATAAAAAAAGAACTTATTAAACCTTCCTTAAAAGAGATTCTAAACAAATTTGATATCGAAGATCTATATATAAATGAGCCGCCAGTTGATGAAATAATTGGGAATATTTTAATTAAGGGGAAAGTATAAATGTCTTATTTGAACAGAAATAAAATAATAACTTTATTAAAAGTACAATATTCAAACATGTTGGAATACAGAGTTGAAATAGCCTTATGGGCAATATCAGGAATCATACCTTTTTTCATGCTTAATATATGGACAAATAACAACTTAAACGAATCTATAAATTTAAGTAATGTAATGCTTTCTAGATATTTTTTGAGTGCATTCTTTGTAAGACAATTTTCTGTGGTTTGGGTTGTCTTTACTTTTGAAGAAGATGCTCTTTTAGGTAAAATCTCCCCATATTTGATTCAGCCTTTAAACCCTTTCTTTAGATATATTGCTCAACATTTAGCAGAGCAAATTACACGCTTCCCTTTTGCAATAATTATCGCTTTAATTTTTTTCATTTTTAATCGAGAGAGTTTTTGGGTACCGAACATAGGTATTTTCTTACTATCATGCATATCTACATTTTTTTCCTTCTTAATTCAATTTCTAATTCAATCAATTATTGCTTGTTTATGTTTCTGGACAGAAAAGGCTTCTTCTGTAGAGAGATTATTTTTTATCCCAACTCTCTTCCTTTCAGGTCTTTTAGCACCAGTGATATCATTTCCAGAATATGTAAAATCATGGATATATATAACTCCATTTCCTTACTTGATTGATTTTCCTGCAAATTTATTATCTGGAAACAAAACCAACATAATTGAGGGGTTTATTATGCAGCTATTTTGGATCTCAATTCTTTTCCCAACATTTAGAAAGATATGGTCTATGGGTACAAAAAAATATACTGCAATGGGTTCATGAATATAAAAAAATATTTAAAAATCTATTCTTTATTTTTACAAACGTCTATAGCTTCAGAATTAGAATATAAAACTAACATAATAATCGATTTTATAACTGCGATACTAAGTTTGATAGGTAGCCTATTTTTATTAACTATTTTTTTTCAAAGTACTGATAATATCGGAGGCTGGAAATTTGAACAAGCACTTATTATTCAAGGGATTTACACAATTTTAAATGGAATTACCAATACTTGGTTCAATCCAAATCTCACAGAAATAGTAAAACATATTAGAGAGGGTACTTTGGATTTTGTTCTTCTCAAACCTTTAGATAGTCAATTTTTTATTTCATTAAAAAAAATTTCACCATCTGGGCTTTTAGAAATAATATTGGGAGTTGCCTTACTATTATATTGCACAGGAATTAATCAAATAAATATAAATATTGGGTTTTTTATTCTTTGTCTCACTACCTTACTTTGTTCAATATTAATTCTATACAGTTTATGGTTTTTAATTTCAACAACAACAATATGGTTCGTTAAAACTTGGAATGCTACTGAAGTTTTACGTTCATTTCTTTACATAGGAAGGTTCCCACTGAATTCCTTTTCATTTTCATTAAGAATATTCTTTAGTATTTTTATACCAATAGCATTTATAACAACAATCCCTTCTGAAGTATTCTTGGGTCTCGCCCAACTATGGAAAATATTATTAGAGATAGTTGTTTCTGGAATATTTTTTATTGTTTCAAGAAGATTTTGGTTATTTGCTCTGAGATATTACACATCAGCCTCAAGCTAATTTTTATTTAACAATTTCTCTACATAAATCCCACATTTTTTGCTTATTAGTTTGATTAGTCAATTTTGATAATTTATTGAAATTTAAGGAAGTTTTTTCAATTAAAATGAGCTTACAAAGATAACTGATCTCATAATTTCTTGAAATCTTTCCAAGTTTTATAGAAATATTAGTGAGAATTACTATTAATGCAATAATTACAATAGATAAAAAGAAATAAATAGAGGATTTGGAGAGGTCATCTTTTTCAGTTTTTACTTCGAATTTCATTATTCCATAATATGCTGAGGGCATTTAATAGCAGCAATTGCAATTGCAGCGACTTTGAAATTTTCCGATTTTTCAATAACTTTTTTCACTTCTAAAGGACCATACTTTTCGCTTGCATCACTATAAGAAAGTAGTAAAGACTTATAGTTATCATGACCTAAGTCTCTATAATTACAAAAATTATCCCCGACGAAATTTAAAAGTGCAAGAAGTGTTAATTCAATCATTAATTTTTAAAATTATCGAACACTTTTACGAATAATACATTGGATCGAACCATAAACAAGCTTGAAAGGGAAAAAAATATTCAAACTTTAAATTAATTTTATTGCCAAAAATTAAAAATATTACAAAACATTATCACTATTAGAAGACAATTAAATAATTTAAAAAAAAAACCACTATCTGTAGTGTGTAAAAGTAAATCTAATGCCACTACTGATGGGGGGTTGCATTTTTATAAAAATTGGTTTAAAAATAAGGTTCCCCATCACCCGGTCTCACAAATGTGAGGCCTTTTTTTTTTACTTTTTACTAAATCACATTAATTAGAATATTTAGGTAAAAGTATTTTCTAATACATCTTCAGTCATTGAAGAAAATTAATATTTTTAAAATTTTTCTTAAAATGAATTTATCACTATTAACTGCAACAGCAGCTTTAGGACTTTTTTTAACTACAACAGCAGTTTTAACTTTTGCATTAAGTTAAATCATTTTAAAGAATTAATTGACTTGATTAATAAACTAAGACCTACTAGGAAACAAACTATTGTAAAGATTTTCTTTATAAGTTTATTCCCTTTTAATTTAGATAAATGAGCACCAAAATAGCCTCCTGCAAAAGAACCAAATATAAGAATAACTAATAAATTTATAGGTAAGGAGCCAATCCGACTTAAAAAAAATGCTCCTATTGCATTCCAGAAAATGCCCACAGTAAAAAAAGTTGAACTAACTGCTCTAAGAAAATCCATCTTGAAAGTTTTAATTAATAAAATAGTCACCAATAAACCAGTACCTGAAGAGACAGATCCATTAAGAATACCAATTAGAAAAATGGGAATTACAAACCTTAATTTCAAAGATTGCTTGATATTAATTTCAGTTGAATTCAACCCTAAACTAGGTTTACAAAATGAATAAATAGCTAAAATAATTGAAAAAATACCCAATATTAAATACAGATATTGTTCTGAAAGGAATTTCACAATCGATGCCCCAATAACAACTCCAGGGGTTCCAAAAAATAATATTTGATTAATAACTTCAATATCGTTTTTCAAAGATTTTAAATTCCTTATAGATCCTCCTAAACCAAGAGCAACTGTTGCGATTTTATGAGTAGCAAGAGCTTGATAATAAGGTATGCCAGATAAAAGCAAAGCAGGTAATTGAATTAATCCTGCACCTCCTCCAGAGATAGCTGAAAATGTATTAGAAATAAAAGAAATGAAAAATATTAAAAACTTGTTATGTAAATTAGAATCATTATTAATTTGCAAATATAAATAAGTTGTCAGCATTAAATATAATTTTTACTTCATAAAAAAATAATTTTTAATAAATAATATCAAAATTTCTAATTTATTTAGTAGTTTGAAAAAATAAAAAATCAAACCTTTACGGAAAATGTTATTATTTACTTAATTATCAAGATTATAATGCATAAAGATGATGCAATTTACCTTGATCAGCTATGCCCAAAAATTAGTAATAAAAACTGGAGAGAATCACTACATAAAATAACCAAAAATAAATGTATTTATTGCGGAAAACCTTCTGAATCACTTGATCATTTACATCCAATGTCTAAGGGTGGTAAAAGTATTACGAGTAATTGCGTTCCATGTTGTTTATCTTGTAATGGTAAAAAGTCAGATTCTGAAGTACTTGATTGGTACAGGACTCAGAAATTTTATGACCCAAGAAGGTCTATGGCAATTAGAGCTTGGTTTAATGATGATTTAAAGCTTGCATCAGTTTTACTGAACTATATAAATTAATTAATTAATATAGATTTATAAATATAGATTTTATAAATAAATTAATAATAATCTTTTTAAAAAAATTGTTTTATTAATTTATTTTATTAGTTAGTAAATATTATTTAGATAAGATTTTCCTTAAATATAAAAATAATTTTCTAATACATTCTTTTTATTATCAAAGAATGAGATATTGGAAAAGTCCTCTTTCCACATAATTGGTGATTCAATAACCTTTCTTTCAGGAGATTTAACGGAGAAAATAAAAGCAAATACAATAAAAATAGTTACCAATATAATAATTATGACGTTTTTATCAGAAATATTATTATTCATAAAATTAAATTAACTAGATAATTTTTTTTCTGGCGTTGTTTTATCGTAAATTTCCAAAAAATACGATCTAAAATAATCAATGCCCTCTTTACCATTTAGTCCAAACGACCAACCACATTCATTTATTACTTTTATAGAAATTTGATTAGCTAAATCCTCTTTTTCAATCCATTTTTTTTGAGGATTATATGAAAATGAAACAATATTTTCAGTCTTAATTATGGCTGAAGTCATAGCTTCATCCTTTGACAAACCATTTTGTATGGCACTACAAAATTTCTCTGAAAAATTATTTGATATTCTGCTCTGAAGAAGACTAACTGTTGGATCAGATGTATGAGAAGCAAAAGTATTTAAAGGATGTAACAAAAGAAATGCAGCAAATATAAAGCAAAAAAGGAATCTATACAATCGACTTAGTTATTAAAATTGTTTATTTTTATTTGATAATAACTAAATCTTTAATACAAATCAAATCATCTATAAGATAATTTAAATTTCAATTTATTAAATATAAACAAATACATATTGAACTTAGTAATAGTATCAATAAGTATTTTTCTGTTTTTGATAATATGGAACATTCTTTTTCGACACTTCTTTTCTTCCCTGATTGGACAAACGGATTGCCATCTGATTTTTTAATACTGCATTTTTTTGTTGGCGCTGTTATTTTTCCATTCAATATGATCCATGCAAAAGCCAGAAGCATGGATGCTCAAAATCCTCAAGAAGCAGCTACTGGATATAAAAATTCTGATAACGTAACCTTCATTGGTTATGAAGAAATTAAATAAACAAAAATCGTTTATTAAATAAATTTCTTTTAATGATAGTTTTACTCAATTCCGCTATTAACCTCAAAATTTATAGTCCTACAGAACCTATTGGAATTATTATTTTATTTATAGGCTTAATATTTAGTGGAATGATTTTTTATGTTATTTATGCAGTAAGTACCAATAAAGAATCCATAGAAGATAAAAAAATAAGAACTAAAAAAGAATCTATTCAACAAGAAAAAATTGGGAAATTGTTTCCCAAGCAAAAGTAAGTTTTACAGTATCACCTGATTAACATTAAATTTTTATCCCTTATTAAATCTATTAGACTATAAGAATTAGTTTAATATTTCTTGCAAATCATTAAAGCTCAATAAAATACTTATTTACCCTAACCCTTTCTGTTCCTTTTAATTAGATTTATTTTATAGCTATTTTATTTTTTGTTTATAAATGCTAAAACATAAGAAAATATAGTATTTCTTTGAAAACTAGATATTTATTTCTGTTTTTAGCTAGTGGTGTAGTTAATGATAAGGGTTTTTGGCTTATCGGAATAAAAGATAGTGACAAGAAAATACTAGATGATAAAAATCTTTTAGAATGTCATAGAAAAGAATTAATTGGAGAAGAATCGGCTAAGGAAATTCTTAATGCAATAAATTTAAATTTAAATAATCTAACCACAGATTTAAAAAAAAATCATATGCTTTTAGATCAACCTCCAATTGGGGTTTCTTTTAATATTCCATTAAGCGTATTAGAAAAAATATTTGATTTCTGGTTAGAAAAATATAAAAATAAAGAAGCATGGGAGACCTGTTTTGGACTTCTTAAAATCAGAAAAAGAGTATCATTAGCAAATATAATTAATAGTGACAGCATAAAAGGAGACTCAAAGAAATGGGCTTTGGATATCGAAGAACTACACACCTATAGACCAAATTCAATAGAAAAAAACATTCAAAATGACCCTATGTGGAGATAAATATTTTTTTTTCAGACTAAAGTCATTTACTTATTTAATATTTAAGTAAAGATAAAAACATACATAAAAAAAAATGACTAAGCCATATGCGTTCAACCAAACTCAGATGAATGGAATTGTAGAAGAAGTATATGCAAATATCATAAAAGAATGTGAAAAATTAAAATTTGAAACCAATTGTCCTAACGAACAAATAGTAGCACTTTTAAGTGTAATAGCTGCAAACTATGCTCCAATAGTTGAAAATAAAAAATAATTAGCATGAGCAGGTACTTTTCTTGGAATGAATTTGATAAAAGTGTTGATTATATTGCTAATAAATACAAATTTAAAAAATTTTCTGGAGTATATGGAGTTCCAAGAGGTGGTTTATGCCTAGCAGTAGCTTTAAGTCATAAATTAAATATTAAGTTAATTGAAAAACCCTTAAAAAATTCTCTTATCGTAGATGATATTTTTGAAACTGGCTTCACACTTGGGAATTTAAAGAATATTGAGGGGGCTAATTTCTTTGTACTAGTTAGTAAAAAGAAACCTATTTGGTGGAATACGGTATTCTTATCTTATAAAAAAGAATGGATTGTCTTTCCGTGGGAAAACAAAAAAAATGAATTTAATGAAGAAAAAGAATACTATAATAAGAGAGGTTTAAATTGAAAAAAAAATTATACTTAGCTAATCCATATGGATTCTCAAAACAAACAAAAGATCTATTACCTGCATTCATTAAAATTTTTCAAAATCTAAATGTAGAAGTTTATGAGCCTTTTGAGAGAACAAATAATTTAATTATTAATAAAAAAGACTGGGCTTATGAAATAGCAAAAAAAAATTTCGAGGATTTAAAATCATGTGATTGTATTTTCGCCATTGTTAATGGGAATCCACCTGATGAAGGCGTCATGGTCGAACTAGGAATTGCTATTGCTCTTAAAAAAGAAATATTTTTATTTAGAGATGATTTTAGGAATTGCTCAGATAGCGATCAATATCCTCTAAATTTGATGTTATTTGTTGGTTTAAAAAAGGAAAGTTGGTCAAAAAATTACTTTGAAAACCTAGAAGATATAAATAACCCAAAAAAGAATTTTATTAATTGGGCTCAAAATAAATAATAACCATTAAAAAAATTTTTTAAAAAATACTTGGAAATATCTATAAATAGAACAGTTTAAGTGATATAATTGCTTTTATTTGTTAAATTTTGACTCAAGTTACAGTAGGTGAAAATGAGGGTATTGAATCCGCTCTCAGAAGATTTAAAAGACAAGTCTCCAAGTCAGGCATTTTTGCTGATTTAAAAAGACTAAGACATCATGAAACTCCTATTGAAAAATATAAGAGAAAATTGCAGCAAAGAAGGAAAGCAAGAAGAAGATAATTCAATAAATTCTTATAAGTTATTTTTACTTAATTAAAAATAATATTTTAAAAAATCTAATCGCTTTTGCTTTTAAGAGATAATAAAGTTACTAAATGTTTTTATTAAAGGTTCTTTAGTTTTTTTACTAGATTGATACCTACTCCAGGAACTGCGAGAAGATCTTCATCTTTTGCAGATTTAATTGATTTAGGTGTTTTGAAACCAGCCTTGTAAAAAGCCTCAGCACTCTTAGCGCCTACCCCAGGAATAGCTTTTAAAGCTTCAATTAATTTTTTTGGGTCTTCTTTTTTTGATTTAGGTTTAGATGTTTTAGAAGACTTGACTGACTTCTTTTTAGTTTTCTTTATAGGTTTTTTAACCTCTGAAATTACAGAAGGGGCTTCACTCTTAAAAAGAATTGATTTCAGTTTACTTAAAAATTTTGTAATCATTTATTTAAAAGATTAGTTAATTTATTAAAATCTAAATTCCTTAAATAAACCATTAAGCTTTTGAAAAATTTAATAATTATATTTAAAAAAGAATTAATAGAAAATAATTTTTATTTACATATATATAAAGACATATATTTATTTATGATGCAAGAGGAAAATCTAATGAGCAACTATAAAATCATATTAAATAAATTTTTTGATTTACTGATCTAATCAAAGAAAAAAAATATATTGATATCTTATTATTTGATCTTTAATAATAGATCTTTCTAAAGATTAAATTTGAAATTACTCTTTTTAAATATTATTAGTGATAAAATAAAGATTTTTTGGCTTGAAATTTTGCATTTCAACTGTAACAAATAAAACAAAAATTCTACTTATGTTCTAAAAGTCAAAGTGTGTTTCTATTATTATTTAGGTATGAATGATTTAAACACAAGAAAAAATTGATTTTTAAAAGTTAGTATATTATTTATTAATAGATCAAAGTAATCTATATTTTTCAACTAATTTTTGAGTATGCAATTAATAATTATTAGTGGACCTTCTGGCAGCGGGAAAACAACACTTTCAAAAATAATTTTAAAAAAATTAAAAGATGGAATTATTTTAAATACAGATAATTACTATAAAACAGGGATAATAAGCCAAATATTATCGATAGCTTTACCCTCTTATTTTGATAGAATAATAAGTTTTAATTATAGATTATTTAAACGTGATCTAAAATTTATATTAAAAAAAGGATTCTCTAATTATTCCTATGAGTATGATTTCAAAAGCAAATCTGCGATTAAAAAATTTAAAGAAACTAAAAATATAAAGTTCGTCATAATAGAAGGAATATTTGGACAAGAAATTATTAAATCTTTGTCGAGAAATAATTGTATTTTAATTAATTTAAAAATTAATAAACAATCATGTATGAAAAGAGTAATTAAGAGAGATTATGAAGAAAGAGGAAAAAGTAAGCATCTTGCAAAAAAAGATTTTATAAAAGCATGGGAATTATTTTTTAGAAATAAAAAGAAAAATAAGTCAAGAAATCTCAAGAAACAAATCATTTTAAAAAATCAAAGTGATATAAACTCTTTGCTAAAAAATTTAACTAATATAGTGAATTAATTTTATTGGATAATTTCAAGCCACTCAAAATTGCTCCTTCAATTCTTCCAAAACCCTCAAAATCAAACCAATCGCCACAAAAAGCAATATTGTGATCTTCACAGACTTGCAAACTTTCAGGAATCCCAGAGCCATAAGGTTGAGACGCCCTCCATGACATTGTAGAAATATCTTGATATTCCATTAATTTATTAATATATTTTTCATTAGCAAAGAGTTCATTAAATTTATCTATTAATTTTTCTTTAAATCGGACTTTATTTATGGATTTAAAATACTCTTTTATAAATTCATTATTTTTTGTATGAAGCACAATACCTAATTTATTATTTTTTTGCTTTTGAAAAATAATTCTCTCAAATTTGTATTCTTCCTGTAACAGATTATTTAAAATGAAATACCGGTATTTATTTTTGTAGTTGTCTTTATAAGAATAATTAGATTTTGTATAAATCAAGAAAGTTAATCTATGAATATAATCTTGTTCGTAAAGAAGATTAATAATTTTATCAATTTTCTTATCTTTATTTATTGGAATTGCCTTTCTCAAAGGGATCTGATTAATATTCAAAATATCTAAAGACCGTTTATGTAGGAGTAAACTGCTAGCACAAATAAGGAATTTAGTTTTAAATTTAATTCCATTTTTTGAGGTTAAAGTCCATTGATTTTTTTCATAATCTAGTTTGAGTATTAAAGTTTGAAAAAAATAGTCTATTTGATTTTTAAAATTATTACAGGTAATTATATTCTGTGATAATTCAGACATAGAAGTGGTTGAAATATAATTGGCACCTCTATGAAAAACAGAACTTATTTCAGAATTATGTATATTATCTTTGCAAAGTTCAATTATCTCTGAAGGATCAATTTGGATAATATTTAAATCCAATAGTTCTTTTATAAAAGTATTTATTAATTTATTGTGAGAAGTATTAAAAATATTAAAATTTGGAGACCCATGATTAAGTTTCCAACCTTTATTTGCAAAACTAATTCTTGTACTAGATCTTCCTCCAAGATTTCGACCATTTTCTATTATTGCAATTCTTCCATCAAAACCTTTTTTAAGGTAATTAGATACAAATACGCATGAAGATATGCCACCTCCAATTACTGCAAGATCGTAAATATTATCTTTCTCCATGATATTTATTTATTTAGTTATTTAGTAAAGTATGAATATTATCTATTTTCTCCATAGAATAAAAGTCAGTTTCAATTACCGGGCAGATATTATTCTCAAGATAAATTTTAATTAAATCTTTTGTAAAATCATAAAATCTATCAAAAGAATTTAAGTACTTATCTGAAATATAAACGCCTTTCCATGGACGAAATTTAAACCTTGAAATAAATTGCCTAGAAGGGATTAATAAGCTCCCATATAATTTTATTTTTTGATCATAATTATTAGATAGTTTTTTTATAGTAGATTTTAAGAAATTTATTTCAGATTCTAGTAATTTGATATCTGTTCCAAATTGAAGCCATACTGATCTAATTAATCCTGACGAAATCTTTTTTTCAAACTTTACTTTTTCTCCTCTAAAACCAAAATAATTATCTAAGAAAGGATTATAAGCAATGCCAAAATAAGTATTTAAGTTTTTTTCATTTTTTAAATTATTCATTACATCTAAAACTTCAAAATTCTTTCTCTTATTAGATCCTGAAACAAGGAGAATTTCTCTTATTTTATTAGATTTGCATTTTTTAATAAAATTTAGAAATTCTAAATAAGAATTTTCTATATTTTTAGAGTATTGATGATAAAGACTGTAGTGATAGATAACATCTAATTCTTTATAGTTCTCACATATATATTCAAAAGTTTCAATTAGAAATTCCTTTTTTATTGATCCTTTGCATGGAATATTAATTTTGTTAATATTATTGGAGACACAGAAATTAAGTTTTTTTTCTAATTGGAAAATATCCTTAAAAGATAATTCGAATCTCAATTTATTAATCATACTAAAATTATATGATTTTTTTTCCATTTAGAAGAGTTAACGAAAAAATGCTTCGAAATAATGTTTAATTTCTAAGAATTGCTATTTTTACCTACTAATAAATTTCAGGGTAAAGCCTGTAAAATAATTGTAAAAATATTTTTTGTTGATTTATTATTTAAATTTCAAAAGTATTTCAAATTTTTTAAATATTTGCATCTGTGAGATACTCGATAAATCAAAATTTAATAGTGAAATTAATAAAATAATGATTTTTCAAAAAATCAAAATTTCTAATCAATAATATAAAATTCTACTCAATCAATATTGGTAGAACTTATAAAATTAATGATGACGTCCAGAGGTTAGAATAATTTCATTAAATTATTAATGACGACGTCCAGGGGGTAGAATAATTTCATTAGATTTTTAAAGAATATGGTAAGTCAGGATTATTTAATTGCAATTGCATTAATAGAGCAAAATGAAATAAGAGCTATGCCCTTAGGTGGAAAAGAAATTAAAGACAAATTAGATGAAGCAGATAATTTGAATAAACTCGGTGAAGAGGTAATTTTAAATCTTCTTCTAAGAGTTTTCCAAAGAAGCGATGAAGGTGCAATAAAAAGAGTTTCAGAAGATAAAGGTTTGCTATTAGTTCATATGCATCCAAAAAGAATGCAAAAAGAACTCCCTTTTATAAAATCTGAATGGATAAGGGATGGAGACACAAATCAATTTTTAAAATATTTAGGAAATCTCTCAAAAGAAATTTGGACGGCTTCTTTTACAAAATATAAAGGTGTTGAATTAGTGTCAATTGCAAAAAATGAGGATATCTAATCTGATTTATTTCATAAATTAAGATTTTAAAAATATTCTTGAATTAATTTGTCATTATGTTTGAAGAGTTTTATACATTTTTTTTTATTTCCAAAGTTAATCGATTCGTAATTCAAATCATTTCTTATATGTAAAGCACAATTACTTTCTATACAAATACAAGAATTAATTCTTTGGCTTTTGATAATTTCTTTAACAAAGGGTTCCCTCTCTTTTTCTTCATCATAATGAGGACAAGCAATTCCTTTTATTATCCCAAGGCAATCAATAATTTCTAATTTATCAGCGAAAGAATCTGTTATACCTTTGTCAAACCAACATATTGCTCCTGCACTTACCCCACTCATTACAATGCCTCTTTCATAACCAGTTTTTAGAATATTATGGAGATTCCATTCTCTCCAAACAGCAAGCATACTTTTTGTATTCCCTCCCCCAACATAAATAATATCTTGAGATAAAATTTTATTTTCTAAGTTTTCTGTCCTCGAGAAGAAATCAATATGACTAGATATACAATTTAATCTAGAAAAAGCCCTATAAAAATTTAATTTATATAAATCATTATCACCAGACGCTGTCGGAATAAAGCAAATTTTAGGTCTCTCTTTTTTAGCCAATGATGTAATATATTTTTCTATCTTAAGTTCGCCTAAAGAACGTCCAAAACCTCCACCTCCTATTGCCACAATATTTTTATCTAACATTTTAACTAAAAGTAAACCATATGAATTTAAGACGGATTTCTAAAAAAGATCAACTAAATTTAAAGAAGTTATATTTTGATTCAATAATATCAATTGACGAAAATATTTATACAAAGGAGCAAAAAAGGGCTTGGGCAAGCCAAGCTTGGGATAATAAACATTTTGATTTAACTATAAAAGAAGGTCTTGGATGGCTTATCTATAAAAAAGACAAGGTAATTGCCTTTGCTTCAAGATATCCGAAAAGTAGAATATCTCTTTTATACTGCAAAGGGGATTCACAAAGAAAGGGTTATGGTACGAAATTGCTTCTTAAGTTAGAGCAGGAAGCAAAAGAAGAGGGACTAACTTTTTTGTCTACGGAAGCCAGTTTAATTAGTTATAAATTATTCCTAAAAAATAAATGGGAAATAATTCGTAAAGAAAAAATAAATATTAAGAATATAATATTTGAAAGATATAAAATGATTAAAAATTTTTGATTTATCAATTAAATAATGAGGAGCAAAAACATAAATATATTGTTACTAAAACGATTATTAATTTGGATTTTATATTTATTTTCAGGTTATATACTTTACACAAAAGAAGGATATTTATTTTCATTCTTAATTACGTTTGCAAAGATAATTTACCCATTATCAATTTTTTGGCTGCAAACAAGAATAAAAAGGAAAGGTAACTTCCTACCTATAGACTCATCTATGACTACTGCTCAATTGTGGTTTAATATATTGCCTGTTTTAGCCTCTTTCCTAACATTTATTTTAAGTTTATTAAATCTTCTTTTTTTTATTGCACTGGAACTAATCTAGGAATGACTTCAATAAGGCTGATTACAATTATATACAAATAGTATTTATGCTTTGTGAAAAAAACAATATGTTAAGAAAATTGCCTTTTCATAAATATTGTTTAAATTTTAGATAGTAATAATTATTTTTATGAGAAATATTACTATCAAGGGAAATATAAATTTTGATAATCAAGAAAATGATGTTAACGAAAATGAATTATTTTCACTTAAAATTACAGATAGTCTTTATAAAAAAGATATTGGGAAATTCCTAGAAATCCTATCTTCGCATTTCATTTAGCAATAAAAAAGAATTCTTAATCATGTTCAAATTAAAACAGTGAGCTAAATAAGTAAGTTTTTAACAGATAATGTAATTACTAATACAAAAAATCTAATGCAAATGTTTCTTGCAGACTGTCAATTCCCTGATATTGATAACCAAGTAAAAGCCTACAAATTATTTGTTGAGGCCTGGGAAAATGGCGAAATGGCTAAATCAGACAAAACAGATAAATTTGAAATGCTTTTTAGAGTTCATGCTCCTGGAGAAGGAAGAGTGGTTTGTTTGTGTAAAGCTAATAGTGATAAAGAAATTTTCGAACATTTTGCCCCTTGGAGAGCAAAATTTGGAATTCACATGGAATTTACACCTGTAATCAGTTGTCAAAACATAGTCGATTACCACAAAACTTTATTTAACTCTATGACTTAATGGTTAATAAATTTATTTTTTAATGTGAGCAAACTTTTTTCAAATCTTTTTAATAAAGAGAAAGATCCATCTGCATCTAAAAATTTTCCAGTTAAAAAATCTAATGAGAAATCAACACCAATGATAATATTTGGTTTAATGATTTCATTATTATCTATCTTTTTACTACTTTTTACAATAAATAATAAATTTGGATGATTTGAGTAATTAATACAATTACTTAAATTTCCCTAATGATTTATATTTAAAAAGAAATATCTAATTAAATGGCTTTCAAAGAAGGTGGTATGGCTTCAGGCCTACTAATAATTGCAGTCTCAATTGTATTTGCAGCTGGCTTAGGTTTCTTAATATTACACTTTGTACCTGGCACACCATTCTGATTAAATTATTAGATACAGAAAAAAATTAAATATTAACCGGCTCTAAATCTTGGACATTGCCTTCGTCTTCATTAGTCTTATTTTTGACTCTGAATGCATAAATTAGTGACCCAACAGCAATTGAAGTCGAAGCTAATATACCTGAAATAAGTATTAAAGCAAAGAGACCTCCTATTAAACCACCTTTTAATCTAAGTAAATTTGACTTTATTAAGAGAATTAATAAAAAAAATGTTGTAGCCTTGAGAGAACTAATCTTAATAAAAGCCAAAGGGGTAAAGGGATTTAGTAACATTAAATTTAAATAAATTTATATATATCCTAATTTTAAAAAAAAATTCCTAAAACTGTTTAATTAAAAAAAAAGACTCATAATGAGCCTTAAAAAATTCAAATTTAATAATCAATACTTGTTTTATTCCTCAGTATCAAATTTGCTAAGATTTGGCCCAGCCACTAAACCTACTAGTCCAAAAAGTACTAAAGAACCAATCCCAACACCTGCAGCCCAAGGATTAAAACCGCCTATGGCGAATGAAGCTAATAAATTCATGAATTTTTTAAATACATTAATATTGGTGTTAGCATACAGAATTATTGAGGTAAATATACCCAAATTGAGACATTTCTTTGTAATTGAAGAAAATTTGATCTTCGGATAGATTTTTAATATCAATAAAATTAATTTGTGAAAAAATTTTTTAGCAACTACACTTTCAAACAACAAGTTTCTTTTTTTTCATTTAAGGTATACAAATGAAATCAGAATTAACATTTATCTACGACGGAGAGTGCCCTTTTTGTAATCACTTTGCAGAACTATTGGAACTAAAGAGTAAGATAAAAAACATTTCTATTTTAGATGCCAGAAAAAATCAAACTATTACTAACTCTCTTTTAGATAAAGGTTATGATATCGATAAAGGAGCAATTCTTTTAATAGGTGATGACATATTTCATGGAGCTGAAGCAATAAATACTATTTGTAACAAAATTTGTAATCCCTCAGGAAAACTTTTAAAACTTTTATCAAATATCTTTAAATCAAAGAAAAGGACAAAACTATTGTTTCCATTCCTGGTAAGAGCAAGGAGATTTGCCTTGATATCAAAAGGTGTATCAACATCTTTAGTTTAAAGAAAATGTTAAATCCCACCAAACCAATAAATGACATAGTTATAAGCTTCTAAATGAAAGTAAGTTAATTTATTATTTCTTAGCTAGAACATAGAAATAATATCCAAATACTTATGATAGAAAACTTCAATCCATTTATTTCTTTAGGAGGTAAAGATGAGAAAGTAAATCATATGGCAGAGGCGGTATTAGAAATGGATTTAACTTGTAATGATTTAAAAAAAGATCTCGACTTAACTGATGGAGATGTTATTGATGTGTTGCAATTAGTAATGGATGGCTTTAAAAATAGAAACTAAATAAAATTATTCTTTTTAAAAAATTTAGTTTATCTTAAAATTTTTAATGAAAAGTATTAAAATTGAATTTTCAAAATATGAGTCAGTAAATTCATTATGGTCTGAATTAATAGAACACCACGGATTTGAAAGAGCTAAAAAAATTGTTTCGCAAGCTATAGATTTACAAAAAATGAATGGTAATAAAAATGTGACCATGCCTATTATATTTTCTGGAACTGGAGGCTTAGCTTTAATTCCAATTCAATCATTAAGAGAAGAAACTTTTAATGGTAATGCAAAAGATAATCAAGTTCTTATATTTAATCTAAAAAAGAAGTCGTTTCAAATTTTAAAGGAGGCTAAACATGCTTGATAATTATGTAGGTTTTTAAATATTAAATTAATTAATTAGACAGAAATTATTAAATATTTATACTAAAGTACAAAGTATATTTGGAAGACTATATTCTCAATTTTAATTAATTTAATTTATAGTTATTTAAGAAATATATATAAATAATGACTTTTGAAGCTAAATATCTTGGATCAAATGGTTGGTTAATTAAATTTGATAGAACTAATGTAATAATAGATCCTTGGCTAACTGGTGATTTAGTGTTTCCTCCAGGAGAATGGTTTTTCAAAGGTTCATTAGATAATGAAATTATAATTGAAGATGAAATTAATTTAATTCTCCTAACACAAGGATTACCCGATCATTGCCATATTCCGTCATTAAAAAAATTTAAAAAAAACATAGATATAATTTGCCCAAATAGTGCCAAAGGGATTCTTGAAAAATCAGGTTTCACTTCTTTAAAGGTTCTTAAACCATCCGAAAAAATTTATCATTTATCATTAGAAATTGAGGCTACTGCTGGTGCTCCAGTACCACAAATAGAAAATGGATACATAGTAAAGGACTGCGAAGGAAAAGGTTTTTATATAGAGCCTCATGGATATCTTGATGAAAACTTAAAATCTCAAAAAATAGATGCTGTTATAACTCCTACAATAAACCTTGAGTTACCTGTAGTTGGACCATTTGTAAAAGGTGCTGATGTCCTTCCAAAATTATTAAACATTTTCAATCCAAAATATATACTTTCTAGTACAGTTGGAGGAGAAGCTAAATATACTGGACTTTTAAATAAATTTATATCAATAGAGGAATATAAAGAAGAATTGAAATGCAACCTAGTAAACTTAAAAGTTATGGATTCTGTAAAGATTTGAAAAAAAATTTTAAAAAAAAATAATCTTAAATTTAAAGAGTTTTTCAAATAAAACAATTTAAAATAAAAAAGGAGCAAAAAGTTAATTTGTTATTCTCTACAATAATTCTTCTATTAGTTCTAAACACAAACTATTTGTGTGAGAAAATAAATCTCGACTTAGTAATTAGAAATAATATCAATGGAGATTTCTCAATAGTTAAAAATATTTCAGAAATTAAACCAGGCGCATTTATAAATATAGATTGGGATGAAAAAAAACTTATGCTTCCATATTCTCTTAGAAAGGATTATGTATCATTTACTGACAAAAAATGGGATTGGAGATACCAAATTAATCAGGATGGTTCAGTCAATGAAAAGACTCCGATATTATACGAGTTATTGCCTTCAGGGATAATTAAAGAATATATATGTGAAATAGAAGAAACCTAAATAAATTTCAATTTTTTGTTCAAATTGCTAATCTTTAATTAATCATTTAGCCCCAAATAATCTATAAGAATATGCTTAAAGTTTCAAATAAAGAAATTAAAAAAGAATACATAAAACTTGAAGATTATAAATTATTTGATTATGAAATACCTAATATTTTTTTGGATTTTATAATTGAAGACAAAAAAGTAATTGTTAGAACTGAACTTAAACTAATAAAAAAAAATATTAGCTCCAATACTCTTATTCTGGATGGGATAGACATAATTGTAAATAAAATTTATTTAGATGATTCTCCATTAAATGAAAAATACTATTCAATACAAAAAAACAGATTATTAATTAAATCCTCTTTTAATAATAGTTTCACTTTAAAGATAGAGGGAATAATCAAACCAAAGGAGAATGTTTCGCTTTTAGGTATGTATGAAAGTAATGGAATTATTACTACCCAGTGTGAGGCAGAAGGCTTTAGAAGAATAAGTTACCACGCAGATAGACCTGATATTTTGAGTAAATATAAAGTAAGAATTGAGGCAAACAAAGCAGATTTTCCAGTTTTACTATCTAATGGAAATCTGATCAAAACTAATGATCTTAAAAATAAAAGGCATGAAGTGATTTGGGAAGATCCATACCCCAAACCCTCGTATCTCTTTGCACTAGTTGCAGGAAAACTAAGTTGTATCAGAGATTACTTCACTACGAAATCTAACAAAAAAATAGAAATTAATATATATGTAGAAGAAGGTGATGAAAAGTATGTACAACATTCAATTAATTCATTAAAGAAGGCAATGAAATGGGACGAAGACAAATATGGTCTCGAATACGACTTAGCATTATTTAATATTGTTGCAATAAGGCATTTTAATATGGGGGCAATGGAAAATAAAGGCCTCAATATATTTAACTCAAAGTTAATACTTGCAGACTCAGAGACTACCACGGACGAAGAATTTGAGCGCATGGAGGGCGTAATAGCTCATGAGTACTTTCACAATTGGACAGGTAATAGAATCACATGTAGGGATTGGTTTCAATTATCTCTCAAGGAGGGTTTGACAGTTTTTAGGGATCAAGAATTTACAGCAGATCTTCATAATCGCTCATTAAAAAGACTTGAAGATGCAAAATACCTCAGAAAAGCACAATTTAGAGAAGATTCTGGTCCAACATCGCATTCGGTGAGGCCAGAAAGATATTTAGAAATAGATAATTTTTATACGACTACAATCTATGAAAAAGGAGCAGAAATAATAAGAATGATTAAAGCATTGGTAAAAGATGAAAACTTTAATATTGGTTTTAGAGATTTTATTTCCTCTTATGATGGGAAAGCTGCAACAATTGATCAATTTGTTGAAAAGGTTTTAAAAAATAATAAAGAAATAAATAGTGAAAAATTTAAAATTTGGTATAAACAAAATGGGACGCCTTTAGTAAAGTTTAAAAGAAAATGGAGTAAAGAAAAAAAAATCCTCAAAATACAGGTATCACAAACTAATTCAAATAAAAAGACATTTTATAATGACTTGCCTCTAATAATTCCAATTAATATTGCGATATTATTAAAAAGAAATGAAAAAATAAATAAGACTTTTTTCTTAAAAGAAAAGGAAGAGGAATTTATTTTTGAAAATATAAAGTCTGATTTTGATATTCCAATAATTACTTATTTCCGTAACTTATCAGCCCCAGTTGAGTGGGAAACGGATACCACATTTTCTGAAAAATTAATAATATTAGAATTTGAAACAGATTATTTCACAATATATGACACTATAAAAAGCTTATACAAAAAAATAATTTGCAAAAGAATAAATGAAAAATCAGATTTTTATATTGAAAATAAATTAATAAAAACAATAAAATCAATTATTAGAAATAACAAAAATATAAATTTATCCCTTCTATCTGAAATACTTAGTATTCCAACTTTCTCTGAAATTGAATCAGAAATAAATATAATTAATCCAATAAAAATATACAAAACTATTGACGAATTAAATTATTTATTCGGCACTAAATTAAAAGAGGAACTTTTAAATAAGTTAAATGAGATTGAAAAAAAAATAACTAAAATATGGCCCGAAGGTAAGGATGAAAGAAAACTAATTGAGACAATATGGAAGTTACTTTTACATAGTAAAGATAAAGAAATCAAAAGTAAAATAATCAGTTATATAAGTAGTGATTCAATGACACTTTCAAGAGCGACACTTAATGTATTTACAAGGATTGAATGTCAGGAAAGAAAATTACTCTCAAATATGTTTTTTAAAAGATGGGAAAATAACTCTGTAGTTTTAGATAATTGGTTCTCTTTTGAAGCATCTATTGAGATAGATGATAAACAAAAAAGTATTGAAGAGCTTTTTAATAACAAATATTTTGATGTCAAATCCCCAAATACTTTAAGATCTATACTAAATGCATACGTAACAAAAAATTCATTATTTCACTCAAAAGATGGATCTGGTTATAAATATATAGCAAACAAAATTATTGAATTTGACAAATCAAATCCAATTGTAATTTCACGATTCCTAAAGATTTTTAGTACATTCAGAAAATATGACGAACCTTATAGAAATAACATTTTAGTTGTGCTTAATTACATTAAAAAGCATGATCTTTCACCAAATTCAAGAGAAGTTATAGATGCTATTTTAAGTTAAAAAATGTTTATTTGAATAAAATTATAAATAAGATTATTAAAAACAGAATAGGAATATAGAAAATTTTCTTAGAGATTAATACTTTAAAAAAATTAATTTCACTTTTCTTATATTCTTTATCCCATTTCATTTTAACATAATTATTAGTTACAGTTTTATTAGGTCTACCACAATATAGGCAAGTTGGTGCTGTTAAAGAAATTAAATTTTTACATTGAGGGCATTTTTTTTGCTTCATGATTATTTTTTAACAACCCTGTTATTTAGATGTATTAGAGAATGGATTATCTTTTAAAAGTATCTTAATAATAAGAAAATTAAAGATTATTTATTTAATTATTGCGTTAATAATTAAATAAAGTTTCAAATGTATATTCTCTTAAAGCTAATTAATAATCTCGGATATAATGAATTATTATTTTAAATAAATATGTTTGCTATCGCTTTAGGTTTGAGTCCTTTAGAGACAATTACAATATCAATATCAGTTACAATCTTTATTGCGGCATTTACATGGGTATCAATTAAAGGTGATCTAAGAGAACTTGCAAACGAACTTATTGATGATAAGAATCGGAAAGAGGATGATTAATTTTTTTGTGCAAAAGAGGATAATCAATAATATGTCTTATTTCCTTAAGAGAGGCTCCATAAATGCTGCTACCATCTAAATTCACTCCTTTCCACTTTTCCTTTTGATTAAATGACTTATTTCTACCAGAATTCTTATTAATAGAATGATTATCATCCCATGTCAAAATAATATTCCAACCTTTATAGTTTTCAATCATAGACAAAAACAATAATACTTTTAAAGGTTACATACAAAAATAGGAAATAAAAACGAAGGAAATAAGTAGTTTTTTTGTAATATTTACTTAATGTTTTAAATTAGGAACGATTTTTATCATACTTGCTGCATTATCAGCATTTGAGCGAGCAACATTTATATCATCATTTGATGAGAGAACTACCCCCATTCGCCTTCCTTTTTTGGAAGTTGGTTTACCAAATATAAGAACCTTAGTATTCTCTATTTCTAATGCCTCATTTAGCCCATCAAATGATGGATGATGAAATTTGTCATTGGCAAGTAAAACTCTACTAGCTGATGGCTTTAATATTGATATCTGTGGTATTGGTAAATTTAAAAATGCTCTTAAATGTAATTCAAATTCATTTAAGTTTTGACTAACTAAAGTAACCATTCCTGTATCATGAGGTCTTGGTGATAATTCTGAAAAAATAATCTCATTTTCTTTTACAAAAAACTCTACTCCGTAGATACCAGAACCATTTAAATTATTTAAAATTTGAGTTGTTATTTTTTTAGCTTCATCAAGTAAGAATTGATTTAACTCCATAGGTTGCCAACTACATTGATAATCTCCCTTATACTGTTCATGGCCTATAGGATCACAAAAAATATTTTCTCCATTTTCTTTTCTAACAGTTAAAAGAGTAAATTCATAATCAAATTCTATAAACTCCTCAAGAATTACACCAACAATTTTCCCTCTTGAATTTTCTAAAGCTTGATCCCAAGCTTCTATCAGATTATCTTTACTTTCAACTAAGGATTGCCCTTTTCCAGAAGAACTCATTAATGGCTTAAGTAATAGGGGGAAACCTATTTCATGAGATTTTTTTTCAAGATCTTCTGAGTCAAAAACATAATTAAATTTTGCAGTTTTTATCTTTAATTCGTTTGATGCTAAATCTCTAATTTTATCTCTATTCATTGTTATTTCAACTGTTCTAGCATTTGGTACGATTTTTATCCCTTCTTTTTCGAGTTCTTTTAAAGATTCAATCGAAAGAGCCTCAATTTCTGGCACTACGAAATCTGGGTTAAAATCTTTTATTGTTTTTGATAGTATTTCTTTATTACTCATATCTATTACAAAACAATGATCCGCTACCTGCATTGCTGGTGCATTCTCATATTTATCAATAGCAATTACTTTTAAACCCAATCTTTTGGCTTCAATTACCAACTCTTTTCCAAGTTCCCCGCTTCCAAGTAATAATATTGTCTTATTCATAAATTTAAAATTGGTCATGAAAGTATGGTTGAATTTTATTTATCTTCATCAGGTGACCTTTCTTCTTTTCCTTTAGAGACTTTTGAACTTGTTAAAAATGCATTATTACCAAACAAAACGTTTTGCTTCATTACTCTTTTAATTGATGTTGAAATAGCACCAAGGAAAAAAAATCCGATCATGAACCATAAGATTCTTTCTAATGCTATTGAGGACGAGAAAGCTTGTCCTGATCTAATAATTTCAGTGATAGGGTCTAATGGATCCAAATTTTTATTGAAGTAGTTGTCTAAATTATATTAAGCTAAGAAAAAACTTTTAACTAAAACCTACAAATAAAAATAAAAAAAAATAAGCTCTTAAAAAACACAAAAAGATTTTTTGAATGCTATCTTCAATAAATCAATTTATAAAAACATGTTAATAGATGTTCAAAATACAACTGTTATGTCAGCAGAGGGTAAAGCAATAAAGCTTGGCCAATATTCTGAAAATGTTCTATTAGTGGTTAATGTTGCAAGTTATTGTGGCAATACCGCTCAATATGAGGATCTTCAAAAGTTACACACTAAATATTCAAAAAAAGGGTTGAAAATTCTTGCTTTCCCTTGTAATGATTTTGGTAACCAAGAACCTGATTCTCTCGCAATAATAAAGAATTTTTGTTCGACAAAATTTGGAGTAGAGTTCGAAATAATGCAAAAAGTTCACGCGAAAGGTGAAACTACAGAACCCTACACAACACTTAATAAGGTCGAACCAAAGGGTGATGTTGAATGGAATTTTGAAAAATTTCTTATCGGGAAAGATAGCAATGTAATTGCAAGATTTAAACCTAGTGTTCAACCATTTGACGACAATTTAATAGCAGCTATAGAAGTCGCTCTTGATTCTTGATATTTGAAGTCACTTATCTAAACTTTTTAGAATTTATATATTTGTAATATTTCAAATTAAAAGAATATATCAACAGTTTTAATTAAAATTTTGATAATTAATAAAAGACAATCTTAGCATCATCTCCCTTAATTTACCTTTTGCTTTTTGGTATTTTTGGGTTTAGGTTCGTCTTCTTGTACCTTTGTATTTAATACCCCTTCTTTGACTTCATTTTCATCTGGTGCCTCTGACTTTACTTCTGGTTTCTCCTCTTTGACTTCATTTTCATCTGACGCCTCCGACTTTATTTCTGGTTCCTCCTCTTTGACTTTATTTCCATCTGACGCCTCCGACTTAACTTCTAGTTCTTCCTCTTTGACTTCATTTGCATCTGACGCCTCTGACTTTACTTCTAGTTCCTCCTCTTTAACTTCATTTCC
>QCBY01000006.1 GCA_003279005.1 Prochlorococcus sp. AG-347-J22 | reverse complement strand
ATATAAGTTTCTTTATCTTTTTCTGTAATTTCAACTTCTAGCCAGCCATTCTCAGCTAACGGTTCATCGAATTGAGAAATTTGATAATTTTTAGGCAGATCAGGATAAAAATATTGTTTTCTATCAAATTTACAATGCTCTGAGACTTCTAAATTTAATGCTAAAGAAGTTTTGACTGCGTACTCTAAAACAGTTTCATTTAAAACAGGAAGCGTACCTGGCAAACCACATACAACAGGATCTACATGAGTATTAGGTTCATCCCCAAAAGCTGTTGAAGCAGATGTAAATATTTTACTTTTAGTATTAAGCTGTACATGGGTTTCCAAACCAATAACAGCTTCCCAAGATTCAAAATTTTTCATTATAAAATGTTCCTTTTTTAATATTATTGGATATAAGGTAAAAGAGGATCAAAACATATGTTAATTATAAAAATAATTATATGACTGAGAACACAAAAAATTCAATTTTAATTATTGGCGGTGGACTAATAGGATTATCTATTGCGTATCAATTCGCAAAAAATAATTTCAAAGTTACAGTTTTAAGTAAGAAGAGAGGTGAATCTGCTGGTTTTGTAGCCGCAGGGATGTTAGCTACTCATGCTGAAGGACTTCAGAATGAATTACTAAAGTTTGGGCAACAAAGTCAACAATTAATTCCTAAATGGATTAAAAATATTGAAAAAGATAGTGGAATCGAGTGTGGCTTAAGGCAATGTGGAATAATAGTACCTTTTAAAGATTTAAAGGAACTAGAAGAATTCCCAACTTATAAATATGGTAAGTATTTAAATCAAAAAGATCTAAATAAAGAGATTCATGGGATAAATTCGATTTGGAAACATGGATTAGTTTTTGATCAAGATGGCCAAATAGATAATAGGAGGAGACTTATGCGTGCACTTGAAAGAGCATGCTCATTACATGGCGTCAAATTTCATGAAGGATCAGAAGTAAAAGATTTAAGAATAGAAAATAACAAAATTATTGGTGCAAAAGTTTTAAATGCGACAGGAGAACTAAAAGAAATTGATTGTGAAAAAACCATATTATGCAGCGGTGCTTGGAGTAAAAAAGTTTTAAATAAAATTCCAGTTTTTCCCGTAAAAGGACAAATGCTATCAATACAAGGTCCTACAAATTTTCTTAAAAGAGTTCTTTTTAGCACAACAACCTACTTAGTCCCTCGTGATGACGGACTAATAGTAGTAGGGGCAACGGTTGAAAAAGATGCAGAATTTGATCAAGGCAATACTCCTAATGGAATAAGTCAACTTCAAGAAGGTATTCGATTTTTATTACCTGAAGCATTGAATTGGCCGCAAATGGAGCATTGGTGGGGATTTAGACCTTGTACTCCAGACCTTAAGCCAATCATAGGTAAATCTGAAATTGAAAATCTTTTTCTAGCTACTGGACATTACAGAAATGGAGTTTTATTCTCTGCAGTAACAAGTGATATTATTTTCAAATTAATTCAAAATAAAACTCTACAAGAAATTGAAATAAGCTTTTTAGAAAAATTTAGTTTGAATAGATTTAAACTATAAATCTTAGTTTTCAGAACGCCATTGTGAATCAGAAGGTTCCCATTCACATAATTCATTTTGATTGAACCATAAATTAATTTCAAATCTTGCAGTTTCCTCTCCGTCAGAACCATGAATTATATTCCTGCCAATATCTACAGCTAGATCTCCTCTTATTGTGCCAGGTTCTGCATCAAGAGGTTTTGTAGCACCTATTAATTTTCGCGCACTTAAAATAACTCCTTCACCTTCCCATACCATTGCCACAACAGGACCACTTGAAATGAAATCTACTAAATCACTAAAAAAAGGTCTCTCTTTATGAACACCATAGTGATCTTGAGCAAGTTGTTTTGTTGGAATTAATTGTTTTAAAGCTACTAGTTTAAATCCTTTTTTTTCAAATCTACCAATAATTTCAGCAACATATCCTCTTTGAACGCCATCTGGTTTAATTGCAATAAAGGTTCTCTCTTGGGTCATTTAATTTATAATCACTCTATGTATATTCATCTTTTAGGTGGTAACTTGGCAAGTAATCATTAAAATAAAAGAAATTGTTTTAAGTTACTTTTAAACACATTCATTAATTACTAAGGTATAAATTGAACAATTTTGATTCAGAAAAATTAAATAAAAATTGGACTATAGAAGATAGTATTTCAACTTATAATATCGACAAATGGGGAGATAAATATTTTTCTATTAATTCAAAAGGTAATATCTCAATCACTCCAGAAAAAAAATCAGCAAAAATTATTGATCTTTTTAAGCTTGTAGAAGAACTCAAAAGTAGAGAAATTAATACGCCATTAATAATAAGATTTAACGACATCTTGAAAGATCGTATAAACGAACTACATGAAGCTTTCTCAAAAGCAATTCATGCTTACGAATATAAAAATATCTATCAAGGAGTTTTTCCAGTAAAATGCAATCAGCAGAAGAACGTTCTAGAAAAGATATTAGAGTTTGGAGAACCATGGAATTTTGGTTTAGAAGTGGGCAGCAAATCAGAATTGTTAATTGGTCTTTCTCTTCTTGAGAACCGAAACTCTTTATTAATTTGTAATGGATATAAAGACACAAAATATATTGAAGTTGCTACGTTATCCAGAAAACTAGGCAAAAACCCAATAATAGTTATTGAGCAGACAGACGAGGTAAAAAGGATTATTGAAACAGTAAAAAATCTTAAAGCAACACCATTACTAGGAATTAGAGCAAAGTTATCAAGTAAAAGTAGTGGAAGGTGGAGTAAATCTGTTGGAGATAATTCCAAATTTGGGTTATCTATTCCAGAAATTATGTCAACGATAAAAGAACTCAAAGATGCAAATCTATTAAACGAAGTGAAATTACTTCATTTTCACATAGGTAGTCAAATAAGTGATATAGCTGTGATTAAAGACTCATTACAAGAAGCAAGTCAAATATATGTTGAATTATGCAAACTAGGAGCCCCGATGAAATATATAGATGTTGGTGGAGGATTGGGAATAGATTTCGATGGAACTAAAACTTCTTCCAATACATCTACAAATTATTCTCTTCAAAATTATGCTAACGATGTAATTGCGACAATAAAAGATTCATGTCAGGTCAACAATATAGATCATCCAACCGTAATCTCAGAGAGCGGAAGAGCAATTATCAGTCACTGCTCAGTTTTAATCTTTAATATTTTAGGTACAAGTCATGTAAGTTCGGAAATAAGAATATCTGATGAAAAACCCAAATCATTAATAATTACTAATCTTATTGAAACTTTTTATCAAATAAAAAAAATAACTAAGAAAAAAGTGAATTTATCTGAAATAATAGAACTATGGAACGATGCAAAAAAGTTTAAAGAAGATTGTTTAGTCGCATTTAGATTAGGATTTATAAATTTAAAAGAACGAGCTCAAGCAGAGGAGCTTACTTGGGCTTGTGCAAAAGAGATTGCTAATAATCTGGATAATGAAGAAATAATTCATCCGGATTTATTTGAAATAACTGAAACATTAGCATCAACTTATTATGCAAATTTATCTATCTTTAAATCTATTCCTGATAGCTGGGCAATAAATCAGATTTTTCCAATAATTCCAATTCATAGACACTTAGAAGAGCCATTATGCAAAGGCAACTTTGCAGATCTAACTTGTGATTCAGATGGAAAATTAAATAGTTTTATTGATAATGGAAAAATCAAATCTCTTTTAAATTTACATGAACCAGAGCAAAATAAAGATTATTTAATAGGAATTTTTATGGCAGGAGCATATCAAGAAGCATTAGGAAACTTTCATAATTTATTTGGGAATACAAATGTTATTCATATTGATATAAATCTAGATAATTCTTATAAAGTGAAAAATATTATTAAAGAGGATAGTAAATCTGAAATTTTAGAATTACTAGATTACAGTTCAACAAATCTAGTTGAATCAATAAGAATTAATACTGAATCTGCAATTGATAAAAAGCATCTGACAATTAAAGAAGCAAGAAAATTAATTGACCAAATCGAGACAAGTCTTAGAAAAAGCAGTTATTTATCGGAATAACTTCTTAACTTCTTAAACAAATCATTTCTTGCATATTCCAATGCTAAATTTAATTTATCAATATCCTTAGCACCAGCCTGGGCAAAATTAGGTTTTCCTCCGCCCCCTCCAGAACAAATCTTAGCAATATCATTAATTAATTTCCCTGCATGAAAGCCTATTTTTACTATGGCATCCCCAAGAGAGACAACAAATAACAACTTTTTATTCTCTGGATTAGGTATTCCTCCAAGAATAATTAAAGATTTGTCACCCAATTGAGAAGTTAAATTTAATGCTGCTGATTGAAGTGAGTTTCCATCTAAACCATCAATCTGACTTACCAAAATTGAAAAAGAACTAACTTTTTCTGCTAAAGAAATAAGAGAAGAATATTTAAAATACGCAATTTCGTCTTTCATTTTTTGTATCTCTTTGTTTTTTTTTATAAGTTCCGATTGCAAATAATTAACTCTATCAAAGAGTTGATTAGGATTTGCTTTTAACAAATCACTAAGTTCATTTACTAAAGAATTTCTGTCACTAAAGTATTCAAAAGCTGATTGACCTGATAACGCTTCAATTCTTCTTACACCCGCCGATATTGCTTCTTCACTAATTATTTTGAAACAACCTAATTCAGATGTACTTTTCACATGAGTTCCTCCACATAGTTCCATCGAAACACCCGGTACATCAACAACTCTTACTTGATCGTCATATTTTTCTCCAAACATAGCCACTGCACCTTTTGCGAGAGCTTCACTCTTAGCCATATTTTTAGTAGCAATGGAATAGTTTTCTAAGATCCAAGAATTTACTAAAGTCTCAACTTTAGAAATTTGAACTTTTGAAATTGGTTGAGAAGAATTGAAATCAAATCGTAATTTATTAAATGCGACTAATGACCCTTTTTGTCCTACGGTTTCATTAACAACTGTTTTAAGAGCAGCTTGTAACAAATGCGTAGCAGTATGATTTGCCGCCGCCTTAGCTCTATTAGAGGCATTAACTTTAGTGTTGACCTTGTACCCTACTTTTACTATTCCTTTTTTAACTACTCCATAATGCAGAAAAACATTTTTCTTTCGTACCACATTATCAATAATCACCTCTAGATCAGATGAAAATATTGTTCCAATATCACCAACTTGACCGCCAGATTCGCCATAGAAAGAAGTCTGATCAAGAACAATTAGAATTTTCTGACCTTTAATTGCTTCCTGAACCAAAGTAGACTCCAAAAAAATACCCTTTATCTCTGCTTCTGAATAAAGTGAATCATAACCCGTAAAAACAGTTTTATTGAATAAGTCGATTTCACGTTCTAATGAACCCTTGAGTGTCAAATCAATATTATTTGAAGCAGCTTTGGCTCTCTCTTTTTGTGCATTCATTTGTTTCTCAAATTCCTTAACATCTACTTTAATATTATTTTCCTTAGCAATTTCTTCTGTAAGTTCTAAAGGGAAGCCATAAGTATCGTAAAGTTCAAAAGCTTTGTAGCCAGAAATTAATTTCTGTCCTGAGGAAATTAATTCATCTAGTAATTTCTCTCCTCTATAAAGAGTTTCCCTAAATCTCTCCTCTTCAATTTTTATCTCAGTCAATATTGAATCAAAATTGTTTTTTAAATCTTGATAATTTTCTTGCATTAATTTGATTCCTACAATCGCAATTTCAGATAAGAATTGGTTTTTTATACCTAGCAATCTTCCATGTCTAACCATTCTTCTAATTAGTCTTCTGAGTACGTACCCCCTGCCAAGATTGCTTGCAACCACGCCATCAGAAATTAGATGTATAACTGCTCTTGTATGATCTCCGATAATTTTTAAAGAAATTTTAGTTCTTTCATCTGCAGAAAAATAATCTATATTTGAAATCTCACAAGCCCTTTGAATAATTGGGAAAATCAAATCTGTCTCGTAATTATTTTTCTTCTTTTGCAATATTTGAGCCATTCTTTCAAGACCCATTCCAGTATCAATATTTTTACATTTTAAATCTGACAATTTACCATCAGAATCACGATTATATTGCATAAATACCAGATTATAGAATTCAATAAAACGATTACCATCCTCTAAATCAATATTTTGAAGACCTTTTTCAGGATTAAAATCATAATACAGTTCTGAACATGGGCCACAAGGTCCTGTTTTTCCTGAAGACCAGAAATTATCTTTTTGATCAAGTTTAATTATCCTTTCTGGAAGAATCCCAATTTCTTCCTTCCAAATCTTTTCCGACTCATCATCTTCGTGAAAGACACTCACTATAATATTCTCATCAGAAAGTCCATAAACTTTAGTAACTAATTCCCAAGCCCACTCTATTGCCTCTTGCTTAAAATAGTCTCCGAAAGAAAAATTACCAAGCATCTCAAAAAAAGTATGGTGCCGAGCAGTAACTCCAACATTTTCAATGTCATTTGTTCTTATGCACTTCTGACTTGATGTAACTCTTCTTGATGGTCCTTCTTTCAATCCTAAAAATACAGGCTTAAAAGGAAGCATTCCCGCAATTGTAAGCAAAACTGTGGGATCATCAGGAATTAAAGAGGCACTTGGAATTATTTTGTGAAACTTTTCATGATAAAAATTTAAAAATGTTTCTCTAATTTCTTCTCCAGTAATTTTTTTTTTAAATAGTTGAGATGTCATTTATCAAAAATAAAGAGTGAAAACAAAAAAGAACCAAGTTTCGGTAATTCCACAAAAAAAATCACGCGGATTTATATTCTATATAACTAAAGTTAATTTATAAAGTTAATCATCCTATGATAACCTCTGCGCAAACAAGTAATTCAAAATTGGCACAAATAGATAATAGGTTGTCCGTTCAAACTAAAAGTTTTGCTGAAGATTCTTGCACTATTAGATCCTTAGATTGGGATAGAAGTAGATTTGATATTGAGTTTGGTTTAAGAAATGGAACTACATACAACAGTTTTATTATCAAAGGTCAAAAAAAGGCAATTATTGATACCAGTCACGCAAAGTTCGAAAAGATATGGTTTGAAGAATTAACTAAAGAAATTAATCCGCAAGAAATTGACTATTTAATTACAAGTCATACGGAACCTGACCATTCTGGATTAATAGGTAATCTTTTAGAATTAAATCAAGAAATTACAGTCGTGGGTTCTAAATTAGCACTCAAATTTATAGAAGACCAAATACATGTGCCTTTCAAGCGTCTAGAAGTTAAGAGTGGAGAATATTTAGATCTTGGGACAAATCCTGAAAGTGGATTAAATCATAATATTGAATTCATAAGTGCACCAAATTTACATTGGCCAGATACGATTTTTTCATATGATCATGGAACTAATGTTTTGTACACTTGTGATGCTTTTGGATTACATTATTGTTCTGAAGAATTTTTTGATAATGATCAGAGAGAAATATATGATGATTTCCGTTTTTACTATGATTGCTTAATGGGTCCCAACGCAAGAAGCGTTCTTCAAGCTATTAAGCGTATAGATAAGTTGCCTGAAGTAAAAACCATAGCTGTTGGTCATGGGCCTTTGCTTCAAAATCAAGTCGATTTTTGGAAAGATAAATATCTTGAATGGAGTAGCAACAAGAGTAAAGGCAATGAATTTGTATCTGTGTGCTACATAAGCGATTATGGATATTGTGATCGACTAAGCCAAGCTATCTCTCATGGCATAAGTAAAGCAGACGCACAAGTTCAACTAATCGATTTAAGATCTTCAGATTCTCAAGAATTAACTGGTTTAATATCTGAATCTAAAGCAGTAGTAATTCCAACTTGGCCAGTTAATTCAGATAATGAATTAAAAGAGTCTCTTGGAACTCTCTTTGCTGCATTAAAACCTAAACAATTCACAGCTGTTTATGACGCATTTGGTGGAGATGATGAGCCGATAGATTCGCTAGCTAATAAATTAAGAGAATTAGGACAAAAAGAAGCCTTTTTACCTTTAAGAGTTAAAAATATTCCAGATCCTATTATTTATCAACAATTCGAAGAAGCTGGAACTGACTTAGGTCAATTAATTAACAAAAAGAAAAACATTGCTTCAATGAAAAGTCTTGACTCAAATTTAGATAAAGCTTTAGGAAGACTAAGTGGAGGTTTATATGTCGTTACAGCTAGCCAAGGAAAAGGTTCAACATTTAGGCAAAGTGCCATGGTCGCAAGTTGGGTTAGTCAAGCAAGCTTTACCCCACCAGGTATTACAGTTGCAGTAGCAAAAGATAGAGCTATTGAATCTTATATGCAAGTTGGAGAAGGTTTTGTTGTTAATATATTGCGCGAAGATAACTATCAAAAAATGTTTAGACATTTTTTAAAAAGATTTGCACCAGGTGCGGACAGATTCGCTGACGTTGACATTGTTGGCAATATCGCAGATGGGGGTCCAGTACTATCTGATTCTCTTGCATTTTTAGATTGTGAAGTAAGCTCACGATTAGAAACTCCAGATCATTGGATAATTTACGGTATAGTTAAAAATGGAAATGTATCAGATTTATCCTGCAAAACAGCCGTGCATCATAGGAAAGTTGCAAACCACTACTAAAAATAAAGTTTTTAAGATGTTAGCAATAAATACAGAATTACTTTTAGAAAATCAAGACTTATCAATATTCAAAATTACTGAAAATTTTACTTGTGTCAGATTCCTTGATCAAAATAAAGAGAGATTCGAACTTGAATTTAATCTTGAAAAGGGAACATCTTTTAATACCTTTCTAATTAAAAGTAATGAAGAACTTTATATTATTCATCCTCCTGAAAAAGAATATTCTAAATCAATTAATCAAATAATCTCTTCCTTTTTTGATCAATTTGAATTACACAAAATTAACATCATTACAGGTCATATAAATCCCAAAATTATTGAAACTATAAAGTTTATAAGTACAAAATTTAGCAACTTAACTATCACATGTTCTAATCCTGGCTTTAAGCTTATTAGTGAACTTTGGAATCAAAAAAATCCAAATTCTACAAATTTCATAAACGCTAAATTACCCACAATCAACGTAATAAAAAAAGAACTTTGTTTAGAACTAGAAAACAATTTATTAGAACTTTTCCCAATTCCAACTGCTCGCTGGCCTGGGGGATTAATCGTTTATGAAAGTAATGAAGAAATGCTATTAAGTGAAAAAATTTTTTCTGCTCATATCGCAAGTAAAGTGTGGTCAGAGAACAATCGAGTAAGTACAGAAATAGATAGGAAGCATTTTTATGATTGTCTTATGGCGCCAATGTCTAGTCAAATTATTACTATTGCAGAAAAAATTTCTGAATTAGATATTAAAAGTATCGCCCCTCTCCACGGACCGGCTGTTGAGTATAGTTTAAAAAGCTTTATAAATGACTACATTAGATGGGGGGAAAATCTTTCAACAAATAATACTAAAATTGCCTTGATATACGCTAGTGCATATGGCAATACAGCTTCAATAGGAGATGCTTTAGCAAAGGGTATCAATAGAACTACAGTAGAGGTTGAAAGTATTAATTGCGAATTCTCATCTAATGATGTATTGATAAAATCTATTCAAAATGCCGATGGCTATCTAATCGGGTCTCCTACATTGGGTGGACACGCCCCTACTCCGATAATTAGTGCTCTTGGCACTTTGTTATCTGAGGGTAATAGGGATAAGCCAGTAGGAATTTTCGGCAGTTTTGGCTGGAGCGGGGAAGCAATAGATTTGCTTGAAACAAAATTAAAAGATGGTGGCTTTAAATTTAGTTTTGATCCAATAAGAATAAAATTTAGTCCTAGTAAACCAAAAATTAAAGAGCTAGAAGATATCGGTACTCATTTTGGTAGAAAAATTTTAAAAAAAGTAAAGAAAAAAATTAGAAAATCAGATACTGGAATGATATCTAGTAAAACTGATCCAACATTGCAAGCTTTAGGAAGAGTGCTTGGTTCACTTTGTATTCTTACTGCCTCTAAAGGAAAAGATGAGAATAATGTAAAAGGAGCTATGCTTGCATCTTGGGTTAGCCAAGCAAGTTTTTCTCCTCCAGGATTAAGTATTGCTGTAGCAAAAGATAGATCAGTAGAATCACTTCTCCAAATAGGTGACACTTTCGCATTAAATATTCTTGGCGAAAAAGATTTCAAGGGGCCTTTAAAAAGATTTACAAAACATTTTTCACCAGGGGAAGATCGTTTTGAAGGCTTGGATATTGAATTCACTCCTAATGATCAAATAATTATTCCTGAGTCTTTAGCATGGTTAGATGCCTGCGTAAAAGAAAGAATGGAATGTGGAGATCATTGGGTAATATATGCTGAGGTTTTACACGGCAATGTATTAAAATCTGATAGTTTAACAGCTGTTCATCACCGTAAAAGTGGAGCCAACTACTAAGCTAAATTAATTTATTTATGACTGATTCCAAGGATCTAATAATCATATCTGCTAGCTGTGGGAAGAATTTAGAACTTTCACAAAAATTTCATCAAAAAAGTATTGAACTTAAATTAAATTCCGAGATTTTAGATCTTACAACTTTTGATATTCCTTTATTCAATCCACGAATTCATACCAAAGAAAATATACCAAATGCGATTAATGAAATAAAAGAAAAACTTTTTGGAACTGAAAAATGGATTATATGTGCGCCTGAATACAACGGCTCAATACCTCCTATTCTCTCTAATTTAATAGCATGGCTATCCGTCTCGGGAGATGATTTTAGAAATTTATTTAATGGCCAACCAATTGCAATTGCTACTTTTTCTGGTGGGGTTGGATTAGAGTTGTTAACTTCATTACGAATCCAACTAGTACATTTAGGAAGTCAAGTATTAGGGAGGCAGCTTTCATCATCATTTAGTAAACCAGTAGATATAAAAACAGTTGAAGATATCATCCAAAGATTATTGCAAATGAAAAAATTAAAAATATAAATTTATTGTTTACAAAATTTTAATGAATATTATTTATTTATTTATTTATTTTCATTCCAAACTTTTAAAATTTCTCTAGCCATAGGTAATGCATGTACAGATCCTCCACCAGGTGTATTTTGCGCAAAAGCAACTATTAACAACTCACTTTTATCTGAGGGAGTAAAACAAACAAACCAAGCATGATCTGAACCTCCCTCACCATCTTCAGCAGTACCTGTTTTACCAGAAACTGGAGGCAAATTTGAAACTCCATAATTAATAGAAACTCCTGTTCCAGATTCAACTACTTTTCTTAATCCATTTTTTACTATCTCAATATTAATTGGATCAATATCAATTTTTATACGCTTTTGATTTGTTACTAGTTGATTTTCTTTTTTAGATAGATGAGGAGTTACTAAATAACCCCCGTTCGCAATTGCTGCATATGCACGAGCTATTTGCATAGGCGTAACTTGAACGACGAATTGGCCAATAGACATGCTTGCGATATCCTCTGGAACCCAGGGTGTTTTTCCTGGTTCTCCCCATCCGCGCCCTTCCTCGGCCCATTTACTACTAGCCACAAAACCTATATTTTCTTGTTCTGAAATTTCGATTCCAGATAATGAAGCAAAGCCAAGCTTTTTTGAAACTTGGTAAATTGCATCAACCCCTACACCGTAGCCAATCTGATAAAAAAAAGTGTTACTTGAAACTCGCAAAGCATCTTCATATCCTATTTTTCCAAACCCTAAGTCATTATGTTCTCTAAAACATTGACTTCCATATGTAATACAAGGTTTAGTTTCTAAAAAAGTTTCAGGAGGAAAAATTCCACTTTCTAAACCAGCGATTGCTGTAACAATTTTCCAAACACTCCCTGGATCATATGCATTTAAAGCCCTATTAAATAATGGTTTAGTAGACGAATTAAATAATAAATCATATTCTTCTTGAGGCTTGAAATCTTTAGAAAAAAAATTCAAATCAAAACTTGGTTTACTAGCCATTGCTCTTATTGCACCATCTCTCGGATCCATAACAATTATGGCTCCTCCCTTTTTATCTCTAAGGACTTCCTCAGCAATTAATTGTAAATTGATATCAATTGTCAATTCAACATCATTTCCTTTTTTTGATGGTTTTGTACCTAAAGATTTTATAAAAGTACCCAAAGAATTTACTTCAATCATTTCTCCACCCCATTCCCCTCTTATATGATCCTCAAAAACAAACTCAATACCTGTTCTTCCTATTAAATCATTTAATTTATAACCCCTTTTAGACAAAATATTAAATTCTGAATCAGTTATGGGTTGCGTATAGCCAATCACATGAGAAGCAATATTTTTATAAGGATAATTTCTAATAATTCTTGATGAAATTTCTAAACCCCTAAATATATTTTCATTTTCTTTAAATTTGATAACTTGATCTTCTTTTAAATCATCTAAAAGTGTTATCGATAAATTTTTATTTTTTAAACCGTGAGAATATTTCTTTTGAATTGAATCAGATGAAATATTTAGTAATTTAGAAATCATTGGTTTATATTTCTCCCATGAAATTTCATCAACGTATTGAGGCTTAACTATTAAAGAATATTTTAACCGGCTATCTGCCAAAACAAATCCATTTTTATCAATTATCCGACCTCTAATTGGTTGAGTTGCTATGAGCCTAATTCTATTTTCATCAGACATTTTTTTATAAGTCTCATGATTTAATAATTGCAAAAAAATTAATCTAATTAATACTAATAAAAAAGTAAAACTAGTAATTAAATAAAAAACTAAAGGTTGTCTATTAAAAGCAGGAAATTTATTATTCAACTTACTGTTATTCAAAAATTTATATATCTCTTTGTAAAAAATTTTTTTCTAATATTTGTATTATATTTTTGATGCTTTTTAATTTTTTAACTAATAATTTATAATCATTTGAAAAGTCACCTTTATTAAATTCCAAATTTGATATATCTTTTTGATCTTTATCATCCATAAATATTTTAAAAAGTTGATAAAAAATAAACTTATTTTATATTATCTCAAATAATAAATTACTAATCATTAAATTAATATAAAGTCCAAAGTAATATTTAAATTTAAAAAAAATTTTAAATTGACTGATCTAGATTTTGTTCAAAATAAGGGTTACAACTATTTTTTGAAACTCCCAAAGACCAACCAATAAATGCTGTAATAAATATAACTACTATTACAGGTAGTAGAGCTTGCTGAGTATTTTCAAAGATTAACCATTCTTTCCAACTTCTAATGAATCTATCTCTTTTAAATTTTCTTTTTTCGCTTTCTTCAGCTCTGGCTTTTTTAGCAAAAGACTTTTTTACCCACTTTTCAAAAGGTAACTTTTTTGTTATTGCCATTTTCCTCTCAACTTCTAATAATTGTCCGGAGTTAAGTTGAGGATGAAAAGTACTTATAAGCTCTAGAGTCTTCAAAAACATTTCTACACTTCCATCTTTTATAAGCTTTTGATCTAAACTTAAATCGGACCAATCAATTTCGGGATAAAACCGATTTCTGTTTAGCTGAATTTGCTCTTCTGACATTTGTCCAGGTTCTCTTAACCATCTATTAGTATTTTCATCAAATCTTCTCCAATATAAAAATGGATTAATGAAGATTGTTTTACCTGCAATTTTGACAACATCTTGTTTTAAGTGTTTACTAATTTTATTGTCAGGACTTTTTGGTTTATCCAAATTTTTAAATTAATTATCTACTTAAAGATTATCTTTATTTAGAAAGTTTTCCAGGATTATAAAATAATATTATTTTTTAATGTCATGAATTCATTTTTGATAATTTCCAACGCTTTTTTAAATAATTACAATATTCACATTTTAACGATGATGGAGGAAACTCATTAGATCTGAGTAGCTTTACAGTTTGAATAACTTTATCTTCTACCCATGAAGATGAGCAATCTAACTTAACTAAATTTTCGTCAAATTTTAACTGATTATTAAAAAACCTTTCATTCTTCTTACCATTAAAATAAAGAAGATAAGCTTCATCTGCAACTTTGAAACCATTTTTTCTAAATAACCACTGATACATTTCCAATTGTCTTTTATAAGCTTTTGCATAATCATATTTATTAAAAGTTTCTACCCAATCAAAATTATTTCTTGATGTTGCTTTTACATCAACGATAATAAGCTCTCCATTCTTTTTTTGCCAAACATCATCAACCGCACCACCAAAATCATAACTATGCTCAAAAGATTGATATCTTATGCCTTTAAGATTACTTCTCCAAATATCTATGTCTTTATGTTTAAAGGGTACAGCTTCGATATTATGCTTAATAAATAAAGGATGAGGCTCCTGTATATCGCGATAATAATCAAACTCATTTTTACATAAGTTGTCTACAGCAATATTTAAAGTAAATGGCAAAGATGGAGGTTTTATTTTATGCTTTTTATCTAAAACGCAACATCTAGGGCATTGTAGATATTTTTCAACCGTAGACCTACTTAATTTAATAACTTTATCCATTGATTTAATTAACATCTAACTAGTAAACATTTTATAAAAATTTTTTGTAAAGACTATAATCGCTTTAAAGGATTACATTTATAAATGATGAAAGGTTTTGGTGGAAAGAACCAATCAAATAACGAAAAAACTTCAAAAAATAAACAGAAAGTAAATATCGGTCAATTGATTAATAAAGCATTTGAACTACAATTACAAGGAAGGAAATTAGAAGCAGCAAAATACTATGCATATCTTATTAAACAAGGAATAAAAGACTATAGAGTTTTTTCAAATTATGGAGCATTCCTTAACGAGATCGGAAAACATGAAGAAGCAGAATTAGAACTTAAAAAAGCAATTTCTTTAAATCCTAAATATGCAAATTCATACTACAATCTCGCAGTTTTACACATGGGTCAAGGAAATTTTGAAAAAGCAGAATTAGAATTCAAAGAAGCAATAAAAATTAAATCAGACTTTACTAGTGCTTACTATAATCTTGGATTTATTTTAAGAAATATGGGTCGACTGAAAGAGGCAGAGTCATTTAATCAAAAAACATTAGAAATAAACCCTCAATATACTGATGCATATTTCATATTATCAACTATTCAAGCAAGTGATAAAAGCCAAAAATGGCACAAACAACTTTTTTCTGAAATTCTTTTAAAAAATAAAAATAATAGAGAGTTAGTAAATATTTTTTTCGCAAGATCAAATATTCTTCATAAGAAGCAAAATTACGAAGAAAGTTCTAGATACCTCAAGTTGGCAAATAAGTTGAAACTTGATCTTAACCCTTCTAAACCTGAGATTATATTTAATAAATCAAAATTATTACTTATTGAATCTAATAAAAAAGGAATCAACCAAGAAAAATGCACAAATGCCCCTGAAAGTATTTTTATTGTAGGTATGTTTAGAAGTGGTTCAACATTATTGGAATCAATACTTAGTATGAGAACTGATGTTTATGATCTTGGTGAAATTGATTTTCTGGAAAAATCATTCTTTGAAAGTAGGAAATCTAAAAAAGAAATAAGTCTTGCTCATTTGTATTGGAAAAAATTAAACACTAAGACTAAATTGAATATCACAACTAATAAAAACCTATTTAATTATCAATTCACAGGCATTATTGCTAAGAATATACCAAACGCAAAAATAATTCATTGCTTTAGAAATCCTCTTGATAATATCCTTTCAATTTACCGAGCACATTTTACTGGAGGAAATGAATATTCCTCTTCCTTAGTTGATTCAGCAAAAGTATATTTAGATCAAGAAGAATTAATGACTAAGTATAAGAATAGATTTAGGTCAAAAATATATGACTTTAATTATGACTCACTAGTCGGCAATCCTAATCACGAAATTAAATCTTTGATATCGTGGTTAGGTTGGAATTGGGAAGATAAGTATCTATCCCCACATTTAAATCCGCGTTCAGTTACTACAGCGAGTAATGTTCAGGTGCGTTCGCCAATAAATACAAAATCTTTAGGAGGATGGAAAAAATATAAAGAGATGCTTAGACCTGCTATGGAAATTATTACTCAGAAAGATAAATATAAAGATCTTAAGTATTAATCGAGAAATAATTTCTACACCTAGCAAAAATATTTATAGAAAAGTACTACTCTATGATTTCTTAACTATGCAAGTATCAAAGTGGCTTGACAAGCACATAACAAGAAGAGGGTATAAACCTCAGTAAAATCGTATCTATAATCCACTTTAAAAACCTATAAAAAGTCACTCAACCATTGCTATTACTAGCAAAATTGCTACCAAACTACTCACACTAAATAGTTCCCACACAACAACTTCTGTTATAAAACAGGTGTGGATTATTTTTTTTAGGGCGGCAAACTGACAACAAACTTATACGGAAATCCTTATACGTAATTTCTTATGATATAGAGTTTATTCTAGATAAAAACCCTAATGAGTTAGATTAAATATTTGCTTATCACGAATTTGATAAATCTATGGATTATTTACCAGAGGAAGCGTATCAAAGAATAATGAAGTCAATACCAATTTTTTGTATAGATTTTCTAATATCGTTTCAAAACAGATATTTACTAATCAAAAGAAAAGAGGAACCTCTTAAAAATTTATATTGGGTTATTGGAGGAAGATTAATGTTTAAAGAAAAAATTACACATGCCGCAAAAAGAATACAAGAAAGAGAAATTGGTAGATACTTTTCAAATTTTAGAGAAATAGGATTTTCTAATTATTTTTTTCCTGATAAACAAAACTCAAGAGCAACTCACACTCCAACTTTATTATTTCATATTTCGGTCAAAGAAATGTTCAATCCCGTGCTTGATGAGCAACATAATAATTTTATTTGGTCAGAATATATTCCAGAAGAACTAATAAAACAAACCACATTTTTCAACAATTTTATTTCTAAATAAACAAACATTCAAAAACTAATATATGATTTCTCTATAAAAAAATTTCCAAAGTACTAAAACAAACTGACGACAAACTGATATTAAAAATCGTAGTTATAACGTTAATTTTAACAAGATAAACTTGCGAGAAACCGCCAAAAAACATAACATAAAGAATTCAACTTAAGAAATACCAATGGAAGTAGATTTTTAATGAAAAGTCGATATCGTCCAGAGATTGATGGTCTAAGAGCATTTGCAGTAATCGTTGTTATCATAAACCACCTCAACAAAGAAATACTACCTAATGGGTACCTTGGTGTTGATATCTTTTTTGTTATATCAGGATTTGTCATAACTTCATCTCTTTATCAAAGACAGAGTAAAAACTTCAAGGATTTTATAAGTGGATTTTATGAACGGAGAATAAAGCGATTATTGCCAACACTATCATTTTTTGTTTTTATCACAAGTATTGCTATCTGCTTATTCGAAGCAAATCCATATTTTTCTTTATGGACAGGTCTAACTTCTTTGTTTGGCCTATCTAATCTTTACCTCCTCGATCGATCAACAGATTACTTTGCCCAATCAACAGAACTAAATGTATTCACACACACTTGGTCACTTGGAGTCGAAGAACAGTTTTACATCCTGTTCCCATTTCTAATTTGGTTTTCTGGATTTGGAACACAAACCAAAAAAGGAGCCCGAAACCTTTTTTTGATAGTTGGATCACTCGCTATTGCTTCATTGATTAGTTTCCTGTACCTCTATCCAATTAACCAATCAGCAGCATATTTCCTAATGCCAACAAGATTCTGGGAGATGGCATCAGGATGTTTGCTCTTTATTGGATTTCAAAAAATACCATCTATAGAAAATCTACTAGCAAAGGTTCCTCCTCTTTTAGTACTTGCATTGATAATCACAATAATGCATTTACCAATCTCTCTGGCAACAGTATCTACAGTTTCAGTAGTTGCTCTTACTTTACTTATGATTGGTTCATTGAAAAAACAAACAGCGGCATATAAAATTTTCACAAATCCTAAAGTCATTTATATAGGTCTGATCTCTTATTCTCTTTACCTGTGGCACTGGGGCGTTCTTTCAATCAGTCGCTGGACAATTGGGGTCCATTGGTGGACAATACCATTTCAATTAGCGTTAATATTTGGTTTGGCAGTTGGTTCTTATCGATTGATTGAGATTCCACTAAGAAAAAGATCTTGGTTTGGGAAACGATGGAAAACAATCGTCTTTGGAGGAGGGGTAATATTGATCCTTTCGAGCAGTATTATTGCTCTTGTAGAACCTTTGAAAGGAAAATTATTTATCGGAGGGCAATTCAATAAGTGGAATATGAAAATATATAAGAGTACCAAAATCATCCACAGCATAACCCTTCCAACAATTTATCTTATAGGTGATAGTCATGCTGGTCAGTATGGATCAGTAATGACATATCTAGCAGAAAAAAGAAAATTCAATTTTATTATGCACCCACAAGGGAGCAAACTAAAACTATTGAACAAAGATAGGGAAGAGTATATACTTGCTTCTCTGAGAAAATATAAAAACAAATTCAAAAAAGGAGACATTATCATTTTTGCAGCATATATAGACAAGTACTTCAAAGAAGGTCAGGACTGGACCAAACAATATACAACTTTCATTCAACAAACGCAAAATATTGGAATAAAATTCATTCTAATTTCACCTACTCCAAGTTTTCAAAAAGTGAAAGACGGATATACTTGCCAAAAAGAATGGTACCGTCCCTCCTGGGCTATATCTAAACTTTGTTTTGCAGAAGTAAGTAAGAAAGAATGGTTTACGTCTTATAATCTGCCCATTCGCAAAATCGAAAAGTTTCTCCTAGCAAATCCACAAGTTAACTATCTTGATGCTTTTTCAGTACTTTGCCCAGATACTTACTGTAAAAATCATGATCAAAATGAGTTTATGTTCATAGATACCCATCATCTCAGTTCTTATGGTGCAATGAAACTTAGCAAAACTTTTGAGACTATTATTCAATCAAATTAATAAACTTTAAAAATATGAATGAAACAATTACCGGTGTATTACTTATTATTCTCACTCCTCTTCCTCAATCATTAATATTGGCGCAAATATACTACTAATAGTAGGTCAAAAGGTGATGTTTTAGAATTTCATCAAGAATTTTCATAAAATCTAAAGTATCACTTTAATATGGATCAATGAGAAGAAAATTAGTCCTTGATATTTAATGTTGCGACTCCTTCCACTACCGATTTTTATTGGCATTTATCTATTCTCTTACTGGAGATGTAGAAGAAATATTGCTGCTAGTGATAAGCAACTAAAACCATGCATTGATTGGGCATATTTAAAAAATTTACCTCTTCCTGAAAAACCTTCCTTCATCGAGTTTTATATTGTTTATGTTTCTTCTTTTTTTAAATTTCCCTTTGGGGTAATTATTCAAGCACTACCTTTCTCAAAGAAAGTAAGCTTCTACGAAAGAGAAATGAAATTAATATTTGATAAATGGAATTTAGAAAAAATTAAAAAAATAAAAAACTAATTTATTAAAGTTATCGAAATCTCCTTCAAAAAACAGGATGGATTAAATCCATCAGAAAAATATTTTAGAAAGAAAAAAAAGTAATAATGACAAAACCTATTTCCCTCCAGAAGAATCAGAAACACTACATTACTAGAAGCATAGACAAATTGAAAATCTTGAATAAAAGGTGTAGAGAAATTTAATTCTTTACAATTTCTCTATAGAGATGAGATTTTACCCTCACGTGTAACCAACTTTTTGAAACTATAACAAGGTTTATAACCTATTTTTTACTCCCACTCAATTGTTCCTGGAGGCTTACTAGTAATATCGAAAACAACTCTATTTACTTGAGCTACTTCGTTAACGATTCTGTTAGAAATTCTCTCTAAAGTCTCGTATGGAATTTTTGACCAATCTGCTGTCATACCATCTTCACTTGATACGCATCTTAAAACTACTGGCCAAGCATAAGTTCTTTTATCTCCCATTACCCCAACAGTTTTTACAGGTAAAAGGACAGCAAATGCTTGCCAAATATCATTGTAAAGTCCTGCTTTTTTTATTTCATCTCTTACTATCCAGTCTGCCTCTCTCAAACAGTTTAGTTTTTCATTAGAAACTGCACCTAAAATTCTTATTGCTAAACCAGGACCTGGGAATGGATGTCTTTGAATAATTTCATCAGGCAATCCAAGAGCCTTTCCTAGTTTTCTAACCTCGTCTTTGAAAAGTTTCCTTAATGGTTCAACTAATTTAAATTGCAAATCTTTTGGCAAACCACCCACATTATGATGACTTTTTATTTTTACAGCAATTCGCTCACCAGTCTTCGGATCTAAATTAGTTCCAGCACTTTCAATAACATCTGGATAAAGAGTTCCTTGAGCCAAATATTGAAAAGGACCTAATCTATTACTCTCCTCTTCAAAAACTCTAATAAATTCTCCACCAATAATCTTACGTTTTTCTTCTGGATCGGTTACTCCTTTTAATTTATGAATAAATCTTTCCCTAGCATTGATGTATTCAACTTTTATATGAAATTTTTTATCAAAAAATTCCATTAAGAATTCAGGTTCACCTTTTCTCATAAAACCTTGATCTATAAACATACATGTAAGCTGATTGCCTATAGATTTATTCAAAAGAAAGGCAAGAGTGGATGAATCTACTCCGCCAGAAAGTGCGAGTAAAACTCTCTTATCGCCTACTTGTTCCTTAATTCTTGGAATTGTTTCTTCTAAAAAAGTTTCAGTAGTCCAATCTGCCTTACATTTGGAAATAGAATAAACAAAGTTTTTAATTACCGTCATTCCAAATTCTGAATGAATAACTTCGGGATGAAATTGAACACCATATAATTTTTTTTCTCTATTTGATATTGCAGCATGAAGTGTATTTTCTGTATGAGCAATTTTAATAAAACCCTCTGGTAAGTTATTTATAGAATCTCCATGACTCATCCACATTATAGATTTATCTTTAACACTAGAAAGTAATTCACTTTCGAAATCAATATTAATTGGGGCCCTGCCATATTCAGCTTTATTAATTGCTGAAATAACGTTACCCCCTAACTCTTTAACCATTAATTGCATTCCGTAACATATACCCAAAACTGGAATACCTGAATTAAAAATCTTCTGATCACATTTAGGCGCATTGTCTTCATATACAGAATTTGGGCCGCCACTTAAAATAATCCCTTGAGGATTTATGTCCTGAATATCATTAAAAGAAATAAAGTTACTTACTACTAGAGAAAATACATTAGCTTCTCTTATTCTTCTTGCAATCAATTCAGAATATTGAGACCCAAAATCCAATATTAATATTGAGGGATCTCTCTCTTTTTTTAGTAATTTTTTTCCCATGTATAAAAGTTACCTCAAATTATTTGCAAAAACATAAACCACTTCAAATTAGAAACCTTTGAATAAAGAAATATAATTTTTTCCATTATTACCCGACCAACGTATTTTTCTTTGTTTATCAAAAATAACTGCTGCAACCTTCATATCTGTTTTAATATATCTTTTCAGATATTCTACAGAACGATTTTCAACGCTATCTGCCAAACTATTCCATAATTTATTTGCAGAAGAAAGACTAAAACTTTCAAGAAGCAACAATGCATCTTCAACAGTATTTTTTAGAGACAATTTTTTTATTATCTCTATTGGTAATTCTTCTTTAACAGCTAGATAAACTAGAATTTCTATCCTGGCATCAGCTAAATGATTATGAGTATGAAAAATTCCTCCAGCTAATTTTATTAATTTGCCATGATAACCAAAGAGGATTACCCTTTTTATTTTTTTTAATGCAGCATCAACCAATAATGGTCCAATCCAATTCCCTACTTTAATGATGGGAAATTCTATATTACAACTTTTTGCAAGATGTAAGCCGTTTTCACCAATCACAAAAATGACTGTTTCACAATATTCACTAGAAGCTATTTTTTCTAGTTGAACTTTTGCATTTTTCAATTGATCTGGAGAGGCACTTGAAAAAGTTTCTGCACTAGTACCTATAATTGATAATCCTTCAACAATTCCAAATGATTGATTACTAGTTCTCTCAGCCAAAAATTTTCCATTTGGTAATACAATCTCCAAATTAAGCTTGTATCCATCCGGAATCATATCAAGTAGATTTTCGACTAAGACTTCTTTGGCAAAATTAGAAATACATATTTTTGATGTTTTTTGATCAATACCGACACCATAACCAGGAATAATATTTATTAGATCTAATGACTTCTTACTTTTCTTATAAGTCTTTTCAAAACAAACTATTGTCCATATTTCTAAATTCTGCGTTATGTCAAGATCTAAACCAGAATCTACGAAAGAAACTCCAAGGGCATGAGTCTCTCCCTGAATTAGTCCAGCTGAATGAACCTTAATTTTTTTTGGATTATTTTCTTCGGGAATTTTAATTAATTCATAATCTTCAAATGGTAATCCTATTAGTTTTTTTACTGCAGACTTAGCAGCCACAGTTACCCATAAAGGTAAAGAAAATCCTTTTTTCAAATCAAGTAATTGAAAAATATCTCATGGCTACTAATCTTAGAATGAACTATCAATTAAAAAGTGGCTATACAACAAAAATTATCATTGATGATACCAGGACCGACACCTGTTCCAGAGAGAGTTTTAGAAGCATTAGGAAGACATCCAATAGGCCATAGAAGTAAAGAGTTTCAAGATCTTGTTGAAATCACCACCAAAAATCTAAAATGGTTACATCAGACCGAAAATGATGTTTTAACAATAACGGGTAGTGGAACTGCTGCGATGGAAGCAGGAATAATCAATACACTAAGCAAAGGAGACAAAGTTATTTGTGGCGAGAATGGAAAATTTGGACAAAGATGGGTAAAAGTGGCACAAGAATTTGGATTAGAAGTTATTAAAATTGAATCGGAATGGGGCACCCCACTTAATCCAGAAAATTTCAAAACAATTTTAGAAAAAGACGAAAAAAAAGAAATAAAAGCAGTTATCCTTACACATTCAGAAACCTCAACAGGAGTAATTAATGATTTAAAAAGCATAAGTTCTCATATTCGTAATCATGAAAAAGCTTTATCAATTATTGATTGCGTAACAAGTATTGGTGCTTGTAGTGTTCCGGTAGATGAATGGGACCTAGATATTGTTGCATCAGGATCTCAAAAAGGATATATGATACCTCCAGGATTAAGCTTTGTTTCTATGAGTCAAAAAGCATGGAAAGCATCAGAGGAATCTAATTTACCTAAATTCTACTTAAATTTAAAATCATATAAAAAAAATCTCATAAACAATAGCAATCCCTACACTCCAGCAGTCAATTTAGTTTTTGCCTTAGATGAGGCTTTAAAAATGATGAAAGATGAAGGCTTTAATTCAATTTTTAAAAGACATAGAAAACATAAATTAGCAGTTAGTGAGGCTGCTAAAGCTCTTAATCTCAAATTATTTGCTGATGAAAAACATTTAAGTCCCTCAGTTACCGCAATAAAAACAGATAATATTGATGCTGAAGAATTTAGAAAAAAAATAAAAAATAAATATGATATTTTGTTGGCTGGAGGACAAGATCACCTAAAAGGCAAAATAATTAGAGTAGGGCACCTAGGTTATATAAACGATAGAGACATTATTTCAGTAATAGCGGCAATTGGAAATACATTAGTAGAGCTAAATGAAATTTCAGCTGATCTTGTAGGCGAAGCATTAAAAGTAGCTTCATTCCATCTAAAAGAAATTTGATTTAAGTTCCAGGTTCTTCGACGTTTCCACCTAATTCAACTATCTTTTTTCTTAAAGATACTGATTTTTCTTTATCACCTTGGGTTTGAGCGACTGCAAGTGCAAATTCTAATTTTTCCAGTTGATGCCCACCTTCAAAAAAAGATAATTTCTTTCTGATTGGGTTTTTATTATTTTTATAAGAAATTTGTGAAGCCATAGCAAATAGTTCTTTACTTAATATTATGCCAACTAAGAGGCCCATTATGCAGCAAAAAATAAAACTAATTTTAAAACTATCGGTTTTTTATAAAATCTTAGAAACATTCTAATACTATAAAGTAGTATAAATATACTAATATTTAATTAATTTTTTCATTTAGGATAAAATTTTTAAAATTTCTCAGAGGTCATTAAAATTTTTAATGAAAACATGTTTTGAACATATACTCAAAACTTTCGAATTGTTTCTAATATTATGTCCAAACAGTTATGAATTTTATGTCAAATATTAATCTTATTTATTATTTAATTGCTGGTGCTACCTTCGGAGCATTAGCTCTAAAAACAGGAATACCTGCCGCTCCTTTAGCAGGGGCACTCATAGGTGCAAGTATTTTAAGTATCAGTGGGAAAATTGAACCTGCCACATGGCCAATCGGTACAAGAACCTTATTAGAAATTGGTATTGGAACCGTTATTGGAACTAGCCTTACAAAGAACTCGTTAGTTGAATTACAAACTTTATGGAAGCCTGCAATTCTAATAACCTTTACTCTGGTACTAACTGGTTTAGCAATTGGTTTGTGGACAAGCCGATTACTTAAAGTGGATATAATTACTACAATTCTTGGTGCTGCTCCAGGAGGAATAAGTGGCATGAGTTTAGTTGGTTCAGAATATGGAGTGGGACCAGCAGTTGCAACTCTTCATGCAGTAAGGTTGATTACTGTACTGCTAATTCTGCCTTTAATTGTAAAAATGCTAAACCTATTTGGAATAATTAAATCTTAAGGGTCTCTAGACATAACCAAAATAAAAGATATTTTTTATATAGATAATAATAAAAAAATGAAAGGATACATAAAGGTAAAATTATTTTTACCTCTATTCGCAATATTTGTTCCAACACTATTATTAATCCCAAAAGCAAACGCAGGTTCATTTGGAGCAGAAATTTTTTGTACTATGCGAGACGGTGGGAATGATCATGAAAGCAGTTGGGAAGCGGCATACAGTTACATTAAAAAACAAAAAGGAGGCCTTTTTAAAACATCACCTTGGCAAGCTGCCGGTAAAATTGTTGAAACTGTTGTAAGAGAAAGAGATAAATTTTCATATTGTATTGAATATTTAGATAAACTATATCCTGACAGAAAACTACAAATGGAGAACAAAAGAAAAGAAAAGAAAAGAAAACAAGCAGAGCTTCTGAAAGAAAAAGAAAATAAAAATTACTCTGAAGAAACATTTGATAGATATAGTTATTAATCCAAAAAAAAGTATAAATAATTACATTTAAATGATGATTTAATTATTACTTAAGAAATGTATAATCGTGCGAATAAAATATATATTATTTAATGCATATACTATTTTAAATTAATAAACAACCTGTTGACTTTTATAAGAATTCCGCCAATATTATATGTAATTAAATAATCTGAATGCATATTAATGATGCGATCTTTTTAGAAGATTTATGTCCTAAATTCAGATTAAGACAATGGCGAAAATCAATTCATAAATTTACAGGAAAAAGTTGCATATATTGTGGAAAAACTTCTGAATCCATTGACCACGTAATTCCTAGAAGCCAAGGAGGACTAAGTACAACTGAAAATTGTGTACCAGCATGCCTATCATGTAATGGTGATAAGTCAGACAATAATGCTTTATATTGGTACCGAAAACAAAAATTTTATGATCCAAGACGTGCCATGGCCATTAGAGCATGGTTAGATGGTGATCTAAGATTAGCTATTAGATTATTACAATGGGCAAAACCTAACTCTAAGAACAAAACAATTACAAAGTATAAATTAAATGGTAATGAATATAATGTAGCTTAATCACCAAACAATACATGCCGCTAAAGAATTATATTTTTTACATAAAATTTCTGAATCTTGTGGTGATTCAGGAATTATCAAAAACAAAAACAATGTTAAAATTAACAAAGGTAATTTTTGATATAATTTAAGATCTACAAAAGATTTTGAATGATTTAATTTCTCTTTAAATCGATAAGTTGAATTATCAAAATTAGTTTTCTTTAGTTTTAGCTCAGAATTCATTAAAACTTGCATCTCTAAATAATACATATGTACTAGTTTTAATACAACATGAAAGATTTAGCAAGTCCACTTTCAAGTAAAGATAAATTCCTAATCTTTGGAGGAGGTTTTAGTGGAGACTATTTTGCAAAATCAATCAGAAAACTGGGCTGCGTAGCATTAACAAGCACTCGATCAGAGAATAATGATCCTAATAGTTTTACTTTCAACAGCGAAGATAATTTAATTCCCAAAAATTCAATATTTGAGGGAGTTACACATATTCTTTGTTGCATACCCCCAGATAAAAAAGGTAAAGACCCAGTATTAAAAATTCTGAAAAATAAATTAAAAAATATATCTCTAAAGTGGGTTGGATACCTCTCAACCACAGGAGTTTATGGTGACACAAATGGTGATTGGGTTTCTGAACAACATCAACCAAAACCTTTGCAAGCAAGGAGTCAAAGACGATTAAATTGTGAGAAAGAATGGATTAATTCCAACTTACCACTACAAATTTTCAGATTGCCGGGTATTTATGGTCCAGGAAGGTCAACTTTAGAAGCTATTAAAAATAAAAATATTAAAGTGATACATAAAGATAATCAAGTTTTTTCTAGAATACATGTTGCTGATATCGCAAATGCAATTATTTATTTATTACAAAATAAAAATAAGTTTGATTTTCATCAAATAATTAACATAGCTGATGATGAGCCATGCTCACAAATTGAGGTTATAAGATATGGCTACCAATTACTTGGATTAAAAATGCCTAAAAAAATATTATTTGAAGAAGCTAAAAAAGATTTATCTCCCATAGCAAAATCATTTTGGTTGGAAAACAGAAGAGTCTCAAATGAATTATTATGTAAAAAATTAGGATATAGACTAATTTATAAAAATTATCAAAAAGGTTTAAATAACTGTCTAATTCATCTTAAATAATTAATAATATCGACTTAAATATTAAATTTTAATCAAACTTTTTAAAAGAAAATGAAAACTTTAATTTTCCACAATTAAAATTTAATTATGAGTAAAAGATGTATTAATAATGATGATAAATTCAAAGTTGTCATTAGCGTCGGAGATGATTCAGGTATCGGACCAGAAATTATTTTAAAAGCTCTTTTTTCAAAAGAAATTCCAAGTAATATTGATATTTTGATTGTTGGATCTCAAACAAACTTAGAAAATACATATAGAAATCTCAAATCTTTGGGAATTAAAGATATTGTTGATCCAAGTAACTACTTGATATACGATATCAAAATTCCTTTTGAAATCAATAAACCAAAAAAGAGTCATGGAAATGCAAGTTTTTTTTATTTAAAAAAAGCTATTGAGATTGTCCAACGATATCCCAATTCAGCTTTAGTCACTGGACCTATTTGTAAAAAGTCATGGGCTTTAGCAGGTCATAATTATTCTGGACAAACAGAATTATTGGCTGAATCTTGTCAAGCAAATAACGTTGGTATGTTATTTACAGCCAAATCTCCAATAACTAATTGGAGATTTAATACATTATTAGCGACGACACATATACCACTATGCGAAGTACCAAAAAGATTATCCAGAAAACTGATTCATTCAAAATTAGATTTGCTTTTTGAATTTTGCAAGAAATACGTTAATAAACCCTCCATTAAAATTGCTGGATTAAATCCTCATGCCGGTGAAAAAGGATTATTAGGAAACGAAGAAAAAGATTGGATCAATGATGCTGTAAGTAGCTGGATCAAACAAAATAAGGGAGTTAAATTATCAGGACCAATTTCTCCTGACACTTGCTGGAATTCTTCAGCAAAAGCATGGAGAGAAAAAACAGCTCCAACTCATGATGGGATTCTTGCTATGTACCATGATCAAGGATTAATTCCAATTAAGGTTATAGCACTTAATTATTCAGTAAATACTACTCTAGGTTTACCTTTTATCAGAACATCTCCTGATCATGGAACAGGATTTGATATTGCTGGCAAAGGTCTAGCACAATCTCAAAGCATGGTTGAAGCAATAAAAACAGCGATCGATTTAACCAAAAACTCAAGATAATTTAACACGCATTAATACTTGGCCAAACTCTACTGGTGTTCCATTCTCAACAAGTATTTCTACAATTTCAGCATCAAACTCTGATTCAATTTCATTCATTAACTTCATAGCTTCAAGTATACAAATCGTTTGGCCAACTTTTATTTTGCTACCTAATTCCACGAAAGGATCCTCTTCTGGGGCCGAAGCCCTATAAAACGTCCCAACCATAGGAGAAGTAATTTCCACAAGGTCAGAGCTCCCTGGAGGAGGCACCTGAGATACCTCAGAGTTGCTTGTCAAAGAAATATTATCGGGCGGAACTACTTGAGCAGTAGCTATCTGTTTTTCTGAAGAGTTGTTTGTTGAATTATTATTTAAATGATTCTTATCAAACAGATTTCTTTTTATTTCAAGTTTAAAATCTTCTCCTTCAAGAGAAAATTCTTGAATATCACTAGTAGAAATTTTTTCTATCAAGCGATCTAGGTCATCATGATCTAATTTCATAGCCATTAGTTTTCACGTCCAAGATAACTATCGTTACGAGTATCAACTTTAATCATTTCTCCTTCTGAGATAAACAAAGGGACCATAACTTGAGCACCTGTTTCTAGGATAGCTGGTTTAGTACCCCCACTTGCAGTATCTCCCTTAACTCCAGGATCTGTTTCTGTAACCTTTAAGGTTACAGAGATAGGAAGTTCAACTTCCAAAACTTCATCATTGTAAAAAATCACGTTAACCTCCATACCTTCTTTTAAGTACTTTGACCCTCTGCCTATTTGATCAGAAGACAGCCTTGTTTCTTCAAAACTCTTCATATCCATAAAAACATAATCACCTGACTCCACATAAGTATGTTGCAGGTTAGACTTTTCAAGTACAGCTTGTTGTACTGATTCTCCAGCTCGAAAAGTTTTTTCGATTAAATTGCCATTTCGAACTGATTTTAATTTCGTTCGCACAAATGCAGAACCTTTACCAGGTTTAACATGTAGAAATTCTACAACGCGCCAAACTTGCCCATCTAACTCGATAGTGGTACCTGTGCGAAAATCGTTACTGGAAATCATTCCTGTATTACATCCCCAAGGATCATAAACCTGTAAGAGTGCTATGCAAAAATTCTTATCAAATCAGAACAAACATTATTTATTATTAATAATACTTTTAGTACAAGTATTTTTCTTAAATCCAACTCAAGTATTAGCTGATTTACCTACTGGGAATGCTGTAAAAGACCCTAATGCAATCCTCAGAAATGCACTCCCTATCAAGCAATTTGAGCTCCAAGAAATACAACATAAATTAGAGGAAACAAGTGACCTTGTAAGAGGAGGTAGATGGCCAGCCCTTTCAAAAACTGTTACAAAATGTCAATCTTTACTTAAAAAATATAAGAATAAAATTATTGAAGAATTACCAATTGAAAAACAAAAAATAGCAGAAAAAACCTTTTTAGATATTAAAAATGATTTTGATAATCTTCAAGATCAAGCCAAATTAAAAGATAAATACTCATTCATCTCAACCAGAAAAGAAGCACTTGATAGAATAGGGGGACTCGAAGAATATTTTTTACCCACTGAATTTCCTTACTCTATTCCAAGCGAATTTGATAATCTTCCTAGATTACTTGGCAGAGCAAAAGTAAATATAAAGACGTCCAAAGGAGATATGCAAGCTGTAATAGATGGATTTAATGCTCCTCTTACTGCTGGCGCGTTTATAGACTTATCTTCAAAAAATTTTTATAGTAATTTACCGATTAATAGAGCAGAAGAGTTTTTTGTTCTTCAAACTGGTGATCCAATTGGTGATGAAATTGGATACGTAGATCCTAAAACTAATTTAGAAAGACATGTCCCTCTTGAGATAAGAATACCTGAAGAAAATGAAACTTTTTATAACCAAACCTTTGAAGAATTAGGTTTCTATACAGAAACCCCAACTTTGCCATTTGCAACACTTGGTACCTTAGGATGGTCCCATTCAAGTACGGAAGTAGATGATGGTTCATCTCAATTTTTCTTCTTTTTGTATGAAGCAGAGCTTAATCCAGCTGGGAGAAATTTAATTGATGGCAGGAATGCTGCATTTGGTTATGTTGTAGAAGGTTTTGAAGTTTTAGAAGAACTAACAAAAGATGACACAATCATATCTATTGATGTACTTAGTGGAATAGATAAATTGAAATTAAATGCATAAGGAATTATTAGAAAATATTGGCGAAAAAGAATTAATAAAAAGGCTTGCCGAATTTATGCCTAAAAATCAAATTTCTGATGATTGTGCATTAATTAAAGCCAGAGATAAAGACCTTTTAATTAATACTGATTCATTGGTTGAAAATGTTCATTTTAGTAATGAAACGATTTCTGCCTTAGACGTTGGATGGAAAGCTGTAGCGAGCAACGTATCCGACTTAATCTCAAGTGGTTGCTGCAAAATCATTGGAATTAATATAGGTTTAGTAGTTCCACCCAAAACTGATTGGAATTGGATTAAAGATCTATATAAGGGCATAAATCAAGCGTTGGAATATTTCGGAGGCTCAATTCTTGGAGGAGATTGCTCTGTAGGGAAAGAGAAAGTTATTTCTTTGACTGCGATAGGAACACAAGGGGAAATAAAATTTCGAAGAAACTCTTGTAAGCCAAAAGAACTTATTATGACAACTGGCCTTCATGGCCTTAGCAAATTAGGATTAATGATAAAAAGTAAAAAGATTTGGAATAAAAATACTTTTATTACACAAACTTTAATTGATAGATCTATACAACAATTTTGCAAACCAAAACTTAAACCTAAATTTCTTAAAAAAGTACTAAACGCTCGTCCTAATAAAAATCTTAAAACAATTGGTTGTACTGATAGTAGTGATGGTCTATTTCAGGCATTACTAGATTTATCAATTGAAAGTAATTGTAAGGCTGTTGTTGATTATGAAAAAATTCCTAAGCACAAAAATTGGCCAGTGGGGGATGAATGGGACGAATATTATTTTTTTGGAGGAGAAGATTATGAACTAGTTTTCTCTCTTCCTTTAAAATGGGCGAAAAATCTCTTAAATGTAGATAAAACGATTTCAGAGATAGGATATTTTACTGAAGGAAGTCCAACTGTTGAATTTATAAATCTCAAAAATGATAATTTTCAAAAGTATAAATCTTTTAACCACTTTTAATTACTCCCAGTTTTTCGCGACTATTTCGGCTAAATCTACTACTCTTTGACTATAACCCCATTCATTGTCATACCAAGCAAGAATTTTTACAAGATTATCGCCAATACACATTGTAAGATCGCTATCAACTATTGATGATTCATTGGTTCCTGCATAATCGCTAGAAACAAGCGGTTCATCACCATACTTGATGATTCCTTTCATTGATCCCAAAGAAGCTTCTTTCAAAGCATGATTGACTTCATCGCTGGTTACAGATTTTGAAGACTCAAATACGAAATCAACAGCAGAAACATTAGGAGTAGGTACTCTCATCGCAATTCCAGTTAGTTTACCTTTCATCTCTGGGTAAACAAGAGCAACTGCCTTGGCAGCCCCAGTTGAAGTAGGAACAATATTTGTAGCTGCAGCTCTAGCCCTTCTTAAATCTCTATGACTGTTGTCCAATATACGTTGATCGCCTGTATAACTATGAATTGTAGTCATCAATCCCTTATTAACACCAAAAGTTTGATCAAGAACCTTAACTACCGGAGCCAAGCAATTTGTAGTACAACTAGCATTACTCAAAATGTCATAATCACTGTGTTTATACTGATCGGCGTTTACTCCTACTACATAAGTGCCAACACCATCACCTTTACCAGGTGCAGTAAGAATAACTTTTTTTGCTCCAACTTCAAGGTGCTTGGCTGCTCCTACATCAGTATTGAAAACCCCAGTAGATTCGATAACCAAATCAACTCCCCAGTCTTTCCAGGGTAAGTTCATTGGATTTCTATCAGAGAAACACTTGATCGTTTTATTATTAATAACAAAAGTGTCATCAGTATATTGAATGTCTACTCCATCAAGTTGTCCTAATACCGAATCATATTTAAGTAGGTGTGCATTGGTTTTAGGATCAGAAGTTACATTTATACCAACTACTTCAATATTGGTATAAGCTCCTCTACTGAGCCAACAACGCATGAAGTTTCGACCAATCCTGCCAAACCCATTAATAGCAACACGCAAAGTCATAACAAAAATTTTCTAATAATTAACCTAAGTTGCTGATCATACAGAATTTTGTGCAATAAAGTAAGTATTTTTTTGATTTATTAAGCAAATAATTCTTTTTTTGTATTAATTCATGAAATAAAATCAACTTTTTTGTAAAAAATAAATACCAAAATAATTACTTAGAAGTTATGTTGATTTAAGTCATTGATAGCAATTGAAAAAAGAATTAATGAATAGAGATCATTTTCATTTAATTGGTATCGGTGGTATTGGAATGTCTGCAATCGCTAAAGCATTAATAAAAAAAGGATACTCTGTTTCTGGTTCTGACTTGGTTAAAAATCAAGAGACACAAAAATTAAAAGAATTAGGTGCAATAATTTTTGATTCTCAAATAAAAAATAATATTGATGTTGTACTTTCGAAATTTCAAAATCAAAAAGTCAATTTTGTTGTTAGTTCTGCAATTAAGAATGCAAACGAAGAATTACTCTATTGCAAGAAAAGGAATTTTTTAATAAAACACCGTTCAGAAATTCTTGCAATGATAATGAAATCATATATTTCATTATCTATTGCAGGGAGCCATGGAAAAACATCCACAAGTACTTTCCTATCCACACTGTTAGAATTATGCACCCATAATTCTTCTTCAATAACTGGTGGTATAATTCCAATTTATGAATCAAATGCCCATATAGAAAATACAAAATTCCTAGTAACAGAAATTGATGAATCTGACGGAACAATTCATAATTATATTTCTAATATTGGAATAATAAATAATATTGATTTCGATCATTGCGACCATTTCAAAAATATTAATGAAGTACTATACTCATTTAAAAAATTTGCTTCTAATTCAGAAAAGTTATTAATAAATTACGATTGTAAAATTATCAGAAAAAATTTTTCTTCAAGTAATCAATGGTCCAATGAGAAAAGTAATAACATTGCTTATTCAATTATTCCTGATGATGTGAATAAACATAATACTATTGGCAAATATTATGAAAATGGAAAATTCATTGATATGATAAACATTCCAATCCCTGGGTTACACAATCTATCTAACATAACTGCTGCCATAGCAGCTTCTAGAATGGTTGGAATAAGTTTTGAAAAAATCAAAAAGAATATTAAATCTTTAACATTGCCAAAAAAACGATTTGAATTTAGAGGCAAACTAAATCAAAGAATTATTTATGATGACTATGCACATCATCCTAATGAAATTAAAGCAACAATTAATTTAGCAAGGTTATTTATTCGGGATAAAAATAATAAAAAAGAAAGTAGATTGGTTGCAATTTTTCAACCTCACAGATTTAGTAGAGTAAAGCAATTTATAAATGAATTTGCAGAAGAACTTTCAAAAGCAGATGTTATTTATTTGACAAGTATTTTTGGAGCTGGAGAAACAAATATAGATAATATTAACTCGGAACAAATTGCTAATTTAATTTATAAAAGTAATAAAAATGTTAAGTACCTAAAAAATAATTATGAAATTAAAGAAAAATTTTTCGAATTAACGCAAAAAGATGACTTTATAATAAATATGGGAGCAGGAGATTGTCATAATTTATGGTCAATCTTAAGTAAAAAAAATACTTTAGATAATGAAAAAATTAATGGAAAATTTTAATTTTCAAGAGAAAGTACTTCTTTCTAATTATACAACAATAAAAGTTGGCGGATTTGCAGAATATTTTTCAAGACCAAATAATAAAGATGAATTCATCAATTTAATAAAGTGGGCACATTCAAATAATCAGGAATGTCGAATAATAGGAGCTGGCTCAAATATGTTAATAAATAATATTTTTCTAAAAGGATTAATGATATGTACCAAAAATATGAAATCTATCAAAATAACTTCTAACACAGGAATTGTAGAGGCAGAAGCAGGAGTTATGCTGCCAACCATGTCAAATTTATTAGCAAAAAATGGATTACAAGGCGGTGAGTGGACTGTAGGAATACCAGGAACAGTAGGAGGCGCAATTTATATGAATGCAGGGTCAGGAAATTTATCGCTAGCCAAAAATCTTTTATCAGTTCAAGTTATTGATACTAAAACTCTTGAAATCTATGAAATAGAAAAAAAAGATATAAATTTTGAATATAGGTTCAGCCCTTTTCAATACAATAATCTCATGATACTAAGTTCAAAACTATTTTTCGAACCAAAAGGAAATATTGAACAATTATTGGAAACTACAAAGAAAAATCTGAAAAAGAAAACAGAAACACAACCGTATCATTTGCCAAGCTTTGGAAGCGTTTTTAAAAATCCAAATAATAATTATGCAGGAAAATTGATTGAAGAATTAGGATTAAAAGGTTTAAAAATAGGTGATGCAGAAATATCGACTATGCATGGAAATTTTATAGTAAACAATTCGTCAGCAAATTCAAAAGATATTTTAGATCTAATAACAGTAATTCAACAAAAAGTACTACAAAAAAAAGGTATTTTTCTTCAACCTGAAGTAAGAATGATCGGTTTTGACTATCCTTAATTAAAGAGACTTTTTTATCAAATGGCAGGTTTTGGACTTCCAAATTTTGGACAACTAACTGAAGCTTTTAAAAAAGCTAAAGAAATTCAACAAAACGCTCAAAAATTACAAGACGAACTTGAAAATATGGAAATTAAAGGTGAAAGTGATGATGAAATGATAAAAGTATGGATTAGCGGAAACCAAGTTCCTCTAAGAGTTGAAGTAAATGAAAAAATATCTAATTCCAATAAAGAAGAAATAGAAAAAAATATTTTAGAAGCTATTAAGAAAGCTCATGAAAGTTCTACTACAACAATGAAAGAAAGAATGAATGACTTAACTGGCGGATTAAATCTTAATCTCCCTGGATTAAACAATGATGACTCTTAAAAGATTCAATCATTTCTTTATATAAGGTATACCTTTCAAAATTTTTATTTAAATTACAACCCTCATCATTTATGTGTAAGCAATTACGAAATTTGCATTTGATTCCTTGATTGACTACTTGTTGATATATTTCTGGATATAAGTAAGGTAATTTTCTAATATCTATTTCAAGCGTTTGCATATTAAATCCAGGCGTATCGACAATATAACTTTTACTTGATAAAGAAAATAACTCAACGTTTCTAGTAGTATTTTTTCCACGCTTGATTTTGGTCGAAACTGGTGCAGTTTCATTATTAAGACCAGGAATTATCCTATTTAATAAAGTAGTTTTACCAACACCAGATGGTCCCGTAAATATTGAACATTTTTTTTTCTTTAACTCAATCAAAAATTTTTTAAAATTAGCTGGTTTATTTAAATTTAAAGTGATAGCTTGATATCCCCATTTTTGAAATTTATCAACTAAAAAATGTGTTTTTTCTTCTGTTATCAAATCACATTTAGTGAGAACTAATGAAACTTCTACCCCCATTTGTTCAGCAAATATTAAAAATTTATTTACTTGAGATAAACTTAATTTCGGTTCTTCAACAGAACAAATAACGTATATGTTAGAAATATTAGCTACAGATGGTCTTTCTAAAAGATTATTTCTTTTTACCAAACTCTCTATTATTCCCCTTTTAGTATTCAAATCAATTTGATTAAGAATCACTTCATCGCCAACAAAAACAAGTTGTTTTCTAAAATTTACAGACTTCCTGATTTTGCATAAAAATTTATTATTAAACTCAAAATCTTCATGTTGTTTTATTTCCACTAGATAGAAATCACTAAATTTTTTTATAACAAGCCCTTTAAGTTTTTTGTCAATTATCATTTAAAATTTTTAATTTTATTGTTTTTTGATCCTCTTCAAGTGTTTTAAAAAAATAATTCATTTCTTTTAAAGCTCTTTTGATCATTTCTTCTGGTTCACCTTTATCTAAATGCACAATTAAACTTTCATCTATTGATAATTTCTCTAATGCTAATTTACATTTCACTAAATTCAAAGGGCATGGGACCGACTCTAAATCCAATACCCTAGAAAATTTATTCAAGATTCCCTACCAAACAATTTACTAAACAGTCCACTATTAGAACTTGAATTTTGATCAGAATATTTTGAAGCTAGATTTTCAAGAAGATTTCTCTCGTCTTCCGTTATTCGGGTTGGAAGTTTAACCTTTACTAAAACCTGATGATTGCCTCTAGCAACTGGATTACCCAATCTAGGCACACCTTTATTCTCTAATGATAAAGTACTATTTGGTTGAGTCCCACTTGGAATTTTTAAGTTAACCTTCCCATCAACTGTGATTATATTTACAGTATCTCCAAGAATAGCTTGTAGATAACTCACTGATATTTCAGAATAAATATTTATACCATCTCTTTTTAGATTTGGGTCATTTTTAACTTTAATAAAAACATAAAGATCTCCAGGTGGACCACCTTTTAGGCCTACATTGCCCTCTCCAGAAACTCTCAATTTGGTTCCTGAGTCAACTCCTGCAGGTATATTTATACGTAATTTTTTTCTAACTTGTTTAACTCCATTGCCTCCACAACTTGTGCATGGATCTGCAATTATTTGACCAGACCCATTACAATTTGGACATTCTGCAACTTGAGTAAAATTACCAAAAGGTGTTCTCGTGGCTCTTCTAACCTGACCACTACCTCCACATGTTGTGCATGTTATTGGACCAGTTCCTGGTCTTGCTCCTGTTCCTCTGCATACATCACAAGTTTCTAAATGAGGTATCTTTATTTCTTTTTGTTGTCCAAAAATAGCGTCTTTAAAATCAACATTTAAATCGTACCTTAGATCATCACCTTGTTGAGGGCCTCTTCTTTGGGTTCTACCTCCTTGCGGAGATTGTCCTCCAAAACCATTAAAAAAAGTTTCAAACAAATCTGCAAATCCGCCCATGTCCCCCATATCTGGCATACCAGCCGCTCCACCAATCCCAGCTTCACCGAATTGATCATATCTAGCTCTTGTTTCGGGATCTGCTAAAGCTTCATAAGCCCTTCCTATTTCTTTGAATTTATCTTCAGCTCCTGGATCTTTATTAACATCAGGATGATATTGTCTTGCTAACTTTCTATAGGCACTTTTTAAAGTATCAGCATCAGCATCTCTGGAAACACCAAGTATTTGGTAAAAATCAGCCATTAGATAATACTCAACTGTTCATTAAAGGATTCAATTATCTTCAGAAATAGAACTCTCTGAATCAATTTCTTCTTCAACTTTATCCTTTTCTTCGGGTTCTTGTGAATTTTGTTTGCCAGGGCCCATTGAAACTTTTACTAATGCATGTCTTAAAACCTTACCTTCTAGATGATATCCACGTTGTAATTCTTCTGTAATTATATCCTCATTAAACTCTTCACTTGCTTCCCTTAAAACCGCTTCATGCAAATTAGGATCAAATTGTTGTCCAACGACTCTCATTGGAGCAACTCCTTGTTGTTTTAAAACTTCCACTAATTGCTTATAAAGTCCTTGATAACTTCTGTGCAAATTTTGAGCCTCTTCATTTTCAGGTTTAAGTTGTTGCCTAGCTCTTTCAAAATTATCGACAATGGGTAGTATTGCAGTTAAAGCTTTAGATACAAGTTGAATCTTCAAATCGTCTTGATCTCGAGATTGCCTTTTTCTAAAGTTATCGAAATCAGCGGCAATTCTTACATACTGACTTTTTAAAGTTTCATGCTCTTTTTCTAATTGCTCTAATCTTGCATCATTATTAGTAATCGTATTTTTTAGATCTTCTGCATTAATATTTCCATTACTTTCTTCAAGTAATTCTTCATCTTCATTAGTTTGATCTTCAATTACGGAAGAATCTTCAGTATTACTCCTTTCTTCAGAAAAATTCTCTTCTTTATTTTCAATATTATCTGATTGTTTTTCAATCATTACTTTAAAAATTTATTAAAACCATTGTGAATGAAATTGACGCACAAAACAAGTTGCGGAAGGCCGCACTAATTTATTATCCCGGTATAAAATTCAAAGCAAGACCATTATTGCAATATCTTTTACCTGTTGGCATAGGTCCATCATTAAAAACATGACCTTGATGTCCTCCGCATCTAGAGCAATGATATTCTGTTCTTGGAACAATTAATTTAAAATCTACTTTCGTTTCTATAGAATCTTTAATTGGATCCCAGAAGCTAGGCCAACCAGTACCACTATCAAATTTTGTCTCAGAGGTAAAAAGAGCCTGATTACAACCAGCACAATGAAAAATCCCTTTTCTCTTCTCGTTATTTAATACACTACTGAATGCTCGTTCGGTTCCTTCTTCACGCAAAATATAGAAAGCTTCTGGCTCCAGTTTGTTTTTCCATTCTTCTTTTGATAAGTTCCAGGATTCATCGGAAGCTTTAGATGAAGCTAAAACTTGATAAGGTTTAATAATAAATTTTAAAATTGGCATAATTAGAATTAAAATAAAAGATCTTCTAGATAAAAATTGTTTCATATCTTCAAATTTCTTGAATAAAAATTAATGAAAAGTTATTTATCCAATTCTATAAATAATTCACATAAAATAAGTGTTGCTCCGATGATGGATTGTACAGATAAACACTTTAGGATGATTATGAGAAAAATAAGCTCTAAAGCTCTTTTATACACTGAAATGATAGTAGCCCAAAGTTTAATTTTTACAGAAAACAAAGAAAGATTTTTAAACTTCAATTCAGAAGAACACCCATTATCAATTCAATTTGGCGGAGATAATCCTCAAATACTTAAAGAGGCAGCAAAAATGGCTCAGGATTGGGGTTATGATGAGATCAACTTAAATGTTGGATGTCCAAGTCCTAGAGTTTGTTCCGGAAACTTTGGAGCTACTCTTATGAAAGAACCTACTAAGGTAGCAAGATGTATAGAGTCTTTAAAAAATAATTGTACTTTGCCCGTCACAATTAAACATAGAATTGGAGTTGATGAAGAAGATAGTTTTGATAAACTAAATAGTTTCGTAAAAGAAGTTGCAAATGCTGGAGCAGACAGATTTACTGTTCATGCAAGAAAAGCAATATTAAAAGGCTTAAACCCTAAACAAAATAGAACAATTCCACCACTTAAATATGATGTAGTTCAAAAATTAAAAAAAATTAATCCTGAACTACTTATAGAGGTGAATGGTGGTTTTACAAATATTGATCAATGCATAAAGGCTTTAAACGATTTTGATGGTGTAATGATAGGAAGATCCGCTTACAAACATCCTTTAGTATGGTCTGAAATTGATCAAAAAATTTATAAACAAAATATGAAAATAAAAAATGCTTCGGAAATAATATTTTCGCTAATTCCTTATATTGACAACCATCTAAAAAATGAAGGGGGAACTTGGGATATTTGTAAACATCTTATAAATCTAGTTGAAAATATACCGAAAGCAAAAATATGGAGAAAAAACATTTCAGCTAAATCTATCAAAAAAGAATTAAGTATTGATTACTTAATTAAAATGACATCAGAACTTAAAGAACTAGGTTACTAGTTACTTTCTTGAGAGATTTCCGAATTACTTATAACACTTCTTTTTCTTCTGCTTCTTCCATTCTCAAATTCAGAATTGTCAGAAGAGTTCCCATAACTTCTATCTTCCCATCCTTCTGCTCCAGAAGATTTATTAGGATACTTTGAAGAAGGTTCAGAATGGCCACCACCGTAACTTCCATTACCACCGCCATAGCCACTATTGCCACCACCGTAACTTCCATTACCACCGCCATAGCCACTATTGCCGCCGCCGTAACCTCCATTACCGCCGCCATAACCGCCTCTACCGCCACCGCCGCCTCTTCTTGGGCCACCGCTACCTCTTGGCTCAGCTTTATTAATTCTTAAGGGTCTTCCCATAAGCTCGGTTCCTTGCAACCCATCGATAGCAGTTGATTCAATTGATTCATCTGCCATTTCAACAAAAGCAAATCCTCTTTTTCTACCTGTATCTCTCTCTAAAGGAAGAGAACAATTCATAACTTCACCAAAAGGTGTAAATAATTCTAAAATGTCTTCTCGCTCTGCACGAAAAGGCAAGTTGCCAACAAAAATACTCACTTGAAACTCAACTTTAAAATAATAACCAAGATAAAAACTACTAATTAATAATTAAGCAGCCTAAATACAATACTATATTAGTCTACTTCAATAAATCTTATGTTGTAGAAAATTAATTGATATTTAGATTAATAATTTTTTCTTCCATTCATTAACTTCTACTTTTACTTGCTCAAATCCTGTACCACCTAAACTATTTCTAGACTTCACTACACTCATAGGATTGAGATTATCAAAAATATCCTCCTTAAATTCACTATGGAATTTTTGAAATTCTTCCAAGTTTAAATCTTTAAATAAGATATTTTTCGTTATGCAATACTTCACAATATCACCAGCTATTTGATAAGCATTTCTAAAAGGAACTTTCTTACTTACTAAATAATCTGCTAAATCAGTTGCATTAGAAAAATCATTATTCACAGAATCCATTAATTTCTCAACATTAAACTCTATCCCTTCATTTAATAAAATAGTCATAGCTTTTAAGCATGCAGAGATAGTATCTACTGTGTCAAAAATTGGCTCTTTATCTTCTTGGAAATCCTTATTGTATGAAAGAGGCACACCTTTAATAATCGTTAATAATGCATGAAGATTTCCATAAACTCGGCCAGTTTTACCCCTAATTAATTCTGGAACATCTGGATTTTTTTTCTGAGGCATCAAGCTACTTCCAGTAGCACACTTATCCGTTAATTTAGCAAAGGAAAATTCATCAGTAACCCATAAAATTATTTCTTCTGAAATTCTGCTTAAGTGTGACATTATTAATGCTGAACTTGAAACAAATTCAATACAAAAATCCCTGTCACTTACTGCATCAATACTATTCTTATAAATATTTTCAAATCCTAATTCTTCAGCAGTAAAGTATCTATCTATTTTTATTTTTGTACCTGCTAAGGCTGCTGCACCTAAAGGCGAAATATTGACCCGAGTTCTAACTTCTTTCATCCTTTCGCGATCTCTTTCAAACATCTCAAGATACGCTAAAAGATGGTGTGCCAAAGATAATGGTTGTGCTCTTTGCATATGAGTATAACCAGGAATCAAGGTATAAATATTAGATTCAGCAATAGAAAGTAAAGAGTTTTGTAATTCTGCAAGTAAAAAATCAATAACATCGATTTTTTTTCGCAACCAAAGTCTGATATCTGTTCCTACTTGATCATTTCTACTCCTACCTGTATGTAATTTTTTTCCAGTTTCACCAATTAATTTAATAAGCTCTTCTTCAATACTATAGTGAATATCCTCAGATGGAGCTCCAGGAGAAAATTTGCCTTGAATAAAATCTTGTTTAATAGACTCTAAACCCTCAATAATTTTTAACGACTCTTTATTTGACAAAACTTTTGTTTTACCAAGCATTTTTGCATGAGCAATAGAACAATCTATATCTTCAAAAATTAATGTCTTATCAAAACCAATTGAGGCATTAAACTTCTCTATAAAGGGATTAAGACTACTATCAAATCTATTACTCCAAACTTTGGACATATTAATCAAGAACGTTAGCTACTTCTAATAAAGCATTTTTTTATATATGTGACAAAAAAAACTAATTTATCTGAAAGACTATCATTGAAGCATCATCATTTAATTCCCTATTTTTACCTGTAAATTCATCTAAAGTTTTAAAAATCTTATTTAAAATTTCTTTAGATCTGAGTGATTTATTACATAATTTTGAAAAGGATTTAATTAAACGTTCTTCATCAAATCTTTCTCCAAGAGCATTAGAAGTATCAGTTACTCCATCTGTATAATAAAGAATTGCATCATTTTTTTGAAGTTGTATTTGCCCGCATTGATATTCAGCATCATTCTGTAAACCAAGCACAAAGCCATCTGCATCCAACTTTACAATTTTTTGCTCAGAACTTTTCCACAGCAAAGGAGGATTGTGAGCTGCATTCGCATACCTTAATTTTTTTGTTCTTGGATCATAATCTGAATAAAATAAGGTTACAAATCTATGTGACTGGTCTAAATCGTAAATAGCTAACTGATTTAAATTATGCAATATTCTATCTGGAGGTAAACCTGTTAAAACCTCTGCTCTAAGCATTCCTCTTAACATAGTCATCAAAAGACCTGCAGGAATACCTTTACCCATGACATCCCCAATAACTAAAGCCCACCTTCCTTTTTCCTTTCTCTTCTCAGAGATATTTGTTTTCAGAGACATAAAATCGTAATAATCTCCACCTAGTTGAAGCGCGGGTCTACAATGGGAAGCTAAATCAACCCCAAAAATAATTGGACAATAATCAGGTAGTAGTTGTGATTGAATTTCTGCTCCAATAGAAATTTCTCTGTCTAAATTCTCATGCTTTTTTTTTGTTTTAGTTAACCAATAGTTTTCTAAACCAACCGCCAAACAACTAATAATAAAATTTAAATTTCTTTCTTTTATTGAAGACTCATTGAATATTTCTTGATTAAAAGTATAGACAAATCCCCTACATTTTCCTCTTGAGGAAATTTTATAAGACTTTATTACACATTCGTTAAATTTATTGTTTAAAGCTTTTGTAAAGAAATCAATTTCCTTTAATCTATGATTTTTTGAAAAATCAAATTTTTTTAAATAACTTTTAATTTCATTATCAATTTTAGGATTTTTTGTATCTCCAGAAAAAATAAAATTTTCTTTCCATATCTCTCCGTTTTGTTTTAAAGGAATAATTAAACTTAATTGTTGGTTGAAAGTATGTTTTAAAATTAAAGCAATATAATCTAAGAATCTCTTAATATTTGAAAAAGATTTTAAATAATAAGCTAACGAAGATGCTATTTCAGCAAAATTTTCATTTTCATCAAATGGCAATTTATTATCATTTTCTAAAAATTTTTGAATTACATCATTTGAGAGTAATTTTTCTTTTTGATTATTAGACAAAACAAATTGCATGTATTAGGTATGTTTTAACACTAAAAAAGCTTTTTTAAAAAGAATTAACTAATTTTTTTATCTATCAGCAAGAAGAGCCTCAACAAACTCAAAACTATTAAAAGGCCTCAAATCTTTAATACCTTCTCCAGCTCCAATAAATCTAATTGGCAAATTAACTTCCTCAGAAATAGCTAAAGAAACCCCACCTCTTGAAGTTCCATCTAACTTAGTAATTATTGCACCACTTAAGTTTGCAGATTTTGCAAAACTTTTTGCTTGCTTTAATCCATTTTGTCCTTGACTAGCATCTAAAACTAATAATGATTCAATGATGGCATCAGGTACTTTTTTATCAATAATTTTTTTAATTTTTGATAATTCATCCATAAGATTATTTTTGGTTTGCAATCTACCCGCAGTATCTACGAGTAATAAATCACTTTTTCTTTTTTTTGCTGCATTAATAGCATCAAAAACCACTGCTGCAGGATCTGCATTTTTTGATTGATTAGAAATAACATCAACATTACTTCTATTGCCCCATACTTTTAATTGTTCCACTGCTGCTGCTCTGAAAGTATCTCCTGCTGCTATTAAAGTTTTATAGTTGCTTTTTGATGATAAATAAGCAAGTTTACCCAGAGTTGTAGTTTTGCCAACTCCATTGACACCAACTATTAACCAAACATTTAGCTTACCCCTTTGTGGAACAAGTATATTTTTTCCAGAATTTTTTATTGGCTTATCAATTATTACTCGTAACTCATCTTTTAAAAATTTTATACCTTCATCTCCTCCCAAAACTTCTTCATTCAATTTTCTCCTAAGAGAATTAATGACCTTATCTGTTGAATTAATCCCAACATCAGCTCGTATTAATAAAGTTTCCAAATCATCTAAAGATTCTGGTGTAAGTGGATCATCTCCTAATTTATCCAATAATTCTGTTACAAAACCTTTTCTTGTTTCTTCTAAACCTCTTCGCAATTTACTTAACCAATCTATTTCGTCTGTTGAAATTTCATTTACTTTTTTACCTTGCGCAGCTAACACCATAGCTGACCAAGTGAATTCATCATCAAATTCGCCTAATTTGGCTTCTGTTTCATATTTGACACTAGAAAAATCTTGGACATGAACTTCTTCTTTTGGTTGCTCTTCTTTTAGTTGCTCTTCTTTTGGTTGCTCTTCTTTTAGTTGCTCTTCTTTTGGTTGCTCTTCTTTTAGTTGCTCTTCTTGCTTTTTTAATTCTTGTTTTTGTTTTAATAAAGCATAAGCTTGAGCAGCCCATTCACGAGAAGCATCAGATTCATTATTATTCATAAATATTTTGTTAGATCGTATTTAATTAATTATAAAAAATTATCGATTTATATCCAATAATTATTTCACCTTTACTCTTTGCAATCTCCTTAAAACACCATTAATCATCTTTCTACCTTGAGTATCACTATATTTATTAGCTAAATTTACAGCTTCATCACATGCCACTGCAATAGGAGTATCTAAAAAATGAATATCAACATAAGCTAAGCGCAAAATATCGCGATCAATCCTTGGCAATCTTTTTAATCTCCATCCATCCATAACAGCATCAATTTCAGAATCAATTGTTTGTAAATTAAAGATTATGCTTGAAATTCTTTGATTAACATCTTCTCTAATATCTTTTTGATTACTTGAAACAAACAATTTAGGAAAATCTAAAGTAACTGAAAGAGAATTCATTACAGATTCAATCTTATGAAAAGCTTTTTTGAGTTCATCTCGAACAATCCCAAAAGAAGAATTACTACCTTCCTTTAATTCACTTTCTAAAAGATTTTGAGATACATTTTCTAAATCCATTTCACAATCATTTAACTCATCTCTGAAGTGATTTATTAAAGTATCTAAAGCAGATTCAAAAACTTCTTCTATTTGAAATTTATTTAATTCTAAATTTCCTTTATCTTTGATTAGGCCTAATGAAAGTAAAGATAATTCTCGAGAAAGCGATCTATTATGCATCAATTAAGTAGATGAGATATTTGAAGAGGCTCTTAATTGAGAAAACAATTTTGAAAACGTTGGATTTGTAGAGTTCACTTTATCATCTGGATTAACAATACCAACGGAAATAATTGTTCTAAAGGCATCTTCTACAGAGATATTGAGATCTTTAACAGAAGATTCTGGAACTAATGTATACCATCCTGTTGTTGGATTAGGCGCTGTTGGGATAAAAACGCTTAATAGTTTCTCGTCTAATTCTGATTGAAGTGATGGACCAACATCTCCAGTTACAAAACCAACGCTAAATAATCCTTCTCTTGGATACTCTACTAAAACAACTCTTCTGAATCTATTAGATTTATTACTTAAAAAAGTTTCTAGTAATTGTTTAAGAGTTTTATAAACTGCTCCTGCGACTGGAATCTTTGATAAAGTACCTTCACCAAATTCTAATAACCACCTACCAACAAAATTTCTAGCCATTAAACCAATAAGCAAAATAGCTAGTAAAGGTACTGTCAAACCCAAGGTTAAATTAATTAAGTCTTGTAAAAGAGGATTTAATGTAATAAATGGATTTAGTTGTTTAGGAACAGAAGTTACTAAGGTGAGAACAAATTTACTAACAATAGAAGACAACCAAATAGTAGTTGCCAATGGTATGACTACTAACAATCCAGCTATGAGATCATTTTTTAAATCTTGTTGAAGCCTAGTACCTAGGTTCGAATCTTGACTTTGCGTTGATTCAGCCAAAATTAAAATTCCTAACTTTATTCATTTTACTAACAATTTAACTACTTTTACTTGATAGGGATATATTTATTTTTAATAAATTAAAATAATTTATTAGTTTTTTATGTTATTTATTACATTTTTTCCAATCTAAATCATAATATAGCCATGAAAGATATAACTCAAAACAATAAAGAATTCAGTAATAAGCTCAAAAAAAGGGCGATCTTTGAAGGTTTTGCTGTGTCTAGAATTGCATCGATCCCAGGAAGTTCACGTTTAAAATTAAGAACTAAAGCGTTAGAAAGATGGTTGGCAAATAATTATCATAGTGAAATGAAATGGATGGAATCAGAAAAAAGAAAAAATATAGAATCTCTCTTAGAAGGAGCAAAAAGTGTTTTAACTGTTGGTTTTAATTATTTAAATGAAGAGCAAAAACAAAATTCAAAATTCAAAATTGGGAAATATGGCCAAGGAGAGGATTATCACAAAGTAATTTTTAAAAAATTAAAAAAATTAGGTAAATGGATTGATAATGAAATTCCAAATTGCAAGTGGAAAATTTGTGTTGACACATCTCCGCTTTTAGAAAAGGCATGGGCAGAAGAAGCTGGTCTCGGCTGGATAGGAAAAAATAGCAATATTATTAATAAAGAATATGGATCATGGCTAACTTTAGGTTTTATAATCCTTAACAAAGAGTTAACACCTGATAATAAATCCTTATCTCTCTGTGGAAAATGTGAAAAATGTATTGAAAAATGCCCAACAAATGCAATAACAGAACCTTTTGTTATAAATTCTGATTTATGTATTGCTTACCATACTATAGAAAGCAGGCATCATTCTTTTCCAGAATTTATTGAAAGAAATCTAAATGGATGGATTGCTGGCTGCGATATTTGCCAGGACGTATGTCCATGGAATAAAACAGCCCCTTTTAATAAAAGTATTGAGGCTGCTCCAAAAAAATGGATTAAGAATCTAAATATTGAATCATTAAATTGGGACGAAAAAAGATGGGAAGAGAATCTTAAAGGAACTACACTAAAGAGAATTAAACCCTGGATGTGGAGAAGAAATATAAAAGCAATGCTGAAACAAAAATTATGATATGAAAAAGTCTCTAATAAGATTATTATTTTTTTCAATAATAAGTGGCTTTATTTTTAATTCTCAAAATTTAAAAGCTATCATACCCTTTTATTACTTTCCAGAAATAAAAAATTTAGAACAAGAAGCCTTATCAATTGGGAAACAAGCTTATCAGCTTCTACTATTTGGTCAAATAAAAGATAGTCTAAATTTGGCAAAATTAGCTGTAAAAATTGATAATAAAAACGAAACTTTATGGACTATTCTTGCTGAAACACAAATCGCCAGCGAGTTATATAAAGATGCATTAATTTCTTTAAACAAAGCTCAGAAAATCAACCCTGAATTAGGTGAAATTTTTTTTGCAAAAAGTTCAATATACTTAAAACAATCGCAAATAACAAAAGCCAAAATTTCTTTAGAATCAGGTATTAAAATCCTACCGAAAAACTTTAACGCAATTTTTCAATTAGGAAATATATATTTAATGGAAAAAAATTATGAAAGAGCTTTAAAAGAATTTGACAAAGCGATAAAAATAAAAAAAGATTTTTGGCAAGCACTTAATAACAAAGGCTTAGCGTACTATGAACTAGATAAGATAAATCTTTCAATAGTATCTTTTAAAAAAGCTATTTCTATAAAAGAGGACGCAGAACCACTTTTAGCACTTGCTACCTGTTTAAGAAATAAGGATATTAATGAAGCGATATCTCTAGCAAAAAAAGCTTTACTCAAAAATCCTAATTACGTAGAACGTAAATATAGAAAAGAACAGCTTTGGGGTGAAAAGCTACAAATTTCTACTGAACAACTTTTTAAAAGTACTCAACTTAAAGAACAAATATTATCTGCAAAAACAAAAATAAATTAATTCTAATAAATATTAATACTGGTAAATATTTATTTACCTATTAATCTTAATTTAGTTTAAGAAAAGAAAAAGTAAATTTCCTATTGCATGACTGAGGAAAAATTCACTTCAATATCGCTGCAAGAAGAAATGCAACGTTCATATTTAGAATACGCAATGAGCGTGATAATTGGCCGTGCCTTGCCTGATGCTAGAGACGGACTAAAACCAGTTCAGAGAAGAATTCTTTTCGCAATGCACGAATTAGGACTTACTCCAGATAGACCATTTAGAAAATGCGCCAGAGTTGTTGGAGATGTACTAGGAAAATATCATCCTCATGGAGATCAAGCAGTCTATGAAGCCTTGGTTAGATTAGTTCAAGATTTTTCTACCAAATATCCAACTCTTGATGGTCACGGAAATTTTGGATCTGTTGATAACGACCCTCCAGCTGCTATGAGATATACCGAAACTCGTCTTGCACCTATAGCTCATGAGTGTTTTCTAGAGGAAATTGGATCCGATACTGTTACTTACTCAGATAATTTTGACGGTTCACAACAAGAGCCAGACGTATTACCAGCTCAATTACCCTTTTTGCTTTTAAATGGATCCTCAGGAATTGCCGTTGGAATGGCTACAAATATTCCTCCACATAATTTGGGTGAGATGGTTGATGGTTTAATTGCTTTGATAAGAGATAAAGAAATTAGTGACAAAAAATTGTCCAAAATTATATTGGGTCCAGATTTTCCTACAGGAGGAGAATTAATTCACAATGATGCGGTCAAAGAAGTTTACCAAAGTGGAAGAGGATCAATGACAATAAGAGGTGTTATCAAAAGTGAAGAAATTAATTTAGGCAAAGGAAAACATAAAAAAAATGCACTAATAATTTCGGAACTACCATACCAAATAAGTAAAGCTGGATGGATTGAAAAACTCGCCGAATTAGTAAATTCAGGAAAAATTTATGGGATATCAGATATTAGAGATGAAAGTGATAGAGATGGAATGAGAATCGTAATTGAATTAAAAAAAGATTCTAATCCTGAAATTGTGATATCAAATTTATACAAAAAAACCTCATTACAATCAAATTTTGGAGCAATATTTTTAGCTTTAGTAAACGGCAAACCTATTCAACTTACTTTAAGAAATTATCTAAATTATTTTTTGGAATTTAGGGAAAAAACAATTAGAAAAAGAACTAAATATTCCTTAAAAATAGCATCTGAAAAACTTGAAATATTAGAAGGTTTTTCAATAGCAACTAAAAATATAAGAAAGATTATTGAGGTTATTGAAAACTCAGAAAACGCCGCTGAAGCAAAATCAATTTTAATGCCAAAGCTTGTTCTGAGTGGTAGACAAACAGATGCTGTTTTAAGCATGCCTCTAAAAAAGTTAACAAATTTAGAAAGAAAGCAAATAGAAGATGATATGACAGAACTAAGTAAAAAGAAGAAATATCTCAGTAACTTACTTAATGACAGAAATTTACTTCTTGAGACTTTAATTGAAGAACTAAAAAATTTAAAGAGAATTTTTAATACAGAAAGAAAAACAAAAATCTTAAAAGATGTTAATCAAGCTGAAGAATTAGATACTATTAATAATCAAATATTAGAAGAACTTGTAATTAAAGAAACAAAAATTTCAATAGATAATAGATTGTATTTGAAAAAATTAATTTATCCCAATTACAAAAAATTATTAGATAATGAGAATAAATTTATTGAAACTAAAAATGTTCAAAAGTTTATATGCAATATTAAAAAAAGTTTGAAAATTATCGGAGTAACATCTTCGGGCAAGGTTCTCCAAATAAATTGGAAATCAAATATTAATAATATTGACTATAAGTTAGATAAAAAAATTTTAGGGAATATAGATCCAAAAGAAATTATCAATTTTCATGATCTAGACAGTAAGTTAAAAAATTATTTATGCATTTTAACTTCAGACGGAAAATTTAAAAAAGTTTTATTTGATGAAGATATGCTTAGAAGTAATAGAATTTTTTCAATAACAAAATTAAAAAATTCTACAAAAGTTGTTGATTCATTTGTCTATAGCCAAGAAAATAAAATAATCATATTAACTTCTATTGGTAGAATGTTTAAGTTTGATTTGTCTAATAAATATTTAAAACCAAATACCAAACAATCACAAGGAATATTATTAATAAAACTTTTACCCAAAGAAAAAATAGTTTCTTGCTGTGAAGGAATAGAAAAAGATCATATATTTTTGGTTTCTAAAAAAGGAAAATTTTTTAAACTAAAAATTAATGAAATTTATGATTCTTATAATTCAAAATTAGGGTTTATAAATGAAAAAATTAAACTTAATAATGATTATTTTATAAAAGTTCTTTCTAGTAATCAATATATTGATTGTGAAACAAATAAGAATAAATCCGCAAGATTAAATTTAACCAAATTATCTTCTAACCCTGGCAAAAATATCCTGAAAGTTGATTTTCTGAATCTAGACAAAGATGAGTATCTTGAGAATTGTTCACGTCTAGAAAATCTTGTAAATTAAGATTTATATTCATTTTCAACCCATTTTAAATACTCTTGATTTACTGTTCCTGTTACGTAAGATCCTGTAAAACAACTCATCTCTAAATCTTTTACTGGAGAATCGATAATAATAGATTTCCTCAAATCATCAACACTTTGATATACCAAATTATCAATTTCGAGTTTTTCTGCTATTTGAGGAATTGTTCTATTATGGGCTATTAATTCATCCCTATTAGGCATATTAATTCCATACACATGAGGAAATCTTACAGGGGGTGCTGCTGATGTAAAAAAAACCTTATTTGCCCCTGCATCTTTTGCCATTTGGACTATTTGTTTTGAAGTTGTACCTCTAACTATAGAATCATCAACTATTAATACATTTTTGTTTTTAAACTCCGTACTCATAGCATTTAACTTTTGCCTTACGGATTGTTTGCGTTTTTGATGTCCAGGCATTATAAAAGTTCTGCCAACATATCTGTTTTTAAAAAATCCTTCTCTGTACTCTATACCCAATTGCCTTGCTACTTGCATTGCCGCAGGACGAGAAGAATCAGGAATAGGCATTACGACATCAACATCCCCAGAGTTTATTGTTTGCTTAATTGTTTCTGCTAAATAATCACCCATTTTTAAGCGAGCTTTGTAAACTGAGATTCCATTCATCACTGAATCTGGTCTGGCTAAATAAACATATTCAAATGCACAAGGAAATAGACTTGGATTTTCTGAACATTGCTTTGAATAGAATTCGCCGTTATGAGTAATAAAAATTGCCTCACCAGGGTCGACATCTCTAACAACTGTATAATCATTATTCTCTAATACTAATGATTCACTTGCCACCATCCACTCTTCTTTTTGAGTATCAGAAGAAGTTCTTTTTCCTATCACTAAAGGTCTTATACCAAAAGGATCTCTAAAGGCTAGTAAACCATGACCAGAAATAAGCGCAATCGAAGCATATGACCCTTGAATTCTTTTATGTAGGTTTTTCACTGCATTAAAAATGATTTCTGGTTGTAAGTCTTTACTATGAATTTGTTCTTGTAATTCAGTCGCAAATATATTTAATAACATTTCTGTATCACTTGAAGAATTAGTGTGACGTTTATCTACGTTAAATAATTGTTTTTCTAGATCTCTGGTATTAGTAAGATTTCCATTATGAATTAAAACAATTCCATAAGGTGCGTTCACATAAAATGGTTGCGCTTCTTCAACACTGTCTGCAGAACCTTTTGTAGCATATCTGACGTGTCCTAACCCAACCTTACCTATTAAATTCCTCATATCTCTTGTTCTATAAGCAGTGTTTACATGACCTTTAGCTTTATGTAAATGAAAAATAGTATCTTCCATTGTAGCGATACCCGTGGAATCTTGTCCTCGATGCTGAAGCAACAAAAGACTGTCGTATATTTGTTGATTCACATCATCAGAGGAGACAATTCCTACAATTCCACACATAATTTAATTTCTGATAATTTTAAAAAATTGCATATATTTATTCATTATTAAAAACAACTTGAGATACTATTATTAAATTTTTTGGTTAACTCATCAACCCTAAGATTACAAAGTTCTTTGTTTTCAGCATATATTTTAAGATTCTCTTTAGTAACAAATCCTATTTTTTTTACATATATACTCTGACAAAAATCTTTACTTTTGCTATTAACAAAATTCAGAAAATTATCTTCTTCTTTTTTATTAAGTGAAAAAATTATTCTTGAACCTCCTTCGCTGAATAATAAGTTATCTTCACGAATGTTTTTATCATTTAACTCTATAGTTGCTCCTTTTGAAGACAAAATACAACATTCTGATAAAGCTATAGCTAACCCGCCATCACTAACATCATGAGAAGAAGTAATGTAATTTTTTAAAATTGCTTCTCTTAAAAAACTTTGACAGTATTTTTCATCTTGAAGATCAATTTTTGGAGGCCTACCTGTAACTAAACCATGAAAATACTCTAAATAAGAACTTGCACCTAGGGTCGATTCAGAAGAAATGGTCCCAATTATCCAAATTTGGTCATTAATATTTTTCCACCCTGAAGAAATAGCTTTATCTACATTTTCAATCTTTCCTACCATACCAATGACAGGTGTTGGATTGATAGGAGTTAATTGATTCTTTTGGTTTATAGATTCATTATATAAGGAAACGTTCCCACCAGTAACCGGTGTTTCCAAAGCAGTACATGCCTTGGAAATTCCATCGCAAGATGACGAAAGTTGCCAATATCCTATATCCGTTTCAGGCGATGAAAAATTTAAATTATTTGTTATGGCAATTGGTTCAGCACCTATGCAGCTTACATTTCTCGCAGATTCAGCAACAGCTGCAATACTTCCTCTATATGGATCTAATAAAACCCATCTACTATTACAATCGACGGAAGCTGCAATACCAGTAAAAATTTTTCTTTTATTTTTTTCATCTTGCTGCCTAAGCCTTATTAATGCTGCATCTGCTTCACCTGGCTTAAATACAGTATTTAATTGTACTTGAGAATCATATTGACGATAAACCCAACTTTTTGAAGCAATCGATGGATTTGATAAAAGATTTAAAATGATTTCTGGTATTGAATAAAATTTTTGATCTTTAAGAGAAAGAATCATATTTTTACAAACTAATGGTAATTTATCTTCTGACCATTGCCATTTTTTTAATAAAAAATTTGGTGGTTCCTTAATAACATTGTGAATATTAATTGGAGTTTCATCTGATAAAGCAGAAGTAGGAATTTGAGCAACAATTTGATTTTTTTGAGAAATGATAACTTCTTTTCTAGATATCACTTCACCAATAACATTTGCAAACAATCCCCATTTCTTAAATTGCTGAATGAGAATATTTAATTTTTCTTCCTTTACGACGAGTAACATTCTCTCTTGAGATTCGGATAATAAGTATTGATAAGGAGACATATTATTTTCTCTAGCGGGGACTAAATCTAAATTAATTGATATTCCTAAACCTCCATTCGCTGCCATTTCCGCACTACTACATGTGAGACCTGCAGCCCCCATATCCTGAGCAGCAATTACATCTCCCGTTTTAAAAGCATCCAAACAAGCTTCAATGAGACTTTTTTCTATAAATGGATCTCCTACTTGTACTGCAGGTCTATTATCAAGAGAATTAGAAGTTAATTCCGAACTTGCAAAACTAGCGCCACCTACACCATCCCTACCTGTTGTGTTTCCTACATAAAGAACAGGAGAACCTACCTGTTTAGCCCCAGAACATACAATTTCATCAGTTTCTAACAAACCTAAAGCCATAACATTAACTAAAGGATTCTCAGAGTAACTGTCATCAAAATCTATTTCCCCACCAACAGTAGGAACTCCCACACAATTACCATAATGAGATATGCCAGATACTACTCCACGAAGGAGTGAGATATTAGACGATTTATCGAGATTACCAAACCTTAAAGAATTTAAAACTGCAATAGGTCTAGCCCCCATAGTAAAAATATCTCTTAATATCCCACCGACCCCTGTTGCGGCTCCTTGAAAAGGTTCAATAGCAGAGGGATGATTATGACTCTCTATTTTAAAAACAAGTTTCTGATTATTACCGACATCAATTACACCAGCATTCTCTCCAGGTCCAACTAATACATTTTTTCCTTTGGTGGGGAAATTAGCTAATAATCTTTTTGAATTTCTATAACAGCAATGTTCGGACCACATTACTCCAAACATTCCTAATTCCGTTCTATTTGGTTGTCGCCCAAGTCTTTTGCATATCTCTTCATAATCATTAATAGTTAAGTTTTCAACTTTGAGTGATTCATTCACATCGTAAAGAGCATTATTAAAAGAATTTATCATTAATCAAATCCAAGGATCATTTTCTTTTTTATTTCTGAAAGTTCTATCACTCTGATTTTCATTATAAAAACTATTTTGTCTAAATTCTGAATTTTTGTTTATATCTTCATCTTCTTCGAGCCAGTCCTCTAATCTATTTGCTGCAGTATTTTTCATATCATCAAAGCGATTTATAATTTTTTTTCCTTTTTTAAAAATCGTGTTTTTGAGACTTGACTTAATTAATGACAAATCTTCTAAAGATAACAATGAACAAAAAACTAAACCAGGTTGCTGATCAATAATATCTTCAATATTTAATTTCCATCGACTTGAACCTGGAATTCTTGGATTAGAACGAGAAATTAAATAAAATTTTATATTTCCGGTTTTCATTTCAAATAAAAAATCTGCTATTACTCCAATCTTTGAACCATTAGAGTTTATTAGATTAGCCTCTATTAAGTTAGGAAATCTATTTAAGGTTGCTAAATCTGAAATAGCAGGATTTCCTTTTACAAAAATATCGTTTTCTATAATTTGATTAATTTGGTTTAATTTCCATACGTTTCTTTTTAAATCGAAATTTGAAGGTCTAGAATACCATCCTAAAATCCTATGTACAGGCGGGTGCATCCATACATTTTCACCTGTACCATAATTCAGACTCGCATTACCTTTTACGCTATGGCTTAATAAATCACTTAATAAAAATTCTTTTGGTAGTTTCAAATTAAGAGCGAACTTGAACGGGCATAACTAAGTAAGTATAAGTAAGAGAATTAATATTATCTTCTGGCACTAAAACGGCTGGCGTAGTAGGAAGATTACATTTAAAAATAACATTTTGACTTGAAATAACTTTTAAACCCTCTAAGAGATACCTTACGTTAAAGGCTATATCAAAATGATCAAAATCATAGGATACAGGTACAAGTTCATTAGCGTTGCCAATATCTTGAGCATCAGCGCTTACTAAAGCTAAATTTTTTTCTCCTAACTTAATCTTAACAACACTACTTTGTTGGTCTGCTAATACAGCTATTCTCTCTAATGCTTCAATTAATCTCTTTGTATTAAATGTAAAAAGTTTTGAAAAAGTATCTGGAATTAATTGAGAATAATTTGGATAAGAACCTTCTAAAGTTCTAGTTGTAATTATGTGATTAGAAGAAATAAATACTAATTGACCTTTATCATAAAAAAGTTTAATTGAATTTTCAGAAGTACTCAAACTAACTAGTTTTTCAATTTCCCTTAAAGATTTTGTTGGAATAGTGACTGATAAATTTTCTTCATCAGATAAATTTTCTTCAAAATTTTCCTTATTATCAACTGAAACAACAGCTAATCTATGTCCATCAGTTGCAGCTGACTCCAAACATTTCAAATTAAATTTAAAATTCACTCCAGTCAACAATTGCTTGGAATCATCATTACTGCTGGAAAAGATCGTTAATTTTAAAGCTTTTAAAAAAGAGCTTGGATCAATACTTAAGGAATTACCACTTTCAACAAATGGCAAATTAGGATAATCTTCTGATGGAATTCCTTTTAAATTAAACGATCCTTTATCACTTTTAATTAAAATATTATCTGATCTATCATCAAAATTAAGTAAAACAGGGGTTTCACTTGGAAGTTTATTTACTATTTCAGATAGAAGTTTTGAAGGGATAGTAATTGCTCCACTTTTTGTAACAGTAGCATCAAATGAGGTTTGTATTCCTAAATTCAAATCAAATCCAGTCAAACTAATTTTGTTAGTTCCTTGGTCAGCTGTTAAAAGTATATTTGCAAGAATTGGATGAGTAGGCCTTGAAGATACTGCCTTACTAACTAATTGAATAGCATAATTAAATTCATTTTGATTACAAACAATCTCCATCTGAATACGTAACTTTATTTATATATTAGGTCTATTTTCTTAATTATTGCAATTAAATATTTTTTCTTTTTAATCCTCTAATTTCTATAATATATTTCTTATTTAGTAATTTATATAGTAGTAATAGTTGTTGTGGAAATTGTGGAAAAAAGCCAAAATTATCCGGTATGTTTGTAATTTAAAGATTAATGTTTAGTGGAAAAATTTTGTATTTTGTGAATATTTTATGATATAAATAATTTCTTTTAAGATTTATTCACATTCTAATTTTATTTTTAATAACTAATCAACAGAATTTTGATTGTTTTTCAAGTATTTCCACAGTTAATTAAATTTTTTGTAAAGTTAGTATCCCAAAATTTTTGTTATTTCTCTTAATGAAGGCTCTATATTATTTTGGAAAACAGCATCGTTATTTTTAATAGCGCAATCTGGATCTTTTAATCCATTGCCAGTTAAAACACAAACTATATTTGATCTTTTCTTAATTCTGTTTTTATTTTTAATTAGCCCGGCTACTGATGCTGCGCTTGCTGGTTCACAAAATATACCTTCTTTTGCAAGTTTCTTATAAGCTTCAATAATATCTTCGTCCGTGACAGATTGAAAATCACCTTTACTTTCTTTCCTTACTACTTTCGCTTTATCTCTATTAACCGGGTTTCCAATTCTGATTGCAGTTGCAATAGTTTCAGGATCTTTAACTATTATATTTTTAACTAAAGGTGCAGATCCTGCAGCTTGAAAACCCATCATGATTGGTAAATTTAAATTTTTCTTTATTTTTGAGTATTCTTTGAAACCTAACCAATATGCAGAAATGTTACCTGCATTTCCCATTGGTATACAAAGCCAATCAGGCGCAAAACCTAAATCATCAACAATTTCAAAAGCGGCAGTTTTTTGACCTTGTATGCGGTAAGGATTTACGGAGTTTACAAGAGTTATTGGATATTTTTCAGATAAATCTCTAACAATTTCCAAAGCTTTATCAAAATTTCCTTTAATAGAAATTATTTCTGCTCCATAAATTAAAGCTTGAGCAAGTTTACCTTGGGCTACATATCCGTCAGGAATTAAAACGTAAGATTTTAACCCCCCTCTGGAAGCGTAAGCAGCAGCGGCAGCAGAAGTGTTTCCTGTACTAGCGCAAATTACTGCTTTACTACCTAACTCTTTTGCTTTACTGATTGCCATTGTCATTCCTCTATCTTTGAAAGAGCCAGTAGGATTGAGACCATCATATTTTAAATAAACTTTCGTATCGTTTCCAATTAAATCACTTATTGATTGGCTAAAAATTAGAGGAGTATTGCCTTCTTTTAAAGATATAATTGGAGTTTTTGAAGATACGGGCAAATGTTGTTTATATGCATTAATTAATCCCGGCCATTTTTTTTTCTTATAATTGAGTTGCAATTTATTTTTAATTTTTTTTAATAAATACATAATTATTTAATTTTCTTTTATTTTTTCTAAGGGTTTGTTAGTGAAAAAATCTAATAATTCTGATATTGATTCTACTTTATTCATTACTTTACTCAAAGCGTTTACGTTTAAAATAACAGTTTCAGTTGGATAACTTTCAAAAAATTTTATGAGGTTTATACTCCCATTTCCTAAATAGATCCCTTGAACAACACTTGATCTCAAGGCTAACATTCCAGTCCTCTTATCATTTGTTTTAGGAGTGTGAATTATGGAAGAAAGTCTAGTTAAAAAGACATTTCCTATTTCGGAATATACTAGTTTGCTTGCAATAGTTATGGGAATTTCAAAATTCTTATTTAACACTGATTGAATTTTATTATGTGGAGTACCAGTGGCATTTAAAATTTTTTTTAATTTATTAGATGAATATCCATCATTGGCAAATTTTTTTAAAGATTCAACAGTAATTGTTCGAGAAAATATACTATATATTATTTTAATATTTTCTGCTCCCTTAGCTTTAGGAGTAGTCATAAAAAATGGGTTAATAGAAAATATTAAAAATATCTTTAAGATTAAATTTTTTGAAAAATTCATTTTATATGTTCGCGCCAGCAGCAATTTTAACTAGTCTGACTACGCTCCTTTCTGTCACTTTTTTTACTATATTTAGACTCATTTCTTTTGTGTAAGGTTCGTTTATAAGCCTTGGTACTCTTTTTAAAAAAATGTCAATAGAGTACCCAGGCACTTTTTTTATGATTTCTAAAAAGTTTCGGAAAGGCTCTATATTTAGAATAAGATTATCAATATCATCATTCCCTTTAGCTATATTTAATTTTAAAGATTTTGGTAGGTAATTATTGACATTTTTTAATAAGTTTAAACTCAATGAATCAATTTGATTAGTTAAACTCTCAACAATTTCATTTCTCAGAAATCCACCCTTAGGAGAAAAAAGAAGATTAATAACTTCATCAAGAAGTTTCTCTAAATTTAGATTAGTTTGTTTCGCGGCGTTCGAAAGTAAATCTTCTAATCTATCCCATTTAAATCGTTTGTTATCAAAAAGCATTTCTTTTAAACTTTCTCTTAACTGTGGATCAGGGTCCTCCATTAATCTTCTTGCAAAATATGGGTAAGCAGCACCAAGTATTTTAAAATTAGGATCCACGCTCAAAGCAATTCCTTCTAAAGTTAATAAAGATCTAATTATGAGAGCATAATATGGAGGGAGTTTAAAGGGAAATTTGTACATAACTCCAGACATGTCATCAGTTACACTTTTGAAATCCATTTTTGATACACCAAGCTCTACTGCATTTATAAATACATCTTGAAAAGCTGGAACAATAGGCTCAAGATTTACCTCTTCTGAAAGAAATCCTAACTTAACAAAATCTTGAGACAATTTATCAAAATTTTTGTTTACAAGATGCACTACAGCTTGTATCAAACCTGATCTTGAGTTTCTTGTAACTTCACTCATCATACCAAAATCTAGGTAACATAACCTTCCATCTTTCAAGGCTAATAAATTTCCTGGATGCGGATCAGCATGAAAAAAGCCATGCTCTAGTAACTGTTCTAAACTACATTGCACACCTATTTCAATCATTTTGTCAGGGTTAATACCTAATTTTTTAACACCTTCAAGATTTGTCAGCTTTATTCCATCTATCCATTCCATCGTTAATACTCTTCTCGAAGTTATTTCCTTATAAATTTTTGGTACAGCTATTTTTGAGTTGTGTGAGTGAAAATCTCTAAACCTTTCGGCATTTTCAGCTTCATTTAAATAATCCATTTCTTCAAAAACTCTTTTCCCCAATTCATCAATTAAAGCAACAAGATCGCTTCTTATAAGTCCAATATTATTTTTTAACCAATTAGCAATATTTCTAACAATGTATAAATCAAGCGTGATTTGTTCTCTTAAACCCGGCCTTTGAATTTTAACAGCTACAACTTCTCCATTTCTTAAGATAGCTTTATGAACTTGTCCCAAGGAAGCTGCAGAAATTGGCTCTTTGTCAATAGTTAAAAAAATCTCATCGATTTTTTTATTTAAATCTTCTTCTATCAGTTCCATGGCTTTATCTCCATCAAATCCTGGTAGTTGATCTTGGAGTTCGGATAACTCCTCAAGAAGAACACTTGGAATAATATCGGGTCTAGTTGATAAAGCTTGACCTGCTTTAACAAATGCAGGACCTAATTCAACTAATAAATTAGTCAATTCTTTTGCTCTGAATCTTGCATTAGATTTATTTTTCAGTCGCCCTGTAAATTTATCCCATAAAACTGAAATAATATAAACAAATATTGGAATCAGAGTTTGCCAAAGCCTTCTAAAAAGTCTTTTAGGGTTTTTTTTATAAATCTTGGAAATTATTTTTGGATCATACTCTAATAATCCTGAAGCCTCAATAAAATCGGTAAACTCTTCATTCATGACTATATTAATTTAAAACCTTTTTTTTTCTTAAAAAAGAAGTTATTTTTTTTATATGTAATCACTAACATGTTAATACAATTAAATTTAAAAAATATAGCCTTAATAGAGATTATAGAAATTAATTTCGAAAAAGGTTTGAATATCTTTACCGGAGATTCAGGTTCAGGAAAATCTCTGATTCTTGACTCTCTTAACGTTTTATTCGGCGGAACCAATATACCTTTAAAACACTTAATTCGTCCAGGAAAAACAGAATGTTTAATTGAAGCGAAATTTTCTAATTCGCTTAAAGTGGCTGAATGGCTTTTGAAAAATGGGTTTCAAAAAATATCAGGTGCAATTCTTATAAGACGAAAGTCCTTTAAAAAAAATAATAAAATAATATCTAAGTTTACTATAAATGAATTATCTATAAGCAAAAAGCATTTACAAGATTTAGGATTATTACTAATAGATTTTGCTGGTCAATCTGATAGTTTTTTATACGATGATCCTGCATATAGAAGATTAATAATAGATGAGCTTGGACATAAAGAATTAAAGAAAATAAATATTCAGATTAAAACTATATGGCAAGAATTTCAGATGATAAAAAAAACAAGGGAAAATAAGCTGCAATTATTAAAAAAAAAAGAAGAGGATAATTTTGCAATTAAAGAAATGCATAAAATGTTGGAGGAAGCTAATTTAAATTCATGTGACGAAATTGAAGAACTAAAATCTAAAGAATTCAGACTTTCTAATAATTTTGAAATAAGTAAATCTCTACAACTAGCATTTGAAAATTTAAATAACTATAAAAACGAGTCTCCATCAGTTAGTTCTTTAATTTCTGAATCAATTAAACAATTAAGTAAAGTTGCCCAATTTGATTCAACAATTAAGAATTTTAATGATAAATTAATTAATGTTCAAAATGATGTGGAAAATTTAATCTATGCTTTAACAGAGTATTTAGAACATGTCGAGAATGAAGATACTTTTTTGGAAGAAATTCAAAAAAGATTATTTTATTTGCAAAATTTAGAACGAACATTTTCTCTAGAACTACCACAATTGATTGTCAAAAGAGATGAATTAAAAACATTTATGGATAAAAATTCGTACGAGGAGGAGATTAAAAAGTTAGATTATCAAATTAATATTTTGCAAAATAATCTAGATTCTCTCTTCGAACTTCAGTCTTTTCACAGAAGGCGATCAGCAAGACAGCTTCAAGAAAAAGTGAATTATATTTTACAAAATTTAGGTTTAGAAAATGCAAATTTTCTTGTTGATTTTAGAAAAGTTGCTCCTTCAGCAGAAGGTCAGGACAATATAGAATTTTTGTTTTCTGCAAACCCTGATCAAAAGTTGGCACCACTTACCAAAGTCATCTCAGGCGGAGAAATGTCTAGATTTTTATTAGCAATAAAATCTAGCATTTCTAAAAAACCTAACACTTTTTTCTTAGATGAAATTGACACTGGTTTGAGTGGAAAATCCTTGCATGCTCTTGTCGACTTAATAAAGGAAATTGCTCAAGAAAAGCAGGTTTTGTGTATTACTCATCAGCCTTTTTTAGCCGCAAATGGAAATAGTCATTTTAAAGTAAAGAAAAGTGTAATTAGCGGGACAACATTTACTTCTATTTCGAAATTAACTACAAAAACAGAAAGACAAAATGAGTTAATTGAATTAATAGGTGGTGGTTTTAGTGAGGCAAATACTTATGCTTCGACACTTATAGATAGAGCAGCCGCATAATTCCAAAAATTTTTACTATAATAAGGATTCTTTAAATCCATAAAGATTTAAGCATGGTAAAGAAAAATATTAATTTTAGTGAAGATAATTCAATAAAAATTAGAGGTGCTAGACAGCATAACTTAAAAAATGTTGACCTTACTCTTCCAAGAAATAAATTTATAGTTTTTACAGGAGTTAGTGGAAGCGGAAAAAGTTCTTTAGCTTTTGATACTATTTTTGCTGAAGGTCAAAGACGATACGTAGAAAGTCTTTCGGCTTATGCAAGACAATTCTTAGGTCAAGTTGACAAACCAGATGTGGATAATATTGAGGGCTTATCTCCTGCTATATCAATAGATCAAAAATCAACAAGTCATAATCCTAGATCAACGGTTGGAACAGTAACTGAAATTCAAGATTATTTAAGATTATTATTTGGGCGGGCTGGAGAACCTCACTGTCATCATTGTGGGTTGCCCATCGCTCCTCAAACAATTGATGAAATGGTTGATCAAATAGTCTTGCTGCCTGAAGGAACGAGATATCAGTTACTTGCACCAGTTGTGAGAGGCAAAAAAGGAACTCATGCAAAACTTCTTAGTGGACTAGCGGCGGAAGGCTTTGCTCGAGTAAGAATTAATGGTGAGGTTAGAGAACTTGCAGATAACATTGACCTAGATAAAAATCATGTTCACAATATTGAAGTCGTAGTAGATCGATTGATTGCAAGAGAGGGAATTCAAGAAAGATTGAATGACTCTTTACAAACTTGCCTTAAAAGAGGTGATGGATTAACTATTGTTGAAGTTGTTCCTAAAAAAGGGGAAACTTTACCACCTAATTTAGATAAAGAAAAGCTGTATTCAGAGAATTATGCATGTCCAATCCATGGATCTATTGTTGAAGAACTTTCACCACGATTATTTTCATTCAATAGTCCTTATGGAGCATGCCCAGATTGCCATGGAATTGGTTATTTAAAAAAATTTACTGCAGATAGAGTAATACCTGACACTTCTTTACCTGTTTATGCTGCTATAGCTCCTTGGAGTGAAAAAGATAACACTTATTATTTTTCTTTGCTTTATTCAGTTGGTCAAGCTTATGGTTTTGAATTAAAAACTCCATGGAAAGATCTGACTGATTTACAAAAAAATGTTTTACTTTCAGGATCTGATAAGCCAATTTTAATTCAAGCTGATAGCCGCTTTAATACTGCTAGCGGTTTTGAAAGACCTTTTGAAGGAATTTTGCCAATCTTAGAAAGGCAATTAAGCGAATCTAATGGAGAATTAGTTAAACAAAAATTAGAAAAATATTTAGAGTTAGTTCCTTGTAAAACATGTTCTGGCAAAAGATTAAAGCCAGAGGCTCTTGCTGTGAAACTAGGTCCTTATAACATTACTGATTTAACTTCTATAAGTGTTTCGGATACTTTATTACATATCGAGAGAGTTATGGGATTAAGTAAAAATAAGAAGGAAAATATTATTCTATCTGAGAAACAAAAACAAATAGGCGAGTTAGTTTTGAAAGAAATTAGATTACGGTTAAAGTTTCTTATAAATGTAGGTTTAGATTATTTAACTTTAGATAGACCAGCTATGACTCTTTCGGGAGGAGAGGCTCAGCGTATTAGATTAGCAACACAAATAGGTGCTGGTTTAACTGGTGTTTTATATGTATTAGATGAACCTAGTATTGGATTACATCAAAGAGATAACGACAGATTACTTGAAACATTAAAAGACCTTAGAGATCTAGGAAATACTTTAGTCGTTGTTGAACATGATGAAGATACTATGAAATCGGCAGATTACCTTGTGGATATAGGGCCAGGTGCAGGAGTTTATGGAGGGCAGATTATTGCAAAAGGTACATTTGAAGATGTTTTAAATGAGGAAAAGTCATTAACTGGAGCATACCTTAGTGGAAGGAAGTCAATACCTACCCCTAAAAAGCGAAGATCTTCCGTTAAAAAAAGTATAATTTTAAGTAACTGCGATAAGAATAATCTAAAAAATATATCTGTTGAATTTCCTTTAGGAAGATTAGTTTCTGTAACTGGAGTCAGTGGAAGTGGGAAAAGTACATTAGTTAATGAATTATTACATCCTGCACTGTGTCACTCTCTAGGGTTGAAAGTTCCTTTTCCTAAAGGGGTTAAAGAGTTAAAAGGTATTAAAGCAATAGATAAAGTAATTGTTATTGATCAATCTCCTATTGGAAGAACACCAAGATCTAACCCCGCTACTTATACGGGTGCTTTTGACCCTATTAGACAATTATTTACCGCGACTGTCGAAGCTAAAGCTAGAGGTTATCAAGCTGGGCAATTTAGTTTTAATGTAAAAGGAGGAAGATGCGAAGCCTGTAGAGGGCAAGGAGTTAATGTTATTGAAATGAATTTTTTACCTGATGTTTATGTCCAATGCGATGTATGTAAGGGTGCTCGTTTTAATAGAGAAACCTTGCAAGTAAAGTATAGAGGGTTTAATATTTCAGATGTTTTAGAAATGACTGTTGAGCAGGCTGCTGAGACGTTTTCTGCTATCCCTCAGGCAGCTGATAGATTATCTACATTAGTTGATGTAGGACTTGGTTACGTAAAATTAGGACAGCCAGCACCAACATTATCTGGTGGAGAAGCACAAAGAGTAAAATTAGCAACTGAATTGTCAAAGAGAGCTACTGGGAAAACTTTATATTTAATTGATGAGCCAACAACTGGGTTAAGTTTTTATGATGTTCATAAATTAATGGACGTTATCCAACGTTTAGTAGATAAAGGTAATTCAGTAGTTGTTATTGAACATAATCTAGATGTTATTAGGTGCTCAGATTGGATAATTGATCTAGGACCTGATGGAGGTGATAAAGGTGGGGAAATTATAGTTGAGGGTACACCTGAAGATGTTGCTAAGCATTCATCGAGTTATACAGCAAAATATCTAAAGAAAGCTCTTAATCAAACTCTTAATTAGTTATATTTCTTCGTATTCTTTATCCGGTAAAGTGAAAATTATTCTTTTATAAAATTGTTTAAAAGTATTCATAGCCTTTGTTTTGCGTATTTAAATTTTTTATTGAATATCAAATCATAATGCTTTCTTAATATTTCTAAGTGAAATACAGCTTATTTCTGTTAGAGGATTGAATTCTAGGAAGTAAAAATGAGTTTGAAATTTTTATATTTACATTTGCATGGTTTAATACGTTCTAATAGTCTTGAACTAGGTAGAGATTCAGATACTGGTGGACAAACGCAATATGTATTGGAATTGGTAAAAAGTTTAGCCAATGTTCGTGAAGTTGACCAAGTAGATTTAGTAACCCGTCTTATTAATGATAGGAAAATAGATAGTTCTTATTCAAAAGAGAGAGAATTTATTGAACCTGGAGCACAAATATTGAGATTTCAATTTGGTCCTAATAAATATTTGAGAAAGGAATTACTTTGGCCTTATTTAGATGAATTAATTCAGAACCTCATTAATTATTATCAAAAATGCGAAAATAAGCCAAATTTTATACATGCTCATTATGCTGATGCAGGCTACGTAGGAGTTCGATTAGGAAAAGCACTTAAAGTACCTTTTATTTTTACTGGGCATTCTTTAGGAAGAGAGAAAAAAAGAAAACTACTTGAGGCTGGATTGCAACTTAATCAAATTGAAAAATTGTATCGTATTAGTAAAAGAATTAAATCAGAGGAAGAGGCTCTTAAATATGCAGATATTGTTGTGACAAGCACTAAACAAGAATCTGTATGCCAATATTCGCAATATACCTCTTTTGTACCTCAAAAAGCTAGAGTTATTGCTCCTGGGGTCGATCATATTAAATTTCATCATATCCATTCAACAACTGAAACTTCTGAAATTGATAATTTGATGCATCCTTTTTTGAAAGATTTAAGAAAGCCTCCACTTTTGGCTATTTCTAGAGCAGTAAGAAGAAAAAATATTCCTTCTTTAGTTGAAGCATATGGACGATCAGAAAAATTAAAAAGAAGAGCTAATTTAGTTTTAGTTTTGGGTTGTAGAGATAATACTTCAAAACTTGATCCTCAACAAAGAGATGTTTTTCAAAAGATTTTTGAAATGATAGATAAATATAATTTATATGGGAAAGTGGCATATCCAAAGAAACATTATCCAGCAAATATTCCACCTTTGTATAGATGGGCTGCATCTAGGGGAGGGATTTTTATTAACCCAGCATTAACAGAACCTTTTGGTTTAACATTACTTGAAGCGTCTTCATGTGGGTTGCCAATTATTGCTACAGATGATGGGGGGCCTAAAGAAATTCACTCAAAATGCGACAATGGCTTATTAGTGGATGTAACCGATATTAATAAATTGAAAATTGCTCTTGAAAAAGGTATTTCAAATAGTTCTCAATGGAGGTCATGGAGTAAAAATGGAATTGAAGGCGTTCATAGACATTTTAGTTGGGATACTCATGTTAGAAATTATTTATCAATCCTCACAAGTCAATATCAAAAATCCCCCATTGTTTCATCATCTGGAATTAAAGAAAGTTGTTTGAAAGGTAGTTCTTCACTAATAAAACCCCATTGATTAAAAATTTTTGGGTCAGAATGAATTATCAACTGATTTTTTTGCGTTTTTTTAATTTAAATCCTTTTTGAGATAACCTTTTTATTAAACTTGCAGTTTCTTCAAAGCGAGAAGCCATTGCCTCAAGACTGGCGCAATCACTGGTTAAGCCATCATCTTTCCAAGTAAAGAAACTCATACTAAATAATAATTTAAAGTTTTATTTTTAAAACTATACCTAAAAAAACAAGTAATATGTTTAATTTCCAAAAGTTTTCAACTATTTTTTCTTCTTTGACACCCTTTAGTTCAAAATGATGATGAATTGGAGTCATTAAAAAGACTTTTTTCCCACTTTTATAAATTCTTTTGGAGATTTTAAAAAAACCTACTTGAATAATTACTGATAAAGCTTCAATAATAAACACTCCTGAGATAATAAACAATGTAAAAAAACTATTAGTTAATATTGATATAGATCCTAATGTTGCGCCAATTGTTAATGATCCGGTATCTCCCATAAATATCTTTGCGGGATATTTATTAAATTTTAGAAATCCCATACATAAACCTGACATTGCGAAAGAAATTAAACCATAAATTATTAATTCTTTTTGCCCTTTGATAAATATTTCTGTACCAAGTCCATAAAAGACTATTGAGCTACATCCCGCAGCTAATCCATCTAAGCCATCAGTTAAATTTACTGCATTACTTAAACCTATTAAAGTTATAAAACAAATTGGAATTATAATTGCATAAGTATTTATATTCCAATTATTAAATATGTCGATTAAAGGGTTAATGTAACTCCCTTGAAATGCTAATACTATGAATAATATGGAAATTAAAGCTTGTAATAAAAACTTTTCATTTACTGTTAAACCTGTATTCTTTTTGTTAGTAATACTTAAGTAATCGTCTAAAAATCCTATTATAAAGAAACCTAAATTACAAATAAACAGCAAAAATAGTTCTATAGAATCAAACTTTTTGCTTAATATTAAAAGTAGTAATAAAAATGGTAAGACAATGAATATTCCCCCCATTGTGGGAGTGTTAGTTTTAGAAGAATGAATTAAGGGTCCTTCTTTCCTAATGTTTTGTAATAGGTTTAATTCTTTAATTTTTTTTATACCAAATTTTGTAAAAAACAAAGAAATCAAAAAAAATATCAGAAAAATATTTACAATGAATAAATTACTAAATATAAAGGAATTTACTGTTAATGAAAATAAAATTAAAAAAAATAATATAGAAAAATTTAGTGTTTTAGTCTTCCCAATCATCTTCTGAAGTATCTTCTTCGGTTTTATAATCTTCTTTCTCTCCCATTAAAGCTGAAAGCTCTTCTTCTTCAATTGTGCTTATTTCTTGAGAATCTCCATCCTGTTCATTCACAAGTCTTCCTGTTTCTTCTAACCAAGATAGTAAATCAGGCTCTTCTCTTAATGGTAATACAGGAGCCGGGTCTTCTCGGTGATAACAACTTAATGCTGGGTTAACTTCAGCAATTTCATTTAATCTTAGTTGGAGTTTATTTGAGTCCATTAAAAAAACACATCTTCATATAACATAATACATAAACATGCATTTAAAAAATTTTGTTTGATAAAGAAAGTTTAAAATATTTTTTTATATCACTAATTTCAGTTTTACTGGCTATTTTTTTTAGATTCTATGGTTTTTTAAAGCCAGAAAGTTTATTAATTAATAATTATCTTGTTCTTTTACTAGTTTTTGGTCCAGCACTTGTAGTTACAATAATATTAGTTTTTAATAAAATTTTGGAAGTTGAAAAAAATTAAGATTTCAAACTTTCATTGGAGGTAATTTTTAATGCAGCAGGTAAAAAAAGTTGTTCTTGCTTATTCAGGTGGAGTTGATACTAGTGTTTGTATACCCTATTTAAAAAATCATTATGGAATTTCAGAAGTAGTAACTTTTGTAGCTGATCTTGGTCAAGGAGATGATTTAGAAAGTATTAGGCAAAAAGCTTTAAATTCTGGTGCGACGCAATCTGTGGTTGCCAATTTAGTAGATAATTTTGTTGAGAAGTATGCTTTCCCAGCTATTAGAGCAAATGCTCTTTATGGAGAAAAGTATCCTTTATCAACTGCTTTAGCTAGACCTTTGATAGCTGAAAATCTTGTAAATTTAGCAAGAGAATTAAATGCTGATGCCGTGGCTCATGGTTGTACAGGGAAAGGAAACGATCAAGTAAGATTTGATTTGGCAATTCATGCTTTAGGACCTGATTTAAAGATTATTACGCCTGCTCGAGAATGGAACATGAGTAGAGAAGAAGCTATTTTGTATGGAGAAAAATTTGGTATTCCTGCTCCTGTTTCTAAGAAGTCACCATATTCCATAGATGTAAATCTTCTTGGTCGAAGTATTGAAGCTGGTTTATTGGAAGATCCAATGCAAGAACCAGATGAAGACGTTTTTGCTATGACTTCCTCTATTAATAATGCGCCAAATTCCCCAAAAGACATAGAAATTGTATTTAAAAATGGATTTCCTATTGGGATAGGGAATGAATCATTAAGTCCGGTGGAGATTATTCAAAAGGCTAATAATCTTGCTGGAGAGCATGGTTTTGGGAGAATAGATATGATCGAAGATAGAGTAGTTGGTATTAAGAGTAGAGAAATCTATGAAACCCCTGGTCTTCTACTTCTTATAAAAGCGCATAAAGAATTGGAAAGTTTGACATTAAATCCAGATGTTCTAAATTTTAAAAATTTAGTCGATAAAAAATGGGGTCAATTAGTTTACCAGGGCTTTTGGTTTGGTCCTCTAAAGAAAGCATTAGATGGATTTATTGATGCAACTCAAACTTCTGTTAATGGTAGGGTCAAAATAAGATTGCATAAAGGAAATGCGATAGTAATTGGCAGATCTTCTGAAAATAATTCTCTTTATAGAGAAGATTTAGCAACCTATAGTAAAGATGATATTTTTAACCATGAGTATGCCGAAGGATTTATTTACATGTGGGGGATGTCTAACAAAATATGGGCAGAATTAAATACAAAAAAAGAATAATTAAGCTTCAAGATTAAACCGGTTCTTTTATTTCAGGAGCAGGAGATTTTGAATCACCTTTTTCTTTGTTATTTGTTTCTTCAGCTTTAGGTTCTGATTCAGTATTTGGATTAATATTGATATCTTCTTTTTTTTCTGAATGGTTAGGATCTTTGCTAGAAGATCTTGGAGTTGGCAGAGGTCCTTCTTGTTTGACGGTCAAATATCTAATAACATCTTCACTTAGACGCATTGCTTTTTCAATCTTGTAAATATGTTGACCATCACCTTTATGACTTAATTGAACATAGATTCCTTCTCTATGTTTTGATATTTGATATGCTAATCTTCTTTTCCCTCGCATTTGACTATCTATTATTTTGCCCCCTTGCTCTTCAAGAAGCTTGTTGTATTTATTAATATGATTAGCAACTTCATCCTCCGCGATATCTGGGCGAAGAATATACATAGTTTCGTAATAGATTTGATCAGTCATAATTTTCAGACAAGGTCTTTGGCTCACAATTTGTTTAATGAGCGTCTGTTCATTACTTACGATACATTATAAAGGTCAAAATTCTTGTATTTAAATTTAATTATTTTTCTAAAGGTATTTTTTTATTGCTTCATGCATAACTTCAAAAGGTACTTCTAACCCATTTGTCCAGAATGATAATGATTTAGCTCCCTGAGCAATCAGCATTTGTAACCCATCAATAGTCATGCATCCCTTTTTATCGCAAAATTTTAAAAAAGGAGTAGGAGAAGGATTGTAAATAAGATCGTAAACAATTGTTTTTGAATTTATAGCGTTCCAAATACTCTGGCCAAATGGTAATTCATTATCATTATTAGTTTTACTCATGCCTACCGGGGTTGTATTAACTATTAAATCTGCTTCTCGAATTAAATTATCAGTTTTAGTATCAGTATTCATTACTCCTTTAATTTTGATATCATTTTCGAAGTTAGTAATCAGTTCATTTAAAGATTCTGCATTACGAGAAATAATAGTTATTTTTGATAATTTTAAATTTATAAGACCTTGAATTACAGATCTTGCTGCGCCTCCAGAGCCAAGAACTATGGAAGTTTTTTCTACTAAATCAAGTTTTTTTAAAGGATAGATAAATCCTTCTATATCTGTATTTGTTCCACTCCAATCTTTATTTTCTCCTAATTTAAGAGTGTTTATAGCCTTTACTTTTTTTGCAACAGGACATATTTCACTACAATAATCAAATACTTTTTGCTTAAAAGGAATTGTGATATTTAAACCTTTGCAATTCATTTTCTTTAAAGAATTAATTACTATTTCTAAGTCTTCGTTTTTACAAGGAATTGCTATGTAAATTAAATCAAGGTTTAAATACTGTATGGCTGCATTTTGTATTATTGGAGATAAAGAGTGACTTACTGGGTTTCCAATCAAAGCAAGAAATGATGTTTTACTAGTAATCATTTTTAGAGAAATTTTGAAGAAAAATTGTAATCTGTTCGGGAACCACACCTCGTTTCAGAGTAACAATAATGACGTCGATGACCGATTATGGAGAATATTAAAAAAATTATTTACCCATGGGGAAGGTTGTTGGAATCGATTTAGGAACAACTAATAGTTGTGTAGCTGTTATGGAAGGTGGTAAACCTACTGTAATAGCAAATGCAGAGGGTTTCAGAACAACTCCATCTGTTGTTGCATATACAAAGAATCAAGATCAACTTGTTGGCCAGATTGCAAAACGCCAAGCTGTTATGAATCCTGAAAACACTTTTTACTCAGCTAAGCGCTTTGTTGGTAGAAGAGTTGATGAAGTTAATGATGAATCAAAAGAAGTTAGTTATGGAGTTGAAAAAGCTGGTTCAAATGTAAAATTAAAATGTCCAGTTCTAGACAAACAATTTTCTCCTGAAGAAGTAAGTGCTCAGGTATTAAGAAAACTCTCTGAAGATGCCGGAAAATATCTTGGAGAAAATATTACTCAAGCAGTAATAACAGTTCCAGCTTATTTTAATGACTCTCAAAGACAGGCTACAAAAGATGCAGGAAAAATTGCGGGACTTGAAGTCTTAAGAATAATAAATGAACCTACAGCTGCTGCTTTAGCATATGGGTTAGATAAAAAGAGTAATGAAAGAATACTTGTTTTTGATTTAGGTGGTGGAACTTTTGATGTTTCTGTTTTAGAAGTTGGAGATGGTGTTTTTGAAGTTTTATCAACTTCAGGTGATACTCATTTAGGTGGCGATGATTTTGATAGATGTATTGTTGATCATCTTGCAAGTACTTTTAAGACAAACGAAGGCATTGATCTAAGACAAGATAAACAGGCTTTACAACGTCTTACTGAAGCTGCTGAAAAGGCAAAAATTGAACTTTCTAATGCTACTCAAAGTGAAATAAATTTACCTTTTATAACTGCTACTCCTGAAGGTCCAAAGCATCTTGATTTAAATCTGACGAGGGCAAATTTTGAAGAGCTTGCTTCCAAATTAATCGATAGATGTAGAGTTCCCGTAGAGCAGGCTCTTAAGGATGCAAAGCTTTCTACAGGAGAAATTGATGAAATAGTTATGGTTGGTGGTTCAACTAGAATGCCAGCCGTTCAAGAGTTAGTTAAGCGTGTTACAGGAAAGGATCCTAATCAAACTGTTAATCCAGATGAGGTTGTAGCTGTAGGTGCAGCTATTCAAGGAGGAGTTTTAGCAGGAGAAGTTAAAGATATATTATTGCTGGATGTCACCCCTTTATCTCTTGGTGTAGAGACTTTAGGTGGAGTAATGACAAAAATGATTACTCGAAATACAACTGTCCCAACTAAAAAAGCTGAGACTTATTCGACTGCTGTTGACGGACAAACTAATGTTGAGATTCATGTCTTGCAGGGCGAAAGAGAAATGGCTTCAGATAATAAAAGTTTAGGAACTTTTAGGTTAGATGGTATCCCTTCTGCTCCAAGAGGTGTTCCTCAAATTGAAGTAACCTTTGATATTGATGCAAATGGTATTTTAAGTGTTACCGCCAAAGATAAAGGTAGTGGCAAAGAACAATCTATCTCCATTACAGGTGCTTCAACTTTGTCAGATAATGAAGTTGAGAAAATGGTCAAAGATGCCGAATCAAATGCATCTGTTGATAAAGAAAAAAGAGAAAAAATTGATTTAAAGAACCAAGCTGAAACTCTTGTTTATCAAACGGAAAAACAGTTAGGGGAGTTGGGGGATAAAGTAGATGCCTCCACCAAAGCTAAAGTTGAAGAAAAAAGTAAGGCATTAAAGGAGGCAACCTCTAAAGAAGATTATGAATCTATGAAGAAACTATTAGAAGAACTGCAACAAGAACTTTATGCAGTCGGCTCCTCAGTTTATCAACAGCAAGGTAATCAGCCGCCAGCACCTGGTAGTCCAGATTCAAATGAATCAAATGATAAAAGTGGTGATGATGACGTAATTGATGCAGACTTCACAGAGACAAAAGATTAAATAAAATATTTATTTAGTTCATTTGCTACCCAATAGGAACATGAAGGAGCAAGTAAAAATCCATTTTTATAGAAACCAGTACATATGAATAATCCATTTCCTAAATTTTTTTGAATAGGCGATGGCTCTCCTTCTGGTCTTGATCTAATTCCAAACCATTTTCTAGTTACTCTCTCTTTAGAGAGCCATTGAGGTTTATTCTCAATGAAATCAGTAAGTTTTTCGAAGACATTTTCTTCTGGTTTTTCATGATATTCATCGGTTGAACCAATGATTATCTTATTTTTTGTCAAAGGAATTAAATTTTTGTTATCAATGTTGAAATGTTTTGGCAGGGATAATAAATTAACCTCATCAAAGCTTGCACAAACTTCTATAGCTTGACCTAAGACTGGTTTTAATTGGATTTTATGAGGTTTGTCTACTATTAAATTTATTGAATTGAGAGAATTACATAAGATAATTGCGTCAGTTTTGATTTCGTTATTATCACCTGAAGTGGCAATCCACTTTTGGTTTAACCTTTTAATTTTTATTATTTCATCTTTTAAAAAATTTATTTTTTTATTTTTAAGGTAAACATTTAATGTATCTAATAATAATAGAGGATCTATTCTCCCATCTTTGTGGGAAATAACTCCTTTAATATTTTTTGTTCTGAAAGTCTTATTAATATTTTTAATAACAGTTGAGTCTTTCTCTAGAATTTCCAGTCCTTGGTTTGTATTGTCGTTAACAAATTTCTTTAGCTTTTCAAATTTTTCATCATTTGTTGTTAATTTTATAAGTGGTTTTTCTATATCTAATTCTTCATTAAACTTTTTTAAAAATTTGATCCATTTTGGCCATAATTCAAGGCTTTGCTTTCTAAGTATCCAACTTCTTCCATTTCTTTTTTGATATATATTTCCCATTAGAATACCTAATGCAGCACTACTACTATTTTTATCTAATACTGGATCTGCGATCGTTATTCGATATCCTAATTCAGAGAGTTCTATTGCGTTAAACTTTCCTATTATTCCAGCACCTACAATGAGTATATGAGGTTTTTGGAAATTTTCTTTTAATCTTTTCATTGATATATTAGATGTACTTCCTTATTTGATTAAACAATTAAATTTTCTTTGGAACATCCCTCAATTATATTCAAAATTGTTTGTCCTGATCGTCCAGGCTTAGTAAGTCAGCTTACAAGTTGGATATCAAATTATGGCGGCAATATCAAGCACTCAGATCATCATACAGATCAGGATGCGGGATTATTTCTTAGTAGGATTGAATGGAATAATATCCATTCGTCTATTAATAAAAAGGAGATTTATGATAAATTTCAAAAAATTGCAGTTGATATAAATGGAAAATTTAATATTAATTATTCTGATGAGATTCCAAATGTTGCTATTTTTGTGAGTAAACAAAATCATTGTTTAATTGATTTACTTTGGCGGGTAAGAAATGGTGAGCTCAAAATGAATGTCCCATTAATAATTTCTAATCATCCTGATCTTGAAAGTATTGCGAATGACTTTAATTCGCAATTTGTTTATTTTGATACTGTTAATTCTTCAAAATCTGAAGTTGAAGATAATATTTTAAAATTGATCGAACAATTTGATATCGATCTTGTTGTACTTGCTAAATATATGCAAATTTTGAGTGACTCTTTTTTGCAAAAGTTTTCTTCAATAATAAATATTCATCATTCTTTCCTACCTGCTTTTAAAGGAGCTCAACCATATCATCGTGCATGGAAAAGGGGTGTTAAATTAATAGGTGCAACAGCACATTATGTAACCCAAGATCTTGATGAGGGTCCAATTATTGAACAATGTACTGTAAATGTAAGTCATAGAGATGAAGTCGATGATTTGATTCGAAAAGGTAGGGATATTGAGAGAGTTGCTTTAGCAAGGGCTGTAAGATTACATTTAAATCATCAAGTTTTTGTTTATAAGAGCAAAACTGCTGTCTTTGACTGAAAATAATTCTTAATCGTCTAATTCAATCTGAATTTGCCTTTCATAAATTGATTTTTCATTAAATGCTCGTGCTACCAGGAAACTTGCAATACAGCTAATGAGAACGGGCTTCATAATCAATAAATTTTTTGTTAACGCAAAAGCTAAAAACATTGCTGTGATGGGTGTTCTAGAGCAGCCTGCTATGAAAGCTCCCATTCCAGCAAATATATATGTACTTGGTGCATGACCTGTTATTATCTCCACCCAGCTACCCATTATTAGTCCAATAGCTCCACCTAAAGTGAGCATAGGATAAAACAGTCCTCCGGGTGCACCTGACGAAGCAGCTAAACCTGTTGTTATAAAAAGTACTAATACAGCTAAAAGAGCAATTCTAATACTGGTATTTTGTTCAGCTATTATTTTTTGCAACTCATCTAAATTGTGAAAAGTGCTGGGTAAGAAAGAATAGATAGTTCCCAAGATAAGGCCGCAAATACACATTTTTAAAACAAATTTATTTTTATACCATCGTTTTCCAAGATTTTGCATTAAAAGAATAAATTTGCTGTATAGCTCTGCAAAAATTCCTATAATTACTCCCAGTAAAACCAAATAAAAAAAATCAATAGGTAAGAAAAATACTGATGGGTCATATTCTTTTTGTATTAAAAATCCTAAGTCAAAATCAAATCCTCCTGCTTTAGGATCTAAACCTAAGGCTTGAATAATATCAGCAGAAGAATCCGCTATAAAGGTTGTAATAATAACTAATAATAAAACTACTGGTCTTGCTGAGTTTAATAATTCTTCTATTGCATAGACAAATCCTCCTAGTGGGGCGCTGAAAACGGCAGCTATTCCAGCTCCTCCTCCTGCAGCAACAATAACCCTTCTAAAAGCTAATGGAGCCTTGAGCCATTTTGCCATTTGCCAAGCAACAGAGCCACCCATTTGAACAGAAGGACCTTCTGGCCCCAGCGGGAAGCCACTACCAATTGCAACAATGCCAGATATGAGCTTTACTAATCCTACTTTTAGATTCATTGGAACTTTTTTATGCCTTAAGAATCCCATTATTTGACTGACTCCTGAACCTTTGGCGGCTGGAGCAATATTTTTAATTAAAAATCCCGCTAATGCACCTCCAATGGCACCAAAAATTGGTAGAACTGTAATAGATGGAAATTGCTCTAATAATGCTAATCTCCAAGTGTTAATAAAATAAATTCCAGTTTTAAAAGATATGCTCGTTATGGAAGCCCCTAAACCTGTCAATAAAAGAGATATGACAACTACGAAAGATCTTTGTTTAAGTAATTTTTTAATGCTACGAGAAGAGTTATTACCTGTTTTTGTAATATTTTCTTTTATAAGGTTCTGCATAATCCATGATTACTTTGACAAGCTGAAATCGCGTATTTCATCAAATTGAAGATAGCGATAAAGTTCATCTGAGTATGGATTTATTTTATTTTTAGTAATATCCTGATATTCTTCTATTTCGGGGATTTTTCCTAGAAGTGCGCAAACTGCTGCTAATTCAGCACTTCCTAAAAATACTTGAGCATTTTTGCCAAGTCTATTGTCAAAATTTCTTGTACTAGTAGAAAATACTACTGATCCCTCGTCTACTCTTGCTTGATTTCCCATGCATAAAGAGCAACCAGGCAATTCTAATCTTGCTCCACAATTTTCAAATATTTCATAGTAACCTTCATTTTTTAGAGTTTCCTCATCCATTTTTGTAGGTGGACATATCCATAGTTTTGCTTTTAAATTTTTCACACCTTCAAGAACTTTTGCGGCAGCCCTATAATGACCAATGTTTGTCATACAAGAACCTATAAAAACCTCATCAATATTTGTATTTGAGACATCACTAATTTCTTTCACATTATCTGGATCGTTAGGGCAAGCAACTATAGGTTGTTTAACTTGTGATAATTCAATCTCAATTATTTCTTCGTAACAGGCATTAAGATCTGGATAAATTAATTCAGGTTTCTTTAACCAATTTTTCATATCATTAATTCTTCTTGATATTGACTTTGAATCTTCATAATTGCTCTCAATCATTTTTTCTAGAAGGCAAATATTGCTTCTAATGTATTCTTGAACAGTTTCCACTGATAAAAGTATTGTGCTTCCGGCGCATGAGCGTTCAGCAGTGGCATCAGTTAGTTCAAAAGCTTGTTCAAGCTTTAAGTTAGGTAATCCCTCAATTTCCATAATTTTTCCGTTAAATATATTTTTTTTATTTGCTTTTTCAACAGTTAAAAGTCCTTTTTTAATAGCGAAGAGGGGGATTGCATTTACTAAATCTCGTAATGTAATGCCTGGCAATAAATCGCCCTTAAATTTTACTAGTACTGATTCTGGCATATTTAATGGCATTGATCCTATTGCAGCAGCAAAAGCAACAATTCCTGATCCTCCTGGAAATGAAATTCCAAGAGGAAATCTAGTATGACTATCTCCACCTGTACCAACAGTATCAGGAAGAAGCATTCTGTTTAGCCAGCTATGAATTATACCGTCTCCAGGCTTTAGAGCTACTCCACCTCTTTGAGATATAAAGTCAGGCAATTCTTTGTGTGTAAGCAAATCTACTGGTTTAGGATATGCAGCTGTGTGACAAAAACTTTGCATAACTAAATCTGCAGTGAATCCTAAACAAGCTAATTCTTTAAGTTCATCTCTAGTCATTGGGCCAGTAGTATCCTGACTCCCAACTGTCGTCATAATTGGTTCACAGGTCGTTCCAGGTCGAACCCCCTCTAGACCGCATGCTTTACCAACTATTTTTTGTGCTTGAGTAAAACCAGAATTATTTTTTTTTGGATTTTCTGGCCGGATAAATATTTCACTAGGTTTATAATTTAATTTGTTTCTAATTTTGTCTGTGAGTGATCTTCCAATCATGAGATTAATTCTTCCTCCAGCTTGAATTTCATCAGTAATAGTTGATGGACTCAAGTTAAATTTACTTATTACTACTTCAGAATCGGAATTTTTTTCAATTTTTTTTATAACACCTTTATAAGGAAATATTTTTATTAAATCTCCTGTCTTCATATGAGATACATCAGCCTCTATGGGAAGTGCTCCTGAATCTTGTGCCGTATTAAAGAAAATAGGAGCTATTTTACTACCAATTATTATTCCTCCTGTTTTTTTATTTGGGACAAAAGGGATATCCTCGCCAATATGCCATATCAGAGAATTTATTGCTGATTTTCTTGAACTTCCTGTCCCTACTACATCTCCAACATAAGCAATTTGAATTTCTTGTTTTTTAAGATTTTCAAGAATTTCTAATCCATCTTGTTTTTTAAATTCCAGCATTGCCAATGCGTGCATTGGTATATCTGGACGTGTTGTCGCATGAACTGCAGGAGATAGGTCATCTGTATTTGTTTCACCATCAATTTTGAATACTAGACAAGTAATTTCTTTTTGAAGAACTTTTTTATTTTTGAACCATTCTGCATTTGCCCAACTATTTACTACCTCTTTTGCATAAATATTATTTTGAGATAATTCATAAATATCATTCGCTGAATCGTAAACAAGAATGATATTTTTTAAAACCTCTGCTGCTTTTTTAGCTAGTAAACTATTTTTCCCTTTGAGTATTTCAACTAGAGAATTAACATTATATCCACCTATCATTGTTCCCAGTATTTCAATTGCTTTTTCAGAATTAATATATTTACAATTTTTTTCTCCTTGAGCAATTGCTGTAAGCCAGCTTGCTTTCACATACGCTGCTTCATCAACTCCTGGTGGTACCCTATTGATAAGCAAATCTAGTAAATATTTACTTTCTTGAATTGTTTCTTTTTCTAATAGTTGCGTAATACAATTTGTTTGCTCTGCATTTAGTGGCAATGGAGGTATACCTTTAGAGGCTCTCTCAACTACGTGATCTTCATAATCTTTGAGCAATGTTTCCAATTTCGTCATTTGTGAGGTTTAATGCCTAATCTATTGTTATTTTTAATATTAATAAGAAGAGTATTCATAAATGCTTTTTTAAATATTTAAACTTCTTAATTATTCAATGCCGACTTCATCCAACAATCAATCTTTAGAAAAAACATCTGATTTGCATGTTGTCGAAACACGTCCATTAATACCTCCAAGTAAACTTCATAATGATATTCCTTTAGATTATACCTCTGCTGATACTGTCTCTAATGCTAGAAGATCAATACAAAGTATTTTACACAAGAATGATCCAAGGCTTTTAGTCATAGTTGGCCCTTGCTCAATACATGATATTGAGGCAGCTAAAGAATATGCAGAATATATTCATGAATTTAGAAAAATTTACAATGATAAATTAGAAATTGTAATGCGAGTATATTTTGAAAAACCAAGAACTACAATCGGTTGGAAAGGATTAATAAATGATCCGCATTTAGATGGTTCATATGATATCAATACTGGTTTACGAAGAGCTAGAAATTTATTATCTTATTTAGCAACTCGAGGTATACCTTCAGCTACAGAGTTGTTAGACCCAATTGTTCCGCAATATATTGCTGATTTGATCAGTTGGACAGCAATAGGGGCAAGGACTACTGAAAGTCAAACTCATAGAGAAATGGCATCAGGATTATCTATGCCAATAGGTTTTAAGAATGGGACCGATGGCTCTTTTGGTACAGCAATTAATGCTATGCAATCAGCTTCAAAGTCTCATCATTTTTTAGGGGTTAATGATCAAGGTTATGCCTCTATTGTTAATACTACTGGTAATCCTGATGGTCATATAGTTTTAAGGGGAGGTTCCAAAGGAGTAAATTTCGAAAATCAACATGTAAATAGTATTTCGTCTCAATTAAAAGCAAGCAATCTGCCTCATAAAGTTATGATTGATTGTAGTCATGGAAATTCTAATAAAGATTACAGGAAGCAATCTGATGTACTAAAAAATGTGGCAAATCAAATTTGCGATGGCGAAAAAAATATTTTAGGCATTATGCTTGAAAGTCATCTTAAGGAAGGTAATCAAAAACTCACAAAAAGAAAAGATCTTGAGTACGGGAGAAGCATTACTGACGCTTGCATTAATATACAAACCACAAATACTTTGCTTGGTATTTTGTATGATTCAATTTTATAGTTTATAAACTTGTAATAAAAAAATTAAAGCAAAACGCTGCAGAGATTGGAACTATAAGGTTATCTACTCCTAAGATACTAAATTGTTCAAGAACGGTGGAAATAAAAGCAATAGTAAAAAAATTTATGTTAAAGGTATATTTTTGGAAATAACTTAAACTAAAAACTACTATTAAGCTTGTAAAGAACATAGTTAATGTTCCAAATACAGATTTTTTTTGGTTCAAAAAAGTCCAACTTTTTGATTGAAAGTTTTTGCCTATTAATCCTGCAAAGCCATCTCCAAAAGTCATTATAAAAAACCCTGCCACAAGCGCAGTAGGATCTTTGTTCCAATAAAGGAAAATTAAAAGAAATAAACTAAGACAATAAAATGATGTCCCGTAACTTTTTCTGTCTACATCTTCAATAGCTGGGAATAATTTTGATTGGTAATTTATGAAAGTTAATAATGAAACAAGCCCTGTAAAATACAGTGCAGAAGTTTGATCAATATTTAAATATTTTGCGAAAGGAATTAAAGGTCCTATACCAATATGTATTATTTTTCTTAGTGTCTCTTTATTCTTTGGATTAAAACTTTTATAAATTATTGATATAAAAAAAATAATAAATATATAAACTAAAATAAAAGCAAATTTTAACAATTTTATTATGCTGCTTTTTGATGAGTTGTCATTACTCTGAGTTTTAATATTGCTTTTGCTTCTAGTTGCCTGACCCTTTCTCTTGAAACATTTATTTGTCTTCCTATCTCGGCTAGTGTAAGTGGTTCTTCCCCATCTAACCCGAATCTAAGTTTCATAATTTTTTGTTCTCTTTCATTTAATTGCGCAAGCCA